>NZ_BAAASG010000028.1:0-377925 GCF_039532765.1 Streptomyces longisporus
CCCGCCCCGGTCGCCGCCGCTCCGGCCCCGGCCGCCCCGGCGCCCGCGCCGGCCGCTCCGGCTCCGGTGACCCCGGCCGCGCCCGCCCCCGCCGCGGCCGCCACCGACGAGGGCGCCTACGTCACCCCGCTGGTGCGCAAGCTCGCCGCGGAGAACGGCGTCGACCTGGGCTCCGTCAAGGGCACCGGCGTCGGCGGCCGTATCCGCAAGCAGGACGTCATCGCCGCCGCCGAGGCCGCGAAGGCCGCCGCCGCCGCTCCGGCTCCCGCCGCCGCAGCCGCTCCGGCCAAGAAGGCGCCGGCCCTGGAGGCCTCTCCGCTCCGCGGCCAGACCGTCAAGATGCCGCGCATCCGCAAGGTCATCGGCGACAACATGGTCAAGGCGCTGCACGAGCAGGCGCAGCTGTCCTCGGTCGTCGAGGTCGACGTCACGCGTCTGATGAAGCTGCGTGCCAAGGCGAAGGACTCCTTCGCGGCCCGTGAGGGCGTCAAGCTCTCTCCGATGCCGTTCTTCGTGAAGGCGGCGGCCCAGGCGCTGAAGGCCCACCCGGTCATCAACGCCAAGATCAACGAGGCCGAGGGCACGATCACCTACTTCGACTCCGAGAGCATCGGAATCGCGGTGGACTCCGAGAAGGGCCTGATGACCCCGGTCATCAAGCACGCGGGCGACCTGAACATCGCCGGCATCGCGAAGGCCACGGCGGAGCTGGCCGGCAAGGTCCGCGCCAACAAGATCACCCCGGACGAGCTGTCCGGTGCGACCTTCACCATCTCCAACACGGGTTCGCGCGGCGCGCTCTTCGACACGATCATCGTGCCGCCGGGCCAGGTCGCGATCCTCGGCATCGGTGCCACGGTCAAGCGCCCGGCGGTCATCGAGACCGAGGAGGGCACGGTCATCGGCGTCCGCGACATGACCTACCTGACCCTCTCCTACGACCACCGTCTGGTGGACGGCGCCGACGCGGCCCGTTACCTGACCGCGGTCAAGGCGATCCTGGAGGCGGGCGAGTTCGAGGTCGAGCTCGGCCTCTGACCTTCCGATCAGCCCGCACGGCGCCCCGCCCGGATCTCCTCCCGGCGGGGCGCCGTCGCATTGTGCAGCAAAGGGCTGACCGCGCCGCCCCAAAAGGGGCGCGGGGCTGAATCGACTTGCGGCTCCGCCGCGTGGGCGCGATCAACCCCCACTGACCCGCACCCGCGAACAACAGTCGAGCCCGAGCTCATAGGCGCCCCCGCCCGACCACCGGAGGTGTAAGTCTCGTCTCACCTGCACGAAAAGCACCCTCGTCGGCCCCACCCGCGGAGCGAACCGGCCGTATTGTCTAAACGTCAAACGCCCCAGGGGCCGATGGGCGGCCCCTCCCTAAGGAGCCCTCATGACCGCGCCCGTCGTCCACTCGCTGCGCGAACAGATCCGCGAGCACATCGTGGAGGGGATCGTCAGCGGGCGCTGGAAGCCGGGCGAGCGGATCGTGGAGCGACGGATCGCGACCGAGCTGGAGGTCAGCCAGACGCCGGTGCGGGAGGCGCTGCGCGAGCTGGAGTCGCTGCGGCTGATCGAGTCCGCGCCGAACAAGGGCGTGCGGGTGCGCAACCTGACGGCGGCCGACCTGGAGGAGAGCTACCCGGTCCGGGCCGGCCTGGAGGCGATCGCGGCGGAGCTGGCCGCGGAGAAGCTGGCGGAGGACTGCTCGGCCCTGGAACCGCACGTCGTCGCCCTCTACGACGCCGACCGCAACGCCGACGGCACGGGCCAGGTACGGCACACGGTCGCCTTCCACCGTGAACTGGTGCGCGCCGCGGGCAACTCGGTGCTGCTGCACACCTGGGAGGGCCTGGGCATCGAGGTGTTCACGGCGCTGTCGATCCGCTGGCTGGGGACGGTGCAGCAGTCGTACGCGGAGGAGCACGAGGAGCTCGTCCAGGCGTTCCGCAGGCGTGACCCGAGGATCGCGGAACTGGTGAAGGCGCATGTGCTGGGGTGCGCGCCGCGGGCCTGACACAGCCGAGCATACGTACGCTCACCTGCGGAAACCCCCGAAAATCACGGCACCGGGTGCCCGTTCGAAAGGCACCGCGTGCCTACTTTCTCGTAATCGAGAAGTTTTGCCTGCAAGCCTTTGATCGATCATCGATCAGGGAGTTAGAGTCACCGGCGGGCCACGCGGCGGAAGCCGCACGGTGTTACCGCACCAGGGCCCTCAGCCCTGTCCTGCCAAAGACCAAGGGCACCCCCGAACCCTTTACCGATGAGGGAACCCCCTTCGACTGAGGAAGGCGGCGACATGACCGACCCCAACGCCATCCAGCCGAGCGAGCTCGACCAGCTCCCCGACCGGGACCCCGAGGAGACCGCCGAATGGCAGGCCTCCCTGGACGCGGTCGCCAAGGCGGCGGGCCCGCACCGTGCCGCGTACCTGATGCGCCGCACGCTGGAGCGCGCGGAGGGCACCGGTATCGCGCTGCCCAAGCTCCTCGAGACGGACTACGTCAACACCATCCCCACCGCCGCCGAGCCGGGCGTGCCCGGTGACGAGGAGATGGAGCGCAGGATCACCGCGTGGAACCGCTGGAACGCGGCCGCGATGGTCACCCGGGGCGCGAAACACGGCGTCGGCGGCCACATCGCCACCTTCGCCTCCGCGGCCTGGCTGTACGAGACCGGCTTCAACCACTTCTTCAAGGGCAAGGAGGCCGACGGCTCGGGCGACCAGCTCTACATCCAGGGCCACGCCTCCCCCGGCATCTACGCCCGCGCCTTCCTCGACGGCCGGCTGACCGAGGCACACCTCGACAACTTCCGCCAGGAGGCCGGCGGCAGCGGCCTGCCCTCGTACCCGCATCCGCGGCGCCTGCCCTGGCTCTGGGAGTTCCCGACGGTCTCCATGGGCCTCGGCCCGCTGTCGGCGATCTACCAGGCCCGCTTCAACCGCTATCTGACGGCGCGCGGCATCAAGGACGTCTCCTCGTCCCACGTCTGGGCGTTCCTCGGCGACGGCGAGATGGACGAGCCGGAGTCGACGGCGGCACTCGCACTCGCCAGCCGTGAGGGCCTGGACAACCTCACCTTCGTCATCAACTGCAACCTGCAGCGTCTCGACGGCCCGGTCCGCGCGAACTTCAAGATCGTGCAGGAGCTGGAGGCCCAGTTCCGCGGTGCGGGCTGGAACGTCGTGAAGACGCTGTGGGGCACGGCCTGGGACGAGCTGTTCCAGCTCGACACCACGGGCGCGCTGGTACGCCGGCTGCGCGAGGTACCGGACGCCCAGGTGCAGACGTACCAGACGCGCGACGCGGCCTACATCCGCGAGGACTTCTTCGGCAAGGACCCGGCGCTCGCCGAGATGGCGAAGCTGCTGAGCGACGACAAGATCCTCGAGTGCTTCCACCTCTCGCGCGGCGGCCACGAGGCCCGCAAGGTCTACGCCGCCTACAAGGCCGCCCTCGACCACAAGGGCTCCCCGACCGTGATCCTGGCCCAGACCGTCAAGGGCTACACGCTCGGTGAGGGCTTCGCGTCGAAGAACGCCAACCACCAGATGAAGAAGCTGACGGTGGACGAGTTCAAGAAGATGCGTGACCTTCTCGAACTCCCCATCTCGGACAGCCAGTTCGTCGACGGTCAGGTGCCCTACGGCCACCCGGGCGCCGACTCCCCCGAGGTCCGCTACCTCCAGGAGCGGCGCGCCGCTCTCGGCGGCCCGGCCCCGGCCCGCCGTACGCACGCGCTCGCCCCCCTGCCCGCCCCCGCCGAGAAGGCCTTCGCCTCCTTCGACAAGGGCTCCGGCACGCAGAACGTGGCCACCACCATGGCCTTCGTACGCCTGATCAAGGACCTGGTCCGCGACAAGGAGACCGGCAAGCGCTGGGTGCCGATCGTCCCCGACGAGGCGCGCACCTTCGGCATGGAGTCGCTGTTCCCGTCCCTCGGGATCTACTCCCCCAAGGGCCAGACGTACGAGCCGGTCGACCGCGACCAGCTGATGTACTACAAGGAGGCCAAGAACGGCCAGATCCTCAACGAGGGGATCACCGAGGCCGGTTCGATGGCCGACTTCATCGCCGCGTCCACCGCGTACGCCACGCACGGCGAGGCGATGATCCCGTTCTACATCTTCTACTCGATGTTCGGCTGGCAGCGTACGGCCGACCAGATGTGGCAGCTCGGCGACCAGCTCGGCCGCGGCTTCCTGGTCGGTGCGACGGCCGGCCGTACGACCCTGACGGGCGAGGGCCTGCAGCACGCCGACGGCCACTCGCCGGTGATCGCCGCGACGAACCCGGCGGCGCTGACGTACGACCCGGCGTTCGCGTACGAGGTGGCGACGATCGTCAAGGACGGTCTGCGCCGGATGTACGGCGAGGCGGCGCCGGGCGAGGACCCGAACGTCTTCTACTACCTCACCGTCTACAACGAGCCGCTGCCGCAGCCCGCGAAGCCGGCCGGCCTCGGCATCGACGAGGGCATCGTCAAGGGCCTGTACCGCTTCAACACGGCGGAGTCGGCCGGGCTCTCGCCGGTGGCCAACGCCCCGCGCATCCAGCTGCTGGGTTCCGGTACGGCGATCCACTGGGTGCTGGAGGCGCAGAAGCTGCTCGCGCAGGAGTGGGGCATCGCGGCCGACGTCTGGTCGGCGACCTCCTGGACGGAGCTGCGGCGCGACGCCCTGGAGGCCGACGCGGCCCTGCTGCGGGGCGAGGAGCGGGTGCCGTACGTCCGTCAGGCGCTGCACGGCGCGGAGGGCCCGGTGCTGGCCGTCTCCGACTACATGCGGCAGGTTCCGGACCAGATCGCGCAGTGGGTGGACCAGGACTACTCCTCGCTGGGCGCGGACGGCTTCGGTCTGTCGGACACCCGTGAGGCGGCCCGCCGGCACTTCGGCGTCGACGCCCAGTCGATCGTCGTGGCCGCCCTGGCCCAGCTGGCCCGCCGCGGCGAGGTGAAGGCGACTGCCGTGAAGGAAGCCCGGGAGAAGTACGGGCTGTAGGCCCGGCGGTGGTGAAGGGGCCCCGGCGGCTGGCCGTGGGCCCCTTCACGGCTTTCCGGTCGCTTGTCGGCTGCGGGCCGGTGGGGGCCGATCGCGCTCACGCGGCGCAGCCGCATATCGATACAGCCCCGCGCCCTCAAAAGCAGGTCCGCCCAGGCGTGCCCTTCTTTTAGGGTTGCGGGGAACTGCGCGACCAGCCACATCCGGGCCCGCACCCGACCACGTACCCCACCCGCAGAGCCTCGGCAGAATGAACGCATGCGTGCCGCCCGCCTCATCAAGATGGTGCTCCTTCTGCAGTCCCGGCCCTCCATGACCGCCGCCGAGCTCGCTCGGGAGCTGGAGGTGTCCGAGCGGACCGTCACACGGGATGCGCAGGCGTTGTCGGAGGCCGGGGTCCCGGTGTACGCGGACCGGGGCCGCGCCGGCGGGTACCGGCTCATCGGCGGCTACCGCACCCGGCTGACCGGGCTGGCGCGCGGTGAGGCCGAGGCGCTGTTCCTGTCCGGTGTGCCGGGGGCGCTGCGGGAGATGGGGCTGGAGGACGCGGCCTCGGCGGCCCGGCTGAAGGTGTCGGCGGCGCTGCTGCCCTCCCTGCGCGACGCCTCGAAGAGCGCCGCGCAGCGCTTCCACCTGGACGCGCCGAACTGGTTCACGGAGCCGAAGGCACCCGAGCTGCTGCCCGCCGTGGCCGATGCCGTGTGGGACGACCGCCGGATCACCGCCCGCTACCGGAGCCGGGAGACCGAGGTGGAGCGGGAACTGGAGCCCTACGGACTCGTGCTGAAGGCGGGGGTCTGGTACGTGTGTGCGCGGGTGGCGCAGGACCATGGGCCGTACCGCGTCTACCGGATCGACCGGTTCACGGCGGTGGCCGCCTCCGCGGAGCGTTTCGTACGCGAGGAGGAGTTCGACCTTCCCGCCTTCTGGGAGGAACGGGCCGAGCAGTTCGCGCGGTCGATCCTGCGGGCCGAGGTCGTGGTGCGGCTGTCGGCGGCCGGGGCGCGGAGACTGCCGTACGCCGTCGATCCCGTCTCCGCCCGGGAGGCACTGGCGGCCGCTGGCACCCCGGACGAGGGCGGTTGGCTGACCGTCACGCTCCCCGTGGAGTCCGAGGAGGTCGCCCATGCGCAGCTCGCGGGGCTCGGCCCGGAGGTGGAGGTGCTGGCGCCGGACAGCCTGCGGGCGCGTTTCGCCGACGACGCGGCACGGCTGGGCCTGCTGTACGGGACATAACAATCCGCCACACTCCACGTGCGCCCCACCCGTCCAGGGCCGATGCTGGACCCGTGATGGAAGAGTCGGAGTTCTGGGAGCTGGTGGACGCCGCCCGCGAGGCCGCCGAGGGCGACCCCGAGGAGCAGGCGGACCTGCTGGTGGAGCGGCTTGTGGAGCTCGACCCGGAGACGGTCCTGGACTTCGCCCGGCACTTCGAGTCCCGCTACAACCGGGCGTACAGCTGGGATCTGTGGGGTGCCGCCTGGGTGCTGCTCGACGGGGCGAGCGACGACGCCTTCGACTTCTTCCGGTGCTGGCTGATCGGACAGGGGCGGGAGGTGTACGAGGGGGCCGTGCACCAGCCCGACGCCCTGGCCGACCTCCTGGACGACTTCGACGAGGAGATCGACGGGGACGGGGAGGAACTGGGCTACGCGGCGGACGAGGCCTACGAGCAGCTCACCGGTACCGTCGCCCCCGACCTGGGCATCCCGGCCGCGGCCTCCGAGCCGGCGGGCACGCCGCTCGACTTCGAGAACGAGCGGGTGCTGGCGGAGCGCTACCCGAAACTGTGGGAACGGTTCCGGGAGTGACGTTTCACCGGTTCACTGGGACCAGCGGTCCGGTGGGACCGGTTCGATGAGGGGGACCATGGCTCGAATCCCGTACCCGGAGCGGCCGTCCGACGCCGTCGCCCGGCTGCCCGTGCCGCTCAACGCCTTCCGCATGCTCTCGCACGCCCCGCCGCTGACGGGCCCGGCGATCGAGCTGGGCCTGGCCGTACTGCGCGAGTCGACGCTTTCGGTCCGGTTGCGCGAGCTGGTCGTGATGGCGGTCGCGGCCGCGACGCAGTGCGCGTACGGGTCCGTCCAGCACCGCCCGATCGCCCTGAACGCGGGGGTGACGCCCGAGCAGCTGGCGGCGGTGGCCGAACGGCGCGCCGACGGGCCGGAGTTCGACGAGCCCGAGTCGGCGGCACTGAGGGCGGCCTTCGAGCTGGTGTCCCGGCACACCCTGTCCGAGGGCACGCTGGCGGCTCTTCGCGCGTGCTTCACCGACCGGCAGGTGGTCGAGATCGTCACCACGACCGGCTACTACGTCATGCTGGCGGGCCTGCTGAACGGGCTCGGGGTGGACATCGACCCGTCCGGGGAGCAGTTCCTGGGACTCGTGGGCGGCACCCCCGACTGAGAGTCAGGCCGTCCGCCCAGGTCGCCCCGCGATCTCCCCGCGCCGACCGGCCTGCGTTTGGGCTGGGGGTCCGGGGGTCATCCCCCGGAAAATGCAGCACCGACCGGCAGGTGGTCGAGATCGTCACCACCACTGGCTACTACATCATGCCGGCGGGCCTGCTGAACGGGCTCGGGGTGGACATCGACCCGTCCGGAGAGCAGTTCCTGGGACTCGCGGGCGGCACCCCCGACTGAGAGTCAGGCCGTCCGCCCAGGTCGCCCCGCGATCTCCCCGCGCCGACCGGCCTGCGTTTGGGCTGGGGCCCCACGACCGGCTACTACATCATGCCGGCGGGCCTGCTGAACGGGCTCGGGGTGGACATCTACCCGTCCGGGGAGCAGTTCCTGGGACTCGCGGGCGGCACCCCCGACTGAGGGTCAGGCCGTGCGCCGGCGGGTCGGGTTCGAGGGGATGTACGCCTGCGTCTGCTCGGCCTTGACCGCGTGGTACATCGGCGCGGCGTTGGCCTGGTCGAGCGCGGACGCGGTGACGGCGGCCGGGCCCAGGACGGCGGCCGCGGCCGCGCAGAGCGCCGCCCAGGGGCCGTGGGCGGTCCGGGAGCGGGCCTCGGTCTTGTGCGTGGTGTTGCTGTGACTGTTCACTTCCCCACCTCCAGTCAGTGCGTGTGCATGACGATAGGGAGGGCGCCTCGGGAAGATCCGTGAGGCGGCTACGAGAATCCTGTGAGGGTCCGCCCATGACCAGCCCGTACGTAAGGGAGATCACGCGCGAGGAACACCTGGCCCGGCTGCGGCGGTACCCCGACGCGAGCCACCTCCAGTTCCCCGAGTGGGGCGATGTGAAGCCCGACCGGCAGGCGGAGAGCGTCGGTTGGTTCGAGGGCAGGACGGGGACCGGTCGCGGCTGTATCTCGCCGAGTACGACGGCGAGGTGCTCTCCGCCGCGCTCATGATCAACGTCGGTTCCCGCGCCTGGCACTCCTACGCCGCGTCCGGCCGCCGAGGGCGTGAACTGCGGCCCAGCAGCTCGCTGTTGTGGCGGATGCTGTGCGACGCGCGGGCGGCGGGTGTCACGACGGACGACCTGCGCTCCGTCGCCCCAGTCCTCACGGGGAACCGGCTGCTGAACCGCCTCCGTTTCACCGACGGGCGTGGGCGGCCGGGCGGTGGAGTACCTCGGCGAGTGGAAGCGCCCGGTGGGCAGCCGGGGCAAGGTGCTGCAGCGGGCGCTGGGGGCGTATCTCGGCGCAGGTGAGGACGGGCCCGCCATCGCGGGCGGTGAAGGTGCCGAGGGCGGCGATACCCGTGGCGCGGGGCCGGCTGGGTGTGCCGGCCGGGTTTCGAGCCCGGGTGTCCGATGCCGTCCGTGCACCGGGCCGGTCCGAGGCCGCCGGCCAGCCCCGGCAGGCAGACGAGCGGCATGCGCGGGAGACGGGCGGCCCCGCCGCTTGGGCGCGGCGCGCGTGACGGGGGGCTCGCGGTCTTCGGGCGGGCAGGGCTCCGCTCTCGGCCGGATCCGCTCCGTCCGCGATGTGTGCTGTGCCACCCGGTGGAACCATCGTCCTGGTCCGGGGCGTTTCTCCTCATGCACGCGCGCGTGGCTGATCACTGGGGCCGTCCCGCGCGTACTAAGGGGTCTGAGAGAAAGGCGGCTCTGTGGACCTGCTCGACATCCTGCTGTTGCTGGTGGTCGTGGCCTACGCGGCATCGGGCTACCGGCGCGGACTGGTGGCCGGCTGTGTCTCGCTCGCCGGGTTCGTGGGCGGCGCGGTGCTCGGCGTGTGGATCCTGCCCTGGATGATGGACCTGGTGACGGCGGGCACGGCCCAGGCGACGGTGACCGCGGTGCTGACCGTGCTGCTCCCTGCCGTCGTGGTCCACGAGCTGGCGGGGCGTCTCGCGCTCAGGCTGCGCCGGGAACTGGACCGGGGTCCGCTCAGGGTGGCCGACGGGGTCGGCGGTGCGGCGGCCAACTCGGTCGCCGTGCTGATCGTGGCCTGGGTCGCCGCGAGCGTCCTGGGCGCCTCCTCGTCGCCGCTGCTCACGACCGCGATCCGGGACTCGGCGCTGCTCGGTGCCGTGCAGGACGCCATGCCGGACACCACCCCCGCCTGGTTCTCCCGGGCCACCTCCGCGCTCACCCAGGCGGGCTTCCCGCAGGTGTTCAACCCGTTCGAGAACGAGTCGACGGCCGAGGTCGCCAAGCCCACCGGCGACAGCGTCACGGCGAGCGCCACCGACGCGGCCAAGCGCAGCACGGTGAAGATCGAGGGCGTCTCCGGCACCCAGGGCCGCGAGGGCAGCGGGTTCGTGTACGCCCGCGACCATGTGATGACCAACGCGCACGTGGTGGCCGGCATCAACGACCCGAACGTGCGGATCGGCGGGGTGGGGAGGACGTACGAGGCACGGGTGGTGCTCTTCGACCCCAACAGGGACGTGGCCGTTCTGTATGTGCCCGGGCTGGGCGCGCCGGTCCTGAAGTTCGACGACGGCGCCGCCCGCGGCGACTCGGCGGTCGTGGCCGGCTATCCGCAGGACGGCGACCTCAACCTCCAGGCGGCGACGGTCGCGAACCGGGTGCAGGCGACCGGCCAGAACATCTACAGCGATGCCACGGTGACCCGCGAGATCTACTCGATCCGCTCGACCGTCCGCCCCGGCAACTCCGGCGGCCCTCTGCTGACGACCGACGGCCGCGTCTACGGCGTGGTCTTCGCCCGCTCGACGTCCGACAACGAGACGGGTTACGTCCTGACGGCGGCGGAGGTGGCCTCCGACGCCCGGCGCGCGGAGAACGCGACGGCGTCGGTGGACACGGGCGACCTGGTCACGTCGTAGGGCGGGCGGGTCACAGACTGCACCCCATGAGCACGTCGTCGACGTACTCGCCCTCCAGCAGGAACTCGCCGGGCAGGATCCCCTCGACGACGAACCCCTCGGCCTCGTACAGCTTGCGGGCCGGGGTGTTGTGGCCGAGGACGCGCAGCGTGAGCCGGCGCGCGCCCTGATTGCGGGCCTCCTCCCGCACCGCCCGCAGCAGCGCCCGCCCGACGCCGACGCCCCGCGCCTGCTCGGCGACGACGAGGCCCTGGATCTGCCGGACGTGGGCGTTGCAGACGAGCGGGGTGGGATGGGCCAGCCGGATGTAGCCGACGACCTCCCCGTCGAGCTCCGCGACCAGATGGTCCCGGGGCCCGAAGCGCTCGTTGTAGAAGGGCTCGTACGGCGGTTGGGGGCGCGGCTGCACGGAGTGCAGCGGGGACCAGGTGACACGGTCGAGGCGCCCCAGTGTCTCCTCGTCGCCGAGGGTTGCGTGGCGTATGAACGGAACCGGCATGACGGCCACCTTATGAGTCCGCCGAGCAGAATGGGCCCATGGAACGTTCCCGAATCGCGGTGGCCGGTGCGTCCGGGCTCATCGGCGGCGCCCTGGTGCGGTCCCTGACCGCGGACGGGCACGAGGTGGTACGGCTGGTGCGCCGGGCGCCCCGGGCGAAGGACGAGGTCCGCTGGGACCCGGAGGGCGGGCGCGTGGATCCCGCCGCGCTCGCCGGGTGCGACGTCGTGGTGAACCTCGCCGGCGCCGGTGTGGGCGACCACCGCTGGACGGACGAGTACAAGACGCGGATCCGCAGCAGCCGGGTGCTCGGCACCGCCGCGCTGGCCGGGGCGATCGCCGCGCTGGACGTGAAGCCGCGGGTGTTCGTGAACGGCAGCGCGATGGGCTACTACGGGGAGACCGGCGACCGGGCGGTCGACGAGAGCGCACCGCCCGGGAGCGGGTTCCTGCCGGAGCTGTGCGTGGAGTGGGAGGGCGCCGCGGCCCCCGCGCGGGAGGCGGGCGTACGGACGGTGTTCACCCGTACGGGCCTCGTCGTGGCCCGCGGCGGCGGCGCCTGGGGCCGGCTGTTCCCGCTGTTCAAGGCGGGCCTCGGCGGACGCATGGGCGACGGCCGCCAGTACTGGTCGTACATCGCGCTGCACGACGAGGTGGCCGCCATCCGCCATCTGATCGACGCCGACCTGTCCGGACCGTTCAACCTCACGGCCCCGAACCCGCTCACCAACCGCGAGATCACCACAGCCATGGGCCGCGTACTGCACCGCCCGACACTGTTCCCCGTACCGGCCCCCGTACTGCGAACCGCGCTCGGCGAAATGGCCGGGGACGTCCTCGGCAGCGCACGGGTCCTGCCGAAACGACTCCTGGAGTCCGGCTTCACGTTCACGTTCCCGGACATCGAAGGGGCACTCAAAGCCGCGCTCACACAGCCGTAGGGCTCAACACGGTCACGGGACGCGCCCTGCACCCGCCAACGCTGCGCCCGCACTGCGGACCGCGCTCGGCAAAATGGCCTGGTGACGTGCTCGGCAGCGCACGCGCCACGAGGCCATGGGCCACGTACTGCGCCGGTCAACGCTGTCTCCGCACCCACACCCATACTGCGAACCAAGCGCGGCGAAACGGCCAGGGACGTCCTCGGCACCGCACGCGTACTGCCGAAACGACTCCCGGAGCCCAGCTTCACCTTCGCGGCCCCCGACATCGAAGGAGCCCTCAAAGCCGCGCTCACGGGGCCGTAGGACGGAGGCGCCACAAGGCCATGGGCCACCTACTGCGCCGGCCGACCCTGTCTCCGCACCCACACCCACACTGCGAACCAAGCGCGGCGAAACGGCCAGGGACGTCCTCGGCACCGCACGCGTGCTGCCGAAACGACTCCCGGAGCCCAGCTTCACCTTCGCGGCCCCCGACATCGAAGGAGCCCTCAAAGCCGCGCTCACGGGGCCGTAGGACAGAGGCGCCCCGAGGCCATGGGCCACGTACTGCGCCGGTCAACGCCGTCTCCGCACCCACACCCACACTGCGGACCATGCGCGGCGAGACGGCCGGGGGACGTGCTCGGCAGCGCACGCGTGATGCGGAAGCGGCTGCTGGAGTCCGGCTCGTTCCCGGACATCGAAGGGGCACTCACGGCCGCGCTTGCGGAGCCGTAGGGCTCGGGCGGCCGGAGGCGTAAGAATGAAGGTGTGAGCGTATGCGACCGTTGTGCGACCGTGCTCTGTTCATGCGCGACTGCACTTGACCGATCGCGGCCCTAACCTCGACCCGAACTCGGGTATCCCCGGAGCCAGTTGGGGGCATGACGTCTCCACCGGCCGCGCAACCTCGAGGAGGGGCACGTGCTTGAGCCCGCGTACCAGGCGGACGTCGTGATCGTGGGAGCCGGGGTTGCCGGACTCTCCGCCGCGCATCGGCTGACCAGCGCAGGAGTGACGACCGCGGTCCTGGAGGCCGCCCCTTGCGTGGGGGGCCGCATGTCGACGGAGAAGGTCGACGGGTTCCGGCTCGACCGGATCGGCCAACTGCTGTCCACGGCGTATCCCGAGCTACGGCTCACCCCCGGGCTGGACGCGCTCGTGCTGCGCCCGTTCGCGCCCGGCGTTCTGCTGCACAGCGACGGACGCCACCACCCCGCGGGCGCCCCGGCGGCCGCGGGGGGCGCAAGGGGCGCACTCCATGCCGTACGCGCCCTCGCGAGCGCCCCTACCAAGAGCGCCTCCCGGACCGCGGCCCCGCTCGGCACCGCCGTGGACCAGGCCCGCCTCGGCAACGCCCTGTCCCGGCTCGCCACGCTCCCCATCGAACGCCTGCTGTCCCGTCCGGAGTTGCCCGCCGCCCAGGCCCTCACGGCCCGCGGTGTCCCCGCCCGCACGGTCGACAGCTTCCTGCGCCCGCTGCTGGCCGCCCTGCTCTGCGACCCGGACCTGACCACCTCCAGCCGGTGCGCCGATCTGGCGCTGCGCGCCTTCGCATGCGGGCGCCTGTGCCTGCCGGAGGGCGGCGCCGAGATGCTCCCGGAGCTGCTCGCCCGAGCCCTGCCGCCCGGCACGGTCCACACCGGCGTCCGCGTCACCTCGGTCTCGACCAGCGCCGTCACGACCGCCGAACACGGCGAGATCCGCTGCCGCGCGGTCCTTCTGGCGACGGACGCCCGCGCCGCCGCCGACCTGCTCCCCGGCTTGCGCGTACCGGACTTCCACCCACTGACCGTCCTTCACCACACCACGGACGAGCCCCCGACCACCGGCGCCTCCCTCCTCCTGGACGCCGACCGCAGCGGCCCGGTCGCCCACACCGCGATCGTCAGCGCGGTGGACCCGAGCCGCGCCCCCGCGGGCCGCGCCCTCATCTCCTCCACGGTCCTCGGCCCACCCCCACCGGAACTGGACACCGCCGTACGCATGCACCTCTCCCGCCTCTACGGCACCCCCACCGCCCGCTGGGAAACCCTCGCCGTCCACCACACCCCCGAGGCCGTCCCCGCCATGCGCCCCCCACACGACCTGCGCCGCCCCGTACGCCTCCTGGCAGGCCTCTACGTCTGCGGCGACCACCGAGCCACCAGCACAGTCCAGGGAGCCCTCCACTCGGCCCACAGGGCCACGACAGCCATCCTCACGGACCTGGGAGCAGCGGGCTCGATGCACCGGGCAGACCCACCAAGCAGCGCAGTCAAGCAGGCAGCGTGAGCAACCGCGCCCCGTCAGGGGCGCGGGGAACTGCGCGAGAAACCACGACGATCGCCGCACGAGACACAGGGCACCCGGAGTTACGGCGAATAGTCACCCAAGTGCCGCGACCTTGTCGCGATACCCCCGCACAGGCGCCGCATCCTTGTACGGCTCCAACCGCCGCTCGAACTCCCGCACATATTCGACCGCCCGCACAGACCGCATCTCCGCCGCAGCACTGGCCGCCTCCGCCCCCAACGCACAGGCCTGATCGAGCTCCCCCAGGCCCAGGCGGGCGGAGGCGAGCACCACCCGGCAGAACAGCCGGCTGCGCGCATACGCAGGCGCACGCAACTGCAGCGACCGCTCCGCATGCTGCGCAGCCGCACGGAACTGCTGCAGATCCCGGTGCGCGTGCCCGAACTCGTCGGCAAGCTGCGCCTCGTCGAAGAACCGCGCCCAGTAGGGCACCTCGTCACCGGATCGGGCGGCCTCCAGGGCCCGCTCCGCCCGTACCAGCGAGGCGGTGCAGTTGCGCACCTCGCCGAGCACCCCGTGCCCGCGCGCCTCGGCCGAGTGCAGCAGCGCCTGCACCACCGGCGGGGCATTGGTCCCGACGCCCTGCTGGGCGACCCGCGCCAGCTGCACGGCCTCCCGCCCGTGCCCCAGGTACACGGCCTGACGGCTCATGGTGACGAGCACGTAGGAGCCGTACGCGCGGTCCCCGGCCGCCTGGGAGAGCCGCAGTGCCTGCACGAAGTACCGCTGCGCGAGGCCATGCGCGGCGATGTCGTACGACGTCCAGCCAGCGAGCCGGGTCAGATCGGCGGCCGCGCCGAACAGCCGGCGGCCGGTCTGCTCGCCGTAGGTGCCGCGCAGCATCGGCTCGCACTCGTGCTCCAGGTAGCGCACCAGGGCCTGGCGGGCGTGGCCGCCGCCGTACTTGTCGTCGAGGGCGCGGAACAGTTCGCCGACCGAGCGGAGTGCGGCGATGTCGCCTGCGGTGACCTTCTGGCCGGGGCCGCGTTCGGCCTGGCCGCGCTGGCGGGGCACCACCGGGCGGCCCTGGGCGGGGACCCGGGCGGGCTGTTCGCCCCGGGCCACCTTGTCGTCGGCGCGGCCGATCAGCCAGTCCCGGCTGGGCACGACCAGACCGGCGGGCGTGAACGCGATCTTGCGGAGCTCGGCGTGCGAACCGGAGTCCTTGCGCCACAGGCCGCCGACGATGTCGACGGCCTCCTCGGGGGCCGCGGCGAACTCGAGCCCGGCGTACACCGGCGCACAGGCGTCGAGGCCGAGGTCCTGGGCGGTGAGGCGGCGGCCGAGGCGGCGGGTGAAGACCTCGGCGATCAGGGCGGGAGTGGTGCCGCGGGGCTGCTGCCCGCGCAGCCAGCGGGTGACCGACGTCTTGTCGTATCTGAGATCAAGCCCGTGTTCGAGGCCGAGCTGGTCGACTCGGCGGGCGAGACCCGCGTTGGAGAACCCGGCTTCTGCGATGAGCGCGGCGAGCTGGCGGTTGGGAGTGCGCTGCGCGGGTCGTTCCGTCATCTGCGGTGCGGTCTCCTGCCTTTCGGGCCTACCGGGACCTCATGTCGGCCCTGTGTGCCCGGATTGCCTGTGAGCAGCCCTTATGGCCTCTGTGAACGGCGCGAATGTAGCGGAGAGTGAGCAGGTGGTCGCACATTTCGACCCTCGTTCATCCGATCGTGTGAGGATTGGCCACGGGGCTGACGCAAGACGGTCAGTCGTACAGTGGCGTAGGCGCGTTTCGTGCCTTACGACCTTCTAGGGAGGCGCTTGCCGTGAGTGAGCTGCGGTTCGTCCGCATGGGATTCGGTACCGAGGCCGTCGAGTACCAGACGGCGTGGGACGAGCAACGCCGGGTGCACGCGGCCCGCTTCGCCGACGAGATCCCCGACACCGTGCTGCTCCTGGAGCACCCGCCGGTGTACACGGCGGGCCGCCGCACGGCGGACAGCGAACGCCCCCTGGACGGCACCCCCGTCATCGACGTGGACCGCGGCGGCAAGATCACCTGGCACGGCCCGGGCCAGTTGGTCGGCTACCCCATCCAGAAGCTCCCGCGCCCGGTGGACGTGGTGGCCCATGTACGGCGCCTGGAGGAGGCCCTGATCCGCACCTGCGCGGAGTTCGGGGTGGAGACCACGCGGGTCGAGGGCCGCAGCGGGGTGTGGGTCCTCGGCGATCCGGTGGAGCAGCGTCCGTCGCTCGGCGGGCTGTCCCTGGACTTCGACCCCCGTCTGCACGACGAGGAGTTCGACCCGCGGATGAACGGTCCGGAGTACGCGCCGTCCAACGCCGGCCAGCGCCGCGAGGACCGCAAGATCGCGGCGATCGGCATCCGCGTGGCCAAGGGCGTCACGATGCACGGCTTCGCACTGAACGTGAACCCGGACAACCGGTGGTTCGACCGCATCATCCCGTGCGGCATCCGCGACGCGGGCGTCGCCTCCCTCGCCGGCGAGCTGGGCCGCGACGTGACGATCGCGGAGGTGCTGCCGGTCGTGGAACGGCACTTGAGGGACGTACTGGAGAACGCGGACCTGAAGCCGCGGGAGATTGAACGGGCCTCTGCGTAACGAGGGGAATGCACCCCCGCTGCCCGAGGTTGCCCCAGGCGGAAGACCGCATACATCACGGGCGTACGCTGGTGTACGCCGACGAATCGAAGCTACAGGGAGCCGCTGTGTCCGCAGTCACCCCCGACGGACGCAAGATGCTGCGCCTGGAGGTCCGCAACAGCCAGACCCCCATCGAGCGCAAGCCCGAGTGGATCAAGACCCGGGCGAAAATGGGCCCCGAGTACACCAAGATGCAGAACCTCGTGAAGAGCGAGGGCCTGCACACGGTCTGCCAGGAAGCCGGCTGCCCGAACATCTACGAGTGCTGGGAGGACCGCGAGGCGACCTTCCTCATCGGCGGCGACCAGTGCACCCGGCGCTGCGACTTCTGCCAGATCGACACCGGCAAGCCCGAGGCCCTCGACCGTGACGAGCCGCGCCGCGTCGGCGAGTCCGTGGTCACCATGGACCTGAACTACGCCACCATCACCGGCGTCGCCCGCGACGACCTGGAGGACGGCGGCGCCTGGCTGTACGCGGAGACGGTCCGCCAGATCCACGCGCAGACCGCGGGCCGCGAGGCCGGGCGCACGAAGGTCGAACTGCTCGCCCCCGACTTCAACGCGATCCCCGAGCAGCTCGAAGAGGTCTTCTCCTCCCGGCCCGAGGTCTTCGCGCACAACGTCGAGACGGTCCCCCGGATCTTCAAGCGCATCCGCCCGGGCTTCCGCTACGACCGCTCGCTGAAGGTCATCACGGCCGCTCGCGACTACGGGCTCGTCACCAAGTCGAACCTCATCCTCGGCATGGGCGAGACCCGCGAGGAGGTCAGCGACGCGCTGCGGCAGCTGCACGAGGCGGGCTGCGAACTGGTCACCATCACCCAGTACCTGAGGCCCTCCGTGCGCCACCACCCCGTGGAGCGCTGGGTGAAGCCGCACGAGTTCGTTGAACTGAAGGAGGAGGCCGAGCAGATCGGCTTCTCCGGTGTGATGTCCGGCCCGCTGGTCCGGTCCTCCTACCGGGCCGGCCGGCTGTACCAGATGGCCGTCGAGAAGCGGGGCGCGTACGTCGCTTCGCAGGCCGTCTGAAGCCCGGACGAACCGCCGCCGGATGGCACGGAGTGCCACCACTCTGTGTGAATCTGGGCACAAGAAACTACCCGCCGGTAACGGCCGATTCGACGCGGTCCTGACAGTCCTCGCAGATGAGGGCCCATGTCAGGGCCGCGTCGCTGTTTGCGCTCGTCGCATCAAGGCTTCATGGGTGTTTGACCGGTCGGTCACGCCCTGGTAACACCAATCAGTGACGCTGGACTCACGCCACGTACACCAGCACCCAGTGCCCGTATCCCGAGGGGGGACCTCCACCATGCAGGCCGCGCCGGTTCGCGCCACCGCAATCCCGTCGTTCACCACTGCACTGCGTGCAGTCGAGTCGCTGCTCATGAGCAGTGGTCAGCGCACCGCCCGCCGCAACGCCTGGACCTCCGTCCTGGAGGACCGCCGCCGCGCCAAGGACCGGGTCGAGGCCCAGCGCGTCATGGAGCAGACCACCTTCGTCGTGCGCCCCTGAATCCCACCCTCCGGACAGTGCCGTCGTACGGCGCTCCCGGGGCCACGTAGACTTCGTGGCATGGCGAGGAAGGAACCTGCAGCGGACGCTGCGAACCCCGGGCGACTGAAGCAGATCGCTCTGACCTACAAGATGACCCGCAAGGCCGACAAGAAGATCGGTCTTGTACTCGCGGCTGTCGGCATCGGCATCTTCGGTGTTTTCCTCGCGATCGGTTTCTTGATCGGTCACCCCATCTATCTCGGCATTCTGGGCCTGCTGCTCGCCTTCCTCGGAACGGCGATCGTGTTCGGGCGCCGGGCCGAGCGGGCGGCCTTCGGGCAGATGGAGGGCCAGCCGGGCGCGGCCGCGGCGGTCCTGGACAACATCGGCCGGGGCTGGACGACGACGCCCGCGGTGGCGATGAACCGCAGCCAGGACGTGGTGCACCGGGCCGTCGGCAAGGCCGGCATCGTCCTGGTCGCCGAGGGCAACCCGAACCGGGTGAAGAGCCTGCTGGCCGCCGAGAAGAAGAAGATGAACCGCATCGTCGCGGACGTACCGGTGCACGACGTCATCGTCGGCACGGGAGACGGGCAGGTCGCGCTGAAGAAGCTGCGGACCACGATGCTGAAGCTTCCGCGTGTGCTCACCGGGCCGCAGGTGACGGCCACCAATGACCGGCTGCGGGCCATGGGTGACCTGATGAGCAATATGCCGCTGCCGAAGGGTCCGATGCCCAAGGGCATGAAGCTGCCGAGGGGTGGGCCGAAGGCCCGCTGACCTCCTCGCACGAGCTCCTACGACGAAGGGGCCGCCCCGGACCGAGATCCGGAGCGGCCCCTTCGTCGTAGGAGGTTCAGACGCGGACCTCGACCGTGCGGGCCAGGCGGTCGTGGAGGCCCCTGCCGTCTCGGTCCCAGATCAGGGCCGGGATCGCGATGCACAGCAGGGCCGTGCGGAGGGTGGCGCGGAGGGGGCTGGGGCTGCCGGTGTCGAGGGCGACCACGCGGAGGCCGAAGAGGCGCTTACCGGGGGTGAAGCCGATCGTGCCGACGGTCAGCACGCCGAGCAGGAAGAAGATGAGCAGGGCCCAGTTGCCGGTCGCCTGGTCGTAGCCGTGCGTGATCAGACCGTATGCGATCAAGAGGCACAGCCCCCAGTCCACGACGAGGGCGCCGAACCGGCGGCCCGGGCGGGCGATGGAGCCCGGCCCCTCCTCCGGCAGACCGAGCTGCTGGCCGCGGTATCCGAAGTCGACACCGGCTTCCTCTGCGGCCGCGCGGGGGCCCGAGAGCCATGAGCCGATTGCATCCCTGTTGTCCACGCGTCCACGGTACTGCGCCCGTTTCGCGATACGGACAGGTGGGGGTAGAGCGGACCAGCTCCGGTTAACTTGTGCGAAACAAATGGGTCACGCCCGAGAAATCACCCGTCCCTAGTGTCGGGGACAGCGTGTGCCACCGCACTGGCCGCACGAACGAACTACCACCCCGGCGAGGCGGTCGGGAGTAGGAGGAGCTGGATGTTCCAGAACGCCGACGAGGCCAAGAAGTTCATCGCGGACGAGGACGTCAAGTTCATCGACGTCCGCTTCTGCGACCTGCCCGGTGTGATGCAGCACTTCACGGTGCCGGCAGAGGCCTTCGACCCGGCCGAGGAGCTGGCCTTCGACGGCTCCTCGATCCGCGGCTTCCAGGCCATCCACGAGTCCGACATGGCGCTCCGCGCCGACCTGTCCACCGCGCGCGTCGACCCGTTCCGCCGCGACAAGACGGTCAACATCAACTTCTTCATCCACGACCCGATCACGGGCGAGCAGTACTCCCGTGACCCGCGCAACGTGGCGAAGAAGGCGGAGGCGTACCTGGCGTCCACCGGTATCGCCGACACCGCGTACTTCGGCCCCGAGGCCGAGTTCTACGTCTTCGACAGCGTGCGCTTCCAGACCTCCGCGAACGAGGCCTTCTACCACATCGACTCCGAGGCCGGCGCCTGGAACACCGGTGCCCTCGAGGACAACCGTGGTTACAAGGTCCGTTACAAGGGCGGCTACTTCCCGACCCCGCCGGTCGACCACTTCGCCGACCTGCGTGCCGAGATCTCCCTGGAGCTGGCCAACTCCGGCCTCCAGGTCGAGCGCCAGCACCACGAGGTGGGCACCGCCGGCCAGGCCGAGATCAACTACAAGTTCAACACGCTGCTCGCCGCGGCCGACGACCTGCAGCTCTTCAAGTACATCGTGAAGAACGTCGCCTGGCGCAACGGCAAGACCGCGACCTTCATGCCGAAGCCGATCTTCGGTGACAACGGCTCGGGCATGCACGTCCACCAGTCGCTGTGGGCCAACGGCGACCCGCTGTTCTACGACGAGGCCGGCTACGCGGGCCTGTCGGACACCGCCCGCTACTACATCGGCGGCATCCTCAAGCACGCCCCGTCGCTGCTGGCCTTCACCAACCCGACGGTGAACTCCTACCACCGTCTGGTGCCGGGCTTCGAGGCGCCGGTCAACCTGGTGTACTCGCAGCGCAACCGCTCCGCTGCCATGCGTATCCCGATCACGGGCTCCAACCCGAAGGCCAAGCGCGTCGAGTTCCGTGCGCCCGACTCCTCCGGCAACCCGTACCTGGCCTTCTCGGCCCTGCTGCTGGCGGGTCTGGACGGCATCAAGAACAAGATCGAGCCGGCCGAGCCGATCGACAAGGACCTCTACGAGCTGGCCCCCGAGGAGCACGCGGGCGTCCCGCAGGTCCCGACCTCGCTCCCGGCCGTCCTCGACTCCCTCGAGGCCGACCACGAGTTCCTGCTCGCCGGTGACGTCTTCACGTCCGACCTGATCGAGACGTGGATCGACTACAAGCGCGCGAACGAGATCGCTCCGCTGCAGCTGCGTCCGCACCCGCACGAGTTCGAGCTCTACTTCGACGTGTGATCGACGCCTGTCCCAGGCACTGCGCCCGCGCCCCCGTTGTCGTACCGACAGCGGGGGCGCGGGCGTATGTTCTATTCTGCCTCTGCCGATGACATGACACGGGGGTGGACGGGATGCCGGAGCGCGAACACGACGACCAGGAGCGCGAGTTCGACCTGAGGTGGGCGGACGACGCGCAGCACAAGGAGCCCTCGGCGCGGGCCCGGATGCTGGCCGCGCGGTGGAAGGAGAACCCGCCGGAGCCGCAGCCGTTCCGTGCGGATCCCGAGCCGGTGGCGCCGCGGCGGTCCTCGTGGGTGTCGACGGCGATCGTGCTGGGCAGTGTGGCGGCGATCATCGTGCTGCTCGGGTGGGCGCAGTTCCGGGCCCCGTACTGAGAGGCCTCTCACAGGGACCTTTTGCGGCTCCTAGAGCCGTTCGGGACCACTTCATGGCGGTGGCTGGGTGCACACTGGCAGTGGGACGAGTGCCTGACTGCGGGGTGAGGCAGATGCAGAGCCGCTTCCGGAGCGACCGGCGGTTGACCGTGCGGATGACGGTCACGATGTTCCTGCTCGGGTTGTTGTACGTGGCCTTCGTCGCCGCGTTGATCGTGTTGCTGAAGTCGTGGCTGCTGGTCGTGGTGCTGGTGGCGGCGATGTTCGTCGCGCAGTTCTGGTTCTCCGACCGGATCGCGATGTTCGCCATGCGCGGGCGGGTCGTGGAGCGCGAGGAGTATCCCGAGCTGCACGCGGTGGTCGACCGGCTGTGTGCGATCGCCGACATGCCCAAGCCGGTGGTGGCGGTGTCCGAGATGGACATGCCGAACGCGTTCGCGACCGGGCGCAACGCCGACCATGCGGTGGTGTGTGTGACGACCGGGCTGCTGCGGCGGCTGGAGCCCGCGGAGCTGGAGGGTGTGCTCGCGCACGAGCTGTCGCACGTGGCGCACAAGGACGTCGCCGTGATCACGATCGCGTCGTTCCTCGGCGTGATCGCGGGCCTGATCGTACGGTTCGCCTTCTACTCGCAGCTGTTCGGCGGGGGCCGCCGGGACCAGAACACCGCTGCCGTCTTCGCCGCCGTGATGGGTGTGTCGGCGGCCGTGTACGCGATCAGTTTCCTGCTGATCAGGGCGCTGTCGAGGTACCGGGAGCTGGCCGCGGACCGGGCGGCGGCGCTGCTCACCGGACGGCCCTCGGCGCTGGCCTCCGCGCTGACCAAGGTCTCCGGCGACATCGCGCGGATCCCGACCAAGGACCTGCGGACGGCGCAGGCCTTCAACGCCTTCTACTTCACCCCGGCGGCCGGCAAGGAGCCCGGCATCGAGCGGTTCTTCTCCACGCACCCGAGCCTGGAGCAGCGGCTCGACCAACTGGGGCGGATCTCCGCCGAGTTGGGTGAGGCGGCAACACCCGGAAAGGGGTGACATGGGGCTCCTGGACATTCTGCTCGGCCGTACGAAACCGGTCCTGCCCGATCTCGACCAGCTCTTCGCGCTGCCGTCGGCGGCCGTGACCCTCGAGGCCGCGGCCGGCTTCACACCGACCGGCACGGGTGCGGTGTGCTTCGCGACGGTCGAGGGCGGGGCCTTCGAGCAGACGCACCGGGAGGTCCAGGCCCTCCTTGACGCGGACGCCGACCGGGACGGACCCCCGGTGGAGCTCAGCCAGGACGGGTACGGCTACTCCTGGCTGGTCTCGCGCCGCTCCCCCGGTCAGCTGTCCGAGCTGGTCACCGATCTGCACGCGGTGAACAGCTCGATGGAGGTCAACGGCTTCGGGCCGCAACTGCTGTGCTCCCTGGCCGGTTTCCAGGACGAGGGTGGCCGACGGCTCGCGCTGGTCTATCTCTACAAGCGCGGCACGTTCTACCCGTTCGCGCCGCTGCCCGGCGGTGGGCAGCGGCGCGACAACGCGCTGGAACTGCAGGTGAAGGCGGCGCTCACCGACGACCTGCGGATGGAGCAGGATCTGAGCCGGTGGTTCCCGGTGTGGGGCGCGCCAGGACTGTGACCGGCGGTGCCTACCAGCGGTTCACGTCGTCTCACTTGCTCTTCTCGCGCTGCTGGCGGCGCGACTCCAGGGGGCGTTCGCGAGCGTAGCGGCGCTCCCACTTGGCCTGCATGTCACGGCGCTTGCGGTAGGCCTGGTACGTGGCGGGCATCGACCCCGACGAGGATCCCCCCGACGACTGCGAGGAGGCCGAGCCGCCCTTGGTGCTGCTCCGCCCGTACTGCGTGTACAGGAAGAGCACGGCTACCGCGGCCAGCCACCAGACGTGGTTTCCGAATCCTAAGAGCACCAGGACGGCGGTCCCGGCTATGACGATGGTGCCCATGACGGGCCTCCGTTTGAGCGTGGATGAGTGAGCGGTGATGGTTTTCTCGTCCGACGGGGCGCTGGGGGATGGGCGTCCGTCCGTCGGTGCGTAGAGAGTAGCCCCGAGTCCGCAGGGTGATGCCTGTCCTGCGGCAAGCGGTGGTGGGCAGCTCCGCCATGCATGTCCAGCGTAGGGAGACGGTCACCGGGCGTGCATCCTGTTTTCCGGCTGTACGGGCGCTCAGTCCGTCTGCAGGTCCAGCTTCCGTTCCACCACCTCGCGGGCCACCTCCGTCAGGCGGCGGCGGTGGGAGCGGGCGTGGGAGCGCAGGACGCGGAAGGCCTCGTCAACCGTGATGGAGTGCCGGGCGGCGAGCGTGCCCTTGGCCTGTTCGATGACGATACGGCTGGTCAGCGCCTGGCCCAGCTGGTCGGCCAGCGCCCGGCTCTCGCGCAGCTGGCGCTCCCGCTGCAGGGTCCAGCCGGCGGCGTCGGCGAGGGACTGGCCCAGCGCCAGGAGGTCCGGGTGCAGGGGGGTGCTGCCGCGGCCCAGCAGCACCAAGGCGCCCAGGGTGTCCTCGCCGGCGCGCAGGGGCAGCGCGGCGACCCTGCCGTAGCCCAGCGCCCGGGCCCGGGCCACATAGCGCGGCCAGTCCCGGCGGGCCCGGTCGCCGTCGAGGGCGGTGTCCGGCACCGGACGGCCGGTGCGGCGGGCTTCCGGCCCCGGACCCTCGCCCCAGGTGACGGCGTCGCGCACCAGGCGCAGCTGCTCCTCGCCGGTGCCGGCCACCTCGGCGTGGACGGGGTCGTCGGGGGCGTACAGCACGACCGCGGCGCAGCCGCCGAGCAGTTCGCTTCCGTGCGCGGCGAGGGCCGCGAGGAGCCCGCTCGGATCGGAGGCCTCCGTGACCGGGCTGGCGGCCAGGTCGACGAACGCCTGTGCCAGCCGCTGCTGCGACGGGGACATCGTGCTCATCAGCTCGCTTTCCCTTCGGCCTCTCATCGATTCGCTTCTCGGACCATCGGTCGCGAACCGTGTCCGCAGTCTTCCCTGTCCGCGTCCCGGCGTCCTCCCGCCTAGCCGAGACGCAGCTCGCCCCGCAGGATGCGCTCCGCCACGAGGTGCGCGGAGGTGCCCTCGGCGAAGGCATGTGCCTTGATCAGTTCCAGTGCGTCGGCCACCGGGCAGTCGAGGTGCACGGAGACCATGCCGGCGGCCTGGTGCACCTTGGCGCGCAGGTCGGTGGCGCCGTACATACCGGGATCGCCGTCCGCGCCGAGGATCATCGAGCGGGTCAGTGCCTCGGCGACCTCGGCGAAGGGGTCCGGGTCGGTGACGCCCTGTACGGGGTCGAAGACCGCGAGGGCGCCGACGCAGGCGCCGGACAGGCTGAGCGGTACGGCGGCCACCGCGCCGATGCCCAGTTCGGCCACGGCGGGCCCGTATCCGGGCCAGCGGTCGAGCAGCGCCGAGCCGTCCGCGGTCACCGGGCGGACCTCGCTGGTGGCGTCCCGGGCCGGGCCCTCGCCGAGCAGGAACTCCAGCTCCTGGGCGGCGCGGGCCGACTCGTCGGAGGCGGCCAGGCCGAGCTGGTCGAGGGTGGCTCCGACCAGGGTGACGGCGGCGCTGCTGGTGCCGCAGGCCGCCGCCACCCCCGACATGAACAGGGGCTGCGGGGCACTGCGCTCACCCGACCAGCTGCTGAGCCGGGCCACGTAGTCGTCCTGCAGCCGTGCCGCGGTCAGATGGCGGTCCGCCGTCGACCGGTGGATCGCCGCGATCCGCAGATGGGCGTCTCTCAGCACCTCGGTGGGAGCCTGCCCGGCATGGAGCTCGTGCTGCTCGGCGTGGCTGCTCTCGCGCTCCGAACGGACCCGCGCCACAGAGGCCTTCCGCTCGGCGGAAGCAATGAGGTCCGAGACCTCACCTCCGGTGGCCATACCGGAATCGTACGCTTCGGGTTCTCACTCGGAGCCGTTCGTCCGGCCTTCTTCCATGAGCAGGACGACCCCGCCGTTGTGTCCGTCGAAGGGGCTGCACTGCACCACGCACGTGATCGCCCGGCCAAGTCGGTTGACGGCCGCCACGGGCAATGGCTCGCCCCGTATGCCGGTCTCGACGCAGCGCTCGATCGTCTCGCGCAGTTTCACGGTGGGCAGTCCGAAGTCGAGACCGTAGAAGGGCTGGTCGAGGACCTCGTCGGGGCGCAGGCCCCACAGTTCGACGGCGCCGCGGTTCCAGCTCTTCACCTTCAGGCCCTGGTCGAGGACGACGACCCCGGCGGCGATGGAGGTGAGAACGGCCTCCAGGAAGGTGCGGGCCTCGTCCAGCTCCTCGGTGCGGACCCGCATCTCCTCGTTCATGGTCTCCAGTTCCTCGTTCCCGGACTGGAGTTCCTCATTGGTGGTCTCCAACTCCTCGTTGGTGGACTGGAGTTCCTCGTTGGTGGTCTCCAGCTCCTCGATGCTCGACTGCAGTTCCTCGTTCGTGGTCTCCAACTCCTCGTTGGTGGACTGGAGCTCCTCGTACGCCGTTTCGAGATCCTCTCGTACGCGCTTGACCTCGGACTTGAGCTGGGTGGCGAGAGTGACGTCGGTGAAGGTGACCTGGGTGGCGGCCGCCAGGCCGTCGGGGCCGGACACCGGCTGGACGAGGATGTCGAAGTACTGGACGTCGTCGGCGACCCGGCGTTCGGCGCCGTTGACCCGCAGGGTGCGCCGCTCATGGGTGGCCTGCTCGATCAGGGAGCGCAGTTCGACGGGGCGGTAGGAGATCTCCAGGTCCTGGAAGGGGCGCCCGATGTCGTTCGCCGTGAGACCGAACTGCACGCGCGCGTGGCTGTTGATGAGGATCACCGTCCCCTCCGAGTCGACGGCGATGGCGGCGCTGGGGGCAGCGTCGAGGATGAGATCGCGCAGCTGCCGGTTGCGGGCCATGCTGTGCAGTTCGCCGCTCATTCCTGCCCTGATCTTCACCGGCGCGGGCTGGTACGGCGGAGTGGCCTCGCCTGGGCGGCGCCGGAACACACGCTGCCGCATGCTCAGGACCTCGAACCGGTCGGCGTCGTTGAGCAGCATCTCGGCCTTGCCGAGGAAGAGGAAGCCGCCCTCGCGCAGTGCGAAGTGGAAGCGGTCGACGATCTGGGTCTGCGCCTCGACGTTGAAGTACATCAGCGTGTTGCGGCAGATCAGCAGGTCCAGGCGGGAGATCGGGGCGTCGCGGGTGATGTCGTGGCGGCCGAAGATCACCCTGCGGCGCAGGTCGGAGCGGAAGCCGTAACGGGAGCCGTTCTGCTCGAAGTACTTGTCGCGCAGTTCGGGTGCGAGCGGTTCGAGGACCTTGGCCGGGTACAGGCCGGTGCGGGCGTCGCGCAGCGCCTCGTCGTCGACGTCGGTGCCGTAGATCTTGACCCGTTGCAGGGTCTCCTCGAGGCCCAGCGTCTCGGCGAACATGATCGCCAGGGAGTAGGCCTCCTCGCCGCTGGAGCAGCCCGCGCTCCACACCCGGATCTCGTCCTCCGTCCCGCTCTGGGCGAGCAGCTCGGGGATCACCTCGCGTTGCAGGAAGGTCCACGCCTCGGGGTCGCGGAAGAAGGACGTGACGTTGATGAGGATGGTGTTGAACAGGGCGTCGAATTCATCCGCATTGGTCTCCAGGCGGTCGCGGTAGTCGGTGTACGACGCGATCTGTGTGTCCGCCATCCGCTTGCGGACGCGGCGGCCCAGCGAGGAGCGTTTGTATCCGGTGAAGTCGAAGCCGCGGGCGTCCCGGAGAAAGCCGAGAAGCTCCTCCAGTTCCTCGTCGGTCTCCACGTCCGGCTGTCGGTCAACCATCACTGCCGCCTGCTTCTCTGCTACTGCCTCTTGGTCTCGACCAACCCGCGGATCAGCGCGGCGATCTCCTCCAGAGGTAGCACGAAGTCCACTGAGCCAGTACCCACGGCCGCCTCCGGCATACCCCTGAACTCCGCCGTCGCCGGGTCCTGGACGATCACGGTGCCGCCGCGCGACTTGACGGCGTCCACGCCCATCGCACCGTCCCGGCCGGTTCCGGTGAGCACACAGGCGATGGCCCGCGGCCCGTACGCCCCCGCGACGGACTCGAACAGGAGGTCGGCGGAGGGTCGCACGAAGTGGACGAGTTCGCTGTCGCTGAGGGCGAGCAGGCCTCCGGGGCGGACGAGGAGGTGCCGGTCGGGCGGGGCGATGTAGACGGCGCCGGGCCGGGTCCGCTCCTGGTCCTCGGCGAGCTTCACATCCAGCTCCGTACGGCGGTCCAGGACCTCCGCGATCACGGTGCGGTGGCGGGGGTCCAGGTGCTGCACGACCAGGATCGGCGCCGGGAACCCGGAGTCCAGGGCGGCGAGCAGCGTGATCAGGCCGTTGATACCGCCGGCCGAGGAGGCTACGGCGACGGCCTCGAAACCGTCCGTCGGGGGCTCGGAAAGCTGCACTCGGTCAGCGTAGGTCTCCTGGGCGGGGTGAGGCAGGTCGTGCGGTGTGATCACGCCTCGGGGGCCGCCGCGACCACGCCTGCGGCGACGGCCGCGCGCAGGGCCGCGTGGTCCGCGGCGGTCTGGTCGGCGTAGGCGAGGGCGAAGTCGGCGACGGCCTGCTCGAAGGTGTCGGCGCCGCCGAGATACGCGGCGATGGCGATGCGGTCGCCGGAGCGGGCGTGGGCGCGGGCCAGGGCGGTGCCGCAGAGGCGGGCGTATCCGAGCAGATCGGCCGGGCTCATGCCGGCCACGTCCGCGGAACCCTTCATGTCGCGCAGCTGCCGCCAGTAGAAGGCGCGCCCCTGCGGCCCGCTCATCCACCCCAGGAAGATGTCACTCGCCGCCTGCAGCAGCCGCTGACCTGCGACGACGCGGTGCCCGGGATGGACGTACGGTCCGTGCGGCAGATGTTCTTCCCACACG
Source organism: Streptomyces longisporus (assembly GCF_039532765.1). NCBI lineage: Bacteria > Bacillati > Actinomycetota > Actinomycetes > Kitasatosporales > Streptomycetaceae > Streptomyces > Streptomyces longisporus. The sequence continues at coordinate 28,214 of NZ_BAAASG010000028.1, forward strand.
GACTTCCGGGCCTCCTTGATCTGCAGGAACAGCGGGTCGCTGTGATCGCGTCCCGTCAGGAGGACGACGAAGCAGCGCAGGCCGACGCTGCCGACGCCGACGACCTTGCGGGCGGCGTCCACGAAGCGGTAGCGGTCCAGGAGCAGGCGCCGCTCCTCGGAGAGGGTGGAACGGTAGTCGCTGAAGATCTTGCGCAGGGAGGCCATGTCGGAGGCGCCGGCGGGTTCGAGGAGCGGTGGGTCGTGGATGATCCGGCGGCGCCCGTCGACCACCTCCGTCAGCTTGCCGAGGGCCTGCAGGCTGGTGCGGCGGCGGGCCCGGGTGAGGCTGGAGGCGACCTGTCTGCGGCGGCCGGCGGAGCGGACGAGGGGCAGCAGGCTGTCGGCGTCGATGCGCTCGTACCAGACGGCGAGCTCGCCCCGCCCGGCCAGTCGCCGCATCGCGGTCCGATAGGCGGCCACCGCCTCCAGCGTCGCGCGCCGCACCTTGGCCTCGGCGTGCCCGTTCGCCCGCCCAGCCACGGCGACGGAGGCGGCCAGCCGCTCGACGTCCCACTCGAAGGGCCCGGGAAACGTCTCGTCGAAGTCGTTGAGATCGAAGAGAAGCGCCCGCTCCGGGGAGGCGTACAGACCGAAGTTCAGCAGGTGGGCGTCGCCGCACAGTTGCACGGTCAGGCCGGTGTGCGGCCGGGAGGCGAGGTCGGCGGCCATCACGGCGGCCGAACCGCGCAGGAACGCGAACGGCGATGCGGTCATCCGCCCGTACCGGATCGGCAGCAGCTCCGGCAGCCGGTCACGTCCCTGCCGCTGCAGTACGGCGACGGGGTCGGCCCGGTCGACGGGCGGAACCCACCCGGCATGCGCGGACCGCGCCACCCGCCGGCGGGCGGCCTTCCCCCGTTCGGCACGAACGACGAACGTACTCACGCCACCCACCGCGATACACCGCGCCTGCCCATCACGCCTCCGGTGCGGTCGCCTGCCATCGCCTCCTGATCGCAGTGAAGGCGGGGGCGGGGGTGTGCGCATGCGGGGGACGGCGATCGGGTGACGTTGGTTTGCGGGGCCGGGGTCGGCCGCGCTCGGCGCAGGCGCGGAGGGAAGGCCGCGCGCGGGCACGCGGGCCGCAGTCAGCCTGCGGCGCGCAGCGTGGGCCCCGGCCGGCGCCTCGCGGCACAACCTCAAAAGCGCCGCGCGCGACACAGGCTTTCTCGCCCCCGCCGCCCCTACCCGTCCCGTCCCTGGGGGCTGCGCCCCCAGACCCCCGCCTTTCGGCCTGAACGGCCTCGTCCTCAAACGCCGGACGGGCTGGAAGGGCAACGCCAGCCGGGAGAGCGCAGGCCCGCGAGGCTGCCGCCCCCTGAACGGCCTCGTCCTCAAACGCCGGACGGGCTGGGAGAGCGAGGCCCGGTCGGCCTGGGCGGTGGGAGGGGCGTCGATTGTCAGTGGGGTGTTGCAGGATGAGGGCACGGATGGTGTGGCGGGGAGGCTGGGATGGGTGGCGGTGGGCGGTACGTCGGGGTGGCGGAGCGGCGGGCGCGGCTTGCGTTGCGGCAGCTTCTGGCTCCGGTCGCACGGGGGGACAGTCCGGAGGAGGTCGCCGGCACGCTGGTGGCGCTGCACGGGTCGGACCCGGCCACGGTGCATCTGGCCGTGGGCGCGCGGCTCGCGGACTCGGCGCGGACCGTGGCGGAGACCGAGCGGGCGCTGTACACGGACCGCTCACTGGTGCGGATGCACGGCATGCGGCACACGGTGTTCGTGTTCCCGACCGACCTCACCGCCGTCGTGCACGCCTCGACCGGACTCACGGTCGCCGGGCGGGAGCGGGCCTCTCTGCTCAAGGACATGGCGAAGGCCGGGGCGCCGGACGCGGCCTGGCTGAAGGACGTCGAGGAGTCGGCGCTGGCGGCCCTGGCGCGCCGCGGGCAGGCGACCGCGGCCGAACTCGCCGAGGACGAGCCGCGGTTGAGAGAGAAGTTCGTGTATTCCGCCGGCAAGAGCTACGAGGGCGTCCACACCGTTTCGACCCGGCTGCTGAGGGTGCTGGGCGTGGAGGGCAAGGTCGTACGGGGGCGGCCGCTCGGCTCGTGGACGTCCAGCCAGTTCCGCTGGGCCGTGGCCCCGCCGCACCCCGAACTCGATGTGGCCGAGGCGCAGTCGGTGCTGCTCGGCCGCTGGCTCGCGGCATGCGGGCCCGCCACGGAGGCCGATCTGAAGTGGTGGACGGGTTGGAAGGTCACGGACGTGCGGCGTGCGCTGGCGGCGATCGGCGCGCAGGAGGTGTCTCTGGACGAGGGCGTGGGGTACGTCGTCGACGGTGACGTCGAGCCGGTGGCCGGCCCGGACGGGCCGTGGGCCGCACTGCTGCCCGCGCTGGATCCGACGGCGATGGGGTGGCGCGAGCGGGACTGGTATCTGGCGCCCGAACTGCGACCGTCGTTGTTCGACTACAGCGGCAATGTGGGGCCGACGGTGTGGTGGAACGGCCGAGTGGTGGGCGGATGGGCTCAGCGTCCCGACGGTGAGATCGTCTGGCGACTGCTCGACAAGGACGGCGTGGGACGCGAGGCCGAGGCGGCTGTCGCGGCAGAGGCGGAGCGGCTACGGGGGTGGGTGGGGGCGGCAAAGGTGACCCCACGGTTCCGGACGCCGCTGGAGAAGGAGTTGGCGGGAAAGCTCTGAGCGCCGGTCGCGCATCTTCAGCCCGTCGTGGGGAGTTCGAGGACGAGGCCCCTTGAGGGCCGAACGGGGGTCTGGGGGTGGAGCCCCCAGCACCACGGCCACGCATGTGCCGGGCACCCCGCAAGCTCGGGGCACCCGGCACCACGCTCAACGCGAATACCGCATCAGCGCCCGCACCATGTGGCACGTCGTGTCCGACGGCGGGTGGACGCCGATCAGTTCGGCCGTGCTGCGAATCGTCTCGTTGCGGGCCTGGTTCGGTACGTACACCCCCCTGTCGAGCAGGGCGATGGCGAGCCGCATCGCCTTGAGGCGGCGGTTGTGCGTGACATACCACTCGCGCGGACGGCCCGGCGGCAGCGGGCGCTTCTCCACGGGGGCGTAGGGCAGGTCGAGCAGGACGGGGTGCTTGGCGGTGGACTGGGTCGGCTTCGGCTTCAGTGCGGCAGCGGGCACAGGCATCCTCCTGTCGCGGTGAGGGTGTGGGAACGAACGGGGGTTTCGGCACCCCCCACACCCTCGAACACTTCTTCTAGTGTACCGCCCGGCACTGACAAAAGGCCCTGGCCACAGCGGCTTTGAGGGGACCTCAGAGGTACCTTTGACCCCATGGAGATCTGGATCAACCCGGCCTGTTCCAAGTGCCGCAGCGCCATCAGCCTGCTCGACGCCGAGGGCGCCGACTACACCGTCCGCCGCTATCTGGAGGACGTACCGAGCGAGGACGAGATCAGGGACGTGCTCGACCGTCTCGGCCTCGAACCGTGGGACATCACCCGCACCCAGGAAGCCGACGCCAAGGAGCTCGGACTCAAGGAGTGGCCGCGGGACGACTCGTCGCGCGCACGGTGGATCAAGGCGCTCGCCGAGCACCCCAAGCTGATCCAGCGCCCGATCATCACCGCCGACGACGGCACCGCGGTGGTCGGCCGCACCGACGAGGCCGTACGCGACGCCCTGTCCCGATAGGGCCGACAGCAGGAAGCGAGGCCGGCGCTGTGAGCCGGCTTCAACTTTCCTGTGACGTAGGTTACTTCAGTGACTCCTGTAACCACTGAGTAACTTCGTTCGGTATCTCGTACATAGCGGCGTACGCTCCCCTACCTCGCAGGAGGCGCGCATGTCGCGTAGGAGAAGTCTCGGTACGAAGAAGAAGATCGCGCTGCTGGTGAGCGCGGCGGCGGTGGCGGGAGGCGGCGCCTTCGTCATGGCGAGCACCTCGAACGCCGCACAGAGTCCCCAGGCCAAGACCCTGTCGGCCGCGGACTCGAACGTCTGCCAGGGGCTCGCCACCGCCCTCGGCAACAACCAGAAGTTCATCGACGGGCAGAAGGCCAACCCGGACGCCCAGTCCGCGGCCCGGATCGCCAACCGCGAGGCGGTCATCGCGCAGATCAAGGTCCAGCAGAAGGCGTCCGGTTGCACCGTTGGGGAGTCGGCTCAGGGCTCCCAGGCGACGCAGCCGGCGCAGAGCGGTGCGGGACAGCAGGCGGCCGGCCAGCAGGCGGGGGGCGCACAGCAGTCCGCGCAGCCCTCGCAGTCGGCCTCGGCACCCGCGGGAAACGCGAACGGGAACGCGGGTGGTGGCGCTGCCGCCTCGGGGCAGCAGGTGTGCAACGGCTCCACCGTCACCCTCTCGGGCGAGGGCGGCGCACCTGCGGCCTCCAGCAACCAGTTCCCGGCGGGGACGACGCTGAAGGTCACCAACCTGGACAACAACAAGTCCACGACGGTGAAGGTCACCTCGGTCTCCGGCAGTTGTGCCCTGCTCAACAACGCAGCCTTCGAACAGGTCCGGGAGCCCGGCAAGTTCCTGATCCGTCATGCGCTGATCGAGAAGGTGGGGTGAGGCTCAAGGACCCAGGAACTCCGTGAGGCGGCGGCCCAGGTCGGCGGGTGCGGACTGCGGCAGCGCATGATGGGAGACGTCGGGGACCACGACCGTCTCCACGCGCGGCAGCAGCGCATCCGCCTTCGCCGCCACCTCGTACGTGTCACAGGTCCTGCTGTTCCCGGCCAGGAGCAGCAGGACCGGCAGGTCCAGCCCGCGCAGCGCGTCCGGCGCCGGGCGCGGACCGGTCACCGGCTTCGCGACGGAGGGGAAGCCGGCGGCCGCCTCCTGGAGGCGGAGACAGTCGGGGTCGAGGGGCACTCCCCCGGCCGCTCCCCCGGTCTCCCACTCCAGCAGGGCACGGACCCGGCGGGGCGAGGGACGCAGCACCAGCGGCAGGGCGTGCAGGAGATACGCGGGCCGGTAACCGGCGAAGCACTGGGTGGGGTCCAGGAGGAAGAGGCGGCGCACGCGTGCGCGTGCGTGCAGCGCGTGGTGCAGGGCGATCCAGCCGCCGTACGAGTGCCCGCCCAGGTCCGTCTCCGCCAGGCCGAGGCCGTCCAGGACTGCGTCCAGCCAGACCACCAGGTCGGCGACCGTACGGGGGTGGCGGTCGCCGGCCTCGGTGCCGCGGCCCGCGCAGCCGGGCAGGTCGACGGCGAACACGCGGTGGGTGCGGGCCAGGTCGGCGGCCTGCGCGTACCAACTGGCGGAGGTCGCTCCCCCGCCGCCGGGGAGCAGCACGACCGCGGGGGCGTGGAGAGGGCCGCACATGTTGACGTACGTCGTCCCGAAGGGCGTGGGGACGGTCACCGCCTCACGCTCGGCGGGCCACTTGGCCATGACCTTGTCGTAGGCGGCGAGGAAGCCGTCCATGTCGTAGGTGCTGCGAGCAGACACCGGAACCCCCTTATTATCTCGTTGAGCGAGATACTCGACGAACGAGATAATAGTCGGAGGAAGCCCGTGCCGAACCCCCGGGGCCCGGAGATGGAGGTCGTCCACCTGCTGCGTGCGGCGACCGTCGAACTCGCCCTGCACAGCGCCCGGTTCGCATCCCGCAACGGCATGCACCCCACGGACGTACGCGCCCTGATCGCCCTCATGGACGCCTCCCGTGCGGGCGAGGAGATGACTGCGGGGCGGCTCGGCACCACGCTCGGACTGAACTCCGCAGGGACCACCGCGCTGGTCGACCGGCTGGAGCGGGCCGGTCATGTGCGGCGGGTCCGCGACCCAAGGGACCGGCGCAAGGTCCTCATCGAGGTGACCGAGCGTGCGGTGGAACTCGGGTGGTCGTCCTTCGGACCCCTGATCGAGCAGACGGTGGAGCTGCTGCAGGGGTACGACGAGCGGGAGCTGGCCGCGATCAAGGGGTTCCTCGCCGGGGTGCGGGACGCGGCCGCGACCGGTGGCTGACCCTCCGGCCCCCTGCAAACCCCATCGCATACGAGCCGCCGTACGACAGCCCGTGCGCGCCCGCCGGCCACGTCGACCTGTCGACTTGCTGTGCCCCACCCGCCCTCACACCGTGAATCGCGCCACACCACCGCCAGGTAACACGGGGTTCACACTCGAGCAATGGCCGGGAAATCGCCTGTTGACAGGCTCGCGGTCATCCACCGCGGCGCCTCAGTGCCGCAGCGCCGCAGCACCCGCAAGTGCGTAGACACATCCCCGAAGGAAGTGGCCCGTGACCTTCAAGGCTGAGTACATCTGGATCGACGGCACCCAGCCGACCGCCAAGCTCCGTTCCAAGACGAAGATCATCGCGGGTGAGCCCGCCGGTCTGGACGCGCTGCCGATCTGGGGCTTCGACGGGTCCTCCACGAACCAGGCCGAGGGCCACTCCTCGGACCGTGTCCTCAAGCCGGTCTTCACCTGCCCGGACCCGATCCGCGGCGGCGACGACGTCCTCGTCCTGTGCGAGGTCCTCAACATCGACTTCACGCCGCACGAGTCCAACACCCGCGCCGCGCTGGCCGAGGTCGCCGAGAAGTTCGCCGCGCAGGAGCCGATCTTCGGCATCGAGCAGGAGTACACCTTCTTCCAGGACGGCTACCCGCTCGGCTTCCCCAAGGGCGGCTTCCCGGCCCCGCAGGGGGGCTACTACTGCGGTGTCGGCGCCGACGAGATCTTCGGCCGTGACATCGTCGAGGCCCACCTGGAGAACTGCCTCGCCGCCGGCCTCGCCATCTCCGGCATCAACGCCGAGGTCATGCCCGGCCAGTGGGAGTTCCAGGTCGGTCCGGTCTCCCCGCTGGAGGTCTCCGACCACCTGTGGGTGGCCCGCTGGCTGCTCTACCGCACCGCCGAGGACTTCGGCGTCTCCGCGACGCTGGACCCGAAGCCGGTGAAGGGCGACTGGAACGGCGCCGGCGCGCACACCAACTTCTCCACCAAGGCGATGCGCGAGAGCTACGACGCGATCATCACCGCCGCCGAGTCGCTGGGCGAGGGCTCCAAGCCGCTCGACCACGTCAAGAACTACGGCGCCGGCATCGACGACCGCCTGACCGGTCTGCACGAGACCGCCCCGTGGAACGAGTACTCCTACGGCGTCTCCAACCGCGGCGCCTCGGTCCGTATCCCGTGGCAGGTCGAGAAGGACGGCAAGGGCTACATCGAGGACCGCCGCCCGAACGCCAACGTCGACCCGTACGTCGTGACGCGGCTGCTCGTCGACACCTGCTGCTCCGCGCTGGAGAAGGCCGGCCAGGTCTGATCCCCCGCTTTCCGGCAAAAGGGGCGCCCACCGTTCGCGGTGGGCGCCCCTTTTGCCGTCCAAGTAGTGAGAGAAGGGTCCTCGTCGGGGCCGGTGTCTGCTTCAATGAGGTCATGGCCAGCTTCAAGAACCACACCGCGACGGGTCGCCATGACCTCGAGCCGTTCTGGCCTTCCCGTCAGCACCACGACTTCGACCGGGTGTGTTGCCGCGCGATGAACGCGCCGGCCCTCTAAAGCCGTACACCCCGGCCTTCGGCCAGCGCGACACGACGTACGTCCCCGACGAACCTCTCGCGCGAAAGAGCTGACCTCTCATGGCAACCATTCGTTCTCTGCCCGCCGCCACACTCGACACCCCCTCCCCCTCCGCGAACGGCACACGCCATCGGCTGCGCGCCGTGGGCCGGGACGAGGTACTCGACGTCTCGGAGTTCCTCCCCCCGGGCGCCACCTGGCTGCCCGCACCCCAGCACACCCTGCCTGCACTGCCGGGACAGCCGCCGATGGTCGGATACCTCGTCCTCATCCCGGCCGATCGCCCGCACCTCGCCGAGACCGGCGTCCCCGAAGCCGCCGGCAACCCGCTCGTCCGGATCGACTCCGTGCAGCGCACCGCCGAGGTGGACGGGCGCGAACTCGACCTCACCTACCTGGAGTTCGAGCTGCTCGCGCATCTCGTGGCACATCCGCACCGGGTGCACACCCGCGACCAGCTGGTCACCACGGTGTGGGGGTACGGCCATGTGGGCGACGGCCGCACCGTCGACGTCCACATCGCGCGACTGCGCCGCAAGCTGGGCGCCGAGCACCGCGGGACGATCCAGACGGTGCGGCGGGTCGGGTACAAGTACACGCCGCCGACCGGCCGTTGACCGTCCACCGGCCGTTCGTCCTCTGCTGACGGCAGATTGCCGTTCCGTCCCGCGGGCCGACCGGGCAGGCTCACCGGCATGAGACTTCTGGTGCTGGGTGGAACGGAGTTCGCGGGACGGGCCGTCGTGGAGGCGGCCCTCGGGCGCGGCTGGGAGGTGACCGTCCTCAACCGGGGACGGCACCAGGTCCCGGCCGGGGTACGGGCGTTGATCGGCGACCGCACCGCGCCTGACGGGCTCGCCGCCCTCGCGGAAGGCGAGTGGGACGTCGTCGTCGACACCTGGTCGGCGGCGCCCCGGGCGGTGCACAGCGCTGCACGGCTGCTGCGGGGTCGTGTCGGGCGGTATGTGTATGTGTCGACCTGCTCGGTGTACGCATGGCCCGCACCGGCCGGGCACGACGAGAGCGCTCCGCTGGTCGAAGGTGCCGAGCCCGACGCCGAGCAGACGGACTACGCACGGGACAAACGGGGTGCGGAGATCGCCGTCGTCGAGGCGTTCGGGGCGGACCGGTCCGTGCTCGTACGGGCCGGGTTGATCCTCGGTCCGTACGAGAACATCGGGCGGCTGCCCTGGTGGCTGGAGCGGATCGCGCGGGGCGGGCCGGTCCTCGCCCCGGGGCCGCGGGAGCTGCCGCTCCAGTACGTCGACGTGCGGGACATGGCGGAGTGGATCCTCGGCTCGGTCGAGCGGGAGTTGAGCGGGCCGTACAACATGGTCAGCGAGCAGGGGCATGCCACCATGGGCAGCCTGCTGGACGCGTGCGTGGCCGTCACGGGCTCGGACGCGGAGCTGCGGTGGGTCGACCCCGGGGTGATCCTCGATGCGGGTATCGCGCCGTGGACCCAGCTGCCGGTCTGGGTGCCGCCGGGCACCGACATGCATGACTCCATGCACAGCGGGGACGTTTCGCGTGCGCTGGCTTCGGGGCTGCGGTGCCGGCCCGTCGAGGAGACGGTCGCCGATACCTGGCGTTGGCTCCAGGGGATCGGCGGCACGGCGCCCGTACGGCCGGGGCGGCCGCCGGTGGGGCTGGATCCGGTGGTGGAGGCGAAGGTACTGGGGCAGTGATCACGCTGCGGGCCGGTGGTGGTTGATCGCGCCCACGCGGCGGAGCCGCATATCGACACAGCCCCGCGCCCCTGAAGACAAGGGCGGTGCCCTCCCCGGGGGTGTACCTGGCACCACCCCCCGACCCGGGGGTCTGACCCCGTGACCGCCCCCGCCGCGCTCGGTCAGACTCTCTGCCATGAACACCAACACGAAAAGCAGCTCCCTCTCCGCGAGGGTGCGGGCCGTTGCCGTGGCGGCCGGGCGGGGGTTCGTGCTGGCCCTGGTGAGCCTTCCCGGAGCGGTTCTGTGGTTCACGCTGGCCCTTGTGTCGATCTCGCTCGTCCCGATCGGCATCGGGCTCGTCACGACGCCGTGGGTGCTGGCGAGGGTGCGGTCGTTCGCCGACTGGCGGCGGGGGCTCGCGGCCCAGTGGTGCGGAATGCGGATCCCGTCGGCGTACCGGCCGATACCCGAAGGCGCCAGTCCCTGGACGCGGACGTACGCCCTCCTCCGTGACCCCGCGGTCTGGCGCGATCTGAGGTGGCTGCAGGTCGACATGACGGCGGGGTACATCACCGCACTGCTGCCGGCCGTCCTTCTCCTGTACCCCCTGGAGGGCTTCGCGGTCGCCGCCGGGCTGTGGCGGCCGCTCTCCGAGTACGGCGGGTACTGGTACGGCTTCGTGCACGTCACCGACCAGGCCTCCGCGTTCGGCGCCGGTGCCCTGGCCCTCGTGATCCTCGCCTTCGCCTTCCCGCTCGCCCCGCGGCTGCTGACCGCCCACTTCCGGCTCACCCGGGCCGTGCTCGGCGCGAGCCAGGCCGAACTGGCCGAGCGGGTACAGGTGTTGACCGAGACCCGGAAGGACGCCGTCGACACCTCCGCCGCCGAACTGCGCCGTATCGAGCGGGATCTGCACGACGGGGCGCAGGCGCGGCTGGTGGCCATGGGCATGGACCTGGGCACCATCGAGATGCTCCTCGACAAGGACCCGGCGAAGGCCAAGCAGCTCCTCGCGCAGACCCGGCAGTCCTCCGTGGACGCGCTCGCCGAGCTGCGCGACCTGGTGCGCGGCATCCACCCGCCGGTGCTGGCCGAGCGCGGACTCGGCGACGCCGTGAGGGCGTTGGCGCTGCGGCTGCCGCTGCCCACCGAGGTGAACGTCGAGCTGGCGGGCCGCGCGGACGCGCCGGTGGAGTCGGCCGCGTACTTCGCGGTGAGCGAGGTGCTCACCAACGCGGTCAAGCACTCCGGCGCCGACCGCATCTGGATCGACCTGCATCACAGCGAGGACAAGCTGCGCATCAGCGTCACCGACAACGGCAAGGGCGGCGCGGCGATCGGAGCCGGTTCGGGTCTCGCCGGAGTCGAGCGGCGCCTGGGTACATTCGACGGCGTCCTGGCCGTCAGCTCTCCCGCGGGCGGTCCCACCATGGTCACCGTGGAGATCCCTTGCGCGTTGTCCTAGCCGAAGACCTCTTCCTGCTGCGCGACGGTCTGGTACGGCTTCTGGAGGCCTACGACTTCGAGATCGCCGCGGCCGTCGAGTCCGGCCCCGAACTCGCCCGGGCGCTGGCCGAGCTGGAGCCGGACGTCGCCGTGGTCGACGTACGCCTGCCGCCCACGCACACCGACGAGGGGCTGCAGTGTGCACTGCAGGCCCGCCGGGACAGACCCGGGCTGCCCGTGCTGGTGCTCTCGCAGCACGTGGAGCAGTTGTACGCGCGCGAGCTGCTCGCCGACGGCAGCGGCGGAGTCGGGTATCTGCTGAAGGACCGGGTGTTCGACGCGGACCAGTTCGTGGACGCCGTACGGCGGGTCGCGGCCGGCGGTACGGCCATGGACCCGCAGGTGATCCAGCAGCTGCTCTCGCGGCGGGCCGCCGACGACCGGCCGCTCGCGCGGCTGACACCCCGGGAGCGGGAGGTGCTGGAACTGATGGCGCAGGGCCGCTCCAACGCGGCGATCGCCGGGCAGCTGGTGGTGACAGAACGGGCCATTGCCAAACACACCTCCAACATCTTCACCAAACTGGACCTGGAGGTCTCCGACGACGACAACCGTCGCGTCCTGGCGGTTCTCGCCTATCTGGACCGGGACCAGTAAGCGGTTGCTGATTCTCCGTAACTTCCGCTGCTCAGGCGGCGGTTGGGTCGCAAAGGCCCGGTAAACCTCTGATTTGTTTGTGGGGCTGCTGAACACCCCTGGGGCCACGCGCGTATGAGAAGGCGCCGCTTCACTCCTGTCGGGCGCCTCGATGCCCCGCCAAGCCCGCAAGGAAGTCAGAGGAGTTCCATGGGACGCAACACACGAAAACGCCGTACGCCGCTGGCCACCAAGGCCATAGCCGCATCGGCGGCCCTAGCGCTCGGTGGGGGCGGGCTGATCTGGGCGAACTTCTACGCCTCGGCGCACGAGTCCAACAACTCGGGGCAGAACCAGACCAAGGCCGCCGCCGGTCAGGTCGCCACGATCGCCTGCCCCGACGTCCAGCAGAAGCTGACGAACGTGCCGGCCAGGGCCCAGCAGGGTGTGGCCACGGAGCTGGCGAACCTCGACAAGCAGGTCACCGAGGCCTACACCCGGCTCGCCTCCACCCGGCAGGCGCAGGCGGGCGACGCGAACTTCGTGCAGAACGCGATCGTCGGCCCTCTCAAGGACAAGCGAGCCGCGACCCTCAACCGGATCCGGATCGACATCCAGCGGGTCGGCGGCCAGGTCGACGCGGCCGGGCTGAGCGCGCTCGCCGCCTGCACCACGCAGACCGCCAACCAGACCACGGCCGGTGGTCAGAACAACCAGAACGGCGGCCAGCAGCAGAACGGCGGCCAGCAGCAAAATGGCGGCCAGCAGCAGAACGGTGGCCAGCAGCAGGGCAACGGGCAGGCCGGGGCCGGCCAGAACATCGGCGGTCAGGCCGGCAACGGCCCGGTCGCGGCCGACTTCGTGGACATCACCAAGGTCCAGCCGAACGTCGCCGCGAAGCCGCGGGCCAACGGCAACGCCTCGAAGGGCGTCTTCATCACCAAGTGCGGTGTGAACGCCAACAAGAACCACAACACGGACAACGTGATCGTGGCTCCCGGAGTGACCAACGGCGCGCACCACCTGCACGACTACGTCGGCAACCAGAAGGTCAACGCGTTCGCGAACAACAACACGCTGATCGCGGACCAGACCAGCTGCCAGAACCAGGGCGACCTGTCGGCCTACTACTGGCCGGTGGTGCGTATCCAGGACGGCACGCAGGACTTCGACCAGAACGCCGACGGCGGTGGCAAGGAAGGCAACGTCGGCAAGATCCTGACGCCGATCCAGGCGCAGATCAAGTACGTCGGCAGCCCGACCAGCAAGGTCACGGCGATGCCCCAGTTCCTGCGCATCATCACCGGTGACGCCAAGACCACGACCAACGGTCTGGCGAACGCCAACGCGCACTGGAGCTGCACCGGCTTCGAGAACAAGGTCCAGCTGACGACGCAGTACCCGATCTGCCCGCAGGGCAGCAACGTGGTGCGCACCTTCGCCTTCCAGTCCTGCTGGGACGGCAAGAACATCGACAGCGCCAACCACCGCACGCACGTCGCCTTCGCCGACGCCAACGGCAACTGCCAGAACGGCTTCAAGGCGATCCCGCAGCTGACGATGCGTCTGGTGTACAAGATCAACCCGCCGGTCCTGCAGAACGGCCAGGTGAAGAACGCCTACGCGGTGGACGGCTTCCCCGAGCAGCTGCACAAGGCGGCCACCGACCACGACGACTTCATCGCGGTCTTCAAGAACAACCTGGCGAACAAGATCGCCAACTGCATCAACAGCGGGCAGCGTTGCCAGTGACGAGCCCCTAGGAAAGCGGGCGGTGGGAATCTCCCACCGCCCGCTTTTCGTATGTGCCGCGAAGCTCAGCCGTTGTGGCCGGTGTGCGCGCTGTGGTTGGTGCCGATCTCCTCGTCGCCGCCGAGCGTGTGCTGCAGCGCCTTGACCACCTTGTCCTCGCCGACGGCGACCCACTTGCGGCCGACGAGGTAGAAGCCTCCGTAGTCCTTCGCGTCGTTGATCCACTCGCGCTGGCCGCGGTCGGTGGCGAAGGTGGCGAAGACGAACTTGCCGTCGGAGGTCGTGCAGATGGCCTGGCGGACCTCGTCGGAGTCGATCTGCATGTCCGGCTTGCACTTCACCTTGGCGGCCAGGCTCTCCAGAGAGCCGGTGGCGGCGGTCGGCACCTTGGCGGCCGCGTCGCTGTTTCCGGTTCCACAGCCCGCCAGCGCCAGGACGCCCGCGGCAGTGGCCACGGCGAGCATCGGTCGGGTCAACCTCATCTGTTCCTCCGGGTCGCTCTGCTGGCCCGGGCCTGACCGGCACATTCCCGTCGTCCGCCGCGAGGCAGGCGGGAATGTGCCGGCCAGGCCCTGAGGGCCCGTCCCCTTCGATACGGCCGTGAAGGCTGGGGCGCTCAAAAATACGGCTGTCCGCTGTGCACGCGTGTGCGAAAGTGCTCCCGTGAATCAAGACTGGGAAGATCGCGTGACCGCCGCCTGGGCCACCCTCGACGACTATCCGGAAGAGCGGGCCGCCGACTTCCGGGCCGTGATCGACGCCCTCGCCGCCGAGGTCCCGGAGGGCAGCCCGCTCGGCCTCTTCGAGCAGGCCTGTGCCTGGGACTCCACCGGGCACTCGGACAAGGCCGTACCGCTGTACCGGGAGGCGCTGGCGCGCGGGCTGAGCGAGGTCAGCCCGTACAAGGGCCGCAGGGCCAAGATCCAGCTGTCCAGTTCGCTCAGGAACATCGGGCAGGCGGAGGAGGGCGTCAAGCTGCTGACACCGGAACTGGAGGCGCCCTCCGACGAGTTGGACGACGCGGTACGGGCATGTCTGGCGCTGTGCCTGTCCAGTCTCGGCCGGGACCGCGAAGGGCTCTCCCTGGTGCTCGGCGCCCTGGCGCCGCATCTCCCCCGCTACCAGCGCTCGATGGCGAACTACGCGCGGGCGCTCGTCGAGCCCGAGGACTGAGTCGCCCGGGCGGCGGTGACTATCCCATGATTCGCTCGTTTTGCTGAACGTGCAGTCACAGGATGTCGCCCCGCGCCCCGCACCGTCCCCTTCCGACCTGGCCGTCGACGTCGAACAGGCCGAGGCCGCGCTCGTCGAGCACTATCCGCGGCTGGTCCGGCTCGCCTACCTGGTGCTGCCGCCGAGCCTCGGCCGCAACCGGCGCGTGGTGACCGCACACGCCCTCACCCAGCGCGCCCTGCCCCGCGGCCGGGCACAGGCACCCGCGATCCCGGCCCGCTCGACCGGGCGCAACGGCGACCCGGGATACGCCTTCGTCCGCCTCCAGGTGCTGCGTACGGCACTGGAGGCGGGCCTGCCGCTGAAGCGCACGGCGCTCCCCAGGCGGTCCCAGCTGCCGCCGCTGCTCCCCCAGGTGTGGGGCCTGCGCCTGTTCCCGCGCTCCGGCGGTGCCGACGAACTCGCCCTGGACCAGCGGCTGTCCGCCCTGTCCGGCCCCGCCCGCGCCGCCTACGTCCTGCGCGGCCTGGAGAAACTTCCCGACGGTGACGTGGCCAAGGTGCTGACCGCCGCCGGCTGCGAGGACCCGCAGGACGCACTCCGGGAGGCCGACGAGGTCCCGGAGCAGTACGCCCTGCTCGACTCCCCCGAGTTCGACCCCTGCTCACTGCACGCCCGGCCCACCGATCTGATGCGCCGCAGACAGCACACCAGGGCCGCGCTCGCCGCCGCGGCGGCCGTCGCCGTGTGCGGGGTGCTGTTCGGTCTGCCGGGGGACGGCTGGGCCCCCGACGGTGCCGCCGCCCCCGCGTACGCCCAGAACCCGGCGGCCGAGGCCGCCCTGGACCCGGCCAAGCTGCTGCGGGTCGCCCCCACCGCCTGGACGACCTCCGCGCGCACCGACTTCTCCGTCTGGCCCGCCCGCGGCGACCTCACCGGCGACAAGGCCCTGCTGCGCCGCGCCCTCGCCGTCTGGGCCCGTCCCGGCGAGAGCGTCCAGGTCTCCGCGACCCCCGGCACCCCCTCCGGCGGCCCGTCCGGCCCGCCCCAGCTGCTGTACGCCGGGACCGTCGACAGCGCACGGGTGGTGATGCTCTACGACGGTCTGCGCATCGCCCGGTACGCCGAGCCGAAGAGCGGCACGAAGGGCGCCGCCCTGGACTTCGCACGGGTCGACGGCGCCGACCGCTCCGAGGCGAACGCGCTGGTCCTGGACCGGGCGGACGGCAACGTCCGCTATCTGACGGCCCCCTGGGTGAAGCAGGCCGCCGAGCGGGACCTCCTCAAGCCGGCCACCGGCACGACGGCCCTCGACCTGACCGGCGGCGTCACGGCACCGCTGGCCGGCCCCGCCGCCGAGAGCGGCGACTGCACGTCGTGGAAGGTGCTCCAGCTCACGGACGCCACCGGCACCCGCCTCAGCACCGACCTCGGCGAGCTCGTCCCCGCCCACCTCACCATCGGACGGCCAGGCGCCGTCCACGAGGTCACCGGCGCCCCGGCCCTGCACACCTGGGCGCCGTACGCCTGCTCGCTGGCCTCGATGCGCTCGGCGGGCGTGCGCACGGTCAACGCCTGGGCGTACGGCCGGCAACCGCTGCCCGACGCGAGCGGGGTGGCGGACTGGGTGTGCACCCGGGCCGAGACCTGGCGGGGCGGCGGGACGCGGGTGCTTGCGCAGTTCCACACGCCGGGCGGGGCGTACGGGGCGGTCGCCGCGAAGGCGGAGAACGTACCGGCGTGCGGGGCGAAGGACCCGCATGTGCTCGCCGGAGTGCTGTGGAAGTCGGAGGCGAAGAACTGGTACCTCCTCGCGGCCGGCAGCCCGGGGACGTCGTCGATCAGTACGACGGGAGGGGTCAGCGCCTCCACCCCGGGCAGCCTGCTGGCCGTACGGACCAAGCAGGGTATGCGGGCCGAGCTGGCGGGGACCCTGGAGGACGGTCGGCAGATCAGCGGACTGCACTGAGCGCTCCGCGGGATGGGCGGCGATGGGCCGTCGACCGTCCGCGGCATGGTCGTGGCTTGTCGCGCCCCGCGGCGGAGCCGCAAATGGATACAGCCCCGCGCCCCTTTGGGGCGCTGCCGAACCCCTCCCCGCTTGCTGACACTGACGTCAACAAGTCCTTGCCGAGGGGTTCCGCTCGGACTTACCCGTCAGTACATTGACGCCATGTCCAACAAGCAGGCCTCGGAGCGGGTCGCCCTCAAGGCGCGGAAGGTGTCCTTCTCGTGGGAGGAGACCCCGCTGCACTGGGTGCCTGGGGATCCCTTCACCACGCACACCATCAATGTGCTGCATCTGCTGCTGCCCGCCGGTGAGCGGTGGTTCGTGCACGTCTACAAGCAGGTGCTGCCCTACATCCGGGACGAGCGGCTGCGCGAGGACGTCATGGGGTTCATCGGGCAGGAGGCGATGCACTCACAGGCCCACGACGAGGTCCTGCCGCACCTGAAGGAGCTCGGGCTCGATCCGACGCCGTACACCGCGCAGGTCGACTGGTTCTTCGAGAAACTGCTCGGCGACCGGACCCTGCCGCCGGGCAGGGCGCGCACGTGGTGGCTGATGGAGCGGGTGGCGATCATTGCGGCGATCGAGCACTACACCGCGTTCCTCGGCAACTGGGTCCTCAACGCCGAGGAACTGGACCGGCGGGGCGCCGACCCCACCATGCTGGATCTGCTGCGCTGGCACGGCGCGGAGGAGGTCGAGCACCGGTCCGTCGCCTTCGACCTGTTCCAGCACGTCGACGGCGGCTACCGGCGGCGGGTGCGCACCTGGGCCACCGCGTTCGCGGCACTGGTGTTCCTGTGGCAGCGCGGGGCGCGCTTCTTCATGGAGAACGATCCGACGCTGATCGACGGCCGCGCGAGCTTCAAGGAGTTCTACGTACGCGGCAGACGGGGCACCCTGCCCGCGACCGGCGACATGCTCAGGTCCGTCCCGCGCTACCTCAGCCGCGCCTACCACCCCTCCCAGGAGGGCTCCACCGAGCAGGCCGTCGCCTATCTCGCCTCCTCGCCCGCTGCGGTCGCGGCCCTCGCGGCGGAGAAGGGAGCCCGGTGATGCCGAGGCTGCGCACGGTGGTGGTCGCCGCGGGCACGGCCATGCTGGTCAGACGGGCGATGCGGCGCCGCATCAGGACCTCGCCGCTGTGGCCGATGCCCGCCCTGGAGAACCCGACCTCCGGGCGGCCCCGGTCGCGGGCGCTGAAGCTGCTGGTCGCCTCGCGCGAGACGGTCGCCGAAGGCGTCGTACAACTGCGCCTGGGAGGGCGGGACTTGCCGCGCTGGGAGCCCGGCGCGCATCTCGACCTCGTACTGCCGTCGGGTCTTGTGCGGCAGTACTCGCTGTGCGGCGACCCGGAGGACACCTCGTCGTACACCGTCGCCACCCGGCTCGTCGAGGACGGCCGCGGCGGCTCGCGCGAGGTGCACGAGCAGGTCACGGAGGGGATGGAGCTGGAGGTGCGCGGGCCGCGGAACCGCTTCCCGCTCGTCGAGGCCCCGTCGTACGTCTTCGTCGTGGGCGGCATCGGGATCACGCCCGTGCTGCCGATGCTGCGGGCGCTCGGGGACGGCGCCAAGTGGCGGCTGGTGTACGGCGGGCGGACGCGGGCGTCGATGCCGTTCCTGGAGGAGCTCGAGAAGCTGGGCGGTGACCGGGTGACCGTCGTCGCCGAGGACGAGGACGGACTGCCCGATCTCGACGGCCTGTTGGCGGGTACGGCCGAGGAGGCCGCCGTGTACTGCTGCGGCCCGGAGGGGCTCATCGCCGCGATGGAGGAACGGCTCCCGCGGGTCCGCCTCGAACGGTTCACGCCCCGTACGTCGACCGACGGCAACGGCGCCTTCGAGGTCGAACTCCGGCGCAGCGGACGGATGTTGACCGTGCCGGCCGACTCGACCGTGCTGGCCGCCGTGCGCGCCGCGCTGCCGAACACCGCCTACTCCTGTGAACAGGGGTTCTGCGGAACGTGCCAACAGCGGGTCCTGGAGGGCGAGGTGGAGCACCGGGACGAGCTGCTGACGGACGCCGAGCGTGCCGACT
Organism: Streptomyces longisporus; assembly: GCF_039532765.1. NCBI lineage: Bacteria > Bacillati > Actinomycetota > Actinomycetes > Kitasatosporales > Streptomycetaceae > Streptomyces > Streptomyces longisporus. Next base: position 46,442 of record NZ_BAAASG010000028.1, read on the forward strand.
CGATGCTGATCTGCGTTTCGCGGGCACGAAGTGAGCGTCTCGTGCTGGATATGTGAACACCGATGGCCGGACCGGACCGTTCCGGGCCGGATCCGATCGGTAAGGTGTTCGCATGACTACCGGGGTACGCCGCAGAATGGGAGTCGAGGAGCGGCGGCAGCAGTTGATCGGCGTCGCCCTCGAACTGTTCAGCCAACGCTCTCCCGACGACGTCTCCATCGACGAGATAGCCGCCGCCGCGGGCATCTCCCGCCCGCTGGTGTACCACTACTTCCCGGGCAAACTCAGCCTGTACGAGGCCGCGTTGAAGCGCGCGGCGGAGGATCTGGCGGGCCGGTTCAAGGAGCCGCAGGAGGGCCCGCTGGGCGCGCGGCTGCTGCGGGCGATGCGCCGCTTCTTCGACTTCGTGGACGACCACGGCCCCGGTTTCTCGGCACTGATGCGCGGCGGCCCGGCGGTGTCCGTGGGCGGAGCCCACTCCATGAGCCACACCTCGGCCACCAACGCCCTCATCGACTCCGTACGCCAGGCCGCCTACGAACAGATCCTGTCGCACCTGGGCGTCCAGGACCCACCCGCCCGCCTGGAACTGGTCGTGCGCTCCTGGATCTCCCTGGCCGAGTCGACGGCCCTGATCTGGCTGGACGGCCGCCGCATCCCCCGGGCCGAACTGGAAGCCCAACTGGTCCACGACTTCGCAGCCCTGGCGGCGGTGAGCGCGGCCTACGACGACGAGATGGGCGCGCTGCTGCGCCGCATACTCAAGGACGAGCCACCGGACGGCCCGTTCGCGGACCTGGTCGCCCGGTTGCTCACGCTGGCGTCGTAGGACCGTCTAACGCTCGAACTTCCGGTACGACGGGTCGAGGTCCCGGACCTCGGCGGAGGCGTGCAGAACCGCGTGGCCGTCGTCCGCCACGTGCTTCTTCAGCAGCTCGAGGACGGTCTCGGTGAGCTTCGCCTTCGTCTCCTCGGTGCGGCCGGCAAGCAGTCCGATCATGACGTGCACCACGGCGTGGCCGTGGTCCAGGGGGTCCTCGTAGCCGAACGCGGTGACCTCGGACGCGCGGAACTGTGTCTTGCAGGCCTCCGGCTTGGCGGCCGCGATATCGACGAGCGCGGTGTGCAGGTCGTGGGCGAAGCCCTCCCGGTCGAAGTGGATCGCCTTCGAGTGGTCGACGGTGATCTGCGGCATGGGCACTCCTGTTCCAGGACGGCAGCGACAGGAGCAGCCTAATTCCTCAGCTGAAGCGCGAGCATCGCGATGTCGTCCTCGCGGTCGTGCCCGAAGCAGGCCAGCAGGGTGTCGCACAGGGCGTGCAGGCCGGGCAGCGCGCCGACGGCAGCCGAACGGAGCTGCTCCATCGAGAGGCTCAGGTCGGTGCCCCGGGTCTCGATCAGACCGTCGGTGACCATGAGGAGCCGGTCGCCGGGCTCCAGGAACAGCTCGGTGGGCGGCGGGTGCGGCAGCCCCAGGCCGAGCAGCGGGCCGTCGGCCTTGGCGTACTCGGCGTCTCCGTTGTTGCTCAGGATCAGCGGCGGGATGTGGCCCGCGTTGGCGATCCGGGTACGGCCGGTCCCGGGGTCGATCAGCGCCAGGCAGACGGTGGCTGTGACCTCCGGGTGGTAGTGCTGCAGCATCCGGTCGAGCCGCTCGGCGAGCACGGCCGGGTCGCTCTCCTCGACGCAGTAGGCGCGCAGCGCATGCCGGATCTCGACCATGACGGTGGCCGCCTCCAGCGAGTGCCCGACGACGTCGCCGACCGCGGTGAGCACGCCCTCGTCGGTGCGCAGGGCCGCGTAGAAGTCGCCGCCGATCTCGGTCTCGCGGGAGGCCGGTACGTAGCGGACCTCGACGTCGATGCCGGGCAGTTCGGGCAGCCGGTGCGGCTGGGGCAGGAAGCTGTGCTGGAGGGTGAGGGCGACATGCCGCTCGACCTGGTACATGAGCAGCGGCTCGGCGGCGAGCGCGGCGGCCTGCGCCAGCTGGGCCACCAGGGCTTCCTCCTCGGGGTTCACCCTGCGCACCCCGCGAGTGGGCGTGGCCAGGCACACGGGGGCCTGGCCGTCCTGGGTGAGGACCAGTGCCAGCCGGGCGTCGTGCTGCATGCCGGGCCGGAAGAACCCGGCGGGCCACAGCGGCGCGGGCACGGTGGTGATCTGCACCCCCGCCTGTCCGCGGGTGAGCCGCCGCAGCAGTCCGGCCACGGTGCGGTGGGCGCCCGCGTCCGGCAGGGCGAGGGAGGTGCGGTCCCGGGAGAGGCCGCTGTACAGCTCGTCGTCCGGGCCGAGGACGAAGACGGCGGCGGGACCGCCGATGAGCCGCGCGGTGCCGTCGGCGGCGGCGTCGGCGAGTTCCTGCAGGGAGCGCGCCGCCTGGATGGTGACGATCGCCTGGGAGAGCATGGTCAGCCGCCGTACCAGCGCCTGGTCGTCGGCCCGCAGCCGGGCGGTGCGCACCGCGGAGCGGACCACCGCCTCGATCTCCTCGGGCTCGGCGGGCACCGTCAGATAGGTCTCGGCGCCCATGTCCAGCCCCTGGCAGCGGTCGGCCGGTGCCACGGCGGCGGCCGAGAAGTGCACCACGGGCAGGCCCGCCATGTGCGGCCGTTCCTTGAGCCGCCGGCACAGGTCGAAGCCGCTCATGTCGGGCAGGTCGATGTCGACGAGGGCCACGTCGGGCAGGGCGCCCTTGCGCAGCCGTACGTCGAGTTCGACGAGTGCCTGCTGGCCGGTGGCGACCGGTACGACCTGGTGTCCGGCCCGGCGCAGCACCGTCCCCATCGCGTACCGGCTGGCCGCGACGTCGTCCACGACCAGCACGGTCGTGTCTGTCAGCTTGCCGTTGAGGTCCATCTTCCAGCCCTGGGGACAACGCCGGTGAGGCAGACCGGGGTTCGGCCTGCCCCACCAAAGTAATGCCCCTTTCAGGAGATCCGGGAGAATATTGCGACACTGCGACCCGGAACGGCGAACGTGCCCGATTCCCGCTCATAGGAAGAGCTCTTGACGATAGGGTCGGCGCCCGCCGCCTGCACGGGGTGCAGCCGGTAGCCGGTTCCGGCCAGGGAGTCGACGCGCTGCTCCTGTCTGCTCGGCGTCGCGTTGAAGACGACGACCAGGTCACCCAGCTTCATGGTGATCACACCGGGTGTCTCGTCCTTGCCGGACAGCGGGAAGGACAGCTTCGACTGCACCTGCGCGGCCGTGTCGAGCGAGAACACGCCGTCCGTCGAACGGATCTTCAAAAGGTCCTGGTAGGCGGCCGAGGCCCCCTCGATCTGCGGGCAGCCGACCCGCACCGAGCTCAGCAGCGGCTTGGCGTACGGCCACTTGGACTGGTTGTCGGCCGCCATCGGCAGCCCCCGCCCGAAGCCGTTGCCGTCCGTGCAGTTCCAGTGGATGGCGTTGAACCAGTCGCCGCTGTCGAACGAGTTGCGGTCCAGGGACTTGGAACGCAGCAGGTCGGAGCCCGCCTGTGAGAGGGACGGGCCCTGCGAGAGGGTGGCCGTCGCCATCGCGAGGACCTGCATCCTGGCCCGGTCGGCCGCGCTGGTCGAGGCGGGCAGCTTGTAGGTGAGGGCGTCGAAGAGCGACTCGTTGTCGTGCGCGTCCGCGTAGGCGACGGCGTCTCCGGGCGCGTCCGCGTAACCGGCCGGCTGACCGTTGTAGTCGACCTCGGCGCCGGTGACCTCCTTGCCGTCGGTGTCGGTGAAGCGGTACTTGGCGAGGTTTCCGGACAGACCGACCTTGATCAGGTCCTGGTAGTGCAGGAGGCGGGCCTTCTGCTCGGCCGAAGTGCCGTTCGCGGCGGACGCGTTGGGGTCGGTGTACAGGCCGGAGGCGAAGCCCTGGACACCGGGGTCGGAGTCGAAGGGGCTACCGCCGCGCACGGCGTCCCGGGCACGGTCGGAGAAGGTCGCGATGCCGGTCCCCGCCATGTTCTTCTGGGTGGCCTGCACGAAGCGGGCGTCGTCGGCGACCTCGCCGAAGTTCCAGCCCTCGCCGTACATGATGATCTTCTTGCCGTCGACGCCGTCCTTCGCGAGGGTCAGCGCGTCGAGCGCCTTGCGCACGGCGAGGATGTTGGCCTTCGGCTGGTGTCCCATGAGGTCGAAGCGGAAGCCGTCGACCTTGTACTCCTTGGCCCAGGTGACGACCGAGTCGACGACCAGCTTGCCCATCATGGAGTTCTCGGTGGCCGTGTTCGCACAGCAGGTGCTGTTCGCGACCGAGCCGTCCGCGAGGAGCCGCTGGTAGTAGCCGGGCACCACCTTGTCGAGGACGCTGGTGTCGGCCTGACCGGCGGCCGCCGTGTGGTTGTAGACGACGTCCATGACGACCCGCAGCCCGTCCTGGTTGAGTCCCTTCACCATCTTGCGGAACTCGACGGTACGGCCGCTGCCGTCCGGGTCGGTCGCGTACGAGCCCTCGGGGACCGTGTAGTGGAAGGGGTCGTAGCCCCAGTTGTAGGCGTCCTTCGCGGCGGTCTTCGCGACGCACGCCTGCTGCTTGTCGGAGTCGGCGGCGTAGGAGGCGAGGTCGCAGTCCGTTCTCGCCTGGTCCGCCTTCTTCTCCGGGACGGTCGCGAAGTCGAAGGCGGGCAGCAGATGGACGTACGACGTGCCCGACTTCGCGAGTTGCCGCAGGTGCCTGGAGCCGTCGCTGTTCCGGTCGGTGAAGGCGAGGTAGGTGCCCTGGTCCTTGGCCGGCACGGTCTTGTCCGCGACGGAGAAGTCCCGGATGTGCAGTTCCTGGATCTGGGCGTCCTTCAGCGGTACGGCCTTGGGCTTGGCCAGGCTCGACCAGCCGCTCGGCGCGAGGGACCTGTCGTCCAGGTCGACGACGAGGCTGCGCTCGGAGTTCGCGGTGAGGGCGAGCGAGTACGGGTCGGTGACCTTGTTGGTGACGACCTTGCGGACGCTGGGCGCCCACACCTTGACGACGTACCGGTAGGGCTTGTTCTTCCAGGACGCCGGGCCGGTGACGGACCAGACGCCGGTGGAGTCGTCGCGCTTCATCGTCTTGAGCGAGCCGTCGAGCTCCAGTGCCACGCTCTGCGCGGTCGGCGCCCACACGGCGAGCGTGGGACGGCCCTTGTGGAACGTCGGCCCCAGCTCGGCCTTGGTCGCGCTCGCGTACACGTCGTCGAGTACGCCGGCGATCTGGACGCCGGTCGCCGCCAGCACGGCGCCGTTCGCGGCCCGCTGGGAGGCGACGATCTGGCCGTCGAGGGCCTCGCGCACCCGGTCCCGGTCGCGCGGGTCGACGGACCAGGCCGTGTAGTCCTTGAGATACGGGAACCTGGCCTTCTGGGCGTCGGTGAGGGTGGTCTTCGCAAGGCGCAGCCAGCGCTCGTCGTCGCTGGTCAGCGCGGAGTCCTTGACGGCGATCGAGCCGTCGTGGGAGTAGAGCAGCTGGGTGGAGGCGGCGGCGTCGGAGCCGTTCCAGGCGACCGTGTTCCGGTCGATCCAGATCGCCTTGGAGGTGCTCAGGTCGAGCGCGGCGGCGGAGCCCGCGGGCTGCGGCAGCAGGTACTTGTCCTGCCCGTTCAACAGCCACACCTCGTAGCCGTTGGACTTGAGGTCCAGCGACTGGTCGGCCGGGAGGTCCTTCTCGTCGCCCTTGTGGATGATGTAACTGAGGCTCGTGGCACCGTCGCTGAGCGGCACCTCGAAGACCGCGCCGTAGGCGTCGGTCCTCACCGGCTTCAGCGGGCTCGACCAGTCCGTGGGGTTCGCGGCGCCGGTCCAGACGTGCAGTCCCCAGCCGTCGTAGTTCCCGTCGGCGCGGTGGTAGTGGATGACCGCCTTGGTCCTGTCCTGCGCCGGGTAGTCGGGGCGGGTCGTCTGTACGGCCTCCTTGCCCTGCTCGACCCAGACCTCGCCGGTCTTGGTGACGTCGATGGTGCGGTCGGTGGAGACGTCCTTGTTGCCGTCCTTGTCGACGACCAGGAACCCGATGCTGGAGGCGCCCGGCTTCAGCTTGACGTAGGCGAAGGCGCCGTACGCGTCACGGCCGACGAAGGGGTGCCCGGCCGGCCAGGTGGTCGACTCGCCGTCGGCGAGGTCGCCCCAGGCGTACAGGCCCCACTTGTCGTAGTCGCCGTCGGTGCGCTTGTAGTGGACGATCGCGTAGTCGCGGGAGGAGGCGGTGGGGGTCTCCGCGGCGGGCGGGGTGCCGGTGGTGGAGGCGGCGGTGGCGCTCGCCGTGTGCCCGGCGGTGTCGATGGCGACTGCCTTGTAACGCAGGGCGGTTCCGGCCGGTACGCCCTTGCCGATGGTCTGCGTGACCTTGTACGGGGCGTGGTCGGCGGAGCCCAGGACCTGCCACTTGCCGGCGCCGACCTGCGCGGCGAAGACGACGCGGTCGAGCTGTCCGCCGGCGACATCCGCGGAGAGTTCCACGGTGCCGGTGGCACCGGCGTCGGGGGCCTTCAGGGTGAGGGTGGGTGCGGTGGTCGGCTCGGCGAGCCTGCCCGCCGCCTTGAGGACGATCGCCGAGCCGGCCGGGACGGTGACCGTGATCTTCTTGTCGGCGTCGGAGGTGACATCGTCCGAAGTCCCGTGGATCCCGCGGAACTTCATGTCCGCCGAGCCGGTCGCGAAGGTCGCCGTCTTCGCCTCGCCGGCGTTGTTGAGGGCGACGACGTACTCCTGGCCGGTCCTGGCGTCCGTACGGGAGAACGCGTAGACACCGGAGCCGTCGGCCGCGTACCGCTGCGTCTGGACGCCGTCCATGAGGGCGGGGTTGTCCTTGCGCAGCTTGCTCAGCTCAGCGATCTGCCGGTAGAGCGGCGCGCTCGTGTCGTACGAGTCGCTCGCGTGGGTGCGGTCGGTGCCGATCTCGTCGTCGTCGAGGTAGTCGGCGACCTTGGAGGCGAACATGGTCTGGCGGGCGTCCTTGTCGCCGCCGGAGCCGGTGAAGCCCTGCTCGTCGCCGTAGTAGACGACGGGGTTGCCTCGGCTGAGGAACATCACCTCGTTGGCGAGCTCGTCCTTCTTGAGGATCTCGGCATCGGTGGCCTTGGGGTTGTCCTGTTTCAGGAAGTACCCGATGCGGCCCATGTCGTGGTTGCCGAGGAAGGTGACCTGCTCGTACGCGTTGGCCTTGTCGGTCGTGTACTTGTAGTCGTCGCCGAAGAGCGAGGCGAGCTTCTGCGCGCTGCCGCCCTGGGAGGCGTAGCTGCGGGCCGCGTCCTGGAAGGGGAAGTCGAGGGTGGCGTCAAGGCGGCCCTGGGTGACGTACGGCGAAGTGATCGAGGTGTCGGCGGAGTAGACCTCGCCGAACATGAAGAAGTTCTTGCGCCCCTGCTTGGCCGCGTAGGCGTCGAGGGCGGTCGCCCACTGGGTCCAGAAGTCCATGTCGACGTGCTTGACCGTGTCGATCCGGAAGCCGTCGATGTCGAAGTCGCGCACCCAGCGCTCGTAGATCTTCTCCATGCCGTGTACGACCTCGGGACGCTCGGTCCACAGGTCGTCGAGGCCGCCGAAGTCCCCGTAGGTGGCGCTCTCACCGGCGAAGGTGGAGTCACCGCGGTTGTGGTACATCGTCGGGTCGTTGAGCCAGGCCGGGACCTTGGCGTTCTTGTCCGCGGCGGCGACGGTGGGCGTGCGCGGGAAGGAGCCGGCGTCGACGGCGGGGAACGTCTTGCTGCCGTCCGCGTAGTCGGCGTCGTCGAAGGGGCGGCCGTCCTTGGTCAGGTACGGGAAGGCGCCCTTGGAGAGGTAGTCGTAGGACTTCTCCTTGTAGTCGACGACATCGGCGGTGTGGTTGGTGATGACGTCGAAGAAGACCTTCATGCCCTTGGCGTGCGCCTTGGAGATGAGGGTCTGCAGGTCCTTGTTGGTCCCGAAGTGCGGGTCGACCTGCGTGAAGTCCGTGATCCAGTAGCCGTGGTAGCCGGCCGAGGCGTTGCTGCCCGTCCCCTGCACGGGGCGGTTCTTGAAGATCGGGGCCATCCAGATGGCGGTGGTGCCCAGGCCCTTGATGTAGTCGAGCTTCTTGGTCAGGCCCTTGAGGTCGCCGCCCTGGTAGAAGCCCTTGTCGGTGGGGTCGTAGCCGGTGCTGAGCCGCGAACCCGTGAGGCCGCCCCTGTCATTGCCGGCATCCCCGTTGGCGAAACGGTCCGGCATGACGAAGTAGAACTGCTCACGGGTGTCGTCGTGCCGGGCGGGCGTGGCGGCGAGCTTCGCGTCGGAGGGCGGCGGGGGCGGGGAGTCCGCCTGGGCCCCGAGTGGCTGGATCAGGGCTGCGGCGAGCGCGGCGACGGTGACGGCCGCGACCCGTCTGACTTGTATCACCGGTGTGAACTCCTAGCGACAGCGGCTCTCTTGGGTCCGACCCCGCGTGACCGTACCGCTGACGCAAGCGTTACAGCAAGAGTCTTGAAACTCATAGCAAGAACTTTCAACGCCAATCTTGACGTGCCCTTCTCAACTCCCCCACTCTCACGACTGGTTGAAACTCAAACACCCTTCATGGGAGCCGCACATGACCGGACACCGACCCCCGGGTGTCTTCCGGCGCACGGCCAGTGCCGCGGCCGCCGGCGCGCTGGCACTCGCCGGCGCAATAGCCCTGCCCGCCACCACCGCCCACGCGGACACGTCCGCCAAGGGCGACGTCATCGCCAACCTCTGGGAATGGAACTGGGACTCCATTGCCTCCGAGTGCACCAACGTTCTGGGCCCGGCCGGCTACGGCGCGGTCCAGGTCGCCCCGCCCGCCGAGTCGCTCAAGCAGTCGTCCTACTACTGGTGGGACGTCTACCAGCCCTACTCCTACGACCTCAACAGCCGCTTCGGCACCAAGGCCCAGTTCGCCTCGATGATCACCGCCTGCCACAAGGCAGGCGTCAAGGTCTACACGGACGCGGTCGTCAACCACACCGCCGCCCAGACCGGCACCGGCTACAACGGCACGACGATCACCAGCAAGTACGACACTCCCGAGTGGAACCGCGCGGACTACCACGACTCCTCGGACTGCCCGACCTCCGACCTGACCATCCAGGACTACTCGAACCTCACCCAGGTCCAGAACTGCGAGCTGCTCGGGCTGCCGGACCTCAGGACCGGCTCGGACCACGTCCGCACGGGCCTCGCCGACTACCTGAACTCCCAGCTCGCCCTCGGCGTCGACGGTTTCCGCGTCGACGCGGCCAAGCACATCCCCGAGGCCGACCTCGCGGCGATCGAGTCCAAGCTGACGAACACGACGTCCGGGACGGCGCCGTACGTCTTCCAGGAGGTCTACCCCGGCTCGACCCCGCAGCCCGGCGACTACTACGCCTCGGGCGACGTCCTGGACTTCACCTACGCGAGCAGGCTGAAGTCCGCGTTCCAGGGCAACGTGAGCGACCTGTCCTCCCTGTCCTCCTCCGGCATCCTCCCGGCCGCCGACTCGGTGTCCTTCGTGACCAACCACGACACCGAACGCAACGGCCTGCACCTGAGCTACAAGGACGGCGACACCTACAAGCTCGCCAACCTCTTCCAGCTCGCCTACAAGTGGTCGACCCCGACGGTGTACGCCAGCTGGGAGTGGACCCAGAGCGACCAGGCCCCACCGAACTCTTCCGGCTTCGTGACCGACACCGACTGCGCCGGCGGCGCCTGGTACTGCCTGGACCGCGACACCGCGGTGGTCGGCATGGTGGCCTGGCACAACGCCGTCGACAGCGCCGCCGTCTCCGACTGGCAGACCATGTCGTCGAACGTGATCGGCTTCGGGCGCTCGGGCGCGGGCTTCTTCGCCCTGAACAACGGCTCCTCGTCGGCCACGTACACCTTCACCACGGGCATGGCCGACGGCACGTACAAGAACGTGGTCGACGGCGGCCGGAGCACGGTGACGGTGTCGGGCGGCAGCGCCTCGATCACCGTCCCGGCGAAGAGCGCGGTCGCCTTCTACAACGCGTCCTACACCTGCACGGTCGGCTGCGACGACACGGGCGGCGGTTCCTCCGGCTCCACGGTGACCGCGACCTTCAACGAGTACGCGGCCACGACGAGCGGCACCAACGTGTACGTGGTGGGCTCCATCTCGGCGCTGGGCGGCTGGGACACCTCGAAGGCGATCAAGCTCTCGTCGTCCGGGTACCCGATCTGGTCGGGCGCGGTGAGCGTGCCGACCAACACGTCCTTCACCTACAAGTACATCAAGAAGGATTCGTCCGGAAACGTCACCTGGGAGTCGAACGCCAACCGATCGTCTGCCGCCACCACTGCGGCGATCAACCTGAACAACTCCTGGAACGTGGCGGACGCCGACGCCACCGACGTCACCTTCAACGAGTACGCGACGACGGACTACGGCACCAATGTCTACGTCGTCGGCTCGATCGCCTCGCTCGGCTCCTGGAACACGAGCGACGCGATCCCGCTGTCGTCGGCCTCCTACCCGACCTGGAGCAAGCTGGTCATCGTCCCCAAGAGCACGGCCTTCACCTACAAGTACGTGAAGAAGGACAGCTCCGGAAACGTCACCTGGGAGTCCGGGACGAACCGCTCGTACACCACGGGCAGTTCGTCCGGATACACCACCAGCGACACCTGGAAGTGAGCGGGCGCTATCGCCTGACGGTGTAGGTGACCAGCGCCCTGGCCGGAACCGTGGTGGTCAGTGAACTTCCGCTGATCGCCACGGTCTGCTGCCGTGCCGTGCTGTGTGTGGCGTCGGTCAGGTACGGGGTCGCCGTCCCCTTGGCGATTTTGGTGTTCTTGAGGTCGAAGGTCACCGGAGTGGCGCTGGTGGAGGTGTTCAGCGCTACGACGGTCACCGTGCCGTCGGTGTTGCGGAACGCCGACAGTTCGAGGGCGGAGTCGGAGGTCGTGGCGCCGATGCGGGTGGCTCCCGGGCGGATGAAGCGGCTGTAGTTGGCCAGCGCCCACAGGCGCTTGGAGACGTGGTAGTTGTCGCCGTCCATCTGGATCAGGCCGCGGGTGGCGCCGACGGAGGCGCCGTACCAGTAGACGTAGCCGCTGGTGTTGCCCTTGGTGAGGGCGTCGTGGATGGCGGAGGCGACGGTGAAGCCGTCGTAGCCGCTGCCGTCGTCCCAGTTCTCGTTCCAGGTGGTGCCGTCGGGGGACCACTCCGACATCCAGCTGCGTTTCCGGGTCGGCAGGGGGCCGTCGACCTTGCTGGCGTAGGTGTGGCCGGTGTGGGTGCTGACGTAACCGCGTGCCGTCGGGTCCGCCTCGATCGCGCTGCTGTAGGCCTTCTCCTGGTCCCAGCCGAAGGAGTCGCAGCAGGCGACCTTGTACCCGGCGGCGCGTGCGATCGGCCCGAAGGTCTTGATGAACTCGACGGCCTGGGCGGGGGTCAGGCGCATGGAGTCGTACGTCGCCGTCCAGTCGGGCTCGTTGGTGAACCCGAGGTCGGTGATCCCGATGCCCTCCTGCCGGTAGAACCTGGCGTACTGGACCAGGAAGTTCGCGTACGCCTTCCTCCAGTCGCCGCTCGCGCAGGTCGCGCCGGTCAGGCCGCACAGGGTGCCGCCGTTGGCGTCCGTGCCGTTGGTCTTCATATAGCCGGGGGCGGTCCAGGCGTCGGCGTAGAAGCGGTTCACGCCGTACGCCCTGGCCTGCTTGGCCAGCCACACCTGGCCCTTGTCGACGCCGTCCCAGGTGTACTTGGGGGTCGCGTTCGGGCCGCCGGGGTCGCTGGGCTGGATGCCGGAGTCGATGCCCAGGCGCAGGATGCTGAGCCCCGCGCCGGTGCTGCGGTCGAGCAGCAGGTCGAGGATCTCCTTCTGGTGCTGGGCGGATAAGCCCTGCGAGCCGTTCATGATGGCGGCCCGTCCGAAGTGCTCGGAGAATCCGAAGCCGTCGATCGGCTGGTACGTGGTCGAGCCGTTGATGGTCGCCGTGGTGGCGGCCGCCGGCTGCGGCAGGGCGGCCGCGGTGGTGCCGGCGGCCGTCAGTAGAGCCGCCAAGGACGTCAACGCCCACTTTCTGAACCTGCGCTGCATGATGCTCCCTTCACGGGAACGCCACCTGGGAGCGCTCCCACAGACATCAGGGAACGTAGGACGACACTCGATGAGCGTCAATCCCACCTTCCCCTTCGATGACTTTGATGACTGTGGATCCGCTGTTTTCCGTCGCTCAGCAGCTCGCCTTGCCCGCATAGATCGCGAGGGCGGTGTTGGAGCCCAGGGTGGCGGTGAACCGGCCGTTGGAGTCGACCGTCACGCTGGTGTTGTTCTGGACGTTGCAGTACGTCCCCGCGGGCAGCGACGTCTGGTAGGTGCGGGTCAGGCTGCCGGCCTCGTGGTTGATCGCGACGTAGCCCTTGCCGCCGCGACCGAAGGCGATGGCGTTGTTGCCGTTGTCCCACCAGTTGGTCACCGACTGGCCGCGGGTGGCGTTGCGGAAGGCGACCATGCGGATGATCTCCGGCCAGGCGTGCTGGCACTTCCAGCCGTCCTGCCAGCAGGCGTTGACCTGGCCGTTGTTGGGCGGTCCTGCGTCCTTGTCGGACCATTCGTAGCCGGAGTTGATGTCGGGGGCGCCGTAGGGGTAGGCGAGCATGAAGACGTTGGCGAGGGTGTAGTTCGCGCCGTCCTTGTAGTTCAGGGTCGAGCCGTTGCGCTCGGTGTCGTGGTTGTCCACGAAGACGCCCGCCACCGAGCTGTTCATATAGCCCCAGCCCTCGCCGTAGTTGGTGAGGTAGGCCAGCTTCTCGTTGTTGAAGACCCGCTTGAGGTCGTAGGCGTAGCGGAACTCCTGGACGTCTCCGTTGCCCGTGTACTCGGTGGGCTGGACGGCCTCTCCGGCGCCGTAGATGACCTCCTGCTTCCAGTACACCGACGGGTTGGTCAGCCGGGACTTGATGTTGGCGAGGTCGGCCGCCGGGATGTGCTTGGCGGCGTCGATGCGGAAGCCGTCGGCGCCGTATCCGAGGAGGCTGTTCATGTAGCCGGCGATGGTGGCGCGGACGTGCTCCTCGCCGGTGTCCAGGTCGGCGAGGCCGACGAGTTCGCAGTTCTGGACGTTGGCGCGGTTGGTGTAGTCGCTGACCGTGGAGGTGCAGTCGTCCATGTCGGCGGAGGAGTACAGGCCCGGGTAGTTGTACTTCGTGTATGAGGAGCCGCCGGTGCCGGTGCCGCTGCCCGCCGTCATGTGGTTGATGACCGTGTCGACGACGACCTTCACCCCTGCCGCATGACAGGTGTCGATCATGTTCTTGAAGGCGGTCGCATCACCGAGCCGCCCCGCGATCTTGTAGCTCACCGGCTGGTACGAGGTCCACCACTGCGAGCCCTGTATGTGCTCGGCGGGCGGGCTGACCTGGACGTAGCCGTAGCCGGCGGGACCGAGGGTGGTGGTGCACTCCTTGGCGACGGAGGCGAAGTTCCACTCGAAGAGGACGGCGGTGACGTCCTTGGTGCCGGGCGGGGAGGCGGATGCGATGCTGCCGGGGGCCCACAGGGCCGCGGCTGCCGCGGCGGAGAGCGCGGTCAGGGTGGCCGCGAGAGCGGTCCGGCGTCGCTTCCTGTGGCGCTTCGGGGGCGCCGAACTGGTCGATGTCACAGGCGAACTCCTTGCGAGAGCGGCTCAGTCGGGTCTCCCCTGCGCCGCGGCGCGGCTCCGTTGCCGGGCGCCGGCGTGAACGTACCGCTAACGAAAGGTTTACAGCAAGAGAGTTGAAAGCCGGAGCAAGAACTTTCACATCGACCCTGACCCGCCCTTCACAACCGCCCCCTTCTCGTGGCCGGTTGACACCCCGGAGGCCGACCGTCCGTGCCGACGGAGGCGCCCGGGAAGCCATAGGAACTGCCTATACCGTGTGCTGACATTTCGTCTTTGCCTCTCGCCGATTGCCGTACGTAGTTTCTGTCGAGCGGACCATTACGCAATCGAGAGGACCGGTGGAATGACCACGATCGAGAACGGATCGGAAAAGCGAGAGCTCGCGGGAAAGCGAGCCCTCGTCACGGGTGGCTCACGCGGAATCGGAGCGGCCGTGGTGCGCCAACTCCTGGACGCGGGCGCCGAAGTGCTCACCACCGCCAGGTCGGCGTCGAGCACGGTGCCGGAGGGTGCCGCCTTCGTGACGGCCGACGTGCGGACACGCGCCGGCGCGAAGGCGATCGCCGCGGCCGCGCAGGAGGTGCTCGGCGGGGTGGACATCCTGGTCCACAACGCGGGCGGGGCACAACCGTACAAGGGGGCCTCGGCCATTCCCGACGAGGAGTGGCAGGAGGCACTGGACCTGAACTACCTGGCGTCGGTGCGGCTGGACTCGCTGCTGGTACCGGGCATGCAGGACCGGGGTTCGGGCGTGATCGTGCACGTCTCCTCGGCCGCGGTCCTCGCCCCCGCAGGGCCTTTCCTGCACTACACGGCGGCGAAGGCGGCGCTGGAGAACTACAGCCGGGGACTGTCCCTGGAGCTGGCCCCGCACGGGATCCGGGTCAACACCGTGACTCCCGGCAGAACCGCCACCCCCGGCGGCGAAGCGACGCGTGAGCAGTGGGCGCGCCTGGACCTGGCGCCCGGTCGGACCAACGCCGACGACACCACCCCGCTGGGCCGCGACGGCCGGCCCGACGACATCGCCCACGCGGTGCTGTTCCTGGTGTCCGACCGGGCGAGCTGGCTGACCGGGAGCAATCTCGTCGTGGACGGCGGCGAATTCCCCAGGGGTTGACGCCTACGGCATCCCGGGACGCTGTTTCCGGCGGAAGGAATTCACGCAAAGAATTCCGCGGCGCCCCGCTTCCCTGCCGGGCCGTCAGGAAACCGGCGACAGGAAAACGGACTCGGGCCAGGTCTCCTTGCGCAGGAATTCGAGCAGGGCCGTCTCCGCCGGGCCCGCGCCGGGCCGGAGCACGGCGATGACCGGCTGGGACACGACCGGGGACACCGGACGTACGAGGTGTTCGTGCCCCGGGGGCACCGCGGAGGCCGGGACGAGCGTCACGCCCAGCCCGTGGGCGGCCCAGCGCACGGCTGTCGCCGTCTGGGACACACGGGCGGCCGTCATCGGGGTCAGCTCGTTCTCCCGCAGCACGTTCAGCAGCACGCCGTCCAGCGCGCTGTCGCGGTCGAACCTCACCCACGGCTCTCCCTCCAGTTCCCGCAGCTCGACCCGGTCCGCGGCGAGCTGCGGGTGCCCGGCGCCCAGCACCACGACGAACTCCTCGTCGCCGAGGTGGTGGGCGTCGGCGGGGCTGCGCTCGCACGCCGCCATCAGGGCGAGGTTCAGCACACCCCGGCGGCACAGCCGCTCCAGTTCGGCGGAGCTGGGCTCCTCGAAGACGGTGACCTCAAGGCGCGGATAGCGCTGACGCAGGGCGCTCAGTGCGCCGGGCAGCTGGCGTGTGCCGAAGCCCATCTGCACGGCGACCACCAGCTCGCCCACCAGATCGTCGGCGCCGGCCCGCGCCGTCGCCCGCGCCCGCCGCGCCGCGCTCACCGCGACCTCCGCCTCCCGCAGAAACGCGCGGCCGACGACGGTGGGCACCAACCCGGCCGGCGTACGGGCGAACAGTTCCACGCCGAGCTCCCGCTCCAGGCCGCGGATCTGCTGGGACACCGAGGGTTGAGCGACGCGCAGCAGCTCCGCCGCCGCCGTCACCGACCCCTCCTCGGCAACGGCCAACGCGTACTCGAACTGGCGAAGGCTCATCGGCTCCCGTCCCTTCCCTGCATGGACCGCAGCCCTCCGTCGTGATGGTTGTGATCGCAGGTAACTCAGTTCCGCCGGCGGAGATTCCCGTGTGATCGTGGTGTCGGTCCTCCGGCCCTTTGCCGGGTCGGTTCCGGTGGGTCGTCATCTCGCCCGGCAGGCGGGATTCCTGGAGGAGGAAGGGCTGGGCGCTCCCGTTCCCGGCCCGCTGCCTTCCCCGGGAAAGGCAGCGGGCCCGGGTGCGGTTGACGGGATCGGTCAGGCCGTCGTGAACCACACCGTCGTGTCCGCCGGGACCTTCGTCTCGCCGTCCGCCTCGGTGACCTCGCCGCTGGTGAGCAGGACGCGGCCGTACGCCGGAGTCGTCACCGCTTCGCCGCCGGTGTTCGCGACGCACACGAACTCCCCGCGCCGGAAGGCGAGCACGCCCTCGGGGGCGCGCAGCCACTCCACCGTGTCGCCCGCGCCCAGGTCGGGCTGTTCGCGGCGGACGGCGAGGGCGGAGCGGTACAGCTCCAGGGTCGAGCCGGGGACGCCGGTCTGCGCCTCGACGCTCAGCTCGCCCCAGCCGTCGGGCTGCGGGAGCCAGCTGCCGCCGTCTCCGAAGCCGTACGAGGATCCGGTGCGCGTCCACGGGATCGGCACCCGGCAGCCGTCGCGGAAGCCGTCCTGGCCGGCCCCGCGGAAGTAGGCCGGGTCCTGGCGCACCTCGTCCGGAAGGTCGACGACGTCCGGGAGGCCGAGCTCCTCGCCCTGGTAGACGTACGCCGATCCGGGCAGCGCCAGCATCAGCAGGGTGGCGGCCCTGGCGCGCCTGAGGCCCAGCGCGCGGTCGCCGGCCAGGCGGATCTGGGTGCCGAGGCCGGGCGGGTTGGCGAAGCGGGTGGCGTGTCGGGTGACGTCGTGGTTGGAGAGCACCCAGGTGGCGGGGGCGCCCACCGGGCGCATCGCTTCCAGCGTGCGGTCGACGACCTTGCGGAGTTCGTCCGCGTCCCAATCGGTCGACAGGTACTGGAAGTTGAAGGCCTGGTGCAGTTCGTCGGGGCGGACGTAGTTCGCCGTGCGCTCGACGGTCGGCGTCCAGGCCTCCGCGACGAAGATGCGCTCGCCGGAGTACTCGTCGAGGATGGTGCGCCACTGGCGGTAGATCTCGTGCACGCCGTCCTGGTCGAAGAACGGCATGACATCGTTGCCCAGCAGCTTCAGCTGCTCGTGGGAGCCGAGGTCGGGCAGGCCCTCCGCCTTGACCAGGCCGTGGGCCACATCGATGCGGAAGCCGTCGACGCCCATGTCGAGCCAGAAGCGCAGGATCGAGCGGAACTCGTCGCCGACCGCCGGGTGCTCCCAGTTGAAGTCGGGCTGCTCGGGGGCGAACAGGTGCAGGTACCACTCCCCGGGTGTGCCGTCCGGCTCGGTGACGCGGGTCCAGGCCGGGCCGCCGAAGATGGACTCCCAGTCGTTGGGCGGGAGTTCGCCGCTTTCTCCCTTGCCCGGGCGGAAGTGATACCGGTCCCGGAGCGGCGATCCGGGGCCCTCCCGCAGCGCCCGCTTGAACCACTCGTGCTGGTCGGAGGAGTGGTTGGGGACGAGGTCGACGATGACCCTCAGGCTCAGCTCGTGGGCCTCGCGGATCAGCGCGTCGGCGTCCAGGAGGTTGCCGAACATGGCGTCCACGGCCCGGTAGTCGGCGACGTCGTAGCCGGCGTCGGCCTGCGGCGAGGCGTAGAAGGGGCTGAGCCACACGGCGTCCACGCCGAGGTCGCGCAGATACGGGAGTCGGGAGCGTACGCCTTCCAGATCGCCCATGCCGTCACCGTTGCTGTCGGCGAAGCTGCGCGGATAGACCTGGTAGATCACCGCGTTCCGCCACCAGTCGCTGCGGCGGTCGCTGCGCTTGGCTTCGGCGGGGTTCGGTGCCGGGGCGATGAGGGAGTGCTGCTGGCTCATGGCGTCCTTGGTACGTAACGGAGTCATTGGGTCAGTGGTGTGCATACGTCGAGTGTTGGCGAGGCGGCCGCGATGACAGCGGGGTCGGATGGACACCGCGGCCGCCTCGGGTCTCAGGGGGTTCGGGGCAGCGGCCCCGAAGGGGCGCGGGACTGTGTTGAATTTGCGGCTACCGCCGCGCGGGCGCGACCGGCCACGACGGAGCCGCGGACAAATGACGGCCAGTTCCCCAACGGCGCTATCCCTTCGTGCCGCCCGCGGTGAGCCCGGTCACCAGGTTCTTCTGCACGAGATAGAAGAACGCGGACACGGGTATGGCGATCAGCACCGCGGTGGCGGCCATCAGGTTGCGCTGAGCGTCGTGCTCGCTGACGAAGGTCTGCAGACCGACCGCGAAGGTGTACTTCGTGTCGGACAGCATGAACGTCGACGCGAACGCGACCTCGCCGAAGGCGGTGAGGAAGCTGTAGAAGGCGGCGACCGCCAGACCCGGCTTGGCGAGCGGCAGGATCAGTCGCGCGAACGTGCCGAAGGGGGTCAGCCCGTCGACGCGCCCGGCCTCGTCGATCTCGAACGGGATCGTGTCGAAGTAGCCCTTGAGCAGCCAGGCGCAGTAGGGCACCGCGGTGGAGCAGTAGACGAGGATGAGTCCAAGGTAGCTGTCGATGAGCTGCAGGTCCGACAGGATCTGATACATCGGCACCATCAGGACGGCCACCGGGAACATCTGGGTGACCAGGAGCACCCACATGAACTTCTTGTAGCCGGGGAAGCGCATCCGGGAGACGGCGTAGCCGGTGGTGGCGGCGATCAGCACGCCGATGACCGTGGTGCCGAGCGAGACGATCAGCGAGCTCTTCAGCCAGTCGAAGAACTCCGTGTGCTTCAGCACGAAGGAGTAGTTCGAGAACGTCATCTTCGACCAGATGCCGCCCGGGTGGAGGTAGTCGTCCTTGTCCGGGCCGAGGGACAGATAGACCAGCCAGGCGACCGGGAAGAAGGCGATCAGGCTCGCGACGGTCAGGATGCCGTGCGAGGCGAGGGACGCCGTACGGCTGCGCTCGCCGCGGCCGCGCACCTTGCGCGGGCCGGCTTCCGCGGCGCTGTGTCCTGTCGCCGCGGTGGAGGTCGGGGCGGTGGTGGTGCTCATGGGGACTCCTGCCTCAGATCGCGAGCTGCTGCTCATTGCGGTTCAGCCAGCGGCGGTAGAAGGAGGTGAAGACGATCAGGATGGCCAGCAGCAGGATGCCGTAGGCGGCGGACTGTGCGAAGTCACGCGGTTGCTGTCCGAAGCCCAGGTAGTACGCCCAGGTGACGAGGATCTGGGCGTCCGGGGCGGTGTTGCCGAACAGCAGGAAGATCACGGCGAACTGGTTGAAGGTCCAGATGATGCCGAGCAGGACGACGGTGGAGCTGACGGACCTCAGACCCGGCAGGGTGACGTAGCGGAACCGCTGCCAGGCGGTGGCGCCGTCCATCTCGGCGGCCTCGTACAGGGAGGCGTCGATGGACTGCAGCCCGCCGAGCAGGGAGACCATCATGAACGGCACACCGCACCAGGTGTTGACCATGATCGCGGCGAACCGCTGCCAGAAGGTGTCCTCGAGCCAGTCGGGTGACGGCAGGTGCAGCGCGTCGAGCGCCAGGTTGACGATGCCGCCGTCGGCGAGCATGAACCGCCACCCGAAGACGGTCACGAAGGTCGGCACGGCCCACGGCAGGATGAGGATCAGCCGGTAGAAGGTGCGGCCGCGCAGCTTCTGGTTGAGCAGCAGCGCGAGGCCGAGTCCGATCGTGTAGTGCAGGGCGACACACAGAGCCGTCCAGACGATCGTCCAGATGAAGTGCGACCAGAAGCGGTCGTAGGCCGTCGGGCCGAACAGGATGTCCTTGTAGTTGTCGAGCCCGATGAACTTGTAGGTGGCGTCGATGTGGTTGACGCCGATCGTGCGCGCGGTGTTGAGACTGTTGGCGTCCGTGAGCGTCAGATACAGGCCGTACACCAGCGGGTACAGCACGAGGGCACCGAGTACGACGATCACCGGGGCGATCATCGCGTACGCGTACCAGTACTTCTGGTAGCTGCGCTTGAGGCGCCCGCCCAACCCGGGCCGCGGCGCGCGGTCACCGTGGCGTTTGCCGGTGGCGCGGTCGATGGCGACTGTCATGTTCGACACCTTCTGGGGAGTTCTACGGCCTGGGAAGTTCTACGGCGGTCAAAGTGGCGGGCGGCTGGGCGCAGGCCGGTGACCGCCGGGTCCGTCCCCCCATGTGATGGCGGACCCGACGGTCACTCGGGGCTCACTTGCTGAAGTCGGGCACCAGCTTGGCCATGGCGAGCTCGGCGTTGCTCAGGCCCTTGTCGAGGGACTCCTTGCCGCCGGCGATGGAGGTCAGCTCGGTGTCCAGCGGGGTCCACAGCGAGCTGTACTCGGGCAGCGCCGGGCGCGGCTGGGCGGCGGGCAGGACCGTCTGGAAGCCGGCGATGCCCGGGTCGGCCTTGACCTCGGCGGTGTAGGCGTCGTCGCGGGTCGGCAGCGTGGAGTTCTTCAGGGCGATCTCCGTCTGGGACTTCGCGGAGGTCATGAAGTTGACGAACTTCAGCGCCGCCTTCTGGTGGGCGGAGTCCGAGCCGGCGTAGACGGACAGGTTGTGGCCGCCGGTGGGGGCGCCCGCCTTGCCGGTGGAGCCGGCCGGGACGGTGGCGATGCCGAGGTTGGACTTGTCCTTGAAGGCGGAGCCCTTGTAGAAGTTCGTGATCTCCCAGGGGCCCTGGATGATCGAGGCGACCTTGCCGTTGACGAACGCGTCCTGGATGTGGGCGTAGGCGTCGGCGGTGGTGTCGGCCTTGTGCAGGCCCTGTCCCTTGAAGAGGCTCAGCCAGGTGCCGTAGGCCTTCTTCGCGGGGGCCGAGTTCACGGTGATCTTCTTGGCGGTGGCGTCGACGGTGTCGGTGCCCTCGCCGTAGAGGAAGGTCTGCGCGTAGTAGGCCTGGGTGGAGCCCCAGTAGCCGTAGACCTTGGCCTTGGAGTCGATCTTGGCGGAGTCGGCCTTCAGCTCGTCCCAGGTCTTGGGGGGCGTGGTGATGCCGGCCTTCTTGAAGATCGCCTTGTTGTAGACGAGGGCGAGGGTGTCGGTGACCAGGGGGACGCCGTAGACCTTGCCGTCGTACTTGGCCTGCTCGATCAGGTTCGAGCGGAACTTGCTCTGGTCCGCCAGGGCCTCGGTGCCGTCCAGCGGCAGGAAGTAGCCCTTCTTGGCGAAGGCGGGGGTCCAGCCGACCTCGGAACGCAGCACGTCCGGGGCGCCCTTGGAGCCGGCGGCGGTGTCGAACTTGTTCTGCGCCTGGTCGAAGGGGACGTTGACGTACTTGACCTTGATGTCCTTGTTGGCGGCCTCGAACTGGCTGACCAGGGCCTTGTACGTCGGCGCCTCATTGGTGGCGTTGGAGGTGTCCCACCAGGTGATGGTGACCGGACCGCTGGCCTTGTTGCCGCTGTCGCTTCCGCCGCAGGCCGTCGCCGCGAGGGCGAAGGACGCCACCAGCGCGGTGGCCGCTATGCCACGCCGCATGAGTTCTCCTTGAGGGTGAAAGCCCGTGTGGTGCAGGTGCGGCCCCGTCTGCCGTTCCTGCCGTCGTGCCGACTGCGCCGATGGGGGCCCCTCCCGCTCGAGTGGATTCGAGAGTGGGGGACGCCGCCGGGCGACGTGAACGTAACAGCGTTGAAAGCTGCGCGAAAGGTCTTGCAGCAAAAAATTGCAAGGCGGGGCGAGAGTTACCCGCCCGTGACCTCTCCTCGACCCCCGCGCAACCGAGTATTGAAGCCGCTGAGCGGGGAGTGGGAGTCTTGTGCAAGACTCTGCAAGCTCTTGCCGAACCAGGCGCCCACCAGAACACGAGGGACCGCGATGACGCAGCAACCCGCTCGGGGCCGTGCAACAGCTCGCGCCCGGCGCCCGATTGGTGTGCAAAGTGACGGTCGGCCGGTACAGTCCACCCCTGTGACCACACGGCTTGCCGACATCGCTGCTCAGGCGGGGGTGAGCGAAGCGACCGTCAGCCGCGTCCTCAACGGCAAGCCGGGCGTCGCCGCCACCACCCGCCAGTCCGTGCTCGCCGCACTCGACGTGCTGGGCTACGAGCGCCCGGTGCGGCTGCGGCAGCGCAGCGAGGGCCTGGTGGGCCTGATAACCCCGGAGCTGGAGAACCCGATCTTCCCTGCGCTGGCCCAGGTGATCGGCCAGGCCCTGACCCGGCAGGGCTACACCCCGGTGCTCGCCACCCAGACCCCCGGCGGATCCACCGAGGACGAGCTGACGGAGATGCTGGTCGACCGCGGAGTCGCCGGCATCATCTACGTCTCCGGACTGCACGCCGACACCACCGCCGACATGGAGCGCTACGAGCGCCTGCGCGCGCAGGGCGTGCCGTATGTGCTGGTGGACGGTTTCTCGCCGAAGGTGCAGGCGCCGTTCATCTCCCCCGACGACCGCGCGGCGATGACGCTGGCGGTCACGCACCTGGTGTCGCTGGGGCATGTGCGGATCGGTCTCGCCCTCGGCCCCAAACGCTTCGTACCGGTGCAGCGCAAGATCGAGGGCTTCGTCCGCTCGATGCAGGACCAGACCGGCCTGAGCGCGCAGACGATCGAGACGGAACTCGTCCAGCACTCGCTGTACACCCTGGAGGGCGGCCAGGCCGCCGCCACCGCGCTGATCGGCCGTGACTGCACGGCGGTGGTGTGCGCGAGCGACATGATGGCGCTCGGCGCGATACGGGCGGCGCGGCAGCTCGGCCTCGAAGTCCCGCGGGATGTCTCGGTGGTGGGCTTCGACGACTCTCCGTTGATCGCTTTCACGGACCCGCCGCTGACGACGATCCGCAAGCCGGTCCCGGCGATGGGGCAGGCGGCGGTGCGTACGTTGCTGGAGGAGATCGGCGGGACGCCTGCGCCCCACAGTGAGTTCGTGTTCATGCCGGAGCTGGTGGTGCGTGGTTCGACCGCTTCGGCGCCCGGGGACCGAAATCGTCCCTAGGGCGGAGAACTTTCGAGTTTGTGCAGTGCGTCGGGAGTAGGTGCGCACGTCCGTCTGTTGTAGAACATGCGGCCTGAACCCGACCGCGGGATGATCGGTCGCAGAAGGCGTTTCTGGCAGACTTTGTGCCCATGGGTGACTCGACCGTGACCAGTCTGGACGACCGTGCACAGACGGCCGCTCCCGACTCCCTCACGGCCGCGAACGGCCCGGGACTCCTGCGCCGGCTGCGCACGCCGCGCCGGCCCCGCCTCTGGTTCGAGATCGTTCTGATCGCGGTGAGTTACTGGACGTACTCACTGATCCGCAACGCGGTGCCGGAACAGCGCGACCAGGCGCTGAGCAATGCCGACTGGCTGTGGCGGATGGAGCACCATCTCGGCATCGCCGTCGAAGAGTCGGTCAACCACGCGGTGAACTCGGTGACTTGGCTGATCGTCGGCATGAACTACTACTATGCGACGCTGCACTTCGTGGTGACGCTGGGTGTGCTGGTGTGGCTCTACCGTAGTCATCCGGGCCGGTATGCGGCGACGCGCCTGGTGCTGTTCGCGACCACGGGCGTGGCGCTGGTCGGTTACTACCTGTATCCGCTGGCGCCGCCGCGGCTCATGAACGGCAGCACCTTCATCGACACGGTCATGATCCATCAGACCTGGGGGTCGATGGCCTCCGGGGACCTGAAGCACATGTCGAACCAGTACGCCGCGATGCCGTCCATGCACATCGGGTGGTCGGTGTGGTGCGGGTTGACGATCTTCGCGCTGGCCAGGGTGCCGTGGGTACGGGTTCTCGGACTTTTGTACCCCGTGGTGACACTGACGGTGATTGTGGCTACCGCCAATCACTTCTGGCTGGACGCGGTGGGCGGTCTGCTGTGCCTGGCGTTCGGCTTCGCGGTGGCCCGGGTCTGGTACGGAGCACTGCCGTATGCGCTGCCGGAAGTGCCGGGTCCGCGAGTCAATCGTCTGCAGCGCCGTCGTGGCCGGTCGCGCCCACGCGGCGGTAGCCGCATCTCGGACACGGCCCCGCGCCC
Organism: Streptomyces longisporus; assembly: GCF_039532765.1. Classification (NCBI taxonomy): domain Bacteria; kingdom Bacillati; phylum Actinomycetota; class Actinomycetes; order Kitasatosporales; family Streptomycetaceae; genus Streptomyces; species Streptomyces longisporus. The sequence continues at coordinate 70,101 of NZ_BAAASG010000028.1, forward strand.
CTGAAGGGGCGCGGGGAACTGCGCGAGCAACCACAACGCACCCGCAGCCGAAACCCGTCCCTACGCTCCGTAGAACAGCACCTCCACCACGGCCCGAGCCCGCCGCGCCGTGCGGCGATAAGCGTCCAGCATGTCGCCCACATGCCCGTCCCCGTACCCCAAGTACCGCCCCACGGCGGCAAGTTCGCGCCCTCCCGAAGGGAAGGTGTCCCCCGCACGGCCGCGCACCAGCATCACGGCGTTGCGCACGCGGGTGGCCAGGACCCATGCCTCGTCCAGTATCGACGCGTCCTCCGCCGAGATCAGCTCGGCGGCGGCCGCGGCCGCCAGCGCCTGACGGGTGCGGGTGGTGCGCAGTCCCGGCTCGGACCAGCCGTGCTGCAGCTGCAGCAGCTGTACGGTCCATTCGACGTCGGACAGACCGCCGGGCCCCAGCTTGGTGTGCAGCTTGGGGTCGGCGCCGCGGGGCAGCCGCTCGGACTCCATACGGGCCTTCAGGCGGCGGATCTCCCGTATGGCGTCGTCCCCGAGCCCCTCCGCCGGATACCGCAGCGGATCGATCAGCTCGATGAAGGACCGCCCCAGCTCCTCGTCCCCGGCGACCGGCTCGGCCCGCAGCAGCGCCTGCGACTCCCAGACCAGGGACCAGCGGCGGTAGTAGGCCTCGTACGACTTCAGTGTCCGTACCAGCGGGCCGGACTTGCCCTCGGGCCGCAGGTCCGCGTCGATCAGCAGCGGCGGGTCCGCGCTCGGGATCTGCAGCAGCCGCCGCATCTCGGAGACGACCCGGTTGGCTGCCTGCGAGGCCTCCTGCTCGGGCACGCCCTCGCACGGCTCGTGCACGAAGATCACGTCCGCGTCGGAGCCGTAGCCCAGCTCGTGGCCCCCGAAGCGGCCCATGCCGATCACGGCGAACCGGGTCGGCAGGGTGTCGCCCCAGCCGTCGCGCACCACGGCGCGCAGGGTCCCGGCGAGGGTCGCCGCCGTCAGGTCGGACACCGCGCCGCCCACCAGGTCCACCAGCGCGCCCTGGTCGGCCTCGGCCGGCTGGGTCTCGGTGCCGTAGGAGCCGACGATGTCGGCGGCGGCCGTACGGAACAGCTCGCGGCGACGGACGCCGCGGGCCGCGGTGACCGCATGCTGCGCGTTCTCCGCGCGGCCGACGGCGGCGAGGATCTCCTGCTCCAGCTGGGCCCGCTCGCGCGGCTCCAGCCCCCCGCCGTCGCCGTCCCCGAGCAGGGCCACCGCCTCGGGGGCGCGCATCAGCAGGTCGGGGGCGAGGCGGCCGGCGGACAGCACGCGGGCGAGGTTCTCGGCCGCCGCGCCCTCGTCCCGCAGCAGCCGCAGATACCAGGGCGTCTTGCCGAGCGCGTCGGAGACCTTGCGGAAGTTGAGCAGGCCCGCGTCCGGGTCGGCGGAGTCCGCGAACCAGCCGAGGAGCACGGGCAGCAGGGTCCGCTGGATGGCGGCCTTTCTGGTCACTCCGGAGGCCAGCGCCTCCAGGTGCCGCAGGGCGGCGGCCGGGTCGCCGTATCCGAGCGCGACCAGCCGCTCCCGGGCCGCCTCCGGGCTCAACCGGGCCTCGCCGGGGGCGAGTTGGGCGACCGCGTCGAGCAGCGGGCGGTAGAAGAGCTTCTCGTGCAGCCGGCGTACGACGGCCGCGTGCCGCCGCCATTCGCGGTTGAGCTCGGCGACCGGGTCGACGCGCAGGCCGAGCGAGCGTCCGATGCGCCGCTGGTCGGCCTCGTCCTCGGGGACTAGGTGGGTGCGCCGCAGCCGGTACAGCTGGATCCGATGCTCCATGGACCGCAGGAAGCGGTATGCCTCGTCGAGCTGCACGGCGTCGGCGCGCCCCACGTACCCGCCCGCCGCCAGCGCCTGCAGGGCGTCCAGCGTGGTGCCGCTGCGCAGCGCCGCGTCCGCCCGCCCGTGCACCAACTGCAGCAGCTGTACGGCGAACTCGACGTCCCTCAGGCCTCCGGGTCCGAGCTTCAGCTCACGGTCGATCTCGGCGGCGGGAATGTTCTCGACGACCCGGCGGCGCATCTTCTGGACGTCGGCGACGAAGTTCTCCCGCTCGGCGGCCTTCCAGACGAGGGGTTCGAGGGCGGCGACGTACTCCTCGCCGAGCTCGATGTCGCCGGCCACCGGTCGGGCCTTGAGCAGGGCCTGGAACTCCCAGGTCTTGGCCCAGCGCTGGTAGTAGGCGAGGTGGCTGGAGAGGGTGCGGACCAGCGGGCCGTTGCGGCCCTCGGGCCGCAGATTGGCGTCGACGGGCCAGATCGACCCCTCCACGGTCGTCTCCGAGCAGATCCGCATCATGTGGGAGGCGAGCTTGGTGGCGGAGCGCAGGGCCTTGCCCTCGTCGGCCCCGTCGACGGCCTCGCCCACGAAGATCACGTCGACGTCGGAGACGTAGTTGAGCTCATGGCCGCCGCACTTGCCCATCGCGATGACCGCGAGCCGGCACAGCGCGGCGTCTTCGGGGGCGGCGGCGCGGGCGATGGCGAGGGCGGCGCGCAGGGTGGCGGTGGCGAGGTCGGCGAGTTCGGCGGCGGTCTCGGCGAGGTCGGTGGTGCCGCACACGTCGCGGGCGGCGATGGACAGCAGGCAGCGGCGGTAGGCGATGCGCAGCGAGACGGGGTCGCCGGCCTCCGCGAGGCCCCGCTCGAACTCCTCCACCCCCGGGTGCAGGTCCCGCGGCTCGTAGGTGACCAGCGCCTCCCAGTCGCGCGGGTGCCGGGCCAGATGGTCGGCGAGCGCGGCGGAGGCCCCGAGCACGCCGAGCAGCCGGTCGCGCAGTGGCTTGGCCGCTATCAGCGTGTCGAGCAGCTCGCGGCGCGCGGTGGGCCCCGGCTGGGCCTCCAGGAGCCGTACCAGACCGAGCAGCGCCAGGTCCGGGTCGGCGGTCGCACCCAGCGCGTCGAGCAGCACCGGGTCGTCCCGCACGGGCATGAGCTCCATGCTGTCCAGCAGCCGCTCGGCGGCGGAGGGATCGGTGAATCCGTGCCGCAGCAGCCGCGTGAAGGTACTGCTCCTGCGCCCGGGCACCGTCATCCCCGTCCTCCTGTCGGATCAAGGTCGTACTGGCCCGAGCCTAACCGGAGACTCTGACACGAGCGCCGGGGCGGAAGGACCGATGAGTTCGCCCGGCGGACGCGGTCTTCTCTTCGCAAGGACTTCGCAGGGATTCCCTGCACGGATTCTCCGGTACGAGGAGCGGCAGCCCATGGCGGACCACGACCCGCAGACCCGTCTCGACACGCTGTACAGCGACCCGCAGGCCACCGCGACCGCCTGGTCCGAGGCCGAGGCGCTGCTGGCGGAGGCCGAGCTGTTCTGGATCTCGACGGTGCGGCCGGAGGGACGGCCGCACGTGACACCGCTGCCCGCCGTGTGGGCGGACGGCGCACTGCACTTCTGCACGGGCCCCGAGGAGCGCAAGGCGAAGAACCTCGCGGCCAATCCGCAGGTCGTGCTGACGACCGGCAGCAACACCTGGAACAAGGGCTACGACCTGGTCGTGGAGGGCGAGGCGGTGCGCGTGGCCGAGGAGGACCGGCTGCGCGAACTGGCCGCCGCCTGGGAGGCCAAGTACGGCAGCTTCTGGCACTTCGAGGTACGGGACGGGGCGTTCCACCACGGTGGCGGGCCTGCGTTCGTATTCTCTGTGGCGCCCCGCACCGTTTTCGGCTTCGGTAAGGGGGAGCCGTTCAGCCAGACGCGGTGGCGATTCGAGTGACGTACGACCGACGCGACGAAGAAGGAGCCGCTCCATGGACATGAGCCTCGAAGTGATCCTGCTGCCGGTCTCGGACGTGGACCGGGCCAAGGAGTTCTACCGGGACAAGGTCGGCTTCCATGTGGACCTGGACGGCGAGGTGATGGAGGGAGTGCGGATCGTGCAGCTCACCCCGCCCGGGTCGGGGTGTTCGATCGCGCTGGTCGACGGGCTGCAGGTGCCGACCGGGACGCCGCAGCCGGGGACGTACCACGGCATGCAGCTGTGCGTGACGGACGCGAAGGCGGCCTACGAGGAACTCACCGCCCGAGGCCTGGACATCAGCGAACCGGTCCAGTTCGCCCCGCAGGACGGCGCCACCTTCATGTACTTCAAGGACCCGGACGGCAACGGCTGGGCGGTCCAGGAGTACAGGCGCCGGGAGGCGGAACCGCTGCACAAGGTGCTGGCCGACCTGGCCGCCCAGCGGCAGTAGCCGCCGCCTCAGCGCTTCACCGTCCGGATGGGGTGAGCAGGGCCGGGGGGCACCGACAGGGATCACTGGCAGCGCATCCATCCCGGGCGGTCGGGGTTGGGGTGGCAGGTCAGCGTGGCGGTGACGGCATCCTCGTCGACGACGGCGCCGCCCTCGGACTGGGTGTCGCTCACGGTCACCTGGATCTGTTCACCGTCGGTGACCTCGCCGACCTTGGTGAGGGGGATGACCACGGTCTGCTCTCCGCCGCTGCCGGCGGTGAACGACAGGGTGCCCGCGTCCACCTCCACGCCTCCGGCGGCGGCGTTCGCAACGAAGGTGTCCTGGGCCCCGGGAATGAGGGTCCAGGTCACTTGGACGTTCGCTCCCTGCGTGATGGGGCCCGCCGGTGTGTCGAGCGTGCCGACCGACTGGGCGGCGGCGGGTGCTGCGCAGACCAGTCCGCCGGCCACGGCCAGCGCCAGCGCACCGAGTACCGCCGCACTTCTGCGGCGGCGGATCGTGATGGCGTTCATGGCAGCCTCCTGGGGCGGCTACGGCCTCGGGACCGTACCCGACACCCAAGAGCCCCGATGCCTTCCGGTATCCCGCGCGACACGACAGCGCGAGAAGGCGCGCGGGTACCGCGCACGGAGGCACAGCGTCGCGCCGAGGAGGCCACGCGCGCCGGGTGCCGGAGGCACCGGCGGCCCAGGGCCGGTGAGACGCCGCGGGGCCGACGGTCCGTGACCGTCGGCCCCATCCGCCGAATCAGCGGAAACCCGCTCTGACCTGCGCCTACAGCACCGGCAGGTTCTTCCGCAGCTCGAAGGCGGTGACCTCGGAGCGGTACTCCTCCCACTCCTGGCGCTTGTTGCGCAGGAAGAAGTCGAAGACGTGCTCGCCCAGGGTCTCGGCGACCAGGTCGCTGCGCTCCATGAGGGTCAGGGCCTCGCCCAGGTTCTGCGGGAGCGGTTCGATGCCCATCGCGCGCCGCTCGGCATCCGAAAGGGCCCAGACGTCGTCCTCGGCGCCCGGAGGGAGTTCGTAGCCCTCCTCGATGCCCTTGAGGCCTGCCGCCAGGAGGACGGCGTACGCCAGGTACGGGTTGGCGCCGGAGTCGAGGGAGCGGACCTCCACGCGCGCGGAGCCGGTCTTGCCGGGCTTGTACATCGGGACGCGGACCAGGGCCGAGCGGTTGTTGTGGCCCCAGCAGATGTAGGAGGGGGCCTCGCCGCCGGCGCCGGCGGTGCGCTCCGAGCCGCCCCAGATGCGCTTGTAGGAGTTGACCCACTGGTTGGTGACGGCGGAGATCTCCGCCGCGTGCTTGAGCAGGCCCGCGATGAAGGAGCGGCCGACCTTGGAGAGCTGGTACTCCGAACCCGACTCGTAGAACGCGTTGCGGTCGCCCTCGAAGAGGGACAGGTGCGTGTGCATGCCGGAGCCGGGGTGCTCCGAGAAGGGCTTCGGCATGAAGGTCGCCTGGACGCCCTGCTCCAGCGCCACCTGCTTCATGACCAGGCGGAACGTCATGATGTTGTCCGCCGTGGACAGCGCGTCGGCGTAGCGGAGGTCGATCTCCTGCTGGCCGGGGGCGCCCTCGTGGTGCGAGAACTCGACCGAGATGCCCATCGACTCCAGCATGGTGATCGCCTGGCGGCGGAAGTCCATGCCGATGTTCTGCGGGGTGTGGTCGAAGTAGCCGGAGTTGTCGGCGGGCGTCGGGCGCGTGCCGTCCAGCGGGCGGTCCTTCAGCAGGAAGAACTCGATCTCCGGGTGGGTGTAGAAGGTGAAGCCCAGGTCGGAGCCGCGCGTGAGGGCGCGCTTGAGGACGTAGCGCGGGTCGGCGAAGGACGGGGAGCCGTCCGGCATGAGGATGTCGCAGAACATGCGGGCGGTGCCGGGGGCCTCGGCGCGCCAGGGCAGGATCTGGAAGGTCGACGGGTCCGGCTTGGCGATCATGTCGGACTCGTAGACCCGGGCGAAGCCCTCGATGGCCGAGCCGTCGAAGCCGATGCCCTCGTCGAAGGCCTGTTCCAGCTCGGCGGGGGCCACGGCGACGGACTTGAGGAAGCCCAGCACGTCCGTGAACCACAGCCGTACGAACCGGATGTCGCGCTCCTCCAGTGTCCGGAGCACGAACTCCTGCTGCTTGTCCATCTTCCGCTTCCCCATCCTTGCTGGTCAGGCCGCCTGTCTCCCTGTCCCGCAGGAGGCGGTCGGGCACCTGAGCATCACACCACAACAGCATTTCGTGCGCGTTGCCGACCATGATCGGCCGGCCGACCGCGGTCTGAACGCCTCACCAACGACGGGTGTACTGCTCACCGCCCATCTTGCCTGCTCGGACCGACATCCGTAATGGGAGGTCCGGCAGAAGGTAACGAGTGCCTCCGCAGACCCGGCTTTCCCTTGCCCCGTCTGCAAAACATCACTGGTCTCCCACTACGATCAGGCGACCCGACCGACATTTTTTTGCACTCCCCACCCGATTCCCCCAGAAGGACACTGCGATGGCCACCGCCAAGAAGAGCAGCAGCGCGGCACGCAAGGCGCGAATAGAGGAGATGCGGCGTGCCGAGCAGGCCCGCGAGCGGCGCAACCGGATCCTGACGATCGGCGCGAGCGTGCTGGTCGTCGCCGCTCTGGTGGTCGGCGGTGTCTTCATCGTGAAGTCGCAGGACGGCAAGAAGAACGACACGGCGAGCGATACGACGTCCTCGGGTGACGGCAAGGGGCACTTCGTCACCGGCAAGGACGGAGTGCGGACCTGGACGGGCAAGCTGGCCCGCACCCATGTCACCGGGACCGTCAACTACCCGATGCACCCGCCGGTCGGCGGCAACCACAACCAGGTGTGGCTGAACTGCAACGGCGACGTCTACACCAAGGCCGTGCACGACGAGAACGCCGTGCACGCCCTGGAGCACGGCGCGGTCTGGGTGACGTACACCGACAAGGCGAAGAAGTCCGACGTGGACAAGCTGGCGGCGAAGGTGAAGCAGACGCCGTACACGCTGATGAGCCCCTACCAGAACCAGAGCTCCCCGATCGAGCTGTCGGCGTGGGGGCACCAGCTGAGCGTGACGAGCGCCGACGACCCGAAGGTCGCCAAGTTCTTCGAGACGTATGTGCAGGGCAAGCAGACGCCCGAGCCGGGTGCCTCCTGCACCGGCGGGACGATGTGACATGAAGAAGCACATCGGCTGGATCGCGGGGGCGACGGCGGCCGCGCTCGTCGCCGCGGGTGCGATCACCTACGCGGTCGCCGAGGACGGCGGGTCGGACCCGGGCATCAGCACGCCCACCGCGGACTCCGCGGACGCGGGGTTCGCGCGGGACATGGCGGTGCATCACCAGCAGGCCGTCGAGATGTCGTACATCGTGCGCGACCGTACGCAGAACGCGGAGGTGCGGCGGCTCGCCTACGACATCGCGCAGACGCAGGCCAACCAGCGCGGCATGCTGCTGGGCTGGCTGGATCTGTGGGGGCTGCCGAAGGTGTCGGCGAAGCCGCCGATGTCGTGGATGGGCATGGGCGACATGCCCGAGCGCGGCGACGGCTCGCTGATGCCCGGCATGGCGACGGACACGGAGCTGAAGAAGCTCGGCACGCTCAACGGAAAGCAGGCCGAGGTCTTCTATCTGCAGCTCATGACGGACCATCACAAGGGCGGTATCCACATGGCCGAGGGCTGCGTCGCCAAGTGCAAGGTCGGGGTGGAGAAGAGTCTCGCGCAGGGCATGGTCGACGCTCAGCAGTCGGAGATCGCGCTGATGGCGGACATGCTCAAGGAGCGCGGGGCGAAAGCGCGTTCATAACCCTCCAGCCGGAACGAAAGCCCCAAATCGCCCTGGATGACGGTTCCTTGGGTTTCTCTTGGCTTACCCATTCCCCTGGCATGAACGGTTCATCGAAAGAGTGGCCCCCATCGCTTGATCCACTGCCCGCGCCTCCGCCGCGGAGCGGGTTGTCTACGCGGATCACAGTGACGACCGACCACACATGCGAAGAACCGCATCGCAGGGGGTTCTATGAGATCCAACCGCGCCAGTCTGCGCACCGTGAGCATGGCAGCGACACTGCCCATGATCGCCGGTGCGCTGGCGCTCGGCATACCCGCGGCGCACGCCGCGGACAACCCCGGCCGGGACGCACTCGTGGGCACCAAGCCCGCGTGGGCGACGGCCAAGGCGGACAAGGGCGCCACCTCGGACAACGCCCAGGTCTCCGCCCGGGTGTATTTCGCGGGCAAGGACGCCGCCGGCCTCGCCGAGTACGCGAAGGCCGTGTCCGACCCGAGCTCTGCCTCGTACGGCAAGTACCTCAGCGCCAAGAAGGCCCAGGCCCGATTCGGCGCGACCAAGGCCCAGGTGGCCGCGGTCAAGTCGTGGCTGAAGTCCGCGGGCCTGACGGTCACCGGCGTCACGCAGCACTACGTCTCCGTCACCGGTGACGTGGCCGCCGCCGAGAAGGCGTTCGGCACCCAGCTGCACAACTACACCAAGGGCTCGAAGACCTACCGGGCCCCGGCCAAGGCGGCCACCGTCCCGGACAGCCTCAAGGGCGCCGTCCTGACCGTCACCGGCCTGGACAACGCGCCGCACAAGTCGACCCACGACGACCAGCTGCCGCCGCCGGAGACCGTGTTCCGCAACTCCGGGCCGTTCTCCTCGTACTACGGCTCGAACACCGCGAGCACGCTGCCCGACGCCTACGGTTCGAAGATCCCGTACGCGATCCAGGGCTACACCGGCAAGCAGCTGCGCGCCGCCTACGGTGCGGGCAGCTACACCGGCAAGGGCGTCAAGGTCGCCATCACGGACGCTTACGCCTCGCCGTCCATCGCGTTCGACGCGCAGACGTACGCCGGCAAGCACGGTGACGCCAAGTGGACGACCGGGCAGCTGCACCAGTCCCTGCCGAAGAGCTACACGAACGTCAAGGACTGCAAGGCGGCCGGCTGGTACGGCGAGGAGACCCTGGACGTCGAGGCCGTGCACGCGGTCGCGCCGGCCGCGGACGTCACCTACGTCGGTGCCGCCTCGTGCATGGACAACGACCTGCTGGACGCGCTGAGCAAGGTGGTCGACAACCACCTCGCCGACATCGTCTCCAACTCGTGGGGCGACATCGAGGCCAACCAGACGCCGGACCTCGCGGCCGCCTACGACCAGGTGTTCCAGTTCGGCGCGGTCGAGGGCATCGGCTTCTACTTCTCCTCCGGTGACAACGGCGACGAGGTCGCCAACACCGGTACGAAGCAGGTCGACACCCCCGCCAACTCGGCCTGGGTGACGGCGGTCGGCGGTACCTCGCTGGCGGTCGGCAAGAGCAACAACTACCAGTGGGAAACCGGCTGGGGCACCGAGAAGGCCCTGCTGTCCGCGGACGGCAAGAGCTGGACCAACTTCCCCGGCGCGTTCACCTCGGGTGCGGGCGGCGGCACCAGCAAGACGGTCGCCGAGCCCTACTACCAGAAGGGTGTCGTCCCGAACGCGCTCGCCACGGCCAACAGCGCCGACGGCAACCGCGTGGTCCCGGACATCGCGGCGATCGCCGACCCGAACACCGGCTTCCTGGTCGGCCAGACCCAGACCCTGCCGGACGGGAAGACCCAGGCGTACGACGAGTACCGCATCGGCGGCACCTCGCTCGCCGCTCCGGTCATCGCGGCCGTCCAGGCGCTGGCCCAGGAGGCGCACGGCAAGGCGCTCGGCTTCGCCAACCCGGAGATCTACGCCCGGTACGGCAAGGGCGTGTTCCACGACGTGACCGACAACCCGACCGGCTCCGGCCTGGCGGAGGCCCGCGTGGACTTCGCCAACGGCTACGACGCCACCGGCGGTCTCGTCACCTCGGTCCGCAGCCTCGGCAAGGACAGCTCGCTGTCCGCGGTCAAGGGCTACGACGACGTCACCGGCGTGGGCTCGCCCGCGAACGGCTACGTCGACTCGTACCGCAAGCCCTGAGGTTCTGCCGGTAACGGCAGCTCGGCGCTCCAGTGCGTTGCCTGCGGGTGCGTCGTGGCTGGTCGCGCAGTTCCCCGCGCCCCTTTGGGACGCGGTCGAACCGCACCGACTTCGCGGCCCCGCCCAGAGGGGCGCGGGATGTGGTCATCCCGCGCCCCTTCGGCGTGCGTGGGGTGACGCACACCCCGCGCCCAGCGATCGCGTCGCTCTGACGATTACACTGGGCCCGTGCCTGAATTGAACTTCTGGTCGATCTATCAGCACGGCTTCGCGCGCGTCGCGGCGTGTACGGGTCACACCGTCATCGCCGAGCCGCTCGCCAACGCCGAAGCGGTTCTGCGTCACGCGCGCCGGTGCGCCGAGGAGGGTGTGGCCGTCGCCGTCTTCCCGGAGATGGTGCTGTGCGGCTACTCCATCGAGGATCTGCTGCTGCAGGACGCCCTGCTCGACACGGTCGACGAGGCCCTTCAGGAGGTGGTCGCGGGGTCGGCGGACCTACTGCCGATGCTGGTCGTCGGGGCCCCGCTGCGCCACCGCAACCGGGTCTACAACTGCGCGGTGATCGTGCACCGCGGCCGGGTCCTGGGTGTCGTGCCGAAGTCGTATCCGCCGTACTACCGGGAGTTCTACGAGCGCCGGCAGATCGGCGACGGGGCGGACGAGCGCGGTGGATCGATCCGGGTCGGCGGCTTTGACGTGCCGTTCGGCGTGGACCTGCTGTTCGCCGCCGACGACGTCCCCGGGCTCGTGCTGCACGCGGAGATCTGCGAGGACATGTGGGTGCCGGTGCCGCCGAGCGCAGAGGCGGCCCTCGCCGGCGCGACCGTCCTGGTCAACCTCTCGGGCAGCCCGATCACGGTGGGGCGCGCCGAGGACCGCAAGCTGTTGTGCCGCTCGGCGTCCTCCCGTTGCCTGGCCGCCTACGTCTACGCGGCGGCCGGCCTCGGCGAGTCGACCACCGACCTGTCCTGGGACGGCCAGGCCATGGTCTACGAGAACGGCGCGCTGCTGGCGGAGACGGAGCGCTTCCCGCTCGGCGACGAGTACGCGGTGGCCGACGTGGACCTCGACCTGCTGCGCCAGGAGCGGCAGCGGATGGGCACCTTCGACGACAACCGCCGTACGCACCGGGAGCGGACCGATGACTTCCGTACGGTCGGCTTCAAGCTCGACCCGCCGCTGACGGACCTCGGGCTGCGCCGCCGCCTGGAACGCTTCCCGTTCGTCCCGGCCGACGCCGAGCGTCTCGCCCTTGACTGCTACGAGGCGTACAACATCCAGGTGGCGGGCCTCCAGCAACGGCTCGCCTCGATCGGCGGCCCGAAGGTGGTCATCGGCGTGTCCGGCGGCCTGGACTCCACGCATGCGCTGATCGTCGCCGCGCGGGCGATGGACCGTGCGGGGCGGCCGCGCAGCGACATCCTGGCCTGGACGCTGCCCGGCTTCGCCACCAGCGACCACACCAAGGACAACGCGCACGCGCTGATGCGCTCTTTGGGCGTCACCGCGGCCGAGCTGGACATCACGCCGACGGCGCGGCTGATGCTGCAGGAGATGGGGCATCCCTTCGCCTCGGGTGAGCCGGTGTACGACGTCACCTTCGAGAACGTCCAGGCGGGCCTGCGCACCGACTACCTGTTCCGGCTCGCCAACCAGCGCGGCGGCATCGTGCTCGGCACCGGTGACCTGTCGGAGCTGGCGCTCGGCTGGTCCACGTACGGCGTGGGCGACCAGATGAGCCACTACAACGTCAACGGCGGGGTGCCGAAAACCCTGATCCAGCACCTCATCCGCTGGGTCATCAGCAGCCGGCAGTTCGACGAGGAGACGGGGAAGATCCTGGCCGCGATCCTCGACACCGAGATCAGCCCGGAGCTGGTGCCGGGCGAGGAGATGCAGTCGACCGAGTCGAAGATCGGGCCCTACGCGCTACACGACTTCACGCTGTTCCACGTGCTGCGGTACGGCTTCCGGCCGTCGAAGATCGCCTTCCTGGCCTGGCACGCCTGGCACGACGCGGACGCGGGCGGCTGGCCGCCGGGCTTCCCCGACGCCAAGCGGGTCGCGTACGACCTGCCGGAGATCCGGCAGTGGTTGGAGGTCTTCTGCCGCCGGTTCTTCGCGTTCGCCCAGTTCAAGCGGTCGGCGATGCCCAATGGGCCGAAGGTGTCGGCGGGGGGTTCGCTGTCGCCGCGGGGGGATTGGCGGGCGCCGTCGGACGGTTCGGCGACGGTTTGGCTGCGGGATCTTTCGCGGTTCGACTAGTCCAGTGCGGGTGGTGGCCCGGTGCGAGTGGGTGGGGGTGTGCGGCCCTGGGGGCTGCGCCCCCAGACCCCCATCGGCCCGAGGGCCTCGTCCTCAAACGCCGGACGGGCTGAAGATTGCCCCCCGGACCCAGTTCACCCCTTGAGCGAGGCGACGAAGGGCACCCAGGCGGCGGCGGTGAGGATGAGGGCGGGGGCTTGGGGGGCCTTGGAGTCGCGGACGGGGACGAGGCCAGGGATGTTGTGGGCGACTTCGACGCAGTCGCCGCCGCTTGCGTTGCTGTAGCTGCTCTTGAGCCAGAGCGCTTCACTCAAGTCGATCCGGGCGCTTGCCATTTCGATAGTCCTCTGCCGCAGCTTTGATCATGTCCAGGGACGCGTCAGGTGACAGCGCGACGGCCCGGAGCCGATCGTACGACTTGCGGTAGTCCCCCACGAGAGCTGGATCATCGATGGTGTCACCGCTGTGCAGGGCCTCCGTGTAGAACAGCGGCGGGGCATCGGCGAAGGTCATGATCTTCGCCGAGCCGGTCATGAACGGGTGCGCCACGCACTTTCGCAACAGAACCTGCGAAGTGATCCGGCGACGCTCTGCCAACTCGACGATGCGGTCAAGCTGTTCTGCCATGCCCTGGGGCGCCAGGAGCGGGTCGGTGATCAGCGACTCGTGCAGGATCACCCAGTACTCAGGGGTGTGGTGGTCCGCCTCGAAGAGGTCGGCGCGCGCCATCCGGGCGCTGACCTTCTCCTCCACCTCGGCATCGGCGGACAGCGGGAGGCCCGCCAGGATGACGGCCCGGGCGTAGGCGGGAGTCTGGAGCAGCCCGGGGAAGAGCATCGGGCACCACTCCTCGATGGTCAGGGCGTGCTTCTCCGCGTCCAGGACCTTCTCGAAATACTCGGCGTGACCGGCGCGCCGCGCCTTCCGCACATCCTCGCAGTTCCGCTCGAAGAACCCGTCGGTGTTCAGCTTCCGATCCGCGTGCCGGGCCAGATCCAACGGCATCCGGCGCTCGCCGCGCTCGATGTCACTGAGATACGTCTTGCCGTAGAAGCTGCCCTCAAGAAACGCCTCCAACGACATCCCCGCGGCTTCCCGCTTCCACCTCAACTCCTTGCCGTAGAACGTCGGGACGCTCATCGAGCCGTCAATGTCCGTGCGCCGTGCCATCGTTCACCTTCCGCTGTCCCGCTCGCGAACGCGAAACCCCTTTCACGGTAGCGATCTCAACGACAACCTGTGAGGAGTTCGTCACACAACGCACAGCAAGAGGAAGGCCCCCATGCCCGACCACTCCCCCACGGCCTCGGCCTACGACGTGACCCTCTGCGTGGAGGAACTCCGCACTGCGCTCGCCCTGCACGGCATCACGTTGCCCTCCCTGCGCGTGGACCTCCCGAGCTTCGCCGGTACACACACAGCGCCCGCCGGCCTCATCGCACTCGGGAACTGCAACACCTCAACGGCCCAGACGCTGGCCACCGCTCTCCGGAAGACGGCAGCCGAGCAGTGACGTTCGAACTCGACCTGCTCGCCACCCCGAAGGCCGTACCGGAGTTGCGCCACCACCTCCGCACCCACGACTTCGAAGTCCGCTTGTGCGTAACGGAGTTGCTGACGAACGTCATCGACCACCTCGGCGAGGGCACCCCAGTGACGATCCGCGTCACCGGCACATCCGGCGGCCACACCCGTATCGAGGTCACCGACCCCGACCCGCGCGCCCTGCCGGTCCTCCTGTCCGCCACCGGCACGGCCGAGTCCGGCCGGGGCCTGGCCCTGGTCGACATACTCGCCCGATGTTGGGGCGTTGACCAGGGAAGGGACCGCAAGACGGTCTGGTGCGAGCTGGCCACACCGGGGCGGTAGTCGGTCAGTCGTCCGTACACAGAAACCACAAAGAATCACCTGTACGAACACTTCTGTGTATGTCTACAGTGATGCCGCGCATCGGCGGAGCCTGACCACTCCGTAGGCGCACATCAGTCAGCGACCGGGGGAACGCCGTCGCTCACGGGGAGGGGTCGCGTCGCCATGCCGTCATACGCCTTTCCGGCCTGCACCCCTGGCTGAATGCAGAACGGAATGCTTCCTTGCACCCCAAACCCTGGTTCCGGCTGCCCGGAACTCGAAGATCACGAAGACTCACGTCCGCTGTCACCTCAGTTGCCGCGCTGGCCGTTTTGGCCGGTGTGGCGGTTCAGCCCAGCCTGGCCGGCCTGCACGCCGAACCGGCGAGCGATTCCTACCCCTGGTATCAGGACACCTCCGCCGAGCAGTTGCGGCAGGACCAGTGCCTGATGTCGCACGTGCTGCGGCTCGGCGGGCCGTCGATGGCCGCGACCGCGCAGGACGGCCTCAACCAGCCCGCCGACAAACTCCACGTCCTGGCGGACCGGAAGAACTGGGAGCAGACGCCGCTTGCTGTCGCGTACCAGAAAGACCGGGACGCGGCGAGCAAGCAGACGGACGATCTCGCTGCTCAGCGGGACGGCTGGAAGAAGCCTCTCGACGGCCTGGCAACTCCGGGCGGGTTCACGGACGCCGCGTTCCACTGGCCGCCCGACGGCGAGCAGAGCTTTGACAATCAGACGGGTCTGGGCAAGTGGGTCGCCGACCGGTTCTGGATGAACGACTACGACTTCTACCAGGACGACACTCCCAAGGCCGACGACGCGACCCTCAAGGCCGTCGACGCCGTCGGCAACCCGCTCTACGGCAAGGACCCGGACCCGGCCGGCACCACCCAGCAGGAGTGGAACCGGGCGCTGGCCGAGCACAGCGCCTTCCAGTGGATGCACGGCGGCCCCGCCACGAACGCGGGCGCGGACGACGCGCGCATCTTCCTGTCCTCGGGTGGTTTCCCGCGTACCGCTCCGCAGCCCGGCACTCCGGAGTACCGCATAGCGGTCGAGGACGTGAAGTCCCGGTTCGCGGCGTGCGGTTGGCGTGATCCGCTGGACCCGGACAACGTGCTGGGCGACGTCACCTCCACCGCGGCCGGCGAGTGGCAGCAGGAGGTCTCCTCCCAGGCCGCCCAGCGCAACCTGATCCTGGACGCGAACAAGAGTGCCGTCGACGCCCTGGCCAAGGGCGCGAAGGCGCTCAGCGACATGCTGGGGCACTCCTGGGTCGCCGACCACCTCACCCGCTGGCAGGACTACTGGTCCCCGGGCGGCATCGGCTGGATCGGCGACTCCTCGCTGGTGATGCGGGTGGAGGCGGCCCAGGGCAAGTGCCTGGACGTCCAGGGCAGCGGGACGGCCAACGGCACCCCGGTGCAGATCTACACCTGCAACAACAGCGCCGCCCAGGAGTGGAAGTTCGGGGGCCTGTACGACGGCGGCTACTCCCTGTACAACACCAACGCGCGCAAGTGCCTGGACGTGCAGAACGGCAACGACGCCAACGGTACGAAGATCCGGCTCTGGTCGTGCAACGGCAGCGCGCCGCAGCAGTGGCAGTTCGACGTCCGCGCCGCCGGTGAACTGCGCAACGCCGCCACCGACAAGTGCCTGGACCTGCACACGTTCACGAACGGCAACGACGCCCAGCTGTACACCTGCAACGGCACCGACGCGCAGAAGATCCGCATCGTCCCCAAGGGACATGACGGCACGGACAAGCTGGACTACCCGACCAAGGCCCAGTTCACCAAGGCCACCGCCGGCATCTCGGCCGCTCAGGCGGGCGCGAAGAAGCAACTCGCTGTCCTCCAGGCGCAGTTGGCAGCCGCGCAGAAGGCCGGAACCAGCTCGGCCGCAGCTCTTCAGGCCGCCTACGGCATCGCGGACGCGGCTGGTGCGCCGCGGGGGCGTGGTCTGCTGGTGGGTCAGCAGAAGACACAAGTGACCCGGGGCGCGGTGGCAGCGCTCCAGGCGATGGAGAAGGCCGGCGAGACGGCCGAGGCCGCAACCCGCGCCTCGGCCGGTGACAGCGCGACGATCGCCCAGCGGGCGCTCGCCCAGGCGGCGCAGGTCAAGGCGGAGTTTCGCAAGGAGGCCGCGAAGGCCGCCGAGGAACAGGCCAAGGCGGCCGCGGATGCGGCGAAGGTCCACCGGGACAACGCCAAGGCCGACAAGGAAACCGCCGAGGCCAAGCTCACCACCGCGCTCAAGGCCGAGGGCGATGCGAAGGTGGCCGCCGCCGATGCCCACGCCAAGCGTCTGGACGCCGAGGCGCAGGAGAAGACCGCCAAGGCCGAGAAGGAGACCGCAGCGGCCAAACAGGCCGAGGCCGCGGCCGACAAGACCGCCGCACAGCAGCAGGCAACGGCGGCCAAGGACGCCAAGGACAAGGCCGACGCCGCCGAGAAGACCGCCGAAGGCAAACGCGACGACGCAGTCAAGGCCCGCGACAACGCCAAGGCCAAACGCGACGACGCCTGGGACGCCGAGCAGAAGGCCGCCGCAGCTCGCGCCAAGGCCGACGCCAAGGACGCCTACGCCGACTCCCTCGACTCCGGGGACGCCGCGACCGCCGCCCGCACCGCCGCCAACGACGCCGACAAGGCCGCCGACGACGCCGAGACCGCCGCGAAGAACGCCCGCGCGGACGCCGACGCAGCCACCCAGGCAGCCGCCGACGCCGACGCAGCCGCCACCCGCGCCGAGGCAGCCGCCAAACGCGCCCGCTCCGACGCCGACGCCGCCCAGGCCGACAAGCTGAAGGCCGACGCCGCGGTGAAGACCGCCACCAGCGCCGCAGCCGACGCCATCAAGGCCTCCCAGGACGCCGCCACCGAAGCAAAGACCGCGGTCAAGCTGGCCGACGAGGCCGAAGCGCACGCCAAGGACGCCAAGACCCAGGCCGACGCAGCCAACACCGAGGCCGGCAACGCCCTCGCGGCCTCCGCGAAGGCCGCGGGATACGCCCATGTCACCGCGCAGGCCGCCGTGGACGCGGGCAAGGCAGCCGAACAGGTCGCCAACCCGGCCAACGACGCCATCCAACTCGGCTCGGCCTACGTCGACACCGACTCCGCCGCCGGTCTGGTCGTCCTGACCGGCCAGGCGTCCAAGTCCATAGCCGACCAGCAGCAGGCGGTCGCAGACGCCCACGCCAAGAACGCCCAGGCCGAGGCGGACGCGGCCAAGAGCCTCGCCGACCAGGCCAAGGGCGACGCCAAGGAGGCCTACCAGCACGCGGCCAACGCGGCCCAGTACGCGGCGGATGCCCGCACCTACTCCAAGCAGGCCCTCGGCTACGCGGCCGACGCCGCCAAGGCCGCAGCAGCAGCCCAGGAATCCCTGGCCCGCACCATCGACTACGACAAACAGGCCGCCGACGACGCGGCAGCCGCCGACACCGCCGCCGGAAACGCCGAGGGCTACGCCAAGGACGCCCGCGACTCAGCCGACGCCGCAGCCCTCGACGCCGAAGCCGCCCGCACCGCAGCCACCCAGGCCGAACAGGACGCCAAGGACGCCCGCGCCGCCGCCGACCGCGCCGACACAGCCGCCACCGAAGCCGAACAGGCCGCCAAGGACGCCGCCAAATACGCCAAGGAAGCCCAGGACGCGGCCCGGCGAACAGAAACCAAGAACCGCAACGGCCAGATCGAGAACGGCGCTGCCGGCGTCGGTGGTGTCTTCTACAAGACGCGGATGGAACCCGTCGGCGATCCGGAAATCCTGCACAAGGAAAACTGCAACCCCATCGTCCACGTCGGTGACTGCGTCATCACCGCGAACATCACCGCCAAGCCCTTCGTCGACATCTACCTCTGTACGGCTACGGACATCCCGGACGTGCAGTCCGGATGTCCCGCGTCCGAAACCCTGTTCCTCCACAGCCTGGAGCTGAAGCCTCAGACCCAAAAGGTCACCTACACGATCACGCCGCAGGAGTTCAACGACGCCGTCGCCAAGGGATTCGTCAAGGCCCTCACCGAAGACTTCACCGGCTGCTGGGACAGAATCACCACAGGTGGTGGCGGAACCCTGGGCAACTGCGGATGGGCCGTCTTCGACATTGGCACCCTCGTCTTCGGCAACGTCGCCGTCAAGGCCATCAAGGACGCCGTGACGGCTTTCGACGCGGCCATGAGAACCGGCATCGCCATCGACGACGCATGGAAGGCCCTACGCACCGCCGGTCTCACCGACGCCGCCATCGAAGGAATCACCTCAAAGCTCGCGCTGACCAGGTGCTTCCCGGCCGGCACCAAGGTGGCGACGGAAAACGGTCCCAAATCCATCGAGGACATCAAGATCGGTGACCGGGTCTGGTCGCAGGACCAGGTCACGGGCAAGAAGTCCCTGCAGCCGGTGTTGAACCTGTTCCGTCACACCGTCAACTCCCTGATCCGGATCAGAACCGCCGTCGGCCAGGTCGAAGCGACTGACTCGCACCGCTTCTGGGTACGTGATCGGGGTTGGGTCGAGGCCGGCGAACTGCGCGCCGGTGACACCCTTGAGGCGCGGGACGGCGGCTCCACGCAGGTCCTTGGCACCACGGTCGTCAAGGGATCCGTCGAGGTCTTCAACTTCGAGGTCGCGCGAAACCACACGTACTACGTGTACACGGGGTCGACGCCGGTCCTGGTGCACAACGAGTGCCTCGAGCAAATCGTCAATGAGCTCGTCAAGGACGGCGACCACATTGTTCTGGGGATAAATCCGTACTCCGACAGGCTGGCCGCGGAGACGCTGGGCGGCACCGGCGGCCTGAGCGGCCCGGGCGCACGGACGTTCAACAACAAACTTCTCGGCAGGCCGGCCCCCAACGGTGACGGGCGTCCGATCTGGATGGCCGGCGTCGAGAAGGCGCTGGACAATAGGTCGGTGAAGTTGAGCATTTCACTGGACGGTGTTCCGGACGCGAAGACCGCCGCGGAAGCCCTGAACAAGCTCGTCGAGCGCGGGAAGCCGTTGGTGGGCGGCGACTGGCGGGCCGTGGCAGAGCTGGGAAGCAACAACGGCACCGCGTGGGAAATGGCGACGCTGCGTCTCAAGGTGATCCTGGGACGTCGGGACTTCGACGCCATCGACTGGTACTTCACCAAGCCGGGCGACAAGGCGCCGAGCCTCGTCAAAGACATGCCGAAGCCGGACTGGGCCCAGTGACCCGCACACCTCGAGGACAGGAAGAACACAGAGAATGCCGGATTTCGTGCGAGAGGGACGCCTGTTCCGGGTGGTCAGCTTCGCGGCGTCGCACCGTCAGTTGCTGCTGCGCAGCGACGCCACCGCCGTCGACGGAACAGACACCCGCGTCGAGGTGCACTTCGGGCATGTGGAGCTCATGCTGCTCAAGCCCATCTACGAGAAGGGGATCCACGTCCGCCGGGCGTCGGAGGCGGAGTTCGCAGTGCTGAAGGAGCGCCATGGCCTCCCCGCGGAGGATGCGGGCTTCACCTGGATGATCGAACCGGACGGGGACAGCTTCGTCGTCTCCGCCGAACCCGCGTGGCGCGAGGCGGACCGCAAGTTCGAGGACCCGTCCCTGTTCGACTTCACCCAGCCCTGGCCCCCGGACTTCCCCGTGGAGTACGGCAGCGTCCGCTGACGTGGATCAAACGATGAGGGCGCCCCTGGCCGGTGAATTCGAGGGGGCGTCCTCAGCGCCGTGCATGTCCCTTTGCCGGTGAAGGACCGGAGGGACACCACCGGCGCCGGCCGAAGCCTCGCCTTCGCCGAGGCGGTGCCTGAGCTCCGAGCGGTGGCCAAAGCGCCGGGGTGGCCAAGCCGGCGCGGAGGTGCAGCCCCCGCTCGGGTCGAGGGGGCGGGGCCTCCGCGGACGCAAGCGGGCAAGGCCAGCAGGGACGAGAAGCATCCGCCCCGGCGCCCGCCCCCTCAGCGGTGCAGCGCCTCCGCCTCCTGCGGGACGTGCGAGGCAACCACGCGCTGCCGCCCCGCCGCAGGAACCCGCCGCCGGTCCACCGCGTAGGCCGCCCCGGCCACCGCAAGGCCGAGCACCGCCAGCCCCGCCCCCGCCAGCGCCGGAGAGGTGACTCCGAAGCCCGCCGCCAGTGCGACGCCCCCGATCCACGCTCCCCCGGCGTTCGCCAGGTTGAACGCCGCCTGGTTCGCGGAGGACGCCAGGGACGGAGCCGCCGAAGCCTTCTCCATGACCATCAGCTGGAGCGGCGACCCGGTGATGAAGGCCGCCGCGCCGAGCAGGACCACCGCCAGGGCCGCGCTCCACTGCGTCGACATCAGCAGCGGGAACAGGGCCAGGACACCCGCCAGGGAGACCAGGCCGCCGAACAGCGTCCTCCGCAGGGAGTGGTCCGCGAGACGCCCGCCCAGCAGGTTGCCCACCGTCGCGCCCACACCGAACAGCGCCAGCAGCACCGTCACGCTGGTCTCGGCGTACCCGGCGGCGTCCGTCAGCATCGGCGTGATGTAGCTGTACGCGGCGAACAGCGCGCCGAAGCCTGCCACGGTCGTACCGAGCGCCAGCCAGACCGGCACGGAGCGCAGGGCCGCCAGTTCGCCGCGCAGGCCCGTCGCCGGGGCCGCGTGGGTGTGGTCGTGCGGGATCAGCGCCGCCAGGGAGGCGATCGCCGCCAGTCCGATCGCGCTGACGCCGAGGAACGTGGCCCGCCAGCCCAGGTGCTGCCCCATGACTGTGGCGACCGGGACGCCGGCGATGTTGGCGACCGTGAGGCCGAGGAACATCAAGGAGACGGAGCGGGCCTTGCGCTCCGGCGCGACCAGGTTCGTCGCCACGACCGCGCCCACGCCGAAGAAGGCGCCGTGCGGCAGACCGCTCAGGAAGCGGGCCGCCAGGAGCGAGTCGTAGCCGGGGGCGAAGGCGGAGAGCGCGTTGCCCGCCACGAACAGCGCCATCAGACCGATCAGCACCGTGCGGCGGGACATCCGCGCGGTGACCGCGGCCAGCAGCGGGGCGCCGATGACGACGCCCAGCGCATACGCCGAGACCAGGTGCCCGGCGGTGGGGAGGGAGACGTGCAGGTCGTCCGCGACGTCGGGCAGCAGGCCCATCATCACGAACTCGGTGGTGCCGATCCCGAAAGCGCCGACGGCCAGAGCGAGCAGGGCCAGGGGCATGAAGGGGCCTGTTCCTTTCAAGGTCAAAGGGAGAGCTGAGTTCCGTACCAGTTTAAGTTCAGTTACGGAACAAAGTCTCTCGGGCCCAGTATTCCGGGAGGTTACGAGCCGGTGGCGAGGCTCACACGGGCTGCGATCGGGAGGTGGTCGCTGCCGGTCCTGGGCAGCGTCCACGAGGTCACCGGCTCGATGCCCTGGACCATGATCTGGTCGATCCGCGCCATCGGGAACGAGGCCGGCCAGCTGAACCCGAACCCGCTGCCCGCCGCGCCCTGCGTGGAACGCATCTGGGAGGTGACGCCGTTGAGGGAGCGGTCGTTCATCGTGCCGTTCAGGTCGCCGAGCAGCACCTTCCGCTTCAGCGGCTCCTGGGCGATGGCCTCGCCGAGCGCGTTGGCGCTCTTGTCGCGCTGCCGGGCCGTGAACCCGGCCTCCAGCTTCACCCGCACGGACGGCAGGTGGGCGACGTAGAAGGCGACCTCCCCCTCCGGCGTGGTCACCGTGGCGCGCATGGCGCGCGTCCAGCCCAGCTTGATGTCGACGGCCCTGACCTCGGTCATGGGGTACTTGCTCCACAGCCCGACGGTGCCCTGCACCGAGTGGTACTTGTACGTCGACGCCAGCGCCCTCTCGTACACCGGCACCGCCGACGGGTTCAGCTCCTCCAGGGCCAGCACGTCCGCGCCGGACGCGGCCACCTCACGGGCCGTTCCCGAAGGGTCGGGGTTGTCGGCGTTCACGTTGTGCGTGGCAACGGTCAGGTCGCCGCCGCCGACGGTCTTGTCCGTCAGCAATCCGCCGAAGAGATTCAGCCAAACGGCTGCCGGCAGCACCACCGCGATCAGCGCGGTCGCCGACCTGCGCACCAGCGCGAGCAGGAGCAGCAGCGGGACCAGGAGACCCAGCCAGGGCAGGAAGGTCTCGGTGAGGCTGCCCAGGTTGCCGATGCGGTTGGGGATGCGTGCGTGCAGCAGCATCACCAGGGCCAGGATCACCCCGAGCGCGGCGACGACCAGGCCACGGCGCCAGATTCTGGGGTCGCCCCGCCATCCGGAGACCATGCGGTTGAGCAGGCGCCGAAGCCGGTCCCCCCGGTGCTCGGGCCCCGAGCCGCCGTTGTCCGTCTCCGTCACATACGCCTGCTGCGCCATACCGCGTCGCCTCACTGCCTGCCGTGCAACCCGTCCGTCCCCCCGTATCTGAAACCCTAGGGGATGATCGAGCCCGTCCCTGCCGTCGCATGACGGCCGTACGGGCACGAGGACGACGAACCCGGCGCGGTGAGTTCCGAACGCGACCCGCGAAAGCGCCCTCTGTGACGCAACGCGCACATTCGGGCTAGGTGGTTGAGGATTTGACGGGTCGTAGCCCTTCGAGGAGGGTGTCCACGATCTGCTCCGACAGTCCCTCGGAGAGGTCGGTCTCCACGTCCGCCTCCGGGCGCATGACGGTGCGCAGCAGCATGGGGCCGACGAACAGGTCGTTCACCAGCTCGATGTCGACGTCCTCGCGGAGTTCGCCGTTCTGCTGGCCGCGGCGCAGGATCTCGATCTGCAGTCGGCGCCGCGGCCGGACGACGGAGGCGTGATATGCGGCCCAGACCTTCGGGCTGCTCTTCATCTGGGCGAACACGTTGTGCAGGAGCACCGAGGTACGGGTCATGACGCCGCGCTGCCGCAGCTGCTCCAGGAGGGCCACCAGGTCGTCGCGCATGGACGTACCGGGGAGTTCGGGGTCCGGGGGCTCGGCGGCGCGTACGACGTCGACGAAGAGCTCCTCCTTGCCGCTCCAGCGGCGGTAGATGGTGGCCTTGCCGACGCCCGCCGTGCGGGCGATGCGCTCGATGGAGAGTTCGGCGAGCGGGACGCCGTCCTCCAGGAGCTTCAGCACCCCCTCTATGACGGCGCGTTCGACCGCCTCACTGCGGGGGCGTCCGCGTGCGGGCGCCCCGGGAGGGGCCGGACTGTCGGCGAGGCTCACTTCTGCGTCCCTTCGTTGAGCTGGAGCAATTCTCCCCGTTGCCCCCCAGTGCGGCGGAAGACGCTATTCCGCCGCGGCCACCAACTCCTGCTTCTCCTCGCCCCCCTGACGGGCCGGCGGCTTCCCGGGCAGGAACACGAAGGCCACGAGCGCCCCGACGATCGCGACGACCGTGCCGCACAGCGCGGTGACGTGCATGGCGTGCAGGAAGGCGTCGTTGGCCGGGGCGACCAGGGCCCTGCCCTGCGGGCCGAGCTTCGCCGCGACACCGAGGGTGGCCTCGATGGACTCGCCGGCCGTCTCCCGCAGCCCGGCCGGGAGGTGGCCGAGCTTGCCCTCGATGCCGGTGCGATACGCCGTCGACAGCACCGAGCCGAGGACCGCGATGCCGAGGGCGCCGCCGACCTGGCGGAAGGTGTTGCTCAGCGCGGACGCGGAGCCGGCCTTCTCGCGCGGCAGGGACTGCATGATGACGACGCTGGTCGGGGTCATGACGTGAGCCATGCCGGCGCCCATGAGGAAGAACACGACCTCCAGGACCCAGATCGGGGTGTCCGCCTCGAAGCCCGCGAACGCGGCGAGCATCCCGGCGAGCAGCAGCAGTCCGACCCCGGTGGTGACCTTGTTGCCGAACCGGTCGACGATCAGCCGGGCCCGCGGCGCGAAGATCATCTGCGCGGCGGCCAGCGGCAGCATCAGCAGACCGGACTGCAGCGGCGAGTAGCCGCGCACGCTCTGGGTGTAGAACACGGCGAAGAACGTGACGCCCATCAGCGCGAAGAAGACCAGCGCGATGGCGGCCATGGCGGCCGAGAACACCTTGTTCTTGAAGTACGTCACGTCGAGCGAGGGGTGGTCGCTGCGCTTCTCGAAGACGACGAACGCGGTGAGTACGACGAGACCGGCGGCGATGGTCGACAGCACCTGGGCGTCCGTGAAGTCGGCGAGCTCGCCGCCCTTGATGATGCCGTAGACGAGCAGGACCAGGCCCACGACGGACAGCAGGACGCCGATGGGGTCGAGCCGGCCCGGCCGCGGGTCGCGGGAGTCGGGGACGAGCCAGATCATCAGGGCGAGCGCGAGGAGCACGATCGGCACGTTGATGAGGAAGACCGAGCCCCACCAGAAGTGGTCGAGGAGGACACCGCCGGTGATCGGGCCGATGGCGATGGCGAGGCCGACGCCGCCGGCCCAGATCCCGATGGCCTTGGGCTGCTCCTCGCGCTCGAAGACGTTCATGAGGACGGCGAGGGTGGCCGGCATGACGAAGGCCGCGCCGAGGGCCATCAGGGCGCGGTAGGCGATCAGCTGGCCGGGCGAGCCGGACTCGGCGGCGAGCGCGGAGCCGACGCCGAACACGACGAGACCGCCGAGCAGCACCTTCTTGCGGCCCACCCGATCGCCGATGAGGCCCGAGGTGAACAGCAGACCCGCGAAGACGAGCGTGTAGGCGTTGATCGCCCACTCCAGCTCGCTCTGGGTGGCGCCCAGCCCGGTCGGGGCCGGGGTGGAGATCGTCTTGATGGCGACGTTCAGGATCGAGTTGTCGAGCACCACGATCAGCAGGCTGAGCATCAGGACGCCGAGGATGGCCCAGCGACGCCGGTGCACCGCCTCGGGTATCCGGGGTGCGGAAACGGGTGGAGTCGTCATGCCCTCCAGGCTAGGCGAATTCCGATACGAGACGGTGCCGTATCGTAAATCTTTTACCTGGACCTTACGCCCGCCGGTGCCTACGGCATCCGTGCCTACGTGACGGAGTTCCCTCTGGCCCTGGCTGGCACGAAGTGCCACCATGGGAGTGATCCGGGGACGCCGTCAGGGCGCCTCGAGATGACTGAAGGAGCCGTTGCAATGACGCAGCTTTCGGCTGCCCAGACTGTCCAGAACAGGCCCTCCGACGGCAGCAAGGCGCTGTACGGGGGCAAGGGCACACGCCGTATCACCGTTCGCGACATCGCCCTCGCCAAGGAACGCGGCGAGAAGTGGCCCATGCTCACCGCCTACGACGCGATGACCGCGTCCGTCTTCGACGAGGCCGGCATCCCGGTGATCCTCGTCGGCGACTCGGCGGGCAACTGCCACCTCGGGTACGAGACGACCGTGCCCGTCACCATGGACGAGATGACCATGCTGTCCGCGGCCGTCGTACGCGGTACGCAGCGCGCCCTGATCGTCGGCGACCTCCCCTTCGGCTCCTACCAGGAGGGTCCGGTGCAGGCGCTGCGCTCGGCGACCCGGCTG
Source organism: Streptomyces longisporus (assembly GCF_039532765.1). Lineage (NCBI taxonomy): Bacteria > Bacillati > Actinomycetota > Actinomycetes > Kitasatosporales > Streptomycetaceae > Streptomyces > Streptomyces longisporus. Next base: position 95,776 of record NZ_BAAASG010000028.1, read on the forward strand.
GTGAAGGACGCCGGGGTGGGTGCCGTGAAGCTGGAGGGCGGGGAGCGGTCGCACGAACAGATCCGGCTGCTTGTCGAGTCCGGTATCCCGGTCATGGCCCACATCGGGCTGACCCCGCAGTCCGTGAACGCGATGGGCTACCGGGTGCAGGGGCGCGGCGAGGAGGCGGCGCAGCAACTGCTGCGGGACGCGAAGGCCGTGCAGGACGCCGGGGCGTTCGCGGTGGTGCTGGAACTGGTGCCGGCGGAGCTGGCGGCCGAGGTGACGCGGGTGCTGCACATTCCGACCGTCGGGATCGGGGCCGGACCCGAGACGGATGCGCAGGTGCTGGTGTGGACGGACATGCTGGGGCTGACCTCCGGTCGGGTGCCGAAGTTCGTCAAGAAGTACGCCAACCTGCGTGAGGTCATGGGGAACGCGGTGAAGGAGTTCGCGGAGGACGTGGTCGGCGGGGTGTTCCCGTCGGAGGAGAACTCCGTCCACTAGAGCCACAGCGGCACAGAGGCAGCCCGTCGATCTTCCCCCGTCGACGGGCTGCCGTTTTTTCTCGCCCCCGCCGCCCCTTCCCGTCCCGACCCGGGGGGCTCCGCCCCCGGACCCCTCGCTCCTCAAACGCCGGAGGGGCTGATTTTTCGCCGGCCGGGTTGATCTTTTCAGCCCGTCCGGCGTTCGAGGACGAGGCCGTTCAGGCCGAAGCGGGGGTCTGGGGGCGCAGCCCCCAGGGACGGGTAGGGGCGGCGGGGGCGAAACTGTCGGCGGTCTGTAGGCGCCGACAAAGCCGTGTCGGTGGGCTGTCGGTCGTTTGTCGGTCGGGGCTGTCACCTTCGTGGCATGACGCGAATCGACAACGACCCCAGCGGCGGAAACGCCGCCGTCACCGTGCGGGGGCTGGTCAAGCACTACGGCGAGACCAAGGCGCTGGACGGCGTGGACCTGGATGTGCGTGAGGGCACCGTGATGGGTGTGCTCGGGCCCAACGGCGCCGGCAAGACCACCCTGGTGCGGATCCTGTCCACGCTGCTCGCACCCACCTCGGGGCAGGCGACCGTCGCCGGATACGACGTACTGCACCAGCCCCGGCAGCTGCGCCGGGTGATAGGCCTGACCGGACAGTACGCCTCCGTAGACGAGAAGCTCCCCGGCTGGGAGAACCTCTACATGATCGGGCGGCTGCTCGACCTGCCCCGCAAGGAGGCACGCGCGCGTGCCGACGAGCTGCTGGAGCGGTTCTCACTGACCGAGGCCGCCAGGCGGCCCGCGAGCACCTACTCCGGCGGTATGCGACGGCGCCTCGACCTCGCCGCCTCGATGATCGGGCGGCCCGAGGTGCTGTTCCTCGACGAGCCGACCACCGGACTCGACCCGCGCACCCGCAACGAGGTGTGGGACGAGGTCAAGGCCATGGTCGGCGAGGGCGTGACCGTGCTGCTCACCACCCAGTACATGGAGGAGGCCGAGCAGCTCGCCACCGAACTGACCGTCGTGGACCGCGGCAAGGTCATCGCGGGCGGTGGGATCGACGAGCTCAAGGCCAAGGTGGGCGGACGGACCCTGCGGGTGCGCCCCGCCGACCCGCAGCAGCTGCGGCCGCTCGCCGCCACCCTCGACGGCCTCGGCATCACCGGACTCGCCTCGACGACCGTCGACACCGAGAGCGGGTCCGTGCTCGTGCCGATCCTCAGCGACGAACAGCTGACCGCGGTGGCCGGCGTGGTCCTCGCGGAGGGCATCACGATCAGCTCCATCACCACCGAACTGCCCAGCCTGGACGAGGTGTTCCTGTCCCTCACCGGCCACCGTGCCAGTGCCCCGCAGGACGCCGCACCCACCGACACCCTCGAGGAGGTCGCCGTATGAGCGCGGCAACCGCCACCGCTCCGGCCACCGACGCGCACATCCCGCTGCGCGGCCATCTGCGCCACACCGGCGCCCTGATCCGCCGGAACCTGCTGTGGATCAAGCAGGACCCCGAGTCGATGTTCGACGCGCTGCTGATGCCGGTCATCTTCACCCTGCTGTTCGTGTACGTCTTCGGCGGCTCGATCGGGTTGGCCCTGGGTGGCGGGCAGCACGGGTACGTCCAGTACGTCATCCCCGGCATGATCGCGATGATGAGCATGTCGCTGTCCCAGGGCGTCGGCACCGGATTCAGTCAGGACTTCAACTCCGGTGTCATGGACCGCTTCCGCACCCTGCCGATCGGACGCGGCTCGGTGCTGTTCGCGAAGATCGCGGTCGAGCTGGCGCGGATGCTGTTCGCCACGACCGTGCTCATGATCGTCGCCGTGCTGGTCGGGTTCGACATCCACCACTGGGTCGGGCTGTTCGCGGCCGTCGGACTCGCCACGGTGTTCGCCTCGTCGATCATGTGGGTGTTCCTCACCCTGGGCGTGGTCCTCAAGAACGCGCAGTCCGTGCAGGCGATGGGCTTCCTGGTGCTCTTCCCGCTGCAGTTCGGCTCGTCGATCTTCTCGCCGACGAAGAACATGCCGGGCTGGCTGCAGGCCTTCACCGACTACAACCCGCTGTCCACGCTCGCCGACGCGGCGCGCGGACTGATGGTGGGCGGCCCGGTCGCGCACGATCTGTGGGTCACGCTCGCCTGGTCCGTGGCGATCACCGCGGTGGCTGCGCCGTACGCGATCCACAAGTTCCGTACCAAGAGCTGACGCAGCCGGTGTGCCTCGGTCCGCGTCAGACCAGGGCGGCGGCCTCCTCGGCGGAGAGGCCGCCGCCCTCCGCGTGGGCGGCCTCGTAGGCCTCGTCGCCGAGGGCCGCGCGGGCGATCCGTTCGGCGCGGGCGTACACGTCGCGCTCCATGGCCGTCGCGACATGGCCGGCCGGCAGCAGGGTCCGCGCGGCCCCGATGCAGCGGGCGGCGTCCCGGGCCCGGCCGCCGCCGTCGGCACCGGCGAGGCCGATCGCGGCGAGGGCCAGGTACAGGGGGCGCATATGTGGGGCTATGGCTTCGGACAGCGGGTCGCCGGCCCGTTGCAGCGCCTGCCGGGCCTTGTCCAGGGACTGCTCGTAGTGGCCGTCGGCCGCCTCCACGAAGGCCTCCGAGCCGAGGATGAAGGCATCGAAGACGACGAAGTGGGCGATCGTGAACTCCTCGCGCAGCAGCCGCAGTTGCTCGCGCGCCTCGGCGATACGGCCGACAGTGGCCAGTCGGCTCGCGAGGAACATCCGGGCGGCGGGCATGGCCTCGTTGCCCGAGCCGTCCTTCCGCTCGATCACCTCGCGCAGCAGCTGTTCGCCCCGCTCCGTCTCGCCCGCCTCCAGCAGCGCGCTGCCGAGCCGGGCGCCCAGCACGGCCATCTGGGCGCGGGCGCCGAGGAGTTCGGCGCGTTCCATCGCCGCCTCGTAGTCGGCAGCGGCCGCCGCGTACTCGCCGATGCGTTCATGGGCCTCACCGCGGGCGGACAGCGCCTCGGCGGTGCCCCACAGGTCGCCGATCCGCCGGTAGATCTCCAGCGACTCGTCGGCGTCGCGCCGGGCGTCGCCCGCCCAGTCGCTGCGGTTGGCGAGGAGGTTGGCGCGCATCTGCAGGGTGGCGGCGAGTTCCCACTCCATGCCGGGGGTGGCACGGCAGGTGTCGACGCTCGCGTCGAGGATGCCCGGCAGCCGCTCCACGTTGCCGGTCAGCATCACGGCGTAGAACCAGAGGATGCCGGGGGTACGGCAGTTCTGCGGGAGGCCGGGCCGGTAGACCTCGGTTATAGTGCGCAGTTTCTCCTTCGCCTGCGGGGACTCCCAGGCCTCCAACTCGGTGTCCATGCAGGCCAGATGGGCGAGGTGGACGCCACGCCGGGCCTCGGCGAGGAGTTCGCCCGACAGTGGGGGCGGGACGTCGGTGCAGCGCTGCCAGAGCGGTTCGGCGGGCCGGGCGGGGGCGGCGAAGGGGTCGGGGCCGAGGGCCATGACCTCGACGCACCAGTTGCGGGCCTCGATGCGCGCGTCCCGCATCTGCCAGTACCAGGACAGCGACAGGATGAGGCAGAGGGCCTCCTGTTCGTCGCGCTCGGTGACGGCGTGGCGCAGGGCGGTGCGCAGGTTCTCGTACTCGCGCTCCAGCAGCCGGATGGCGGTGAGCTGACCGGGGCCGCGCAGCAACGGGTCGGTGGTGCGGGCGAGTTCGCGGTAGTACGTCAGGTGCGCCCGCTCGGTCTCCGGGCGCCGCCCGGCCTCGTCGAGGCGCTCGCCCGCGTACTCGGCGACGGTTTCGAGCAGCCGGTAGCGCATGCCTCCGTCACCCGAAGGGGAGGCCACCACAAGGGACTTGTCGACGAGCGAACCAAGGGCTTCCAGGGCCGCGGGTCCGCAGACGGCCTCGGCGGCGGCGAGATCACAGCCGCCCGCGAAGACGGAGAGCCGCCGCAGCACCTCCTTCTCCTCCTCGTCGAGCAGATCCCAGGACCAGTCGACGACCGCGCGCAGGGTCTGCTGGCGGGGCAGGACGGTGCGGCTGCCGGAGGTCAGCAGCCGGAAGCGGTCGTCGAGCCGGTCGGCGATCTGGCGGGGCGTCAGCATACGGAGCCGGGCGGCGGCCAGCTCGATGGCCAGAGGCAGCCCGTCGAGCCGCCGGCAGATCTCGGCACATGCCTCGGGATCCTCGTCCGTCCGGAACCCGGGCCTGGCGGCCGCGCCCCGGTCGGCGAGCAGGCGCAGCGCGACCGGCTCGGGCAGCGGCTCCACGGGGCGCAGCAACTCCCCCGGTACGCCCAGGGGTTCACGGCTGGTGGCCAGCACCGTCAGCTCCGGGCACCGTTCGAGCAGCTCCTCCACCAGCCGGGCGGCGGCCTCGACGACGTGCTCGCAGTTGTCGAGGACGATCAGCATGCGCCGCCGCCCGCAGTGTTCGGCGAGCCGCTCGAGGGGGTCGTCGTGCCGCTCGGCGCCTGCCGCCCGCATCGCCTCGGCCCCCGCGCCGTACAGCACGGTCTCGCGGGCCCCGACGGCGGTCAGCACGGCCTCCGGTACGGCGTCCGGGTCGTCGACGGGCGCCAGCTCGGCCAGCCACACCCCGTCCCGAGCCGCATACCGCACGGTCTCGGCGGCCTCCTGCGACAGCCGCGTCTTCCCGGCCCCACCGGGCCCGAGCAACGTCACCAGCCGGGCCGCCGCGAGATCGCCCCGGATGGCCTCGATGTCGGCCTCCCGCCCGACGAAGGAGGTGAGGCGGGCGCGGAGGTTGCCGGGAGGCCGGGCGGCATCGGCAGCCGCCCCATGGACGAGGGGCCCCTGCCCCGACAGACCGCCGACCGCGGCCCCGGGCCTCGCGCCGTCCGTACCTCCGCCGACAACGGCATCCCGCCAACCGACCGCCGGCCTAGCGCTGTTCCAGCCGTGGCCGTCCGATGGGGCGTCGGCACGCCTCCCACGTGCCCGCGCGTCCCGCTCTCCCGACCGCTCACGACCACCGGACGACGCACCAGCACCGCGGCCACGCACCCACGCCTCCGACCACTCCCCCGGCCCCTCACCGCCATCCCACCCGGGACCACCCGACGGAACGCCGGTCACGCGACCGCGCCCTGACGAGCCCCCATCCTCTGCCCCCTCACCGCCGTCCCGCCCGAGACCACCGGACGACGCACCAGCACCGCGGCCACGCACCCACGCCTCCGACCGCGACCACTCCCCCGGCCCCTCACCGCCATCCCACCCGGGACCACCCGACGAAACGCCGGCCACGCGACCGCGCCCTGACGAGCCCCCATCCTCTGACCCCTCACCGCCGTCCCGCCCGAGACCACCGGACGACGCACCAGCACCGCGGCCACGCACCCGCGCCTCCGACCGCGACCACTCTCCCGGCCCCTCACCGCCATCCCACCCGGGACCACCCGACGGAACGCCGGTCACGCGACCGCGCGCTGACGAGTCCCCATCGTCCGCTGACGGCCGCTCCTCCGACCCCTCAGGACCACCCCATGAGGCACCGGCGCCACCGTGCACGCGTGTCTCCCGCTCCCCCGACCCCTTGCCGAAGGGCCGCCCGGGACCACCCGCCGCAGCGTCGGCGCCAAGCCCGCGGCCCCGTTCATCCGGCCGCAGCAACTCCCCGTACAGCGACCTCAGTTCGCTTCCCGGGTCCGCTCCCAGGCGGTCTGCCAGGAGGCGTCGTACGTCCTCGAAGGCGGCCAGGGCCTCCGCCGTGCGGCCCGCGTCGCGGAGGGCGCGCAGGCGTAGGGCCTGGAGGGGTTCGTCGAGGGGGTGGGTGTCGCACAGGGCGGTCAGTTCGGGCAGGGACTGCTCGGCGTGGCCCAGGGCGAGGGCGGCGGTGTGGCGGGTGCGCAGGGCGTCGAGGCGGCGGGTGTCCCAGCGGGCCGCCTCCGCGGTGCGGTCGGGGAGGTCGGCCAGGGCGGGCCCGCGCCACAGGCCGAGGGCGTCGTCGAGCACGACGGCCGCCTTGGCGGGGTCACCGTCGGCCAGCGCGCGCATGCCCTCGCCGGTCAGCCGCTCGAAGCGGTGCAGGTCGACGTCGTCGGGTCGGGCGGCGAGCCGGTAGCCGCCCTCCGCGGAGGCGACGGCGTCCGCGCCGAGCGCCCGCCGCAGCCGCCCGACCAGCGCCTGCAGCGCACCCGGTGCATCGGCGGGCGGCTCACCGTCCCACACCTCGTCGACCAGGACGCCCGCCGGCACGGTACGCCCGGCACGCAGCGCCAGCACGGTCAACAGTGCACGCAGCCGCGCCCCGCCGACCGGGACAGGGGTGCCGTCGGGGCGGAGCGCCTGAGTGGTGCCGAGGATGCGATAGCGCACGGGGTCCATTGTCTCCGTTGACGTCGGGGGCGGTCATGGGGTTCCGGGCGAGCGGCGCGGTCAGGGGGCGGTGCGACCGTGCTCTCTGCCGGCCCGCGCAGTACACACATGCCGATCCCCCATGTCCCCACCCTTGCACGGAACCACCGTCCCCCCGCGAGACGTTTTCCACGTACGCCCGGTACCGTCGGGCAGTCCCACCGCGTGCACGCACTGTCCAGGGAGTCCCATGACCACCGCCACCACCAGCCGCAGCGACCGGCGGATCAGCCCCGTCTTCCTGGGGATCCTGGCCGTCACGGCGGTCACGGGCTGGGCCACCTGGACCGGGTTCGCCGAGCAGCCGGGCGTGGCCGTGTTCCTGTTCGTCACGGCGGCCTGGATCGTCTCCCTGTGTCTGCACGAGTACGCACACGCGCGTACCGCCCTGCACAGCGGTGACATCTCGGTCGGCGCGAAGGGCTATCTCACGCTGAACCCGATGAAGTACACGCACGCGCTGCTGAGCATCGTGCTCCCGGTGCTGTTCGTGATCATGGGCGGGATCGGTCTGCCCGGCGGCGCGGTGTTCATCGAGCGCAACCGCATCCGCGGCCGCTGGCGGCACAGTCTCATCTCGGCGGCCGGACCGCTGACGAACGTGCTGTTCGCGGCCGTGTGCACCGCCCCGTTCTGGCTGCACGCGCTGGACGGTGTGCCGCGCGACTTCCAGTTCGCGCTGGCCTTCCTCGCCCTGCTCCAGGTCACGGCCGCCATCCTGAACTTCCTGCCGGTGCCCGGCCTGGACGGCTACGGCGTCATCGAGCCCTGGCTGTCGTACAAGATCAAGCGGCAGGTGGAGCCCTTCGCGCCGTTCGGCCTGCTGTTCGTGTTCGCGCTGCTGTGGGTGCCGTCGATCAACACCGCGTTCTTCGACGTGATCGACGCGATCCTGCGCAGCCTCGGAATCAGCGACTTCGGCACGTACTGCGGCCAGGAGCTCTACCGCTTCTGGCAGGGCACGAACGAGTTCTGCTCGGTCAGCCAGTGACGGAGGACCGGCGCTCGGCCCGGCCCCGCTTCCAGTAGTACCAGCACATGTTGCTGGACAGCCCCGCGAGCAGGATCCACACGATCCCCAGCCAGCTGCCCTGCGCGAAGGAGACCACGGCCGCGGCCACGGCGAGCACAAAGACGATCAGGGCGTAGAGGCCAAGGCGGGGCATTTCGTTCGACTCCTGTCGGCGGGCCGGGGGACACCGTTACGGCGTCCAGTGTCCCCCATCCGCTCATACGTCCGTGACGCGGAGCCCGGCGTGTGCCTTGTACCTGCGGTTCACGGAGATCAGGTTGGCGACCAGCGACTCGACCTGGTGGGCGTTGCGCAGCCGTCCTGCGAAGATGCCGCGCATGCCGGGGATGCGCCCGGCCAGCGCCTGCACGATCTCGACGTCGGCCCGCTCCTCCCCCAGCACCATCACATCGGTGTCGATCTCGGCGATCTCGGGGTCCTGGAGGAGGACCGCCGACAGATGGTGGAAGGCGGCGGTGACCCGGGAGTCCGGCAGCAGGGCGGCGGCCTGCTCGGCCGCGCTGCCCTCCTCCGGCTTGATCGCGTAGGCGCCCTTCTTGTCGAAGCCGAGCGGGTTGACGCAGTCGACGACGAGCTTGCCGGCCAGTTCCTCGCGCAGCGACTCCAGCGTCTTGCCGTGGCCGTCCCACGGCACGGCGACGATGACGACGTCGCTGCGGCGCGCGGCCTCGGCGTTGTCTGCGCCCTCGATGCCGTGCCCGAGCTCGTCCGCGGCGGCCTGGGCGCGCTCGGCGGCACGCGAGCCGATGATCACCTTCTGGCCGGCCCTGGCCAGCCGGTAGGCGAGGCCCTTGCCCTGCGGCCCGGTCCCACCGAGGACGCCGACGACGAGCCCGGAGACGTCGGGCAGGTCCCAGGGGTCCTTGGCGGGGGCCTTCGCGGGGGTCTGTGCAGCACTGTCGGTAGAGGTCATGGGCCGACTTTACGTCCGCCCCGGCGGACGCTGTCGGTCAGGTGAGCCGCGTCACGGGCAGCCGTCGCAGTCGTCGCGGCGCGGGCGTCGGCGCAGTGTCGTCAGGTCGGGCGAATTCGGGGTGAACGCCGGGTCACCGGTGGCCGACTGGTGCAGGATGCGCAGGCATGGACGCCGTACGTGTCGCGTTGCTGCGTGAAGTGCTCGCCGGTACCGAGTGGTTGGGGGCCGCGCGGCGGTTCGCGGGGGTGCTGCGCGGGTCGGTGGTGTCGCACGGCGGGGGGCTGCTGCTGGTGGGCACGGAGGAGTACGAGCCGTGGCATCTGGCGGCGCATCTGGTGGACGAGGCGGCGTGGTCGGGGACGCCGGAGCTGACTCCTACGCTCGTACGGCATGGGGCGCGTGCGTCGGATCCGGCGCATCTGGCGGTGGGGCTGGGGCGGTTGGCGGCTGCGCGGCGCGGTGAGACGCTGCTGGTGGTTTCGCCCGGGGGGCCGGAGGGGCCGCTGCTGGAGCGGGTGCATGACGTGCGGCGGGCCGGGGCGACGGTGTTGGCGCTGGGGGCGGGAGAGGGTGAGCTCGCTGCCATGGCTCACGAATCGTTGGCTGTCCCGGAGGGGTCCGAGCTGGACCTGGACACTGTGCAGCACCTGGTGAGTGCGGCGGCCGGTGAGAACGCGCTGCCGGCGCCTCGGGGAAACCGGCGCCTGCGGGATCGCCTGTACCGTCTGGCGGAACAACTGACGGCCCCGCCGCCTGCGCGCTGGTGACCTCGCCCGAGGATTTCGCCCCCGCCGCCCCTTCCCATTCCCGTCCCCTGGGGGCTGCCGCCCCCAGACCCCCGCTTTCGGCCTGAACGGCCTCGTCCTCAAACGCCGGACGGGCTGAAAAAATTCAGCCCGTCCGGCGTTTGAGGAGCGGGGGTCCGGGGGCTGGCCCCCGGGTCGGGACGGGAAGGGGCGGCGGGGGCGAAAAACGGTTGCTTGTGGTGGGCGCCGCCGCAGACCATGGCCCATCGTGACCACCGTCCTGCGCAACCTCCTCCCCGACCTCACCCCCTGGCGGAACTCCCGCGACTTCCGACGGCTGTGGGTCTCGGGGACGATCTCGAACTTCGGGAGCTTCCTGACGTTCGTCGCGCTGCCGGTGCAACTCAAGGAGCTCACCGGCTCCGCGGCAGCGGTCGGCGCGATCGGAGCCGTAGAACTGCTGCCCCTGCTCGTGTTCGGGCTGTACGGCGGCGCCCTCGCCGACGCACTCGACAAGCGGAAGCTGATCGTGTGGACCGAGGCCGGACAGGGCCTGCTCAGCGCGGCCCTGCTCGCCAACGCCCTGCTCCCGCACCCGGCCGTCTGGCCGCTGTACGCCGTCGCCGCCCTGTCCTCCGCCCTCGTCTCCGTGCAACGCCCGGCCATCGACTCCCTCTGGCCCCGGATCGTGGCCCACGAGCACCTGCCCGCCGCCTCCGCCCTGAACTCCCTGCGCTGGACGGTCGGCGGCGTCGCGGGGCCGGCGCTGGCGGGCGTGGTCGTGGCGTACGCGGGGCTCGGCTGGGCGTACGGCGCGGACCTCGCGACCTTCGTCGTCTCCGTGCTTCTTATGGTCCGCATCGCCGCCTCCCCCGCCGCCCACGAGGCCGCGAAGCCCTCGCTGAAGGCCATCGCGGAGGGCGCCCGCTACGCGTGGAGCCGCAAGGAACTCCTCGGCACCTACGCCGTCGACCTCGCCGCGATGTTCCTCGCGATGCCGCTCGCCGTACTGCCCTTCCTCGCCGACGAGCTGAACGCGAACTGGGCGCTGGGCCTGATGTACGCGGCGGTCCCGTTCGGGTCGATGCTGGTGGGGCTGACCGGCGGCTGGACCTCACGGGTGCACCGGCACGGGCGGATGGTGGTGCTGTCGGCCGCGCTGTGGGGGCTGGCGATCGCGGCCGCCGGCGTCGTCGGCAACGTATGGCTGGTGCTGCTGTTCCTGACCGTGGCCGGCGGCTGCGACATGGTCAGCGGGATCTTCCGCGGGGCCATGTGGAACCAGACGATCCCGGACGAGCTGCGCGGCCGGCTCGCCGGGATCGAGCTGCTGTCGTACTCGGTCGGGCCGACCGTCGGCCAGGTCCGCTCCGGGGGCTTCGCCGCCTGGTGGGGCGTACGGACCTCCGTCTGGTCCGGCGGACTGCTCTGCGCGGGCGCGGTGGGGCTGCTGGCGCTGTGCCTGCCGAGGCTGATGACGTACGACGTGCGTACGAACGAGCACGCGCTGCGGCTGCGCGACCAGCGGACGGCAGCCGCACCGGCACAGACTGCGGCGCAGGCCTGATCAGTCGTCGTCAGGGGTTCCGGCAGGGGCGTCGTGCCACTTGGGGTCGTTCTCCCACTCGAGGTTGCGCTCGCGCGCCGTCTGCATCGCGTGCTCGGCCTCCTGCCGGGAGGCGTACGGCCCGAAACGGTCCTTGGCGGGGCACTCCGGCCCCTCTTCGACCTTCTTGTGCTCCAGGCAGTAGTACCACTCGCCCGGCTTGCCGACCGTGCGCTTCTTGAACAAGGGCATGACCTGCTCCTCTCGCCACGGACATGTTCCCCCACGCCCGCTCGTTAGACTCACTGGCATGTCTGGCCAGTCGCTGCTCGTACCAGGGGAGCTGTCCCCCACCCGTCCCGTACCCGGAAACATCCGCCGTCCCGAGTACGTCGGCAAGCCCGCTCCGACGCCGTACACCGGACCGGAGGTGCAGACGCCCGAGACGATCGAGGCGATGCGGGTCGCCGGCCGGATCGCCGCGCAGGCGATGGAGGAAGCGGCGAAGCTCATCGCGCCGGGCGTCACCACCGACGAACTGGACAAGGTGGCCCACGACTACATGTGCGACCACGGCGCCTACCCGTCGACGCTCGGCTACCGCGGCTTCCCCAAGTCCCTGTGCACCTCGGTCAACGAGGTGATCTGCCACGGCATTCCGGACTCGACGGTGCTGCGCGACGGCGACATCGTCAACCTCGACGTGACGGCGTACATCGGCGGTGTGCACGGCGACAACAACGCGACCTATCTGGTCGGCGACGTCGACGAGGAGTCGAGGCTGCTGGTGGAGCGGACCCGCGAGTCGTTGAACCGCGCGATCAAGGCGGTCAAGCCGGGCCGCCAGATCAACATCATCGGCCGGGTCATCGAGTCGTACGCGAAGAGGTTCGGCTACGGCGTGGTCCGCGACTTCACCGGCCACGGCATCAACTCGTCCTTCCACTCCGGCCTGATCATTCCGCACTACGACAGCCCGCACGCGACGACCGTCATGCAGCCCGGGATGACGTTCACGATCGAGCCGATGCTGACGCTCGGGACGCACGAGTACGACATGTGGGACGACGGCTGGACGGTCGTCACGAAGGACCGCAAGCGGACGGCCCAGTTCGAGCACACGCTGGTGGTGACGGAGTCGGGGGCGGAGATCCTCACCCTGCCGTAGCGATCTTCGAAGGCCCGCCCTGCTGCCGGGGCGGGCCTTTTCTTGTACGCTTTTACCGACAGCTTGTCGGCAACCTTGGAAGACGGGGCCCATGGACTCCTTCTCGACCGTCATCCGCACCGCGTCCCACGAGCAGCACACGGAGGCGGAGACCTCGACGTTCATGAGCGACCTGCTGGGCGGCCGGCTGGGCGTGGAGGCATACGCGCGCTACACCGAGCAGCTGTGGTTCGTCTACGAGGCTCTGGAGACCGAAGCCGCGCGGCTGGCTTCCGATCCTGTCGCCGGGCCCTTCATCCGGCCGGAACTCTTCCGGCTGGCGGCGCTGGAGCGGGACCTGGCCCATCTGCGGGGTGCCGGGTGGCGGGCGGGGCTGGCCGCGCTGCCGGCGACAAAGGCGTATGCGGCCCGCGTCCGGGAGTGTGCGGAGCAGTGGCCCGCGGGTTACGTCGCCCACCACTACACCCGCTACCTCGGGGACCTCTCCGGCGGCCAGATCATCCGGGACAAGGCGGAGAAGACGTGGGGCTTCGACCGGAAGGGCGACGGGGTCCGCTTCTACGTGTTCGAGCGAATCACCAACCCGGCTGCTTTCAAGAGGGGTTACCGGGAACTGCTGGACGGGATCCGGGCGGACGACCTGGAGAAGCAGCGGATCGTCGCAGAGTGCAAGCAGGCGTTCGCCTTGAACACGGCGGTGTTCCGGGCCCTGGGAGAGGAGTTCCCGCTGAGCGCCTAGGGAGCGGGCCCTAGCGTTCCGGCTGACGCTCCAGATACACACGCCCCCCGATCTCGACCCACCCGTACGGCTGCGGAGCCGTAAGGATCTGCGACCCCGCCCCCTGGGTGATGTTCAGCGCCCGACCCAGCCGCTCGGTGAGGAGCAGCGCGGCCGCCCCGGTGGCCTCGTCCTCGTCGATGCCGTCGTCCCGGCCGGGAAACCCACGCGCGCGCACCCGTCCCGCCGGCTCGTCCTCCCAGGCCCAGGCGTAGATCCACTCCCCCTTCGGCGGGACGGGCAGGTCGTCGACCTCGGCGGCCGTGGCGTACTGGCGCAAGGTGCGCGGCGGGGCCCACTCCGCGCGGGCCTCGATCCAGCTGAACTCCCCGTCCTGGCGCGCCCCGACGAGCCCGGCCGGGGTGACCAGTTCGTCCACGTCGAGGAGCCAGGCCGCACCGACGCAGGGGTGGCCGGCGAAGGGCAGGCGCAGGGTGGGGGTGTAGATGTCGACGACTCCGCGCTCGGGGTCGTCGACGAACACGGTCTCGCTGAACCCTAGCTTCGCGGCGAACGCCTGCCGCTCCGCCCGGTCGGGCATGACGGATCCCTCGCGGACGACACCGAGTTCGTTGCCGTAGCCGCCGTTCGGGGCACAGAAGACGCGGAGCACGTCGTAGTCAGTCACGGGGGCATTGAAACATTGCCCGGGCTGCGAGGTCTTCCCAGGTGGCGGGGCCACCGGAGAGGGGCAGGAAGGGGGTGGGGCCCACGCCGTAGGGGAGGGTGGCGAGGGTCTCGGCGTACGCCCGCTCCAGGGTGGCCCGCCGGCGGTCGACACCGGGCTCGTCGGGGTGGCCCGCCAGCTGCGCCATGCGGTGCTCGTGCCCCTCGGTCACCTCGTCCGCCACTCGACGCCAGTCCTCCTCGTCCGGGACCCGGCTCAGCTCCACGCCCTCCGGCGTCCGACCCTCCGCGAGCGCGGCCACCGCCCGGTCGTGGCCGTCGAGGATGACCCAGCCGTCGAGGAAGGTCACCCACCACAGGAGTACGGGCGCGAGGGTGCCCTCGCGGGCGTGCTTGCGGTACGCCTTCACGCGCGCCGCGTCCGGGGGTGAGAGCCGGCGCAGGGGCAGGACGCCGTGCCAGCCTCCCCCGCAGTACAGGTCCAGCCGGGCGGCCGGCCAGTCCCGTGGGAAGTCCTCGGTCCAGACTCCCGGTTGGAAGACGGGCCGGTGGGCCAGTTCCCAGCGTCCGTCCTGGAACGGTGTTCCGTCCGCTTCCTCCAGCCAACGGGCGTACTGGTGAACCCAGTTGACCGACGACCGCATGAACGTCGAGCGCAGGGGCGGGAGCGGTGAGCGGTAGCCGTCGAGGCCGTGCAGATACAGCTCCCTGCAGCAGCCGTCGCCCGCCGTCCGGCCCAGCAGCACGGGTCGCTCCTCCTGCCGCAGCAGGATCCGGCCGTCCCCCGCCGTCTCGAAACGCAACGGCGGGTCAGGGCGGTCCTGCACCTGCAGTACGAGCCGCCCCGGCCCGAGGAGTTCACGGCGTCCCCTGTTCATGGGCACAGTCTTACGCACTCCCGTGCACACCGTCTGCGGCATACCACTTGACCATTCCTTGACTTTCCCTTGGGATTCGTTTTGAGTCACCGTGATCGCGCCGTGCTCATACACCGTCCATGAGAGCTGAATCACCGCATGGCTGGGTATTACGCAGGCAAGCCTTAGATAAGTTAGGCGAGCCTCACCAATCCTGGGTGAGGCTCGACACGCGATTTTTCGCCAGCCTCAGGAGCCTGCATGCGAGCCGCCAGACTCTCCGTCGTCACCGCCGTCGCCACCGCGGCGGCGCTGACCGCCGTGACCGGGTGCACGGAGAAGAGCAAGGGCGACGGTGACGCCGCGATCCAGGTGACCGCGGCCGACTCCAAGTGCGACACCTCCACCAAGTCGGTGCCGGCCGGACAGGTCACACTGAAGATCGAGAACAAGGGCTCCCAGGCGACCGAGGTCGAGATCCTCTTCCCGGACGACCGGATCGTCTCCGAGAAGGAGAACATCGGGTCCGGTACGAAGTACACGCTGACCGCCGAGGTGAAGGCGGGCGAGTACGAGATCGCCTGCCGGCCCGGCATGAAGGGCCACGGCGTCCGGCAGAAGCTGACCGTCACCGGGGCCGGCGCCACCGCCAAGCGGAACCCCAAGCTGGACAAGGCCGTTGCCGACTACCGCGAGTGGGCGCAGGAGCAGGCCGACGCGACCATCCCGAAGGTGGAGGTCTTCGCCAAGGCCGTCAAGGCCGGCGACCTCAAGGCCGCCCAGGACGCCTATGCCCCCTCCCGGGTCGGCTGGGAGCGCACCGAGCCGATCGCCGAGTCCTTCGGCAACATCGACCCGAAGACGGACACCCGCGCCGACGGCCTGGAGAAGGGCCAGAAGTGGACGGGCTGGCACGCCCTGGAGAAGGCGCTGTGGCAGGACAAGAAGATCGGCGCCGAGCAGAAGACCCTCGCCGACCAGCTGGTCACCGATCTGAAGGACTGGCAGCAGCGGGTCGGCAAGGCCGTGATCACCCCGACCTCCATGGCCAACGGTGCCAAGGAACTCCTCGACGAGGTCGCCACCGGCAAGGTCACCGGCGAGGAGGACCGCTACTCGCACACCGACCTCAGCGACTTCAAGGGCAACGTCGAGGGCGCGCAGAAGGCCTACGAGCTGCTCAAGCCGGTCGCACAGACCAACGACAAGGCGCTGACCGGCGAGCTCGACAAGCAGTTCGCCGCGCTGAACACGCTGCTCGACAAGTACCGCACGGACAAGACCTCCGACGGCTTCGTGTCGTACGACAAGGTCACCGAGGAGCAGCGCAAGGAGCTCTCGGACGCGGTCAACGCGCTCGCGGAGCCGCTGTCCAAGCTCGCCGCCGCCGTCGTCAAGTAGGGGACGGACAACACCATGACGGACACCCAGGAAGCCTCCACCACCGAGGCAGGCAGCTCCAAGGCCCCCTCCCGACGTTCGCTGATCGGCTGGGGCGGGGCGGGGCTCGCGCTCGGTGCCGCCGCGGCCGGCGGTGCGGTCGCGATGACCCGCGCCGGCAACGACGTGGACCCGACAGCCGCCGAGGCCGGAGCCGCGGTCGCCTTCCACGGCGTGAACCAGGCCGGCATCGCCACGCCCGTACAGGACCGACTGCACTTCGCCGCGTTCGACGTACAGACGGACGACCGCGCCGAGTTCGTGCAGATGCTGAAGGACTGGACGGCGGCCGCGCGCCGGATGACCGGCGGGAAGGCGGTCGGGGCGGGCGCGTACGGCGGTCTCGCCGAGGCCCCGCCGGACGACACCGGTGAGGCGCTGGGACTCAAGCCCTCGCGGCTGACGCTGACGATCGGCTTCGGGCCTTCGCTGTTCGACAAGTTCGGGCTGAAGGACCACCGCCCGGAGGCGTTGGTGGACCTGCCCCAGTTCCCCGGCGAGAACCTCGACAAGAACCGCACCGGCGGCGACCTGTGCATCCAGGCCTGCGCGGACGACCCGCAGGTCGCCGTGCACGCGATCCGCAACCTGGCCCGCATCGGCTTCGGCAAGGTCAACATCCGCTGGTCGCAGCTGGGCTTCGGCAAGACCTCCTCGACGACCCCGGACGCGCAGACCCCGCGCAACCTGATGGGCTTCAAGGACGGCACCCGCAACATCGCGGGCACCGAGACGGACCGTCTGAAGAAGTTCGTGTGGGTCGGCGAGAAGGACGGTCCCGACTGGATGACCGGCGGTTCGTATCTCGTCGCGCGCCGCATCCGCATGCACATCGAGACCTGGGACCGCACCTCGCTGCAGGAGCAGGAGGACGTCTTCGGCCGGGACAAGGGCGAGGGCGCTCCGGTCGGCAAGGCCAAGGAGCACGACAAGCCGTTCCTGAAGGCCATGAAGCCCACCGCGCACGTCCGGCTCGCGCACCCCGACTCCAACAACGGGATCACGATCCTGCGCCGCGGCTACTCCTTCACCGACGGCACCGACGGCCTCGGCCGGCTGGACGCGGGACTGTTCTTCCTCGCCTACCAGCGGGACGTACGCAACGGGTTCATCCCGCTGCAGCGCAGGCTGTCGGCGACCGACGCCCTCAACGAGTACATCCAGCACGTGGGTTCGGCGGTGTTCGCCGTTCCGCCCGGCGTCCGTGACAAGGACGACTGGTGGGGCAGCACGCTGTTCTCCAAGGAGGCGTGAGCCGTGTTCTCCAACTACCTGATCGGTCTGCGCGAGGGGCTCGAAGCCAGCCTGGTCGTCTGCATCCTGATCGCCTACCTGGTCAAGACGGGCCGCCGGGACGCCATCCGGCCCATCTGGATCGGCATCGCCATCGCCGTACTGATCGCGATGGGCTTCGGCTGCATCCTCGAATTCGGCTCCCAGGAGCTGACGTTCGAGGCGCAGGAGGCCCTCGGCGGCTCGCTCTCCGTCGTCGCCGTCTGTCTGGTGACGTGGATGGTGTTCTGGATGCGGCGCACCGCCCGGCATCTGAAGTCGGAGCTGCACGGCAAACTGGACGCGGCCCTCGCCATGGGCACGGGCGCCCTGGTCGCCACCGCGTTCCTCGCCGTCGGCCGTGAGGGCCTGGAGACCGCCCTGTTCGTGTGGGCCTCGGTGCACGCGGCCAGCGACGGCACCCCGCGCCCCCTGATCGGCGTGGCGCTGGGCCTGGCCACCGCGGTCTTCCTGGGCTGGCTGTTCTACCGCGGCGCCCTGAAGATCAACCTCGCGAAGTTCTTCACCTGGACCGGCGGCATGCTGGTCGTGGTGGCCGCGGGCGTGCTGGCGTACGGCTTCCACGACCTCCAGGAGGCCGACTGGATCCCCGGCCTGACGCACCTCGCGTTCGACATCAGCGACACCATCCCGCCGGACAGCTGGTACGGCACCCTCCTCAAGGGCGTCTTCAACTTCCAGCCGGACCCGACCGTCCTTCAGGTCACGGTGTGGCTGCTGTACCTGATCCCGACGCTCGCGCTGTTCTTCGCCCCGGTAGGGTTCGCCTCCGGGAAGGGGAAGGTGAAGACACCTGATGAGCAGGGATCGCGGCCCTCGAAGGCTCCGCAGGCTTGAGCGAAGCGCACTGATTGCGGCCTCGGTGACCGCTTTGTCGTTGACGGCGAGCGGTTGTGTGGTGGTGCACGGGGAGCGCGAGGTGCTCCCCTCCTCCACCCGCGCCGAAGCGGCCAAGGCGCTTGAGCAGTTCACGTCCGCGTACAACAAGGCGGACAAGGCGTACGACAGTTCGCTCGACGCCGACCATGTCACCGGCGCCCTGGGCGACATCGACGCGGCCCGCCTCAAGGCCGGTCACACGCTCAGCCCGTCCGGCAATCCGGCGCACACACCGCTGCAGCTGACCGACGTGACGTACACGATCCCCAAGAAGGCGGGCTGGCCCCGCTGGTTCGTCGCGGAGGCCCAGGGCAACAAGGGCGGCAATCTGCACTGGCTGCTGGTGTTCCACCGCGACGGTCTGGGCCGGCCGTGGAAGGTGGCGTATCTGACGCTCATCCGCCCCGGCACGCTGCCGAAGGTGAAGAAGGACGCGGCCGGCTGGGCCGAGGCCGTACCGGCGAACTCCATCGAATTCGCCGTCCCGCCGGGGGACTTGAGCAAGGACTACGCGTCCTACCTGAAGAACGGCGGGAAGGTCTTCGCCCCGGGTCCGCACACCGACCAGTGGCGCGCCGAGCGCAAGAAGCTGTCCAAGAAGCCGGGTCTGGTCACGCAGTTCATCGACGAGCCGCTCATCAGCGGCAGCTACGCCCCCCTGGCACTGCGCACGGCGGACGGCGGTGCACTGGTCTTCTTCACCAACCGCCGCTACGAGAAGCAGACCGCCGCCGAGGGCACCTCGATCCCCGCACAGACGGCAAGCGTGAAGGCACTGACCACCGGCGAGGTCAAGCAGTCGCTGACGCTGGAGTACATGTCGAACGGGGTTGCCCTGGACCCACAGCGGGGCGCGGGGAGCGACCAGGTGTCGGTCCTGGCCCGGTTGGAGGGCCTGACATCCGCACAGGGTTCGTAGGCGGCTGCGGTTGGGGAGCGCCCCTTACGCTCAGTGCCGCAGGGGCCAGGCCGCACCCGCGTGGTCGGGCTCCTCACCCGCATACCGCGCACCGGCGTCCGTGAGAATCTCCAGCAGGCTCAGAGGATCCGGCAGCGGATGTTCAAGCCCCCGTACCCAGTGCACACTCTGGTCGCCGGGCAACCGGGCAGGCGGTACCAGGACGTACGAGCCACGGCAGTGCCAGCGCAGCCCCGGATGCTCGTCCATCGTCTCCGGATGGCAGTCCAGCTCGCACGGCCACCACTCGTCCTCGTCCTCGGGGGTACCCCTGGTAAGGGTGAAGAACAGCAGGCGCCCGTCGTCGCTCTCGGCGACGGGTCCGACCTCGATGCCGGCGGCAAGCAGCCGCTCCAAGGCCTCCCGGCCCGCCTCCAGGGGCATGTCGAGCACGTCGTGCACCATGCCGGTCGCGGTGATGAAGTTGGCCTGCGGCTGGTGGCGCGCCCAGCGCTCGATCTGGGCGCGGTCGGTGGTGGACTGCGTCTGCCAGGCGAACGACACCGGATGCCGGGCCGGTGTGGGACACCCCACGCGGTCGCAGGAGCAGCGGTAGCCGGGGGCGGGATGCGCGGCGGGGGCGAGCGGCAGACCCGCTCCGGCGGCGGCGAGCAGCAGGGCCTCACGGCCGGCGTCGTCGGCGCCGGTCTCCTTCGGGCGGCGGCCACGCAGCCACTGGGAGAGTTTGCCCTGCCGGCCGTTCCGGCCGCCCAACTCCGCGCTCATCCATCACCCTCGCCTCGCTGTCGTGCGCAACAGCATGCCCTATGGTCGCACCGCGCCGTGCTCCGGGGTGCCAGAAGGGACATCCGGGGTACGAGGGGCAAGACCGTGCAGGGCGTACTCGACGAGGGTGTCCGTGTAGGCGTACGAGATCGGTCCCGTGTGCTGCAGCCAGCGCTGGGCGAGGGGTGAGACGAAGAGCTCCAGGGCGATGCGCGGGTCGACCTCGGGGCGGACCTGACCGGCTTCCTGCGCGGAACGCAGCCGGTCGACGTACAGCTGGAGCGAGGGTTCGAGGAGCTTGGCCACGAACTCCCGGCCGAGCTGCTCGTTGACGAGGCCTTCGGCGGCCAGCGCCCGGGAGGGCACCTCGAAGCGGGGGTCCTTCAGCTGGTCGACGGTGATCCGCAGCACGGCCTTGAGGTCGGCGGCGAGGTCGCCGGTGTCCGGGATGACGTAAGGCTCCTGGCCCGCCTCCCGCGCCGCCCGCGCACTGAGGTCGAGGAACGCCTCCAGCAGGACGTCGGCCTTCGACCCCCACCACCGGTAGATCGTCTGCTTGCCGACGCCGGCCCGGGCGGCGATGCCCTCGATGGTCGTCCTCGGGTAGCCGATCTCACCGACCAGTGCGAGGGCGGCGTCGTAGATCGCGCGACGGGACCTCTCGCTGCGGCGGGTGGCGTCGGGGGCGGGCTTCTTGACCATGGACCGACGGTACCGGCTCGTGTGCAACGGCCTGCGGTTCTACGACTGAGAGGTGTACGGCGGCCAGGGGTCGCCCCAGTCCGCGTCCCGGGCGGCCTTGTACAGGTCGCCATGGCGTTTGGTGACCGTGGTGCGGCCGAGGGAGGGTTCGGTCCCGCAGAGGTCCAGGAGCACCTGGCCCTTGCGGATCTGCGGCTTGCGTACGACACGGTTGGGCGCCGGGGCGACCGGGAAGCGGGCGGCGGCGACGTAGCTGAACTTCTCGTCCTCGTAGGACAGGGAGCCGCCCTTGACCTGGCGGTGCAGGGAGGAACGGCTGACCCTTGCCGCGAAGTGACACCAGTCCTCGCCGGGGACGATCGGGCAGCCGGCGCTGTGCGGGCAGGGGGCGGCGATGTGGAAACCGGCGGCGATCAGGCGGTCGCGGGCTTCGATGACCCGGCTGTACCCGGCGGGGGTGCCGGCCTCGACGATCACGACGGCCTGGGCGGCGGCCGCTGCGGCGTCCACGAGGGCGGTGCGGTCGGCTTCGGTGAGTTCGTTGAGGACGTAGGAGACGGTGAGGAGGTCCGTGTCGTCGAGGGTGAGGGCGGTGCCGATGCGGGCGCGTCGCCAAGTGGCCTGCTGCAGGGCGGGGTTGGCGGTGGCGAGCTGTTTGCCGAGGGCGAGGGCGGGCTCGGCCCAGTCGAGGACGGTGACCGGGCGGGTGCCGTCCCAGGTGGCGGTGACGGCCCAGGTGGCGGCGCCGGTGCCGCCGCCGAGGTCGGTGTGGCTGCCGGGTGTCCAGCCGGGCACGGCGTCGGCGAACGCCTCCAGCGCGGCGTGCACCGCCTCGAAGGTGGCGGGCATGCGGTAGGCGGCGTAGGCGGCCACGTCTGCGCGGTCGCGGAGGATGGGGGCGTCGGTGGGGGTGGCTCCGCGGTAGTTGGCGATGAGGCGGTCGACGGCCTGGGCGGCCTGCTTGGGCGGGAGCCCGTCGAGGAGGCCGGCAAGACTGCGGCGCAGGGCTTCGGCCGGGGCTACGGGGTCGTTCACCCACCGATTCTATTTCGCCCCCGCCGCCCCTACCCGTCCCGTCCCTGGGGGCTGCCGCCCCCAGACCCCCGCTTCGGCCTGAACGGCCTCGTCCTCAAACGCCGGACGGGCTGAAAGATCAAGCCCCGGCCGGCGAAAAATCAGCCCCTCCGGCGTTTGAGGAGCGGGGGTCCGGGGGCGGAGCCCCCCGGGTCGGGACGGGAAGGGGCGGCGGGGGCGAAAGATCAAGCCCGGTACACCGCCCGCGCCAGACGCGTCGCCGCCGCCGCGCGGGGGCGGCTGTCGGGACCCCGCCGCCGCGGATGCACCGCATTCGCCAGCAGCACCAAGAACGTGTCCGTCGCCGGATCCAGCACCACCGACGTCCCCGTGAACCCCGTGTGCCCCGCCGCCCCCCGCCCCGCCAGCTCCCCCATGAACCAGGACTGGTCGACGGCGAAGCCGAGCCCCGGCGGGGTCAGCAGCAGTTCCACGAAGTCCGTGCCCAGGATGCGGGCGGGCCCGTAGGAGCCGCCCGCGAGGAGCGTGCGGCAGAACACCGCCAGGTCACGCCCCGTCGAGAAGAGGCCGGCGTGGCCCGCGATGCCGCCCAGCGCCCAGGCGTTCTCGTCGTGGACGACACCACGCACCATCCCCCGGTCGGCCTTGGCCCACGGCCGCCGCTGGTCCTCCGTGGCCGCCGCCCCGGGACAGGGCCCGAAGTCCGTGGACAGCATCCCCAGCGGACGGGTGATCCCTTCGTGGATCAGGACGTCCAGCGTGCGCCCGGAGACTCGTTCCAGAACAAACTGGAGCAGCAGAAAGTTGAGGTCGGAGTACGTGTACGTGCCGGGCACCCCGATCGGCACCTCCGCCCGCAGCCTCTCCAGCCGCTCCGCGTCGTCGGCACAGTCGTACAGCGGAAGTTCGGGCCGCAGCCCGGAGGTATGGGTGAGCAGCTCCCGCACGGTGATCCCGTGCCGGACCGCCGCACGGAACTCGGGCAGATACGCCCCGACCCGCGCATCGATCCCGAGCGTGCCCCGCTCGATCTGCTGCACGGCGGCGACCGCGGTGAACAGCTTGGTGAGGGAGGCCACATCGACCGGTGTGTCGACGGTCATCGGGACCCGGTCCGAGGGCGGGAGCTCGACACCACGGTCCGTGTCGGGGTCGTAGGCCGAGTACCTGACGGCCCAGCCGGCCGCCTCCTCGACGGCGATCACCGGCCCGCGCCCGGCGACGACGACGGTACCCGCGGCCCAGGGGCGGTCCCCGGTGGTGAGGTCGTGGACCTCCTGGACGAGGTGGCGGAGTTCGCCGGGGTCGAGTCCGGCCCGCTCGGGACTGTCCCTGCGCAGTCTCGGTGCGCTCAGCTCCCCGCTCCTTCCACGCTCGTACGCCCGCTCCGGCGTCGGCACATTCCCACGAAGCAGCCCAGTGCCACCAGCGCCGCGGCCAGTTGGACGACGGCCATCGGGACGGCGGTGTGCTCTCCGGCGACCCCGACCAGCGGGGAGGCGACGGCGCCGATGAGGAACGAGGAGGTGCCGAGCAGCGCGGACGCCGACCCGGCCGCGTGCTTGGTGCGCATCAGGGCGAGGGCCTGGGCGTTGGGCAGGGTCACTCCCATCGCGGACATCAGCACGAAGAGGGCCGCGGCGACGGGCGCCAGGCCGACCTTGCCGAAGACTCCGGTGGACATGAGCAGGAGGGCGGTCGCGGCGGCGATGACGACGAGCAGGCCCGCGCCCAGCGCCCGGTCCAGGCGAACCCTTCCGACCAGCAGCTTTCCGTTGATCTGGCCCACGGCCACCAGCCCCACCGAGTTCAGCCCGAACAGCAGGCTGAACGTCTGCGGGGAGGCGCCGTAGATCTCCTGGATCACGTACGGCGAGGCCGATATGTAGGCGAACAGTGCCGCGAACGCGAACCCGCCGGTGAGCATGAAACCGGTGAAGGGCAGGTCGGCGAGGAGGCGGCGCATCGAGTGCAGCGCCTCGCCCACTCCCCCGCCGTGCCGCTCGGCCGCGGGGAGGGTCTCCGGCAGTTTCGTCCAGACGAAGGCGGTCAGCACGGTGCCCACCACCGTGAGCACCACGAACACACCCCGCCAGTCCGTCACCCGCAGGATCTGCCCGCCGATCAGTGGCGCGACGATCGGGGCGACCCCGCCGATCAGCATGAGGGTGGAGAAGAAGCGGGCCATCGCCACGCCGTCGTACAGGTCGCGGACCACGGCGCGCGCGATGACGATCCCCGCCGCGCCCGCCAGCCCCTGCGCGAGCCGGAACGCGACCAGCAGCTCGACGGTCGGCGCGAAGGCGCACAGGACGGTCGAGACGACGTAGGCGATCATGCCGATCAGCAGGGGCCGACGGCGGCCCCACCGGTCGCTCATCGGTCCGGCCACCAGCTGTCCGAGCGCCATGCCGAGCAGGCAGGCGGTGAGCGTGAGCTGGACGGTGGCCGCGGGTGCGTGCAGGGAGTTGGTGACCTCGGGGAGCGACGGCAGGTACATGTCCATCGCCAGCGGGGGCGTTGCGGTGAGGCCGCCGAGGATCAGGGTGACAAGCAGTCCGGTACGGGGAACGGTACGGGCGGCGGCCGGTTCCGTTCCCGGTCCGGCCGCCTGTTGTATGTGCGGTGTCGACATGTCCGGTGCCGACGCCCCCTGCTCGGGCATGCGCCCCTCCCTCTCCGAGTGCTCCCCCCTATGGTCTCAGCTCGCACACAGTGCCGAATGTCACTTGTCCCTCCCGCCGCCAGGACCCGGATGGCGGACGGTCTCGTCCCGTATGCCGGACCCTCGCCTACGCTGCGGGCCCATGAATGCCATGGAGACTGAGAAGCAGGGGACCGGCGGGCGGTCGAGGGTCGCGGTGGTGACCGGTGCCGGCTCCGGCATCGGGCGGGCGGTTGCCGTGGAGCTGCTCCGCGCGGGCTGGTCGGTGGCGCTGGCGGGGCGGCGCCCCGAAACGCTGGAGGAGACGGCGGCGCTGGTGCCGGGCGGCTCCTGTCTCGCCGTACGGACCGACGTCTCACGACCGGAGGACGTGGCCGCACTGTTCGCCGCCGCGGTCGAGCGGTTCGGGCGGGTGGATCTGCTGTTCAACAACGCGGGGACGTTCGGCCCCGGCGGGGTGCCGGTCGAGGAGCTGGAGTACGAGGCCTGGCGGCATGTGGTGGACACCAACCTCAACGGGGCGTTCCTGTGCGCGCAGGCGGCCTACCGGCAGATGAAGGCGCAGGACCCGCAGGGCGGACGGATCATCAACAACGGTTCGATCTCCGCCCATACGCCTCGGCCGCACTCCGTCGCCTACACGGCGACCAAGCACGCGCTGACCGGGCTCACCAAGTCGCTCTCGCTGGACGGGCGGCCCTACAACATCGCGGTCGGGCAGATCGACATCGGCAACGCGGCCACCGACATGACCGCGCGGATGCAGACCGGAGCGCTGCAGGCCAACGGCGAGATCGCGCCCGAGCCGGTGATGGATGTCGCCGATGTGGCGCGCACGGTGCGGCACATGGCCGAGCTGCCGTTGGAGGCGAATGTGCAGTTCGCGACGGTTCTGGCGACCGCGATGCCGTATGTGGGCCGGGGCTGACCGGACCTGCGGATCCTCAAATCGTCAACTTGCACAAGCGGAATTAGTGCGTCCGGACCATTGCAGCCGGTCGTGGACTTATGCTCAAATCTCCTCCACAAGAGCTTCACACTTGGGGGAGTGCAGTTCCGTAGGCCAAACCGAGGGGGGAGGCGGCAGCCGTTCCATCGCATCGGGTGGGGGTGGATCTCGCGTGGGACCGCGAGGTACGCACCGGTGCAGGGAACGGCTGCCGCGAACGTCAGTCCGCTGACTCGTCGGTCGGTTGGCTGCCGGGCCCGTCAGTTGGCGTGTCTGCCGCCGCCCTTGCCGCGTCTGCGCAGCGCCCAGACGCCGCCCGCGAGCAGGGCGATCGTGCCGCCCGCGCCCTCCAGCAGCCGCCAGGCCGAGGGGTCGTCCGACCCCGCGCCCGGGGCACCGGCCGCCGCCTGTGCCGTCTTGCGGGTGGGTGTCACCCTGGCCCCGCCCTCGCTGATCGGCTCGACCAGCGTGCCCACCGGTTCGGCCGAACCGCCGTGCGTGAAGCCCCAGTCGAGCAGTGCGGCCGTCTCCTCGTAGACGGCGTTGGAGCCGGCCTTGGGGTGCATCACGGTGGCCAGCAGGGTCCGGCCGCCGCGGGTGGCGGCACCGGTGAAGGTGTTGCCCGCGTTGCTGGTGTAACCGTTCTTGACGCCGATGAGGCCGTCGTACGTCTTCAGGCCCCACGCGCCGGTGAGCAGACGGTCGGTGTTCTGGATCTGGAAGGTCTTCCTGCCGCCGGCCGGGAAGTTCGCGATCCTGGTGTGGCAGTACTCGCGGAAGTCGGGGTTCTTCAGTCCGTGCCGGGCGAAGAGGGTGAGGTCGTAGGCGGAGGACAGCTGGCCCTTGTGGTCGAAGCCGTCGGGGCTGACCACATGGGTGTCCAGGGCCTGCAGGTCCTCGGCCTTGGCCTGCATCTCGGCGACCGTCTTCGCCACTCCCCCGTTCATATGGGCGAGCACATGCACGGCGTCGTTTCCCGAGCGCAGGAAGACGCCCTGCCAGAGCTGCTCGACGGTGTACGTGATCCCGGGCTTGACCCCGACCAGGCTGGAACCGGCGGGGATGTCGGCCAGGTCGGCGTCGGTCACCTTGTACCGCTGACCGCGCTGGAACTTCTTCAGGACGGTGTCCGCGAACAGCATCTTCAGGGTGGACGCGGGCGGCAGGCGCCGGTGCGCCGCGAACGAGGCGAGCACCTCTCCGCTCTCGCAGTCGGCGACGATCCAGGCACTTGCGGTGAGTTTCCCGGGCAGACCTGTGGCGCCGCTCACCTGAATTCCCTTACGGGCGAGTCGCTCACCGCCGACGACGGTGCCGGCAGCGGATGCGGGAGTCGCCGAGGCAAGCGGAATGGCGGCTGCGGCAAGGCCGAGAGCGGCACGCCGGGACAGCGGAGAAGAACCGTGCATCCCGGGACCGTAACACCCACCCAACAGCAGTTTCCTGGCAGTACGCCGTCCACGGCATAGGAATTGCCTGTCTTACGGAATTCTGACCCGGCATCCGACTTTCTCAGCCCTGACACATCTTTTACTCAGTCTGGCTCAAAGGTTTCTCCCTGGCTTGTGGCAGCGCCCACAGCGGGCGCCAAGAACCTTCGTGAACGGGATGTTTGGCATCTATCTCAAGCCGAACTGGGTCTGGCGCCCGGAATCGCGCTGGTCATCACCGGCGGCCGGCATGACACAGACTCAGGACAAGGTCCTCAAGTCGCTCTCGGCCTCCAACACGATGAAGATCGCGCTCTCCGCCAACACCCCCCGCCCCACCGGCGGCGGCCTGGACCGTCCACGACCATCACGGCGGGCCAGATCACGCTGACGGAACAGGGCGTGCGCTCCTGACGGGGCTGTCGCTCACCGTCCGAGGATCCGGTCGACCTCGGCCAGCTGCTCGGCGGTGAGCGGCCCCTTCGCGATCGCGCCGGCGTTCTGCTCGGCCTGCGCGACCGAACGGAAGCCGGGGATCGGGACGGTGCGGGGACTGCGCGCCCACAGCCAGGCGAGGGCGCCCTGGGCGAGGGTACGGCCGCCGCTGGTGAGGATCTCCCGGAGCGCGTCGATACGGGCGACCCAGTCCGAATCGGCTCCGGAGCCCTCGCTGAAGCCCTCCAGCCAGGCCGGCGGCCTGCTGCGGATGTCGCCCGCCTCCAGGGCGCCTTGACGCTTCCCTGCCAGCAGTCCCATGGCCAGCGGGCTGCGGTTGATGCTCGCGAGCCCCGACTCCTCGCACAGCGCGAACATCTCGGGCGCGTCCTGCAGCACGTTGGCCGCATGCTGCACGGCCGCGCAGTGCTCCCCCTCGGCGAACACGGCGGCGCGGGCCGGGTCGTCGGTGCTCCAGGCGTAGGCGCGGATCAGCCCCTCTTGTACGAACTCCTCGCACAGGTCCCGCAGTTCGGCGGCCCGCTCGGGGTCGGCGTCGGAGATGTGCAGTTGGTAGAGGTCGACGTAGTCGCTCTCCAGCCGCTTCAGCGACGCGGCCAGCGCGCGGCGGGCGTGCGCCGGGGAGTCGTCGCGGCCGGTGAGGGTGCGGGTTGCCTCGTCGAAGACGTTGCCCCACTTGGTGGCTACGACGACATCGGCGCGGCGCTTGCCGAGTGCGCGTCCGAGGATGCGCTCGCTGTGTCCGGTGCCGTAGGTGTCCGCGGTGTCGAAGAAGGTCACGCCGAGGTCGAGGGCGCGCCGGATCGCCCGTACGGACTCGTCGTCGTCGACCTTGCCCCAACCCAGCGGCTGTCCCTCCGTGTTCTGCCACTCGCCTCCGATGGCCCAGCAGCCGAAACCGAGACCGCTTACCCGGATGCCACTGCGACCGAGGGTCCTGTTCGTCTCCATGACCGAGAACGGTAGGAGTTGGAGCGCGCACGAAGGCAAGGGGTAGTACGCGTGTGTCTTACGCCTGGCCGGTCTCGAAGCGGGAGATGCGGCCGTCGTCGTCGATGGTGAAGTTCCAGCGGGTGCGCATCTCGCCCCAGGCGTCGTTGCGGTAGTGGGCGAGGAGGGCGCGGCCGCCCTGGGACTCGTTGTCGACGTCCAGGTGACCGTTGGAGGAGAAGATCTCCCGGTCGATCCAGTCGGCGAGGTCCCGGTCGGCGCCGTCGTCCGCCATGGTCGCGTCCTCCGCAAGGAGGGCCAGGAAGGCGTCCCGGTCGTGGGCGTTGACGGCGGTGACGAACGCGCGGACGGCCGGGTCGCTGAGTTTGGCTGGCTGAATCGTCATGCCAGCAGAGTCACACCGCCCGCCGGGACCCGCCACCCGAACGGCTGCGCGGAGGGGTCCGGGAGGTGTGAGGAGTGGGACGGTGGACACGCGGAGGGGAGTGTTCCTGTTTGTCCGGACCGGTTGTCCGGATCGGTTGTCCGGACCCGTTGTCTGTCCCGGGAGAAATCATGAGCTCTTACGACCGGCGTGATCTGGGCCTGCTGCTGCTCCGGCTGGGTGCCGGCGGCGTGCTGGCGGCGCACGGCGCGCAGAAGCTGTTCGGCTGGTTCGGCGGACACGGCATCGAGGGGACCGGCCAGTTCATGGAGTCGGTCGGCTACATGCCCGGCAAGGCGAGCGCCACGGCGGCGGGCCTCGCGGAGGCCGGCGGCGGCACGCTGCTGGCGCTGGGCCTGGCGACCCCGGCAGCGGGCGCGGCGGCGGCCGGCGCGATGGCCGGGGCGTCCGCGGTGCACGCCCCGAGCGGCTTCTTCAACGCGGAGGGCGGCTACGAGTACGCGGCCACCCTCGCCCTGGCCGCCACCGGCCTCGCGGTCGCCGGCCCCGGCCGTCTCTCCCTCGACCACGCGCTCGGCCATGTCTTCGACCGCGGCTGGATGGTCCCGACGGCACTGGGCGTGACGGCGGCGGCCACCACGCTGGTCGTGGGGGCGCGGAACAAGCGGCTGCGGGACAAGAAGCCGGACGAGCAGGAGGCCCTGTTCGCGGAGGAGGAGGCGCTGTTCAGGGAGTGACCCGGTCGGGCAGGCTGGGCCCATGACTGATCAGCCCCTGTCCCCCGAGACCCCGACCTCCCCCGACATGTGGGCAGCCGTGGACGATCTGTGGACGTGGCTCGACGCCAACCGTCCGCACGGCGGCCAGGAGGGCATGGTCCTGCGCATGCTCAAGCTGTCGGAGGAGGTCGGCGAGGTCGCGGAGGCCGTGATCGGCGCGACCGGCCAGAACCCACGCAAGGGGATCACCCACACCTGGGAGGACGTCCAGGGCGAGCTCTGCGATGTCGTCATCACGGCTCTGGTGGCTCTGCGCACACTGACGCCGGACACCCGGGAGGTGTTCACCCGGCATCTGGCGAAGGTGACCGCGCGCTCCCTGGGGCGGTCCGCGTAGCCGCGCGGGCACGGGAATCGGGCGGGCGGTCTGGCGTATCGCGGGCCGAGGTCCGGATACTGACGCCGTGTCCGATCCGAGACACATGGCGCACAGCATTCCGGGGGCTGACATGGTGGCAACGTCGTACTGCGCGGGCGAGTCCGGCGAGGAACTCCTGGACGAGACCGTCGGATCACTGCTGCGCCGCGCGGCCCGGCTGGCACCGGACACGGTCGCCCTGGTCGAGGGTGTGCCGAACCCCGCCGAGCGCCGCCGGTGGACGTATGCCGAACTGCTCGACGAGTCCGAGCGCGCGGCGCGGGCCCTGCTCGGCCGTTTCTCGCCGGGCGATCGGGTGGCGGTGTGGGCGAACAACATCCCGGAGTGGGTGATCCTCGAACTCGCCGCCGCGCTCGCTGACATCACGCTCGTCACCGTCAACCCGGCCCTGCGCGAGGCGGAGTTGCGCCACGTGCTCGGCCATTCCCGGGCGGCGGGCGTTTTCCTGCGCCGCGAGTACCGTGGCAATCCGATGGCCCGCACGCTGGCCGACATCCGCGCCGACCTGCCCGATCTGCACACGAGCGTGCTGTTCGAGGACTGGGCGGATTTCTGCGCCGAGGCCTCCCCCGACCGCGCGCTACCGGAGGTCGACGCCTCGGCACCGGCCCAGATCCAGTACACCTCGGGCACGACCGGCATCCCGAAGGGCGTGATCCTGCACCATCGCGGGATCACCAACAACGCGCGCCTGGCCTACGTCCGCACGTTCGGGCTGCAGCCCGGCGAGGCGGCGCTCAACCCGATGCCGCTGTTCCACACGGCGGGCTGCGTACTGGCCACCCTGGCCTCGATCATCAGCCTGGGCACCCACGTCCTGCCCCCGCACTTCGAGCCGGGCCTGATGCTCGAACTGACCGAGTCCGAAAGCTGCGCGGTGATGGGAGGCGTGCCGACGATGCTGATCGCCATGCTCGAACACCCGGCACTCCCCCGCACCGACCTCTCCTCCCTCCGCTACATCCTGTCGGGCGGCGCCTCGGTGCCACCCGAACTGGTCCGCCGGATCGAGGAGGTCTTCGGCGTCCCGATGGCCATCATCTACGCCCAGACGGAGGCGTCCCCGGGCATCACGATCACCCGCCTCGACGACACCCCGGAAGACCGCGCCCACACGGTGGGCAGGCCCCTCCCGCTGACGGAGGTGAAGATCGTGGACGCGGCAGGAGCGGTCGTACCGCCCGGGACCACGGGCGAACTCTGCACCCGCGGCTACCACGTCATGACCGGCTACCTCGACGCCCCGGACGCGACCGCGGCCGCCATCGACCCCGACGGCTGGCTGCACACCGGCGACCTCGCGTCGATGGACGAGCGCGGCTACTGCCGTATCGAAGGCCGCCTGAAAGACATGATCATCCGCGGTGGCGAGAACATCTACCCGCGCGAGATCGAACAGGTCCTGGCCGAACACCCCGCGGTGGCCGAGGCCGCGGTGGTGGGCGTACCTGACCCGGTCTGGGGCGAGCGGGTCGCGGCCTTCATCCGCCTCACCCCGGATCACACGGCGGGCGAGACGGTGGATGAGACCGTGCTGGAGAAGGAACTCTTCGCCCACGTACGCGCCCATCTGGCCCCGCACAAGACGCCCCGCACCTGGGTGTTCGTCGAGGGCTTCCCCCTGACCGGCTCAGGCAAGATCCGCAAGAACACGCTCCGGGAGGAGTACGCGGCGGGCCGACTGCCCAGGTGACGTCGTTCCCGGCGGCGAGGGCAAGCCGACGGTGGGTGCGGACCATCATGACGCGCGCCATGAAGGGATGCGCCCAACCGATGGCGCTCCGTTTGAGACTTATGCGTCAGGGGCGGGGCCGGGTCGCCGAAGTTCGCACCACGAGCGTGGGCGGGATGACGATGTGAGGTGTTTCCGCGGCCGCCGGGAGCCGTGACTCGGGGGCGCCGACGATCTCGATCAGCGCCCCCACGGCCCGTCTGCCGAGTTCGTCGAAATCCTGGTGGACGCTGGTCAGCGAGGGACCGAAGTACTCGGTCTCCGGCATGTTGTCGAACCCGACGACGCTGATGTCCTCGGGCACTCTGCGCCCCGCCTGCTGGAGGGCCCGCAGCAGGCCGAGGGCCATGTGGTCGTTGGCGCAGAACACCGCCGTGACCTCGGGGTCGGCGGCGATCCGGCGCCCGAGCTCGTATCCGGTGCGAGCCGTCCAGTCGGCGCCGGCCAGCGGTTCCGTCACAGCGGCGGCCCGCTTCTCCAGGGCGCTGCGCCATCCGGCCTCGCGCTCCTGCGCGTCGAGCCAGGAACGCGGCCCGACCAGGTGGTGCACCGTGCGATGGCCGAGGTCGAGCAGGTAGTTGGTGGCGAGTTCGGCACCCGCTTCGTTGTCCACGGCGACCGAGGCCAGTTCGGTGTGGGTGCCACAGCCGACCGCCACCAGGGGCACGTCCGGCGGTACGTTCCCCAGTGCCGCGACCGCGGTGCTCTGCGGCGCGATCACGATGATGCCCTCCACGCCCTGGCCCCGAAGCCGGTCCACGGCGTCCAGTACCGAACGCCGGTCGAGAGCGCCCACGGCGGCCACGGTGACGAAGTACTCGTACTGTCTGGCCGCCTGTTCGATGCCGTAGAGCATGCAGGCCGGGCCGTACAGCGTGGTGTTGAAGCTGATCACACCCAGGGTGCGGGTGCGGCGGGTTGCCAGGGTGCGGGCGGCGGCGTTGGGGCGGTAGCCGAGTTCACGGACCGCGGCGAGCACCCGGTCCCGGGTGGTGGGCCGTACGTTCGGGTGGTCGTGGAGCACCCGCGAGACGGTCTGGTGCGAGACACCCGCGAGCCGGGCCACGTCCGCCATCACCGGTGCGCGTTCCGTGTCGACGATCCACCTCCTTCATCGCTGCCATTGTTTCCGATCGGTAGCTCCTCCGGGTGGGGCCGACCCGCCGCGGGGAATTGTTAACGCACACAATCTGGCGGGGTCAAGGCTCCCGACGCTCGCGCTCGGCTTGCCGACGGAGCCTTTCAGAGGCTCAAGAGCCCAGTGAACAGCGAATTCTCCTTCAGGAAGGGCTCCGCCGGACCAAGAACACAGGCCGGACCACAGGGAGTTCACACCCACAGTTTCCCTTTTCTTGACCATTCAAGAGAGTTGACCGTCTGTTCATGGCGGCGTAAAAAGACGGAGTCGCGAGACCGGGCGATCACCCCCGCTGCCCGAGAACGCCATATGCGCAACGCCCCGGTGGAGACCGGACCACCTTTCTGACCTGCGAGCACCACGCACTCCGGCCGCTTCCCCTCCCCCCACCCCCAGAGAGCTCGGATGAGCGGCGGCTTACGACAGCCTCGATTGTTAGCGCGCACAATTCCCTCGCCCATGTGGCGCCGAGCCGGCGAAGAACGCAAGACGGAAGAGGTTCACAGTGACAGTCAGACGCCTGACAGCTCTCCGGCTGAGGGCGGTGGGCGCGGTCCTCGCACTCGTCGCCGGCATCCTGGCCGCGACCATCGGCACCGCGGGCACGGCCCAGGCCGCCTCGTCCCTCCCGTGTGACGTGTACGCCGCCGCGGGCACGCCCTGTGTCGCCGCGCACAGCACCACCCGGGCCCTGCTCGCCTCGTACAGCGGAGCGCTCTACCAGGTCAAACGCCTCTCCGACAACGCCACGACGAACATCGGGACGCTCAGCGCCGGCGGCTACGCCAACGCCGCGGCCCAGGACTCCTTCTGCTCCGGCACCGAGTGCATCATCACCGAGATCTTCGACCAGAGCGGCAAGGGCAACCACCTCACGATCGAGGGCCCGGGCGGCAACGGCGGGCAGGACGTCGGCGCCATCGCCAACGCCCTGCCCGTGACGGCCGGCGGTCACAAGGTCTACGGCGTCTCCGTCCAGGCCGGCGTCGGCTACCGCGACAACAGCACCAACGGCATCGCCACCGGCAGCCGGCCGGAGGGCACCTACATGGTCACCAGCGGCCACCACGTCGACGGCAACTGCTGCTTCGACTACGGCAACGCCGAGACCAACAGCAAGGACACCGGAAACGGCCACATGGACGCCGTCAACTTCGGCACCGAGTGCTGGTTCTCGCCCTGCTCCGGCTCCGGCCCCTGGGTCATGGGCGACCTGGAGAACGGCCTGTTCGCCGGCGGCAACGGCACCAACGGCAACAACACCGGCAACTCCAGTGCTTTCGTCACGGCCCTGCTGAAGAACAACGGCACCAGTACGTACGCCATCAAGGACGGCAACGCCCAGTCGGGCTCCCTCAAGACCGACTACAACGGCAGCCTGCCGACCACCGGCGGCTACATCCCGATGTCCAAGGAGGGCGCCATCGTCCTGGGCACCGGCGGTGACGACAGCAACTGGTCCGACGGCTCGTTCTTCGAGGGCGTCATGACCTCGGGCTACCCGACCGACGCGGCCGACAACGCCGTGCAGGCCGACATCGTCTCGGTCGGCTACACCCAGGCCGCCCAGACCTTCCCGGTCACCGGCACCGCCTACCGGCTGACCAACGCCAACAGCGGCAAGGTGCTGGACGCCCAGAACTGCGGGACGGCGAACGGTACGGCCGTGCAGCTGTGGGCCTCCCTCGGCAACACCTGCCAGCAGTGGAAGTTCTCCAGTGCGGGCAACGGCCACTACACCATCACCAACGTCAACAGCGGCACGGTCCTGGACGACAAGAACTGCGGCATCGGCAACGGCACCGCGACGCAGCTCTGGTCGTCGCTGGCCAACACCTGCCAGCAGTGGGACGTCACCCCGGCCGGCAGCCACTACACGATCAGCAACGTCAACAGCGGCATGACGCTGGACGTGACCAACTGCGGCACCGCGAACGGCACGCTCGTCCGCCAGTGGGCCCAGCTGGACAACGCCTGCCAGCAGTGGGACATCGCCCCCTGACCCGACGACCCGCTCGCCGATGGTCCGCCGGCTTCCCCGACGGCGGACCGTCGGCGTCTGTCCCGCCGACGCGATCGATGCAGGGGCCGCGCCACTTGCCGACCCGACCCCTCCACAGCCGGCCCGGAGCCCGCCGATCCGCGACCGGGCCGCGCCCGTCCAGCTGCCTCCGGACGCGGCCGAGGCGCGCCGCGGAAGGGCCCCGTCTCGCCTCACCCCACCTCCCGCCCATGCTCCCCTCCCCGACCACGCCCCCACGCAGTCGTCCCTGTCCCGATGAATCCGTCTCGCAAAGGAACCCCGCATGCCTTCACAAGCCGGACTCCCCCGCAGAACCGTCCTGACAGCCCTCGGCGCCGCCTCGCTGGCCGGGACCTTCGCCGCTGCCGCTCCGGCCCGGGCCGCCGAACGCTCCGGCGCGGCCACGGACGCCACCGCCTCGGACCTCCCCGCCGCGGCCGCGCACTGGACCTTCGACGAGGGCTCCGGCACCGCCGCCGCCGACGCCACCGGCAACGGCCACGGCGCGACCCTCCAGGGAGCGGCCGGCTGGGACACCGGCAAGGTCGGCGCCCACAGCCTGAGCCTCACCGCCGGCGGCAACGCCACCGCTTCCGGGCCCGCCCTCGACACCTCCAAGGCGTTCTCGGTGGCCGCCTGGGTCAATCTCAGCCAGCTGGGCGGCTACCAGACCGCCGTCAGCATCGACGGCCAGGTCGTCAGCGCCTTCTACCTGGGCCTGCGCGACGACACCGGCACCTTCGCCTTCGCCCGGCTCGCCTCGGACGCCACCCAGGGCGCCGCCGTGGCGGCCGCCGCGTCCGCCCCCACCACCGGCACGTGGACCCACCTCGTCGGCGTCAGCGACCCCTCGGCCGGCGTCACCCGCCTCTACGTCAACGGTGTGCTGGAGGGCCAGGCCGACTACACCGCGGGCTGGGCCGGCACCGGCGACACCGCGATCGGCCGGGCGCTCTACGGCGGCGGGCACGTCGACCAGTGGCACGGCCTGATCGACGACGTGTGGATGTTCCCGACCGCCCTCACCTCCGACCAGGTCGCCACGCTGGCCGGGGTGCCGGTGGAGACCACGACCCCGCTGCTCAGCGTGGACGTCGCGCACCCCGCCCACGCCGTGTCCCCCATCCTGCCCGGCCTGATGTTCGAGGACATCAACCACTCCGGCGAGGGCGGCATCTACGCCGAACTGGTGCAGAACCGCTCGATGATGGCCAGCGACACCTCACCCGTGCACTGGTCCGCCGTCGGCGGCACGACCCTCGCCCTCGACACCACCACGCCCCTCAACGACGTACTCACGCGTTCCCTCAAGGTCGTACTGCCGAGCGGAACCGGAGCCGGCAGCCGGGCCGGAGTGGCCAACGACGGTTTCTGGGGCATCCCCGTACGCCCCCGAACCACCTACACGGCCCGCCTCTTCGCCAAGGCGTCGCGCCGAATCGGTCCCCTCACGGTGGCCATCGAGTCGGCGGACGGCGCGACGGTGTACGCGTCCGCTCGTGTGCCCCACATCGGCACCGAGTTCGGCAACCGCCCCTTCGAACTGACCCTGCGCACCGGCTCGGGCGCCCCCGTGACCGGCGACGCGAGGCTGACCGTGACCACCACGGACCCCGCCGCCGCGGGCGCGACCGTGTGGCTCCAGCACGTCTCCCTCTTCCCGCCCACCTACAACAACCGCCCCAACGGCCTGCGCATCGACCTGATGGAGAAGCTGGTCGCCCTGAAGCCGAAGTTCCTGCGCTTCCCCGGCGGAAACTTCCTGGAGGGCAACACGATCGCGACCCGCTTCAACTGGAAGAACACCATCGGCCCGGTCTGGGAGCGCCCCGGCCACATGGACGACGCCTGGGGCTACTGGTCCACGGACGGCCTCGGTCTCCTCGAATACCTGGAATGGGTCGAGGACATGCACGCCCAGCCGGTCCTGGCCGTCTTCGCCGGCTACACGCTGAAGGGCGAACACGTCACCGGCGACGCCCTCAAGCCGTACATCCAGGACGCCCTCGACGAGATCGAGTACGTCACCGGCCCCGTGACCAGCACCTGGGGTGCGAAGCGCGCGGCCGACGGCCACCCGAAACCGTTCCCGCTGGAGTTCGTGGAGATCGGCAACGAGGACTGGTTCGACTCCTCGGGCTCCTACGACGCCCGGTTCACGGCCTTCCACGACGCGATCAAGACGAAGTACCCGCACCTGAAGCTGATCGCCACGACGACGGTGACGAGCCGCACGCCGGACCTGATCGACGAGCACTACTACCTCGCACCGTCCGCCGCCCAGTCGGCCACCCACAAGTACGACAACCGGGACCGCGCTTCGACGAAGGTCTTCGTCGGGGAATGGGCCGCGCAGGAGGGCCGCCCCACCCCCGACCTCAATGCCGCGCTGGGCGACGCCGCATGGCTGGCCGGCCTGATCCGCAACTCGGACCAGGTCCTGATGGAGTGCTATGCCCCGCTCTTCTCCCACGTCAAGAACAACGTGTGGGCGACCAACCTGATCGCCTACGACAACCTCACCAGCTACGTCTCGCCCAGCTACTGGGCCCAGCACATGCTGACGAGCAAGCTGGGCAACACGGTGCTCCCGGCCACCGCACGCGCGCTGCCCGCCGTCTCCACCGTCGCCACCCGCGCCGGGAACCGTCTCTACCTCGCGGTGGTCAACTCCGGGACGGAGAAGGTGAATGTGCCGGTCGAACTGAAGGGATTGGCGAAGGGTGTCAGAAGGAACGCCACGGCAACCGTCCTGACGGGCCCTTCACGCACCACGACCAACACCCTGACGTCCCCCGACACCCTCGTCCCCACTACCAGTACGGTCACGGGCGCCGCGGCGACATTCACGAGCACCGTGCCGGCGCTCTCCGTGACGGTCCTGGAACTCACCCTGACCTGATACGGCGCGGACGTCTGCGTCCCGTGCGGGAGGCGGACGTCCCACGCGCACGCCGGTCAGCGCCCCGGACACCCCTCCAGCACACGGGTGCCTGGGGCGCAGCTCTCGCTGAGTTCGTCGAACTCGGCCGCGGGCAGCCTCCGGGCGGACCCGCGGCGGCTGTGGTCGAGCAGGGCGGATGCGGTGAGCAGCCACTCGGGCAGGGGCGCGACGCCGATGAAGTCGGCCAGACGGGTCAACTCCTCGTCCGTATGCTCCAGGAGGTCCTCGTACGAGAGCGTGCTGCGCTGGTCGGCGGGCAATCCGCTGAGAAACCGCGTGCCCTCGGTGACGAGCTCCGACCACAGGGCGCCGAACGTCCGCAGAGGGATGTCCCGGTCGCGTACGAGGGCGGGATCGAAGCGCTCGTCGAGCAGCGGTGCCAGGTCCGCGGGCAGCGCACGAACGTGCTCGGGCGTCAGGTCACCCAGACTGCCGATGCCGGCTTGTGCCTTGATCTCGCGCAGCAAGGAGATCGTGCGGTATCCGGGATGACGGCTCATGGACAGGGCGCAGTCCGGCCCGTCCCGGAACATGTGCACGAACCGCGCGTGCGGGAACGCGGCCCGCAGTCCGGGCGCCCAGCCGGTCGAGTAGCCGGACCGCTCCACGACGGCGGTCCGCCCGAACCGCGCGCACAGCAGGCCGAACAGCGCCTGATGGTGCTCTGCGGCGATCCGTTGGGGCCAGCGGACCACCGCTGCACCGAGCTCGTCGAGAAGCCCGTCCGGGTCGTCCGTGAGGTGGGGCAGCACCATGAGGGAGAGCGCGGGGATCCCGGTGGTCTCCGCCGTGTACCTCCCGGGCCGACGCGTATAGAGAAACTCCGGCAACGGCAGCCCACTGCGGATCATCCGCTCGAAGTGCGGGGCGGGTTCGTAGAGCGTCTGCCAGAACTCCTCGCCGCTCAAGTCCCCTTCCGGGAAGGCCGCGTCACCCACCGAGGCCATGAACTCATTGAGGCTCAGCACGTCCGGGTGGGCATTGAGGATGCGCGACAGCGCGGTCGAACCGCTGCGTCCGGTACCGATGACGAAGGTCAAGGAGCGCATGGTCACCTTTCGCATGGTCCGCCGGTCTTCGGGGGCCGTTCACGTGTGTGCGGGCCGTCCGACTCGGTAACGGCGTTACTTTACGGGGCGGCGGGGGGCATGCCCGCAATGCGCCCGCTCGAGACGTCTGGTTACCGGAGGGCACGGGCTGAATCAGCGATGATCTGGACTTACTGCGAGCAGTGGAACAACCTCACCGAGGCGCCCATGAACTCACTCACGCCCGAGCAAGCTCAGGCCCGGCATGCGTCCGGCGAGCTGTACACCGCTGTCGCATCCGCCGATGAGCACTCCACCCCGGCGCTACGCGTGGAAATGCGGCTGGAGACCGGTTACGCCACAGTCATTTTCATGGACGAGCACGGACGTGACTCTCTCGACTACACCTTCACCCTCATCGATGGCTCCCTTTTTCTGGAGACAGCAACCTCGTACGACTACGGCGGTTCTGAGGAGCGAGGCGGATACGCGGACGCGCAGCGCACGGAGTCGTACGAGTTCACGACGGAGGGCACCATTCGGCGCACTGTAGAGGTCGACGGCGAGGAGTCCAGGGAAAGCCGCCACGGCATTGACGTCGCCGGCAACTGGGAGTCGGTGCCCGACTTCGGCACCTACGACACTTTGATCCGACACGACCGCACCTGACGTTTCGGCAGCGGAGCTATGCCCTCGTCGAGCACCGAAGACGAGCACAGTCACCCGGGAGAGGCACCGGCCGCCCTGCAGCCCACACGTTCTTTCACGGCCCCTCATGAACTAGATCACGCCACTTCGCCACCTTCTGCGTTGCGTCTGCAACGTGTGATACGAGAGGATGTTCGACGAGCTGTGAGGCGTGCGTGACACACCATCACCTCGTGACGGCCATGCAGCAATAGCACACAACACACTTACGGGGGTGGGTTGATGAAGTTCGACATGGGGTCGACGACCCTGTCGGAGCTCGGCAAGAGCACCGTCGGTTCCAGCGAGGACCTGGGCGCGCTGATCCGACTGCTGATCCAGTCGGCGGAACCGCTCGAGGGGAAGTTCAACGGGGCGGGCAAAGCCGCGTTCGACGCGTTCAAGGCGCATGCCGACGAGATCACCAACGAGCTGAACAGCTCGCTCGGCGCGATCCTGGGCGGTCAGTCCGGCATGGACACCGCGTTCGGTACCGGTGATGTGGAACTGGGCGACAACGCCCAGCACAACATGAGCGCCGCCAACTTCGACGCGGCCCGCTTCGGCGCCCGCTGAGCGCCGTAGCGACAGCCGTCAAGTCGCTTTATCCATCACCAACTTCAGGGGGACACTCGATCATGGCCCAGAACCAGGACCGGCGCTCCTACGACACCGGCGCCTCCGCCGAGGTCCAGGGCAGCCTCGCCGGCGTCATCGGCCAGCTGGAGCGCGTACTGGCCGACCGCGACCGCGCGGTCAAGGCCGCGATGGCCGACTTCACCGCGGACGGCGTCGCCGACGAGTACCACGGCAAGGAAGTCCGCTGGCACCGCGCGGCCAGCGAGGTCCGCGAGATCATCCGGCTGGTCCGCTCGACGCTGGAACAGAACGACGGCACCGCCCAGTCGACCCTGGCCAAGGCCAAGGCGGCGGTCGACAACATCGGCTGACACAGCGGCAGGCGGGCGGCGGGCAGATGCCCGGCAGGTACGGGGACGAGGGGGAATGTCGTGACGGGGTGGGACATCCATCCGGCCGGGGTGTACGGCGTGCTGTCCAAGACGGCGGCCGCGGCGAAGGACATGTCGGACGCGGGCTCGGCGATGCAGGGCAGTCTCCAGGAAGCCGCCTCCGCGGCGGGGACTCTGACCAGTCAGTACGGGCCGTACACCAGCACAGCCGGGCTGGTCGGTTCGGCACTGGCCCAGTTCGCGGAACGCTGGAGCCGGGATCTCCTCTACATCGCCGAACGGACTTCGAAGTCCCTGAACGGAGCGGACGAGGCCACCCGCCACTACATGGCCGGCGCTCTGGAGCAGGCGGCGAACGCCCAACAGGCGGCGGCCAAGGAACCCAAGGTGGACATGCCCGGCAAGGGTGAGGCGGGTCGTCCCCGGGAGGGCCAGTAGCGGTGGGCGACGAGGCGAAGCTCATAGACCCGTCGGGGATCCCGCACTTCATCGGCGACCTGGCCACCCTGGACACCGATGTGATGCTCCTGACCGCGGACGCGGGCCAGTTCCGGGCGTCCGGCTCGGATGTGCACACCCAGTTCCAGGGCCTGTCCGCGTTTTATTCGGCGCCGGAGGCGGAGCAGCTGTTCGCCACCACGCTGCCGGTGAAGCAGAAGTCGGACGCGTTCGCCGACGACCTGGAGAAGGTCGCCACGGCCCTGTCGGACTACAGCTTCGAAGTCCAGCCGCTGGTACAGAAGTTGGACGCACTCAAGGCCGACGCCACGGCGTTCGTGAACTCGGTGACCGGGGACGACGACTGGCGCAAGGACCAGGACAAGGTCGACCACAACAACGACCTGTGGCACGACGTCAACCACACGGTCGCCGCCTTCCAGGCCGCCGAACGCACCGCCTACAACAAGATCATGGCGCTGATCGGCGGAGCAGGGCTGAGCGCCGACGACGGCTCCCACGGCAAGAACACGTACGGCTACAACGCCGACGACCTCGACCACGCCAAGGAAACCCCCTGGGGAGCACCGGTCGAGCGTGAGTACGAGGGCTGGTCCTGGCTGGTCCACCAGACCGGGCAGGTGTGGGACGGTGTCTGGCACGACGGTGTCATCGGCACCCTCCATGGCCTGGGCACCTTGTTCGGCTCGGACGGCTGGGGCGCGGCCGGCGAGGCCTGGAAGAACCTCGCCAAGCTGGGCACCGCCACCTCCCTCACCAGCGCGACGCTGGGTACCTGGTGGCTGATTCCGGACGACCAACTGCCCTCCTGGCTGCGCGAGTCGCGCAAGGTCCACACCCAGGCGGTGAAAGGCTTCCTCGCCTACGACCAGTGGAAGACCAACCCGGCCCGCGCGGCCGGCGCGTTCGGCTTCAACGTCCTGACCGTGGCCGGCACCGAGGGCATCGGCAGCGCGGCCAGCGGAGCCGGCAAGGCCGGCGCCGCGGCCCGCACCCTCTCGGTGGTCGGCAAGGTCGGCCGGGCCATCGACCCGATGACGTACATCGGCAAGGTGGGCAAGTTCGCCTTCATCAAGGTCGGCGACACCTTCACCACGCTGAAGAATCTCCACAGCGGCACGTACCTGGACATGGCGAACGTCGCCGACAGGTACACGCCCGCTGAACACCCAATGCCCCTCGCGGAACGCCCGGCCTCGGTGCCCGACAACGCCATCGAGTACGTCGACGCCAAGGGCAACCCGGTCTACCTCACCAGCAACGGCCACGTCCTCAATGCCGACGGCAGCCTGCGGCAACACGTCACGGAGGCCAAGGTCGAGGCGTCGGCCGTCGAACGCCAAACCCTGGAGTCCACACCGCACACACTGGCAGCAGGGACACGAGAGCCTGAACTCGTCGGCGCTCACGCGGCGACAAACTCTGTCGCCGATGCGGGTCACGCCGGCGAGCCTGTTACCGGGAGTGGCGCACGAGACGTTGGGCCGGGCTCGACTGCCTCCGAGCGCCCATCGGCAGGTGAGAGTGGCGCTTCACACGGCTCGGGAGATGCGTCGACGAGGAGCCACAGTGCTTCGACTGGCGGTGGTCACGGCGAGTCGGGACACAGGAGTGAACAGCCGCACCATGGCCAAGACCACGCGCATGACAGGCACGATGCAGAAGCGGAGGATCACGGAGTCGGCGCTGAGGAGCAGGCGCACCACGGAGACCCAGCACAACCTGACTTCAGCAGACCTGAACTTCCAGCAGGTACCGCCGAGCGGACCTTGCGGGAGATGCGGAACATGCGCCACAGCCGTGCCCGGTACAAAGGCGCCGAGGACTATGTCCGGGAGATGTTCGGCGGAGGCCCCGAACAGCACTATCCCGTGGCCCCACACCAGCACCCTTACCACCCGGTGGAAACTCCCGGCGGACGACATGTGGACGTGCCGGTCCGGACTGCAGACGGGCGTACGCTGGCCGTCGAGGTCAAGCACTACCTGGAGTGGCGCACCGTTAAGCTCGAAGGCGGTGGCACCAAGGCAGTCAAGGGCGAAGTGCCCCTGAGCCCGGGCATCAAGGAGCAGATCAATAAAGACTTGACACTGCGGAGAAAAGACCCCACGTTTGATCCTCGGTGGGTATTTCTCCACGCACCGCCATCGCAGCAACTTCGAAACTATCTTGTCCAGGCACGAATAATTTTCATCGAATTCGGGCCTGCCCCTAAGTGAGCCAACCACAATGAAAGGTATCCGACATGGCAACGCCACCAAGCCCTGACGCAACAGAGTGGGCTGGACATGGGCGGCGGGTCATAGTGGATGTGGCTGACATGCTCGGGGTGCCGCCAGAGGTGTACTCACGCGACCCTCAGCAGTTGATCCCGCCCCTGCAGGACTATGTGTCCAAGCTCCCGCTCAACGAGTTCGAGCAGTCCGACTGGGTCACACTCCACACGGATCTGCTCTTCTACGTGGCCGACTACCTCATCCAGCGGCACGGCGCTCACTGGGTCGTAGCCAACGATCCCAATGCGCCACGCGGTTATCGCTATGTCATCGAGGCGCGGGGACGAGATGGCCAGACTCGACGAGTCGATCCAGCCGACGTCGTAATGACTGAGTTCAACAATCTACCCATCGAGATCACGCGCATGTTGGCCAGCGCAGAGCTCACACTGAGGCTGACTACTGCCAGCGCGGAGTAGTCAGTGACGTCAACCGTGACCCGCCACAACTTCCCCGTGGACAACGTGGATGAAACCATGGCACCGATCATCCAGAGCACCATAGAGGCGCTCTCGGAACTCGAGACCTCAGAGTTCGACCGTTTCGACGCTCTGGATTACGCACTGACCGTCGCAAAGTGGACCTGTCTGACGGATCCCTCAGCAGGGGAGTTCCCGACATGGGAGGCGTGGGTCACCGCGATGCAGGTGGGCTCAGGCTTGTTCATCTCAGGGGTCGCCGCGGAAGGCCTCGTTCCGTGCCGTATCGGGAGCAAAGGTGAGATCAAGAACCTCCCCGCGACCGGTCCTCAGGAATACCTGCACGCGGGCAATTGGCTCACCTCGTACTACCTGGCTGTGATCTGCAGGGACAACGCGCGCCTCGACCAACTGGCGCGTATTCCCGCCTCGTTCCTTCGCGCCTCCGGTGTGGAGTTCGACGAGTACATCTATGCGTGGGTGGAGACGCTGCAGAACGCCTGGTTCGGCCGCCAGGAGACCTGGGACACGCTGACCACCGCCATCAACGGCACAGACCCAGCGGCGCCACACATCGCCAGTGCCGAACTCATGCTCAAGATCCTCTACCCGCCGCTGGAGATCTTCCATCGCTACCAGCGGCAAGAGCCGGAACCGTTCAACGCGGCCCTGGCAGACGCGGTCACCTGGCACCGCGAGTACTGGACTGGCGATGCCACACGGCCCACGAGCAGCGAAGGACTAGTGGCACTGGGCCCACTGGCCATCGCCTGCATGGCCTTCGACGCAGACATCCCTGTCGAAGTCGA
The DNA here is from genome assembly GCF_039532765.1 of Streptomyces longisporus. Lineage (NCBI taxonomy): Bacteria > Bacillati > Actinomycetota > Actinomycetes > Kitasatosporales > Streptomycetaceae > Streptomyces > Streptomyces longisporus. Next base: position 139,764 of record NZ_BAAASG010000028.1, read on the forward strand.
GTCCGAGTACCTGCCCAAGCATCTCTTGGAACGGACGTGGGTCGGTGAATTCCCCACGTGATACGCCGGAGCCTCCCGCCTTGGACGCCGGCACATCAACATGAAGGACGTAATGGTCGATAGGGCAGGAAGCGGTGATCTACGTCCAGGCCGTCGCGCCACCAACGATTCGGAATTGAGCCATGCCAGCCCAGGACTACGACAGCCAGCTCCTCGAGTCGGTTTCCGTCCGGCGGCGTCGGCTCCGCGATGCCGTGCTGTTCGGCGGCCAGCGGCAGCGCCGCACCGTGGACGAGCGGCTGGGCAAGGTGTTTGCGGGTGTGGTGATCGCCGCGGTGTTGTGTGCCGGGTGCGTGGGGTGGTCTTTCGTTTCGCATCGAGTTCTGGGCAAGGCCTCGAGTCCGTACGGGACCTCGACTACGGCACCGTCCTCACCGTCTGCCGAAACACCGATCGGTGCGCCTTCCGCCCGGTGATAAGTTCGAACGCGTGATTTCTACGGGGGCATCGAGCCGTGCGGGGCTGGCGTTGAGCCGGGTCACTCTGGTTGGTGAGCGACGGCGGGTCGATCTTGTACTGCCGTCGCAGGAGCCGATCGGGCGGCTGCTTCCCGAGGTGATGCGGCTGCTGGACGATCGGATTGGTACGCGGCCGCAAACGCGTCATCTGGTGGCGGCCGACGGCAGTGTCCTGGACCCGGACGCCACCTTGGAGTCGGCGGCCGTGGCCGACGGGGCGGTATTGCGGCTCGTGCGTGTCGAGGACGCGCCGTCCGCTCCCGTCGTCCACGACGTGACCGATGAGGCCGCCGACGATCTCGACATACGGGCCTGGCGATGGCGGCCCGCCGCGCGACGCGTTGTCGCCGGGAGCGCGACGGTCGGGTGGGCGCTCGCCGCCTCCTTCCTAGCACGCCAGGCGTTCGCCGCGCAGACTGTGGGTGCCGTCCTCCTCGTCATCGCCGCGCTCGCCGCAGCCGCTGGTGCGGCGTTCGGCCGGGCCGGACTGCGCGGGCTCGCCGGCACACTCCTCGTCACCGGTGGAGCCCTTGGCGTGTTCGGCGTGTGGAGCCTGGCCGATGCCCAGGACTGGTCGGGCGCGGTGCGGCTGGCGGGTGTCGCCGGAACGGTGGCCGTCTCGCTGCTGCTGCTCGGGTGGTGCTCGCCACTCGGACGCGGCGGCGTCTTCGGGGCTGCTGCGATCCTCGGGAGCGGGCTGTGCTGGGAAGGCGCGCTCGCCTTCCAGCCGGCGGGACGGGCCGCGGCGTTGCTCGCCGTCGTGTCAGTGGTCGTTTTGGGACTGCTGCCTCGCTTGGCGTTGATGGCGTCCGGGCTCTCGGGGCTCGACGACCGGCGCTCGGGCGGCGCCTCGGTGAGCCGCTATCAGGTGTCGACGGCGCTCGCGGCCACCCACCGCGGGCTCGCCCTCGCGACGATCGTGACGGCCCTTTCCGCCGCCGTCGCCGGGGCGCTCGTACTGCGTACGACCACGGTGTGGACGGTGCTGCTCGCGCTGGCCGTCACGCTGGTGCTCGCGCTGCGGGCACGGGCGTATCCGCTGGTCCCTGAGGTCGTCGCGCTGCTCGTGGCGGCCGCGGTGGTGGCGGTTCGGCTGGCCTGGGTATGGCTGGAGCGCTCCGGTGCGGTCGGGCCGCTCGCGGCGCTGGTGGTGCTGGCGGTCGTGCCGCTGGCCGTGCTCGTGGTGCAGCCGCCCGAGCATGTACGGGTGCGGCTGCGCCGGTTCGGCGACGTACTCGAGTCGGTCGGAGTGATCGCACTGTTTCCGCTGGTGATCGGCGCCTTCGGGGTGTACGGGCGACTGCTCGGCACCTTCGCGTGAGCGTGAGGCGGCAGGCATGACCAGGGCTCAGGGCGGCGGTTGGCAGGAGGAGGTGCTGCGCGAACTGCGGGGCAGCGCGCCGACGCCGGCCGCTCCGAAAACCGCGGCCACCGCGAACGACGCCTCGGAGCCCGGCGGCTTCGAGCGCGGTACTACGGCGAGCCAGAAGGAAGCGGAAGGCGCCAAGGCCCCGCTCCCGGTCCGTCACACCGACGAACCGCGTCCCAATCCGGGGCAGCCGTCTGTCCCGCACACCGACTCGGCTGCAACAGCCGGTGACATACCGCGGGAGACGCCCGCGAACCCGACCGGGTCGGCGGAGCAGCTCCCCCAGCCTGTGTCCCAGCCTCGTCCTTTCACTCCCCACGCCACACCGAACAGCAACGCCCTTGCCCAGCCGGCGCCTGCGCGGAATCCCCAAGGGCAAGCCATCCCGGCCGCCCACCCCGCCGTTCCCTCCGCAGCCCCACCAGCCGCAAGCGGCAGCCCCATCACCCGTCACCGCCCCGCCACCCCCGCCCTCCCCTTCCCCACCCCCGAATCCGTCCCCACCATCGACCCCCGCCTCGCGCTCGCGCTCGGCAAACCGGCCCACGGCGACTCCATGGCGCGCCGGACCGGACAAACCATCCGCCGGCTGACCTCGTCGGCCTCCCAGGAGGTCGCCGAGGAGACCCGGATCGGACGGGAACTGCAGCAGCCGGTCACCACGGGCCGGGTGATCGCCGTGACGTCGATCAGGGGTGGCGTCGGCAAGACGACAACCGCCGCGCTGCTCGCCCGCACGTTCAACCACTATCGGCACGATCCGGTGCTCGCCCTGGAGGCGGACGCCGCGCTCGGCACACTGCCGGTGCGGCTCGGCGCCGATTCGGTGCGCTGGTCGTGCACCGAACTGGCCCACATCCTCACGCCCCAGATGCATCTCACTGACATCACCGGGTACTTGGTGCCGGTCACGGACGGCGGCTGGTTGCTGCCCGCCAGCCAGGGACGCCTCGGCCCCCCGCTGGACATCCGCACCTACCGCACAGTGACGCTGGCGCTGCGCCGCTACTTCTCCGTCACCGTCGTGGACTGCGAGACCCTGCCCGGTGAAGTGGCCCGTACCGCGATGGACACCGCACACGCCCGCGTAGTGGTCGCCCCGCTCACCGCCGAGGGCGTCGGCGGTACACGCGTCGTTCTCGACTGGCTCGCCCAGTTGCCGCACGAGGCCCTCGCGTCCACCGTCGTCGCCCTCACCTCGGGAACACCCGACCAGAACCTCGACCTGAAGACGGCCACAGCGCATCTGCGCGAAACAGGGGTCAGCATCGTGCACCTGCCTTACGACCGGCATCTCGCGGCCGGCGGACCCATCCGTACCCAGCTGCTCGGCTCGGGCACGCGCCGCGCGGCCACGCAGCTCGCGGCCCAGGCGCTGCAGCGGGCGGTGCGAGTCCGATGACGCAACACCTGATCCACCGCCCGGCCCGGGCCACCCGCCCGCTGCCCGCGGCCGAGGCACGCACCATCGAGCCACCGCCGAACCTGCCCGAGGGAAAGATGGGCACCGCCGCCACGGCACTGCTGCCGATGGCCGGTGTCATGTCGTCCGTGGTGATGATGACCGTCATCCGGTCCAGCCAGTTCGCTGGCCTCGGCGCGGTCGTGCTCGTCATCGCGCTGCTCGGGGCCGTGGCGCTGTTCTTGTCGCAGCGCGGCAAGGCACAGCGCCAGCGGAGAGTGCAGCGCGAACGGTATCTGGAGTATCTGGAGGAACTGCGCGAGGAGTTGGGCACGGCCGAGCGGGTACGGAGGCAGGCCGCACGGGAGTTGAACCCTCCGCCGTCGGCCCTGTACGACCTGGTGCGCGATCCGGCGCGGCTCTGGGAACGGCGGCGTACGGACGCCGACTTCCTTCAAGTACGCATCGGCGTCGGCGACGTACCCGTACAGGACGTGGTGGTCGGGCAGAACTCGGCGAGCGGGGTGCTCACGCCGCCGGACCCGTTCATGCTCAACGAGGCGCGGGCGCTGCAGGCCCGGTTCGCGACCACGACCGACCATCCGCTGACGGTTCCGCTGGACCGCGCGGGCAACGTGAGCGTGGTCGGCGACCGCGAGGGCGTCCTGCGCGTCGCTCGGGCGCTGCTCGTACAGGCCGCCGTCACGCACGCGCCCGACGACGTCGCACTCGCCCTGGGCGTGCCCGGGGAGCACATGACGGAGTGGGAGTGGGCGAAGTGGCTGCCGCACGTCCTGCATCCGGACGAGCTGGACGGGCCGGTGGCCGCCAGGCGCATCGCGCCCGATCTCGCCCAGTTGGCGCGGGTCGTCGCCGGCGACCTGAAGAAGCGTTCCTCTTACGCCGCTGAAGTGCGCCGTGGCCTGTCCGACCGCACCGCGCTGAGTCTCGGCAGCCGGCTGCTCGTGGTGAGCGACGACTACGGCCACAACGCGACCGAACTGCCCCGCCCCGACGCGGCCGTTGCCCTCGCCGACATGGGCGTGACCGTTGTGCACTTGCTCGCCGAGCAGGTGCACGAGCCCGATCAGGTCGCCGTGCGGATCACCGTCGACGGGGAGCGGGTCACCGTCGACGATCTGCGGGGCGAGCACGTCGTACGAGTCTCCGGCGTCCTGGATCCGGTCAGCGCCGCCGGCGGCGAAGGGCTGGCCCGGATGCTGGCGCCACTGCGCCTGTCCCCGGAGTCGGCGGCCGACGGCACGCCGGTGTCCGGCCCGGTCGACTTCCCCCAGCTGCTCGGCATCGACGAGCCGGCCGCCCTGGACCTGGCCCGGCAGTGGGCACCGCGTGGTGAGCGTGACTTCCTGCGGGTGCCGATCGGCCTGGACGACCGCCACGAGCCGGTGCTGCTCGACCTGAAGGAGTCGTCCGAACTGGGCATGGGGCCCCACGGGTTGTGTGTGGGCGCCACCGGTTCCGGCAAGAGCGAGCTGCTGCGCAGTCTCGTGCTCGCGCTGGTGACGACGCATCCGCCCGAGGATCTGGCGATGGTGCTCGTCGACTACAAGGGCGGCGCCACCTTCGCCCCGTTCACGGGCCTGCCGCACGTGGCGGGCGTCATCACCAACCTGGAGAACCAAGCCGGTCTCGTCGAGCGCGTGCACACCTCACTGGCCGGTGAGATCAAACGCCGCCAGCAGGTCCTCAAGGATGCGGGGAACATCGCCGACATCGGGCACTACCGGGCGCTGCGCGCCACCGCACGTCCGGACCTCGAACCCCTCCCGCACCTGTTCGTCGTGATCGACGAATTCGGCGAACTGATCACCGCCAAACCGGACTTCATCGACCTGTTCCTCTCCATCGGCCGCATCGGCCGCTCCATCGGCGTACATCTGCTGCTGTCCAGCCAGCGCATCGAGGGCGGGAAGCTCAAGGGCCTGGAGACCTATCTGTCGTACCGACTGGGGCTGCGCACCTTCTCGGCCGACGAGTCGCGTACGGTCCTGGAGACCACAGACGCCTTCAACCTGCCCCCGCTGCCGGGCTTCGGCTATCTGAAGGTCGACACGTCCACGTACACACGGTTCAAGGCCGGCTACGTCTCCGGCGCCTACCGCGGACCGGTGCAGCGCGATGCGGTCGCCGACGACGAGCCGCTGGCCTGGCCGTACCCGCCGTACAACACGCTGGAGACGCCGACCGGGCCGACGGCGGGACACGACGGCGCGGCCGTGCCACGCGAGCGCGACAGCGGACCCACCGTCCTGTCCACCGTCGTGAACCAGCTCGCGGACGCGGCCGGACCGGTGCGGCGGATCTGGCTACCACCGCTGCCCGACGCGGTGACCCTGACGGGAGCGGCCGGGCCGGTGCAGGCATCGGCGGACGGTCTGCAACTCGCCCGCAGGGAAGGCCCGTTGCGGATTCCGCTAGGAGTCTTGGACGACCCAGCCCGGCAGTGGCAGGGCCGCTGGATGCACGACCTGAACACCGCAGGCGGACACACGGCCGTCATCGGCGGCCCACAGTCCGGCAAGACGACCCTGCTGCGCACCCTGGCCCTCTCCCTCGCCGTCACCCACACCCCGCACGACGTCGCGCTCTACGGTCTCGACCTGGTCGGCGGCGGTCTGAGCGCGCTGTCCGGCCTGCCGCACGTCGGTGGGATCGCGGGGCGCGCCGATCACGAGCGCGCCGCCCGCACGGTCGCCGAGGTGCGCACCATGCTCGCCGAACGCGAGGCCCTCTTCCGTGAACACGGCATCGACTCCGTCGACCAGCTGCGCACCCTGCGCGCCAAGGGCGAGCTGCCCGAACTCGGCTCCACGGATGTCGTCCTGCTCGTCGACGGATTCGGCGCGCTGCGCGACGAGTTCGCCGACCTGGAGGACGCCGTATCCGACGTCCTCAAACGCGGCAGCGGCTACGGCATCCACGTCGTCGCGGGCATGCTCCGCTGGAACGACGTACGCATCGCCACCCAGTCGATGTTCGGCAGCCGGATCGAACTGCGCCTCAACGACCCCGCCGACTCCTCCGTCGACCGCAAACTCTCCGAGACCCTGGCCGCCGACACCCCCGGCCGCGCCCTCACCGACGGCAAACTGTTCGCACACGTCGCCCTGCCGCGCCTCGACGCGCTCGCCCAGGCCACGGACCTGGGGCCGGCCCTGGAGGACGCCATACGCTCGGTGCGCGCCACCTGGCACGGCGAACAGGCGGCTCCCGTACGGGTGTTGCCGACCCGCCTACCCGCCCAACGCCTGCCCTCCACCGCCGAGGTACCGCGCGCGATCCCGATCGGCGTCGACCAGGAGGCCCTGTCCCCCGCCGTCCTCGACCTGTTCGGCACCGACCAGCACCTGCTCGTCCTGGGCGACAACGAATGCGGCAAGACCAACCTCCTCAAGCTCATCTCCCGCGCACTCGTGGACCGATACGGCGACGACGAGCTCGTCTTCGGCATCTTCGACCCGCGGCGCGGCCTGCGCGGCGTGATCCCGGAGCCGTACCGCGGCGGCTACGCACACAACGCCAAACTGTCCGCCGCCCTCGCCACCGGCATCGCGACCGAACTGGAGAAACGACTCCCGGAAAGCGCCGACCCGGACACGATGAATGACAAACCGGCCTTCACCGGTCCCCGGATCGTGATCCTCGTCGACGACTACGACATCCTCACCGCCGCCGGCCAGCAGCCCCTCGACCCGTTCCTGCCCTACATCTCCTCGGCCCAGGACATCGGATTGCACTTCGTCGTCGCCCGCCGCGTCGCGGGCGCCTCGCGCGCGCTCTACGAGCCGTTCCTGACGACCCTGCGGGAGACCGGCGCCACGGCTCTGGTGATGACGGGCGACCGTACGGAGGGCCAGCTCTTCCCCGGCCTGTACGCCTCCCCGCAGCCGCCCGGCCGGGGCACCCTGGTCCGCCGCGGCCGCCGCCACCAACTGATCCAGACCGCCCTCGCGCCCGAGACCGACCCCGTGGAGAACCCGGCGTGACCAAGGACGTCATCGCGCTCACCCCGAAGATGCCCGACACCCGCTCACTCCTGGCCGGTCTGCACGCCGGCGGCCCGGAGCTGAGCCTGACCGCCACGGACGACGGCGCGGTCCTACAGCTGTGCACGACGGGCGGGCGCCCACTGATCTCGGTCGAGGCACCGGTCCTGGTCCATGTCCCAGGCGAGGCGGAACGCCTCCTCGGCGGTCAAGTAACCGCGCCCGAGCTGCCGTTCTGGTGGACGGAGACCCGCGCCTCCACGGCCGTACCCGAGGCTGAGCGCTTCGCGGGGTCTGTGTGCGGGCGCCTGACGATGCTGCTCGGCGGAACCAGCTGGCCGCCCGGCGCCGCACACACGGCGCACGTCCCGATCCCGGACGACTCGACGGGCGCCCAGCCGCAGACACCTGCCCCGGCACTCCCCATCGTCGACGTCCTGACCGACTCGACCGCGGTCGTCCTGGCCGACCGCCCACTCGCCCCTCTCACCGCCTGGCTGTCGGACCTACTCCGCACCGCCGCACGAACAAGCCGTGCCTTCCACCTGGTCACACCACCCCACGTCCGCCTCACACTGCCGCTGCGCACCGCACTGGGCGGCGCACCGAACCGCTGGGTGATCCAGAACCCGGCGGGCGGCTACTACGACGGCCTCTCCGGCGTACAACTCGCTTGGCGAGATGGCACGTTCGCGCCGACCGACAGCACGGTCGCCGATGCCTTCACGGCAGCGAGCACACCTGCTGAGCAGCGGCAACTCGCGGTTTCGTTCCGCACGGTGCACGCGCCCGAGACCGACCTCGTACTCGGCCGCGCCCTGGAGGCAGCCTGGCGCCACCTCACTGGGGCGGCGCCTACGGGCTGGGGTACGGCGGAACCGGTCAACCTCCCCTGGTCCCCACGCCAGCTGACCGACCTCGCCCGCGACCGAGCCCCCGCCCCGACCCACCTCATCGCGATCGGCAACTCCGACCACCCCGCCATCGCCACCCACCGCATCACCCGAACGACGGCAGGCGTGGCCGAGGACACGACCCTCACGCTCGGCTACGCCACACCCGCCGAAGTGCCCCTAACCGCCTTGGAATCCCTCGCCGCCACGCTCGTCAGCTCACACGGCCTGGCGACGATGCTCACCACTCTCCGCAACGGCCGCACCGACCTCACCCTGCCCGCACACCTGGAAGCGCCACCCCTCCCGGTGTCCTTCACTCTGGGCCCGCGGGACGTACGCACCGTCGGCCTCACTCATGCGCGCCGCCCACCTCTCGCGACGAAACCGCGACAGCTGGGCTCTTCCAGCTACCCGGCCCTGCACTACGCGCTCGGAGACGGAACCGACGCCGAAGCCTGGACGGCACTTCAGATGCTGACCAGCCACCTCAAGGACAGCCCGGGTGTTGCCAGTTCGGCATAGCAGCCGAACCGCTGGGTCTTGTTGCGTGAACAACCCGGACCTGGGGAACTGGCGTTCGTTCACCCCGAACAGTCCGTCACGATTGCGCCACACCACCCACCCGTCACGTGCCGGGCGTCCATGATCGCCGGCATGAACAAAACCCTCGCCAGCGCCGCGCTCGCCACCGCCCTCCTCACGGGACTCACCGCGTGCAGCAACGGCACGTCCAACAGCGGCTCGGGCTCGTCGCAGAAACCCAGTGCCACCGCGAGTAAGCCGCTCACCGCCAGCACTGCGTTTGCGTCCATCTCTGGCAAGATCAGCTCCGCGAAGCTCTCCGGCACGGTCACAGCCGAGAACGACCCGAACCACCTCCTCGGCCGGCCGAACCAGTACACGTCGAAGGTCACCTTCACGGACAGCAGGATCAAGGCGGCCGACGTGGCCGGTACAGAGAAAGGTGACGTCGAACGCGGCGGCGCCATCGAGGTGTTCGGTAGTCCGGCCGATGCGGCAGCCCGCGCCAAGTACATCCAGGCAGTCACCAAGGCGATGCCCGCCCTCACCGAGTACGACTACGTCAACGGCACGGTCGTCATCCGCGTCTCGCACTACCTGACGCCCGCGCAGGCAGCCTCGTACAAGACCGCGGCCGCACACCTCTCCTGAGGGGGCACGGTCGCCGTCCGCCACCAAGGCCTACGCCAGCACGACATGGAACGCCGCCGACCTTGACGTCCGCGTCTACCCGACGGCCTGCCACCGGCAGACGCGGCAGCACCTGGCACCGACCCGGACCTCACTCAGCTCGGTTGAGAGAACGCGCTCCGCGTCCCTCTGAACCGGGGGCGCGGGGGTGGTCGGGACCTTCGATCGCGCCCATGTCAACGGCCGCCCCCATGGACACCGATCCCGGGCCGGGCTGTACGCGGGGGACAGCCACGTGATTCGTGACGGCTAGAACGCCCACCGCGTGACGAAGACGTAAGTCTTCAGCCGAGCGGCGTGGTCGGCCATCGACACCTTCCAAGGGGCAGGGTCCTCGGCGGCGATCTCCCGCCACAGCTCAGTTACGGCAGCCGCAAACGCGCCCAGCGCCTTCGGATCGGACTCATGCCAGGACGGAACACGCTGCGCCCAGGAGACCGCCTGGGCGGCTGTCGCCCCCGCCTCCATGATCCGCAGCGCAAGCATGAACGGATCGATCCACGCCGCGCCCCGGGTCGGCCACGCCCAGTCGATCAGGCGGGCTCTACCACTGTCGATCAGAACGTTGTCCGGCGCAAAGTCCGTGTGCAGCAGCGCTTCCCCAGCGAACAGCTCTGCCTGCCCCTCCTTGGCGTACTTTCCCCACCGCTCCACCGCCGTCTTCAGGTGGACGTCACCAGGTGCGCTGACCTCTTGCAACTCGACGAGCGCGGCCAGCACGAGTGTGAGGTCGTCGTTGTTCGTGTAGTCGGCGTGGCGGCCATCGACTGCCTCGTAGCCGAGAAGCACCCAGCCGCCTGCTTCCACGTGCCACAGCAGTCTCGGGCAGGCCGCAGGCAGGTAGGGGCTGATCGCGATCTCCCTCTTCTGGGAGGCGACTTGCGGGTGGTCGGCTGGGATGCCCTTGACGAAGACGATGCCGGTCTCGGTGTCGAGGAGGGCAGCGACGGCGCTGTTGATGCCACCGCCGACGGTACGGGTCGTGGTGATCCGGCCCGTCTGGATGGTGACCGCTTGACGAACAGCGGGAGGAAGATCATCGAAGGCGACACGAGGCATGGACACGGGGCGCGGTTCCTCGGGTGGTGAGCGGGCGGGACGCTGCCCTGGCCAGCGTAGGCCGGGGCAGCGTCAGACGGAGACTCGGCTAGTACGGGTTGTCGTCACCGGCCGAGCAGTTGCACCCGGCGGCCTGAGCGACCTCCATGTCAACGTCGCCGATGATCCGGACCTCCCCCCTGCTGATCGCCGGAATTTGGACCGGTACGGGCAGGATCCTGGTCGCGGTCACGTCCGGGCGGCGTCCGATGGTGACCATCACCGGCTCTGGTCGGCTTGGCGTTGCGGTGGGTGGAGTCATGATCCGTAACCTCCGTGTTGGCAGTAGAGCGATCGGTTGTCCCCCGCCTCCTGGTAGAGCTTCGCCAGCGGTCGGCACGTCCTGCATGTCGCGGCCGTCGTGCAGCCGGAGCATCCACCTGTGCGGAGCTGTAGGGACTCGGCGACGGAGCCGAGCAGACGAAGGCCTTCGAGGCCTTCAGTCATGAGGTTCACGCTCGGATCGCGGCCCACTTTGCAGACGGATGCGATGCCGTGCGGATTGACGTGGAAGAAGGTGTGACCGGCGTTGCAGCCCTGGAAGACGCTGCGCGGTCTCAGATGATCGGCGGCCTGCGCGACGAGCGGGTTCGCTTCGCCATCGATCGTCGGCGACATACTCGAGTACACCTGGTACGGAAAGCCCCATCGATCCTCGGCAAGCCGCAACATGGCGTCCAACTCATGCTCGTTGGCGTCGGACACGATCACGTTGAGGCGTACGGGCAGGCCAGCCTCACGCGCCGCATCAAGGCCACGGGTGAAACGGATCCACGCGCCGCGGTTGCGGGTGACCGCCTCATACGTTGCCTCGGTCGCGCCGTACAGGCTCACTGTCAGCCGGTACGGCCGGTATCGGGCGAACAGGTCACGGACGGCGGTCTTGTGAAGCTGTGATCCATTCGTCGACACCTGCACCATCAGGCCGAGCTCGTGTGCGTATTCGTAGGCCGCAGCGAACTGCGGGTCGATCAGGGCCTCACCTCCGGTGATCTGCAGCCACAGCACACCGGCGTCACGCGTCATCTCCAGGAGGCGCTTCTTGTCCTCCCACGCCAGACCGGCAAACCTCTTCTCGCCGAGGTAACAGAAGCGGCAGTCATAGTCGCACCCGAGGTTGATCTCCCATGACGCCTTCACGAAGCCGTACGGCGACGGCTCACGGACGAGCATCACTGCTGAGAGCCTGTCCTCTGGCAGGGTCGTCCCCCACGCCTCGGAGGCCGCGTCGTGTAGCCAAGCCGGTACCACGTGACCTTCGGCAGCAGCGGCACGCAGTTCCTCGAAGCTCGACTGGTGTATCTGGACGCCCTCGGCATGGCCGGGTCGCAGGATCAGGTACTGCCCCAGGAAAGGGCTGGCAAGCAGACTGTGCATGGCGTTCCTCGCATGTCACGTGGGCGGGAGTCGGAGAAGCAGGCTGGCCAGGAGTGTCGCTGGCCTCGGGGCTCACGGGCTCTAACCGCTGAGCGCAGACGCGCTGGACTGCTGGTGGCACAGCGCGTCCAGAGCCCGGCAGGTCAATGCAAGGTCTTCCATGTGGACGGCGGCCGTTCGATGGTCCGAGCTCGGCTCGTCATCGAGCGCCTTGCGAGCGCGAATGAGGAGCCAGCGCGCGGTCTCGCGGTCGCTGGTGTCTTCGTGTTGCCCTTCGATCGCCGCTTCCAGCTCGGCGACCAGTAGTTCCACGTGTCCATGCAAATAGCGCGTCAACGTGTCGACCTCACTCCGATCTGGAATCGTGGCGGGCAGCCCACTGCTCAGTTCCAAGGCTTTGCTCCAGGCCTGGCGGGCCAGATCGGAGTCGAGCAGCCGGCTTTCAGACACCGGGCTGCTCCTTCTGCGCGGCCAAATGGAAACGGCCCAGGTTGGCCATCTGTGCAACCGCGTCGACTTGGCAGACTGCTTCGGGGCGATCCGGCGGCACACACCAGGAAGATCGGGCCAGGTATCGGGTCGAGTCGATGCTCAGATGCGGGACGCCGAGATAGGTCCCCCCGATGAGGCAGGCCGTATCTGGTACCCGCCAGGGCATGCAGGGGTCGGCCGGGACCAGGCAGTAGTACCGCGCCGATTGCCGATCGACGAATACCGGACCGCCGAGCAGGGCGGCGTCAAGGTAGTCGTCGACCCGGGCGCGGTCCTCGCTACGGGCAGCCGCGAACACGAGGTCGGCCGGAACACGAATGGCAGAGAACTGAACGCCACAGCGCAGGAGGGCAACGTCCATGGTCTGCCACTCAGCCCGCGCCCGAGCCGGATCGTCGGCAGCCTTGAGAAGCCATTCGGTGACGTCCAGCTGGTGATCGGCGCGGGTGTGTACGACCACTCCGTCTTCCGGATCCAGTGTTGTGCGTCCGGTTCCTCTCCTCGCCACTCGGTGCAGTCGACCGGGCGACATCGCCGTAAGCGGTGACACGTTCGAGCCATTTGTGCAGTTATCGAGGTCCATGGGCAACTGCCTCCCTATTACGCTCAGTCAGGGACAGCTACGACGGTAGATTTCCGGCGTCACAGCCTGAAGTGACTGTGAGTACAGGTGGTTTGCACTCGAACCCCGGGAACGGACACCCCATGCGGCCAAGTTCACGCCAAACCTTGACCAGCAGTACGGGAACCCCGACGCGCCCCCGTTCCGGCCTGATCTCGGGGTACGTCCTGCGTCTCGTCAGGGAGCAGCAGGGCTACACGCAGGAGGAACTCGCCGAGCGCCTGTCAGTCTCCACGGACACCATCGCCGGCTGGGAGACAGGACGCCGCCCGCTGACCTCCGTCCCGGTGGGTCAAATGCTCATGCACCGTCACCGGCTGATGCAGATGGGCACCCCGTCCGCTCTTCTTCAAGCCCTCGAGCGCGCTCTGGAAGCGGATGTCCTCCTGTCGACCGTGCTCGACTGTGATGTCCCGGTCGAGGAAAGCCCGCTGGGGGCGATGGTGATGCAGCGAGAACTCGGCGAGGTGTTGGCCTGGCCACTCAACGGCGTACCGCCGCAGACCATCCGGGACTTGCCTGAGCCACCGCGGCCCCGACGCGGCCCTGCACCGACCGGCCCTCAGCTCAGCCAGCCGGAACGCACAGAGTTCTTCTCCACCATGCGGCGCACCGCCGAACAGGCCCGTGGCGAAGGCCAATTCCTATTACGCCGCCAAGCCCTCTACCTCTCCGGCTACGACACACAGACCGATGCGGCGGACTGGCTCGCCCACCAACAACGCTCCGAGCGACCGAACGACTGGCTGACCCTTTGGCTCAACTCTCGCAGTGTCGCGGCCGTCGCCGCCCGGCAAGGCGACCACGACCGCATGAGCCACTTCATTGACACCGCGCTCATGGACGACGACGCCGGCGAGGCCGCCAACCTGAACTACTGGGCTTACTGGGTCGGCGAGATGCAGCACACGGAGCTGTCGGACGACTTCATCGCCAACCGCACACCCCGGCCGTGGCCCGGCGACAAGCTCCTCGCACACCTCGTCCAAGGACTGGCGCCGCGCCACGGCTACGTCGACCTCAACGTCCACACCCTGTGGTCACTGCTGCAGATCCGCCCCCACCTGCTCCGATCGGGTGCAGCAGCCTGGGCCCTGCGCGATCGCCTCCCCGTGATGTTGGATAGCCGGGAGCTCTCGTTGCGCCGACGACGGGAGCTGGAAAGCATCCGGTACGCGATCCGCCTCGCCGAGGCGTGAGAGGAGCCCCACGGTGTCCGAGGACCTGACCGCGGTCGCCCGTTTCCTGTACGAGGCGGGCACGCTGAAGAACACGGCTCGCACCGGATGGTGGATGGCCGGCGTGCAGCATCCTGAGTCGGTCGCCGAGCACTCCTGGCGCACCGCCCTCATGGCAACGATCATCGCGAAACTGGAGGGGGCCGACCCGGCACGGGCCGCGTTCCTTGCCGTCTGGCACGACTCCCAGGAAACCCGCACCGGGGACGTCAACCACCTCGGCAAGAAGTACACCGGTGGAGAAGCAGACCCTCGCGACATCACCGCCGACCAAGTGGCCGGTATGCCCGAGCTCCTGGCCGAGGCGGTACGTGACTTGGTCGCCGAGTACGAGGCCAAGGAGTCCCCGGAAGCGATCTGCGCGCGAGACGCCGACAAGCTGGAGTGCATGATCCAAGGCATCGAATACCGGGACCAGGGCTACGCCAATGCCCAGCGGTGGATCGACAACAGCCGGCGGCGGATCGTCACCAAGACAGGTCAGGCGCTCGCTGACGCGGTGCTGGAGACAGGTTCCCTGGACTGGCTGCGCGTGGCGCTTGGCGAGTGAAGACTCCGCATGACTGAACCCTCCCCCGCCCCCTCCACGTGATCGACACGCTCACCTAGGATGGCGAACACCATCTCAGCGGCCCGACGGGCTTCCTGATCCGCTTGCGCGGCGGACATCGGAGGACATGCCCCCACCCGCACGAGTCTTCTTCGTGCTGCCTGGGGGCAATTTCTTGCTGTTCCGTGAGTCCGCGGCGTCCGTGGCCGCCCGCCTCCTCGAAGGGTCGCTGGCGCTGCATCTGACCGAGAACTTCCGTCACCAGCACGGCCGGAGCCCTGCCCAGGCGGAGATACGGTCTTGGCAACGCAGCCTTCCCGCGCTCGTCAACGCGCTCATCGAGGCCGGGCTCGACGACGTCGAAGTCATCGTCGAGTACAGCCTGCCCCTCACCAGCAAGCGTGCGGACGCCCTGCTCGCCGGTGTGCACCCGACAACCGGCCAGCCCTCGTACGTCGTTGTCGAACTCAAGCAGTGGAGCGCGGCCTACCCGGAGGAGGGCGAGCCGCTGCTGTGCCGCATCGACGCATACGCGCAACCCGTGCTCAACCCGATCGAGCAGGTGCGGGGCTACTGCGAGTATCTGCTGTCCTTCAACGGGGCGTTGGAGCGGATGCCCGACTCGCTGGCCGGCGTGGCATTCCTGCACAACGCGACCGAGTTCCAGATCGCGGGGCTGCGGGGAGTCGAGGAGAACCAGTACGGCCGGATGTACACCGGGGAACAGCGCGGCGCCTTCCTGGACTTCCTGCGCTCGCGGCTCGCCGCCAAGCCTGGCGCACAGGTGGCCGACGTACTGCTCGACGCCAAGGTACGGCCGTCGAAGCAGCTGATGTCCGTCGCGGCAGCAGAGATCCGCGATCGCGAACAGTTCGTGCTCATCGCCGAGCAGCGGGTCGCGTACGAGAAGGTGATGTCCGCCGTCCGTAAAGCCAAGCGCGGCAACCACAAGCAGGTGGTCGTGGTGACCGGCGGCCCCGGATCCGGCAAGAGCGTGATCGCGTTGTCGGTCCTGGGCGAGCTGTACCGCCGCGGAGTACCCGCGCTGCACGCAACCGGGTCGCAGTCCTTCACCAAGACCATGCGCAGGGTCGCGGGGCACAAGAAGCGTGAAGTGCAGCAGCTGTTCAAGTACTTCAACAGCTTCATGGACGCCGAGCCCAACGACCTCGACGTGCTGATCTGCGACGAGGCCCACCGTCTGCGTAAGACCTCCGCCAACCGCTACACCAAGGCGGCACTGCGTACCGGACGGCCCCAAGTGGCGGAACTCATCGACGCGGCCCGGGTCCCCGTCTTCCTGCTCGACCAGCACCAGGTCGTACGTCCCGGCGAGATGGGAACCAGGCAGGAGATCGAACGGGCCGCCGCGGCAGAGGGCCTGGACTGCACAGTGGTCGAACTGGACGGCCAGTTCCGGTGCGGCGGCAGCGACGCGTACGAGAAGTGGGTCATCGACCTGCTCGGCCTGGACGGCGGCAAGCCAAGCCAGTGGGAGCCCGACGGCAAGCTGCAACTGCTCACCGCCGAGACCCCGCAGGAGCTGGAGGACTTCCTCGTCGCGCGCCGGGAGGAGGGCTACGGCGCCCGCATGTCGGCCGGGTACTGCTGGAAGTGGACCACAAAGATCACCCCCGATATGACGTCACTCCCCACAGACGTGGTGATCGGCCAATGGGCTCGCCCCTGGAACGTGTACGGCGACCGCTCCGTGCTCGGCGCCCCGCCCGCACCCCTTTGGGCCACGGACCCGGCCGGTTTCACCCAGGTCGGCTGTGTCTACACCGCGCAGGGCTTCGAGTACGACTGGTCGGGCGTGATCATCGGTCCCGATCTGGTCTGGCGAACGGACCGCTGGGTCGTGGACCGCACGGCTTCGAAGGACCCGTCTTTCACCAAGGCGACGCCGGATGACGACGTCGACCGGCTCATCCGCAACACGTACAAGGTGCTGCTGACGCGGGGAATGGTCGGGACGATTCTCTACTCGACGGACGCGGAGACCCGCGAGAAGCTGCGGTCGCTGATTCATCCGGCGTCGCGGGCGGAGGTACCTCAGCTCGTGTAGTTCCGCGCATGGGAGAGGTACCCGTCGTGTACCACCGGGCGGTGGAGCCGCTTCGCCGCCCTCGGCCGCGAGAGACGTCGTCCGGTGTCGATGCCGCCCTCATGAGAGCGGTGCACTTCCGTACGACGCAGCTCTACGCCCTGGACGACGGACGGGTCCCTCAATTCCACCCTGGTTCGGTGGGCACGTGGCAACGCACCTGCTTCCCAATGGTGGACCTCCGCACGTGCCATCCCGGCGCGAGCAGGTCGACCATGCCCAGCCCGCGCCCGTCTTCGGCCTCAGCGCTGTCGAGCGGCGTAACCCGGCGCCTCGGCAGCGCGCCTGGGTCGGGGTCGTGGACGTTCACCGCGACGCCGTACGCCGTGACGTACACCTCCACCACGAGCGGTACGTAATCGCCGTAGGCACGCACCGAGTTGCCGACAAGTTCCGAGAGGACGAGCTGCGCGGAGTCGACGGCGTCCTCCTCAATGCCCCGAGCCAATAGTTCGGCACGGGTCAACCTCCGTACGGCACAAAGGTTCTGAGGCGAGGCGGAAACATGAGCGACGAAGCCATGAGGGCGAGTACGGAGATAGAAGCCGAGGGCGGTGGGTGTGAGGGGTGGCGTGGGTGCGGTGGTGCTGAGGAGCGTTGGGTGAGCGACGAGGGGCGGATTGGGGTGCATGTCGTTGAACCTCCTGGACGATCGGCTGGACTGCTCCAGCTTCAGCCAAGGCCGCACTTTTCTCCCTGAGGTAGAAAACTTCCAACCCAAAGGAGTGAAGTTCTCGCTACGGTGTGCGATCCACGCGGAACCGTTGCCAGACTCCGCACATGCCCAACTCACCACTCGTACCGACCGTTCGACGCCGCCGACTCGGCGCGAGCCTGCGTCGCCTTCGCAGTGACGCCGGGATGACGCTCGATGCCGCTGCCGGAGCCATGGGCTGGAGGGCACCGAAGCTCTCGAAGATCGAGGGCGCCACCCAGTCGATCAGGCCCGCGGATGTGGAGGCCCTGCTGACGGTCTACGGGGTGAAAGACACCCAGGTAAGGGATGCTCTGAGCGCCCTCGCTCGGGACGCCGGCAAGAAGGGCTGGTGGCAGACGTACAGCGCGATCGTCTCGCCCACCTACGCCGACTACATCTCCCTCGAATCGGACGCCGAGACGATCTACGCATGGTCCCCTCTGGTCATCCCCGGTCTGTTGCAGACAGCCGCCTACGCCCGCGAGACGATCGCCGGCGCCACGACGTCACGCACACCCGAGGAGGTGGCCGCCCTGACGGAGGTACGGATGGCTCGGCAATCCGTGCTCTCCCGCCCGGGTACGGCCCCGGAACTCTGGGCCATCGTCCACGAAGCGGCACTCCACCAGCGCTTCGCCGTACGCCCCGCAATCATGCGTGAGCAGCTCCGGCGGCTTCTCGACGTCTCGGAAATGCCGAACGTCACCGTGCAGTTGATGCCACTGGACTCCACCTCACACCCTGGCGTGGTCGGCGGTTTCACCCTGACCGGCTTTCCCCAACCGATGCCCTCCGTAGTCCTCTTGGAAAACCTCAGCGGCGCGACATACGTTGAGGGCGACGACGCGACGCCCTTCGCCAAGGCCTTCGAACGCATCCGCGCGACGGCGCTTCCCGTGGAGGACTCGCTCGCAAGGATCGCCGAGCTGGAAGAGGGCCACCGGAAGTGAACGACCTGAAGGCTGAGCTGTACGCGTACGACCTCACCGAGGCGATATGGCAGAAGGCATCCGCCAGCGGCGCGGAACACGACTGCGTCGAGGTCGCAGAACTCCCCAACGGCGCAAGGGCGGTCCGCGACTCCAAGAACCCCCGACGCGCCCCTCTCTGCTTCACCGCTTCGGAGTGGGCTGCCTTCCGGGAGGGCGTCATCTCCGGGGAACTCTGACTACACCATATTGGTCTTCGCCCTCCGGTGGTCCTCTCGACGGCACGCATCCGCGTCATCGACGCCATCGCGGTCGCTCAGGGACTCCGGAGCCGTGTGCGCAGGTTCCAGTCGCAGGCATCCTGCCGCGGGAACTTCCCGAAAGCCGGGTCAGAACCCCGGCGGCAGACGAGTCGGGCTATACGCCGGGTTCTGTACCGAGGGTCCTCGCGGACGTCTCGGCGACGGCCATCCATCTAGGGCCGGTGTTGCCACCGGCCTCGTGCGGTCTACCCGGGGGCTCGGGCGGGCAGCCCTCTAACGCCTCCGCAGGAGCACCTGGGCGCTCCCTTTTGACCTTGCTCCGGGTGGGGTTTACCTAGCTGCCCAGGTCACCCTGGGCACTGGTGGTCTCTTACACCGCCGTTTCACCCTTACCCGGCACCGAAGTGCTGGGCGGTTTGTTTTCTGTGGCACTGTCCCGCGGGTCACCCCGGGTGGCCGTTAGCCACCACCCTGCCCTGTGGAGCCCGGACGTTCCTCGGGGAACCCCTCAAGGGGACTCCACGCGGCCGTCCGCCCGGCTCGTCTGCCGTGTGGACCATGCTACCGGGCGTCCGCCCTTCGCCGGACCGGAGGCCGCCGTCGCCAGGACCGAGCCCGCCAGGATCAGGGTGAAGGCGATCGCGATGCCGAGGGTGAAGGGCTCGCCCAGGAACAGCGCTCCTGCCGCCACCGCTACCGCCGGGTTGACGTACGTGAAGACCGTCGCGCGGGTCGGGCCCACTTCCTTGATCAGTTCCAGGAAGCCCACGAAGGCGAGTGCCGTGCAGATCGCGCCCAGGCCGATCAGGGCCGTAAGGACAGAGGCGGAGGGGACGGACGACGGCCAGGTCGCCGCCGCCGGCGTTGCGTAGACCAACGCTGCCAGTGCCAGGCAAGGGGTTATCAGCTGCAAGGTCGGGACGTTCTTCAGCCAGCGGGCCGCGATCAAGGGTGCCGTCGCGTAACCCAGCACCGTCAGCATGACCTCCCCCAGGGAGCGGGCGTCGCCGCCGGTCAGGTGGGGGACGGTCAGGACGCCTACGCCCGCCAGGCCCAGGGCCAGGCCTGCGCCCCGCCGTAGACCCAGCCGCTCCGTATCCCCGAAGAAGCGGGCCAGCACCACGCCCACGATCGGCACGCCCGCGATCAGCAGGCCCGCCGTCGAGCTCGACAGGTGGCGTTCCGCGTCCGTGAGCGTGAACCACGGGCCGATGATCTCTATGCACGCGAAGGCCAGCATCGGCAGCCAGTGGGTGCGGACCGTGCGGATCAGGCCGCCCTGCCGTATCGCGAAGGGGAGCAGGAGGAGTGCGCCGAGTGCGCAGCGCGTGAATACCACCATCGACGGGGACAGGGGGGCGTCCACCGCCACCTTGATCATCAGGTAGGGGATGCCCCAGACCACTCCCATCAGGGAGAACAGGAACCAGCCGCGTGCAGTCATGGAGACAGAATCGGCCCACCGGCTATCTGGCGTCTTGAACGCTGTTGCGGTACGCCGCCGGGGTCACCCCCAGCACGCGGCGGAACCAGCGCGTCAGGTGGGCCTGGTCCGCGAAGCCGACCAGGGTGGCCACCTCGGCCGGGCGCAGGCCCGACTCCAGCAGCCCGCGCGCCCGGTTCACCCGGTGCTGGGCCAGCCAGGCGTACGGCGGTATCCCCATCGTCGTACGGAAGGCCCGTAGGAGTTGGTAGCGGGACAGGCCCAGGTCGGTGGCCAGGTCGGCCAGGGAGGGAGGCTCCAGCAGTTCGTCGGCCAGGCGGTCGCGGACCACGAACGCGATGTGGTCGGCGCCCGGCAGCGCGTCCGGCGCCGAGCGGGCCGTGGAGTGGCGGCGGGCCAGGGCCGTCAGCAGCCAGGGGAGGCGGGATTCCGTCTCCAACGGGTCCGGGCAAACGCTGAGTTCGGTGTGGGCGAGGCGGAGGGCGGTGACCAGCTCGGGGTCGTCGATCACCGGTTCGCGGAAGTGCGGGAGGCCGCCGAGGGTGCCGTCGGCGAGGAGGGCGGGATCGGCGTACAGGGCGCGGTAGGCGTAGCCGTCGGTGGTGGTCTCGGGGCCGCCGGTGTGCATCTCGCCGGGGTCGAGGACGACGATCGAGCCGGGGCCGGTACGGACGTGGCCGCCGCGGTAGTCGATGACCTCCGAACCGCCGACGCAGACGCCGATGGTGTACTCGGCGTGCGCGTGCGGGGCGTAGACGTGTCGCTGGAAGCGGGCGGTGAGCAGGTCGAGGGGCGGCCCGCAGCGGCCGAGGCGCGCGCGGGTCCACAGTGCCTGCTCGCTCACCGTGCGCCCCCATCCGTTCGGTCTACGTCTCCGTCGTCGTACGGGGTGCAACAAACTCCGGCCCGTTTTCCATGCCCGCCCGCGCGGGCGCTACGAATGCATCCGCTCCAGTACGTCGAAGACCGCCTCGATGCGTGCGCGGTGGTCCGCGATCAGCTCGGCCGCCGGTTCCCCGGCGAGCAGGCGGCGGGCGGTGGTGACGTAGACCGAACGGTAGGCGGCGACGGTCAGGGCCGCGAGCAGGTGCGGGTCGGCGACGGATGCTTCCGCGAGCGCCTCTGCCAGGGCCGTCTCCACCTCCTCCAGGCCTTCGCGGGCGCGGGCCCGCAGGGCGTGCGACTCCATGACGACCCGCCAGAAGGACGGGAAGCGGTCGTTCACGCCGGCCAACGGGTGGCCCTGGTCGAGGAGTTCGAGTGCCAGGCGGCGCAGGGCGGCCAGCGGGGTCTCGCCGGGGCGGCGCCCGCGGACGGCGCCGGCGAAGGTCGCGGCGGCTTCCGGGATGCGGTCGAGGTAGAGGTCCTCCTTGCGCGGAAAGTAGTTGAAGACGGTCATGGTGGACACGTCCGCGGCCCGGGCGACCTCGGCCACGGTCACCGCGTCGAAGCCGCGCTCCTGGAACAGTCCGGTCGCGATGTCGGAGATCCGCTGCCGGGTCTCCCTCTTCTTGCGTTCGCGCAGCGGCAGTTCCGCGTCTCCCGCCTGCCTGTCTTTCTCGCTCATGAGAAAACTATAGCGAGCAAAAAGTTTTAGTGACTACACTTCGGCTCATGGACAAGCTCATGAACATGAAGACGTACGACGTGGTGGTGGCCGGCGCCGGGCCCGTGGGCCTGCTGCTCGGCTGTGAGCTGGGGCTCGGCGGGGCGCGGGTGCTGGTCGTGGAGCGGCTGACGGAAGTGGACGAGACGATCAAGGCCGGCGCGATCAATCTGCCCTCCGCCGAGGCGCTGTACCGGCGGGGCTTACTGCCCGCGCTGGCCGCGGTGCAGGAAGAGGCGATGAAGGGCTTCCGGAAGTTCCGCCGCGCGCGGGGCGAGGACGAGGACGCACCGCCGCCGCCCAGGTTCGCCGGGCACTTCGCCGGGATCTGGCTGCACGGTGAGCTGCTGGACGAGAGCGACCCCGACTTCGGCGGAGCGGGTCCCGCCGAGCGGGTCGGTTTCGTCCCGCAGGCCACGCTGGAGCGGATCCTCGCCGGGCGGGCGGAGGAACTCGGGGTGGAGGTGCGTCGGGGAGTCGAGCTGACCGGGTTCGAGATGTACGAGGACCGGGTGGTCGTCGATGTGGCCGATGCCGCGACGGGCGCGAGGGAGGAGATCCGCGCCGGCTGGCTCGTCGGCTGCGACGGCGGGCGCAGCAGGGTGCGCAAGCTCGCCGGGTTCGACTTCCCGGGGACGGACCCGGAGATCACCGGCTATCAGGCGCTCGTGGAGATGACCGGCGCCGAGGGGCTCAAGACCGGCTGGAACACGACGGACGTGGGGACGTACGTGCACGGGCCGATGCCGGGGCGGATCCTCACCGTCGAGTTCGACGGGCCCCCGGCCGACCGTGAAGCACCCATCACCGCCCGGGAGTTGGAGGGCAGCCTGTGCCGGGTGACCGGGGTGGAGGTCACGGTGACCGCCGTGCACTCGGCGACCCGGTTCACCGACAACTGCCGTCAGGCGAGCAGCTACCGCAAGGGCCGGGTACTGCTGGCGGGCGATGCAGCGCATGTGCACTCGCCGTTCGGCGGGCAGGGGCTGAACCTCGGCATCGGGGACGCGATGAACCTGGGCTGGAAGCTCGCGGCCGTGGTGCGCGGGCGGGCGCCCGAGAGGCTGCTCGACTCGTACACCGCCGAACGGCATCCGATCGGTGCCTGGGTGCTCGACTGGACGCGGGCCCAGATCGCCCTGATGCGGCCCGAGTCTCATGCGCGCGCCCTGCGCGAGGTGATCGCCGAGCTGTCGCGGACGGTCACCGGCACGACGTTCTTCGCCAAGAAGATCTCCGGTGTCTGGCAGCGCTACGACCTGCCCGGCGACCACCCGCTCGTCGGCCGCAGCGCCCCCGACCTGGAACTCTCCGACGGCACCCGCCTCGCCGACCATCTGCACACCGGCCGCGCCCTGCTCCTTGACCTGGCCGACGACCCCAAGCTCCGCGCCCGCGCCGAGGGATTCGACGACCGTGTGAACGTCCGCACAGTCACCTGCGGCGAGCGACCGGGGCTCGCAGGGCTGCTGGTACGCCCGGACGGCTTCGTCGCCTGGGCGGCGGACGAGGACGACGAGGACGGGGAGGCGCTCGGCCGGGCACTGGATCTCTGGTTCGGTGCTTCCGCCGTGCCTGACCCCGCCCCGCGGGCGTAGACGGGCTGCTGGAAGCGCGCGGTCACCAGGCTGAAGGGCGCCCGCGGCGGCCGAGGTGTCGGCGGTCAGAGAAAGTCCGTGGTCTCCAGATCGAAGGCGAAGGGTTCGGGGAGGGTGAGCGGTTTGCCGAGCGGGCGGGTGCACTGCTCGCGGTAGTCGTCCTTCTCGGGGTCGCTGAACAGCGTGATCGAGGATGCCTCTCGGTCGACGAGCAGGTAGAGGGGGATTCCGCCCCGGGCGTAGCAGCGCCGCTTGGCTTCACGGTCGGCCTTGGGCTTGGTGGAGGTCACCTCCAGGACCAGGGCGACGCCGTCGCAGGGCATCCAGGAGTCGGCCGGCCGGTAGAGCCGTAGTTTCCTGGGAGCGAACGTACCGTCCGGGATCACGCGGTCCTTCGGGCAGCCACCCCCGCTCTGCAGCTTCAGCCCCTTGTTCCCGGAGAATTGCATGTCGGTCCGGGACCGCCTGTACACCTGGTTCACGATCAGTTCGATGTAGTCCTCGTGCTCCCCGTCCGGCGGCGGCGTCACAACGATCTCCCCCTCGATCAACTCGGCCCGGAAACCCTCCGGGGTGTCCAGGGCGAGAAAGCCCTCCAGCAGGACCTCTTCCTGCGTGAGCGGCTCGTGGGCCATGGCAGTCATGTCACGCCCCTCCTTCGGTCGCTCGCCAGACTGGGACATCGGAAGATCACCTGTCCAAGAGATCGGGAACCGTTCCCTCGATCGTGGCACACGATCACCATGGTCGTCAGGAGCCGACCCGCCCGCTTGACCCTGCCGCGACGTCAGCCTCTGTACTGGTCCCATGCGGATCGGAGAACTCGCCGCGGCCGTCGGCGTCACCACGCGGACCGTGCGGCACTACCACCATCAGGGGCTGTTGCCGGAGCCCGAGCGGCTGGGCAACGGGTATCGGGACTACACGTTGCGGCATGCCGTGGTGCTGGCGCGGATTCGGCGGCTGACCGAGTTGGGGATGGGGCTCGCGGAGGTGCGGGACGTGCTGGCGGAGGATGCCGGGAAGGATCTCGTCGAGGTGCTCACCGAGCTCGACGAGGACCTGGCCCGGCAGGAGGCGGCGATCCGGGAGCGGCGGGCGCGGCTGCGGGCGCTGCTGGAGGCGGAGGGCGGGCTGACCGTCGAGGGGCCCGTCTCGCCGGAACTGGCCTCGCTGTTCGGGGACTTGGCGCAGGTGGCGGCCGACTCCCCCATGGCCGTCAAGGACCGCGAGATGCTCGCGCTGATCGACACCATGGCGGCCGTGGAGGACCGGGAGCGACTGGTGGATCTGCTGCGCGGCGCCCTCGGCTCGCCCGAGGGGATCGCGCGGGCCCTCGAGGCGTACGCCCTGCTCGACGACCTCGCCGACGCCGACCCGGCCGACCCGCGCGTGGCGGAGGCCGCCCGCACCCTCGCCGACTGCATGCCCCGCGAGCTGGTTCCCCAGGTGAGGATCGACGGGGACAACAGCTTCATGCGCGCCTTCTACGCGGACTTCGCCCCCGCCCAGGCAGAAGCCCTCCGCTTCGCGCTGCGGATACTCACCGAGGAGCCGTCGTGAGGACGGCGGCGTACGTCCTCGTCCGGCATGAGCTGCGGCTGCTCGCCAGTCTGGCGATGTGGCTGGCCCGGCGTACGCACGGGGCCGGCGGCGGGCGGGTGTTCGGGTATGCGCGGGGGCAGGGCGCGATGATGTTCGGGTTCGCCTTCGTGTGCCTGGTCGAGACGCTGACCATGTCCGTACTGCTGCGTGACTACCCGACCGTGCACCAGATGGTGTTCGTGCTCGACGTGTACACCATCGTGTTCGTCGTCGGGGTGCACGCGGCCTGCGTCGTACGGCCGCACGTGCTCGACCCCGACGTACTGCGCATCCGTCGCGCCGTGCACGTCGATCTGCGCCTACCGGTCGACCGCATCGCGGCCGTGCGCCGCGAGCTGCGCACCACCCACGAACACGCCGACGGCGAACTCGACATCCCCGTGGGCGCACAGACCACCGTCACCGTCGAACTCGCCGAGCCCGTCGCCCACTTCGGCTTCTTCGGCCGTCGGCGCGACATCCACCTCGTCCGCTTCCACGCCGACGATGCCGACAGTCTCGTACAGGCCCTCGGACAAGCCCTCGCGGGTGCCGTCACGCAGGCGCGAAGCGCACCTTCGCCGAGGCCGGATCTGCCTGCGTGAGGCGTACCCGCAGCCGCTCCCCCAGGGGCAGGTGGTCGCCCTCGATGCGGCCGATGACCGCCGGGGACTCCAACTGGACGGTGCCGACGCCCGGTCGACCCTCCGCCACCTCCACCACGCAGCCGTCGAACACCTCACCCACCCGGCCCGCCAGCAGCGCCGCCTCCACGATGTCGACGCACTCGCGCTCGATCGCGCCCGCGCGGCGGCTGCCCTCGGCCATCTGGTGCGGCAGCGCGTCCAGGGCGGCCAGTACCCAGTCGGGCGGGGGCGCGCCCGCCGCGGCCGCCAGGCAGATCTCGGCGGCGTACCGGTCGGCCAGACGCCGCAACGGCGCGGTGCAGTGGGCGTACGGGGCGGCCACGGCGGCGTGCGTGGTGATGGGTGGGAGGGCGCCGTCCCTGAAGACCGTGTAGCCGGCGCCGCGCAGCAGTGTCGTGCACTCCTGGAGGAAGGCCGCGTGGTGCGGGCGGTGCGGGTCGAGGGAGCGGATGAGCTGCGCGTACGAGACGTGGTGCGGCCAGTCGATGTGCAGGGCGTGCGCGGTACGGCGCAGTCGGCCGACGGCGCCATCGGGGGCGGCGGGCAGGGTGCGCAGGACCCCGGTGCCCGCCGACAGCATGAGATCCGCCGCCGCCATCCCCGTCAGCAGGGAGATCTGGGCGTTCCAGCCGTCGGCCGGGAGTGCGGCGCGGTAGCTCAGCTCGTAGGTGTGGTCGCGCTCGATGACCTCCTGCTCCGGGACGTTGAGCGAGATGCCGCCGCGTTCCACCTCCAGCCGCTCCCGCGCCTCCCCTATCTCCTTGAGCAGCGCCAGCGGCTCCTCGGCCGTCTTGTCGTCGATCTGCTTCTGTACGGCGGCGTAGTCGAGCCTGGCCCTGCTGCGGACGAGGGCGCGGCGGACGTCGACGGTGAGCGTACGGGCGTCCGCGTCCAGGTCGATCGTCCAGAGGGCCGCCGGGCGGACCTGGCCGGGCAGCAGACTCGCGGCGCCCTCGCTGAGCAGCGCCGGGTGCAGCGGGATCCGCTCGTCCGGGAAGTACAGGGTGGTCACCCGCCGGTGGGTCTCCGCGTCCAGCGCCGCCCCGGGTACGACGAAGGCGGCCACGTCCGCGATGGCGTACCGCACCCGGTAGCCGCCGCCCTGCCGGGACAGGTGCATCGCCTGGTCGAGGTCGGTGGAGGCGGGCGGGTCGATGGTGAACAAGGGGATGTCCGTGGCGTCGTAGGAGGGGAGCGTCGGGGTCTTCGCCGATCGCTCGGCCTCTGTCAGTGCCTCCGGCGGGTAGCTCTCGGGGACGCCGAGTTCGGTGCGCAGGGCGGTGAGGGCGGCCCGGAGGGGGGCTTCGGGGGCGCCGGTCACGCGGATGTGGCGGCGGGGCATACAGCGAGGGTAGAGCCTGGGTCTGAGTCCCGCTCGGACCAGCGCGCGTCGTCCGGGGGGCCCCCGCTCGAGCGAAGCCGAGAGTGGGGGCGCGTGCGAGCCAAGGCGCCGGAAGGTCCTCGTAGCGGAGCTACTAGGGCCTTGCGGCAACGCCGCGAGCGTGCGTGCCAGGCGGCGTGCGCCCGAGCGGGAGTCAGCCCCAGGCTCTCAGCACAGCAGGCCCCGTACGCTGTCCGGGAGCTCAAACAGAAGGAGATCTTCCGTGCTTGTCCTGCTGCCTCCCTCCGAAGGCAAGGCGTCCTCTGGCCGTGGCGCCCCGCTGAAGACGGAGTCGCTGTCGCTGCCGGGGCTCACGCCCGCCCGTGAGGCCGTACTCGGCGAACTGGTCGAGCTGTGCGCCGGGGACGAGGAGAAGGCGCGCGAGGTGCTCGGGCTGAGCGAGGGACTGCGCGGCGAGGTCGCGAAGAACGCCGAGCTGCGGAGTGCCGGGGCGCGGCCCGCCGGGGAGATCTACACGGGTGTGCTGTACGACGCCCTCGACCTGGCCTCCCTGGACGCCGCCGCCAAGAAGCGCGCCACCCGCTCCCTGCTCGTCTTCTCAGGGCTGTGGGGTGCGGTGCGCATCAACGACCGCATCCCCTCCTACCGCTGCTCGATGGGTGTGAAGCTGCCCGGGATCGGGGCGCTCGGCGCGTACTGGCGGACGCCGATGGCGGCCGTCCTGCCCGAGGCCGCCGGGGACGGGCTAGTGCTGGATCTGCGGTCCTCCGCGTACGCGGCCGCCTGGAAGCCGAAGGGCGAGGTCGCCGGGCGGACGGCGAGCGTACGGGTGCTGCACGCGCCCACCCGCAAGGTGGTCAGCCACTTCAACAAGGCGACCAAGGGGCGGATCGTACGGAGCCTGCTGGCGGCGGGCGCGGCGCCCAAGGGCCCGGCGGAGCTGGTGGAGGCGCTGCGCGAGCTCGGTTACGTGGTGGAGGTGGAGCCTCCGAAGGGGGCCGGGAAGGCGTGGATGCTCGACGTGTTGGTGGACGAGATCCACTAGCCGCCGACGAGTGTTGCAGCATGCGCAATGGCCTTTGCGCATGCTGCATTGCGCGGGCACGATGTCGGCATGGCCTCATCGCTCCTCGACCTTGCCCCCGTCGTGCCCGTCGTCGTCCTGGAGGACGCCGCCGACGCCGTTCCGCTGGCGCGGGCGCTGGTGGCGGGGGGACTGCCCGCCATCGAGGTGACCCTTCGGACGCCCGCTGCCCTGGATGCGATCCGGGCGATCGCCGAAGCGGTGCCGGACGCGGTGGTCGGGGCCGGGACCGTGATCACGCCGGAGCAGGTGAAGGACTCGGTGGCCGCCGGGGCGCGGTTCCTGGTCAGCCCGGGCTGGACGGACGTACTGCTGGAGGCCATGAAGGCGTCCGGGGTGCCGTTCCTGCCGGGGGTGTCGACCACCTCGGAGGTGGTGGCGCTGCTGGAGCGCGGGGTGCGGGAGATGAAGTTCTTCCCGGCGCAGGCGGCGGGCGGTACGGCGTATCTGAAGTCGCTGGTGGGGCCGCTGCCGCAGGCGCGGTTCTGTCCCACCGGGGGCATCGGTCCGGCCAATGCCCCCGACTACCTGGCGCTGCCCAACGTCGGCTGTGTGGGCGGCACTTGGATGCTCCCGGCGGACGCCCTCGCGGCCCGCGACTGGGGGCGGATCGAAGGCCTCGCCCGCGAGGCAGCGGGCCTCAGCGCAGGTGGGACGTGTCGTTGAACAGCCGTACGCTCGCGTTGCCGTCCGCGTAGTACGCCACCGCGGACAGCGCGGCGGCCGACAGCTCCATGCGGAACAGGGACTCCGGCGGGGCGCCCAGGGCCAGCCGTACGAACGTCTTGATCGGCGTGACGTGGGAGACCAGCAGGACCGTGCGGCCCGCGTACGCCGCCACCAGCTTCTCCCGGGTGGCCTCGATACGGGTCGCGGTCGCCGCGAAGCTCTCGCCGCCGCCCGAGGGCTGGGCGTGCGGGTCGGCGAGCCAGGCGTTCAGGTCGTCGGGGTAGCGCTCGCGGACCTCGGCGAAGGTGAGGCCCTCCCAGGCGCCGAAGTCGGTCTCGCGCAGTCCGTCGTCGATGCTCACCTCCAGGCCGAGGTGGGAGGCGACGATGCCGGCGGTCTCGCGGGTGCGGGCGAGGGGGGAGGCGACGATCGCCTGGATGGTGCCGCGCCGGGCCAGTGCGGCCCCGGCGCGCTCGGCCTGCTCCCGGCCGACGTCGGACAGGGAGGGGTTGGTGCCGCCGCTGCCCGAGAAACGCTTCTGCGGGGTCAGCGGGGTCTCGCCGTGCCGCAGCAGCACAAAGGTCGCGGGCGCGCCCAGGTCGGCGGGGGCCCAGCCGGGGCCGGCGACGGCTGTTGCGGCCCGCACATCGGCCTCGGCCTTCGGGACGTCGGCGGCGGCAGGCTCGGCGACCGCGGTCCTCGCTGCGGCCGCCTCCAGCTCCGCCGTCGAAGCCGACGGCGACCACTGCTCGCCGCGCTTGCCCGCGTCCATCGCCTCGTTCGCCAGCCGGTCCGCGTGCTTGTTCTGCTCCCGCGGGATCCACTCGTACGTCACCCGGTCCGGCGGGAACACGCGGGCCGCCACCGTCGCCAGTGGCTTCATGTCGGGGTGCTTGATCTTCCAGCGGCCCGACATCTGCTCGACGACCAGCTTGGAGTCCATGCGCACGCGGACCCTGGCCGAGGGGTCCAGTTCGTGGGCGGCGCGCAGGCCCGCCAGCAGGCCCCGGTACTCGGCGACGTTGTTGGTCGCGACGCCGATGTACTCCGCGGCCTCGACCAGGGTCTGACCCGTCGCCGCGTCCAGCACCACGGATCCGTAGCCCGCGGGTCCCGGGTTGCCCCGCGAACCGCCGTCGGCCTCGACGATGAACTCCCGCACGGTCAAGGCTCCTAGAGGCCGGACTCGGCCGTACGCACCAGGATGCGACGGCAGTTCTCGCAGCGCACCACCGTGTCGGGGGCGGCCGCGCGGATCTCGTTGATGTCGGTGATCGCCAGCTCCTGGCGGCAGCCCTGACAGGTGCGCTGGTACAGCTTGGCCGCGCCGATGCCGCCCTGCTGCTCGCGCAGCTTGTCGTAGAGCTTGAGCAGGTCGGCGGGGATGGTGCCCGCGATGACCTCGCGCTCCTTGGTCACCGTCGCCACCTCGCCGTCGATCTCCTCGCAGGCGGCGTCACGGCGGGCGGTCGCGTCGTCGATCTTCGACTGGACGGAGGAGACCCGCTCGGTGAGCTCGGCGACCCGCTCCTGCACGGACTCGATGCGCTCCATGACCTCCAGGACGACGTCCTCCAGGTCGCTCTGCCGCTTGGCGAGGGAGGCGATCTCGCGCTGGAGGTTCTCCAGGTCCTTGGGCGAGGTGACGGCGCCGGAGTCCAGGCGCTTCTGGTCGCGGGCGGCGCGCTGGCGCACCTGGTCCACGTCCTGTTCGGCCTTGGTCTGCTCGCGGGCGGTGTCGCTCTCCTCGGTCTGCGCGGCCACCAGCAGGTCGCGCAGCTGGGTGAGGTCCTTGGTGAGCGACTCGATCTCGGCGTGCTCGGGCAGGGACCTGCGCCGGTGCGCGAGCTGCTGCAGGCGTACGTCGAGTGCCTGGACGTCGAGGAGTCGGATCTGGTCGGCGGGCGCGGCGTTCAGTTGGGGGCTCCTGCAGTCGGATCGGGGGAGGCCGCGTGGGCCGTCCAGGGGTCGGTGACCGCCTTGGAGACATGGACCCTGAGGTCCCATCCGTGGCGGTCGGAGATCTCGTCGAGCTGGGTGGCGGCCAGCTCGCACCAGGGCCATTCGGTGGCCCAGTGCGCCGCGTCGAGCAGCGCGAGGGGGCTTTGGAGCACGGCCTCGGAGGCCGGGTGGTGGCGCAGGTCCGCGGTGAGGAAGGCGTCGACACCGGCCGCGCGCACCTGGTCGAAGAGGCTGTCGCCGGAGCCGCCGCTGACGGCGACCGTGCGGACGATCGCCTCGGGGTCGCCGGCGACGCGGATGCCCTGCGCGGTGGCCGGCAGCCGGGCGGCGGCCCTCTTTGCGAACTCGCGCAGCGGCAGCGGGTGGTCCAGCTCGCAGATGCGGCCCAGGCCCCGGCGGCCGGACGGATCGGCCGGGTCCGGCACCAGGGGGCGTACGACGCGCAGGTCCAGCGCACCGGCGAGGGCGTCCGAGACTCCGGGGTCGGCCGTGTCCGCGTTGGTGTGGGCGACGTGCAGCGCGATGTCGTTCTTGATCAGGGTGTGAACGACGCGGCCCTTGAAGTGGGACGCCGCGACCGTCGTCGTACCGCGAAGGTAGAGCGGGTGGTGGGTGACCAGCAGGTCGGCGCCCAGCTTCACCGCCTCGTCGACGATCTCCTGCACGGGGTCGACCGCGAACAGGACCCGGGTGACCTCCTGGTCGGGGTCGCCCACGACCGTGCCGACCGCGTCCCAGGACTCGGCCCGCTCGGCGGGCCACAGGTTCTCCAGCGCGGCGATGACTTCAGACAGACGGGGCACGCTGAAAGGCTACCTGGCTGATCTGTGCCGCTGTACCTGTGCCCATGTTCGGCTGGAGCGCGATCGGTGCCCCGGTACCTCACCCCCGGCCCCTTCAGCACACCCGCCCCCGTTTCCTCAGGCGAATCGTTCCCCCGCCACCCTTATGTGTGAAGCAGGAGCCTCGTGGTCCCACGTGTGTGCGTGCGAAAACTAGCTTCGTCGCCGGAGGTGACCAGACCATGACGGCGTGTGCGATCGAGCCCGAGGCTGCTCCCGAGGACGGCGCCCCGCAATCCGGCTGCACCATCACCGCGGACGGTGCCTACGCCGCCCGCCTCGCGCCGGACGGCGGCTCCTGGTTCCCGGAGCGCTGGACGCTGGACGGCCCCGAGCCGTACGCCGTGCCACTGCCCGGCAACCAGCCCGAGGAGCCCGGCACCGAGGTGCAGCCGATGGGCGACGGCCGGGTCCTCATCCACCGGCGGGCGGCGGGACGCCATCTGTTCTCCCTGCTGTACCCGACCGGACCGGGCACCGGCGAACTGCTGATCGGCGCGGTGGAGTGCCCGGAGGAAGGTGCCCGGCTGCGGCTGCTGCCGCCCGCGCCGGGCGGCGAGAAGGCGTACGCCCTCGCCGTCGGCCGGCGCTCCAGCACGGTGTGGCTGGTGGCGGGCGGCGCGTTCGGGCCGGAGCGGCTGGCGGAGATCCCGGGCCGCTGCTCGGGCGGGGTGTGGCTGGACCGCACGGGGCGGCTGCTGGCGCTCGACCGGGAGACCGGCGGCCGTACCAAGGCGGTCGTGGTCGACCTGGAGCGGGCCGGCGAGGTCTCGCCGCTGCTGCAGATCGCCGAGGGCAGCGACGACCGGCTGCTGCTCGCCGACCCGGACAGCGGGCTGCTGCTGATCCGCTCCGACGCGCCCTCGCCGGGCGAGGAGCGGCTGGGCTGGGGGGTGCTGGGCAGCACCCTGCCGGTGCGCTTCCCGGAGTGCCTGCGGCTGCCCGACTGTGTCGTGACGCCCTTCGCCATCCAGCCGGGACAGGTACTGCTGCCGGAGTCCTGCGGGGTGGCGCTGCGCATCGACGGGCCCGTCGGCAGCTGGGTGGGCCTGTGGCGGCCGGACCGGCGGCAGGTGCACCATCTCGCCGCGCCGTACGGCTGGTTGGCGGGCGCGGGCGTCTGGACCAGGGACGGGGTGCTCCAACTGCCCTGTGCCACGGCCGAGGTGCCGTGCGGCGTGGCGCAGGTGGCGGCGCCCTCGGGGGAGACGGGGGAATCGGGGGATGCAGGGGGATCGGGGGGCGCGGGCCCGGAGGATCCGGCACGGGGTGAGCCGGCACGGCCGGATCCTCCGGAGCCCGTCGCACCGCGTCCCGTGCCCTTGCAGCAAGCGCCCTTGGGACGTCTTGTAACGAAATAGTGCCGATGGGCGTGCCCGTCTGGATGCGCGAGGAGGGTGGCCGGTTAAACTCGCCCGGCTGTTTGAAAGATCATGTTGACGGGGTGAATCCTTCCGATGAGCGACACAAGCACCATGCAGCCGCTGTCCGCCGAGTCCCGGGAAGACGCCGGTCACGGCCGGCACCGGGGCCCGAATTCGGCCCAGGACGGTGACACGGCCCCTCACGGCCGGCACCGCAAGCCGGCCGAGGACAGCGAAGCGGCTGCCTGAGGGTACGCAGGGAAGGGGCTCGCACACCGGCCGGTGTGCGAGCCCCTTTCGTATGTCTACGCCCGCTTGAGGCCCAGTACCTCTGCCGCCGCGAACGTCTCCCCCGGCGGCCGGTCCGCGTAGTGCGGAGTCAGTACGGCGTCCAGCTCGTCGTAGGTGAAGGTGTCCTGCTTGCTGTCGAACTTCGCCTGCACCCGCGGCCGGTCGACGACGGCCACCATGCCGCCGTGCACGACGAGCAGCTGGCCGTTGACGCGGGCCGCGGCGGGCGAGGCCAGGTAGCCGACGAGCGGGGCGACATGCTCGGGGGCGAGCGGGTCGAGGCCGTCGGCCGGCTGCTCGAAGCCGGCGAAGACGTCCTCGGTCATCCGGGTGCGGGCGCGCGGGCAGATCGCGTTGGCCGTGACGCCGTACTTGGCCAGGGCGAGGGCCGTGGAGGTGGTCAGGCCCACGATTCCGCCCTTCGCGGCCGCGTAGTTGGGCTGACCGGCCGAGCCCGCCAGGAAGGCCTCGGACGAGGTGTTGACGATCCGCCCGTAGACCGGCGCCCCCACGGCCTTGGACCGCTCGCGCCAGTGCGCGGCCGCGAAGTGGGTGGTGTTGAAGTGGCCCTTGAGGTGGACCCGGATCACGGCGTCCCACTCGCCCTCGGTCATGGAGAACACCATGCGGTCGCGCAGGATGCCCGCGTTGTTGACCAGGATGTCCAGCTGGCCGAACTCGCCGATCGCCAACTCCACCAGGCCTCGCGCCTGCTGGAAGTCGGCCACGTCCCCGGTGTGGGCGAGCGCCTTGCCGCCCGCCGCGCGGATCTCGGCGGCGACCTCTTCGGCGGGGCCCGCCGAGGCCTCCCCCGAGCCGTCCCGGCCCGGCTGCCCGAAGTCGTTGACGACGACGGCGGCGCCCAGCCGGGCGAGTTCGAGCGCCTCGGCCCGGCCGAGGCCGCGACCGGCACCCGTCACGACGGCGGACAGCCCCTCCAGCGGTCCTCGCTGTGGCCCTTGCTGTGGCAACGACACAGGCACCCCCGTCAGATCTCGATGCACGTGCGCAGCGCCGTGCCCGTCCGCATCTGGTCCAGCGCCTCGTTGATCTCGCTCAACGGCACCCGGTGCGTGATCAGGCCCGCCAGGTCGACGCGGCCCGCCCGCCACAGCGCGATGGTCCGCTCGTAGGAGCGCAGGACGTCACCGCCGCCGTACATCGAGGGCAGGATCCGCTTCTCGTCGAAGAACAGCTCGAACATGTTGAGCTGCAGGAAGTCGTCCAGGGCGCCCGCGCCGACGACGACGAGCGTGCCGCCGCGCCGCGTGTTGTCGTAGGCGGTGCGGGCGGTGGCCGACTTGCCGACGACCTCGAAGACGTAGTCGAAGCCCTCGCCGCCGGTGACGTTCTGCTTGGCGTCGGCCAGCTCGTCCGGCGAGACCGCCTTCGTGGCGCCGAACTTGAGGGCGGACTCGCGGCGCGAGGCGACCGGGTCGACGGCGACGATCTCGGCGGCGCCCTTGAGCCGCGCCCCCTGGATCGCGGAGATCCCGACGCCGCCGCAGCCGATGACCGCGACCGACGAACCCGCCTCCACATCGGCGGTGTTGAGGGCGGCGCCCAGACCGGTCGTGACGCCGCAGCCGATCAGCGCGGCGATGTCGAAGGGCACGTCGTCCGGGATCGGCACCGCGCAGCCCGCGTCCACGACGACCTCCTCGGCGAAGGTGCCGGTGCCCGCGAAGCCGAAGACGTCACCGCCGGGGCGGCGGAAGTTGGGGGTGCCCGCGTTCATGAACCCGGCCAGGCACAGCTCGGTCTGCCCGCGCCTGCACGCCGGACAGGCACCGCAGGCAGGCAGCCAGCAGACCACGACCCGGTCGCCCGCCTTCAGATGGCCGACGCCTTCGCCGACTTCGACTATCTCGCCCGCACCCTCGTGCCCGGGCACGAACGGCGCCGGCTGCGGCAGCACCCCGCTCATCGCGGACAGGTCCGAGTGGCACAGCCCGGTGGCCCGCACCCGGATCCTCACCTTGCCGGGCCCGAAGCCCGTCGCCTCGACGTCCTCGAAGACCTCGAGTTTGTCCTGGCCGATCTCGTGCAGTACGGCTGCGCGCATGGTGCGGCTCCCCTCAACTGCCTGCTGGATCAAGAGTGTTCGACGATCGTGTCGGCGAGGACGGGCGCGTCGTCCCGCTCCACGGCGCTCACCGCGACCCTGACGGACTCAGGCGACTGCCACATCCGGATGCGCAGGGTCTCGCCGGGATACACGACGCCCGCGAACCGGGTGGCGTACGAGCGCACCCGGGTCACGTCCCCGCCGAGCAGCGTGTCGACGACCGCCTTGAGCGTCATGCCGTAGGTGCACAGTCCGTGCAGGATGGGCCGTTCGAACCCGGCGGTCTTGGCGAAGTCGGGGTCGGCGTGCAGCGGGTTCCAGTCGCCGGACAGGCGGTAGAGCAGGGCCTGGTCCTCGCGGATCGGGCGCTCGACGGTGCGGTCGGGGTCGCCGGTGGGCGGGTCCAGGCGGGTGGAGGGGCCGCGGTCGCCGCCCCAGCCGCCCTCCCCGCGGACGAAGATCTGGGCGTCGTTGGTCCACAGGGGGCCGTCGGCGTCGGCCACCTCGGTGCGCATGACCAGGACGGCCGCCTTGCCCTTGTCGTAGACGGCGGCGATACGGCCGGTGGCGGTCGCGGTGCCCTCGACGGGGATCGGGCGGTGCAGGGTGAGGGACTGGCCGCCGTGCAGGACGCGGGCCAGGTCGACGTCGACGCCGGGCATGGACAGACCGCTGATCACCCCGGGCGAGCCGTTGCCCGCGACGGTGGCGAAGCTCGGCAGGACGTGCAGCCGGGACTCCAGGGTGTAGCGCAGCTCGTCGGGATCGGTCGCCGGGCTGCCTGCCCCGATGCCGAGGTGGTAGAGCTGGACGTCCTTGCGGTCCCAGGTGATCTCGCCGGAACGGGGTTCGGCGGCGAGTGCCTTCGCTGCGTCGATGGGCATACGGCTCCTGGTGGCTCGGATGGTTCAAGACCTCGGCGCGGCCGTCCGCACCGTCGGCCGCGACCGAGGTCGTCACGAGTGCCGATCTAGAACGCGTTCCAGTCCGGCGCCCTCTGTATAGCCCAGCGCTCCGCACTTGTGAAGGCTCCTGACACTGTGTCAGCTGAGTGCGCGGCCGGCCGTGACATTTGTCCTGCCGGAGTCCGTACAAGCGCATCTGCCGGGCGGGGACCTGCCCTCCGTAGCGTCGCAGGCATGACGAAGACGACAGGGACGACGAGTGGGAGGACGGCCGGGGCGCCGCCCGCCGTGTCCTTCACGGGGGCGGTCAAGACCTTCGGCACCGTGCACGCCCTGCAGGGCGTGGACCTTGAGATATCGCAGGGCGAGACGGTGGCACTGCTCGGCCGCAACGGCGCCGGCAAGTCGACGACCATCTCGCTGCTGCTCGGCCTGAACGAGCCCGACGAGGGCACGGTACGGGTCTTCGGCGCTCCTCCGGAGCAGTCCGTGCGCGCCGGGCGGATCGGCGCGATGCTGCAGGAGGGGCGCGCGGTGCTCCGGGTCACCGTGCGGGAACTGGTGACCTTCGTGGCCGGCCGCTACCCGGACCCGATGCCCGTCGCGCGGGCCCTGCAGCTGGCCGGGATCACTGAACTGGCGGGGCGGCGCGTGGACCGGCTGTCCGGCGGTCAGACGCAGCGCGTGCGGTTCGCCGTGGCGCTCGCCGGCAACCCCTCGCTGATCGTCCTGGACGAGCCGACCGCCGCCCTGGACGTGGAGGCGCGGCTCGCCTTCTGGGCGTCGATGCGCTCGTACGCCCGTCTCGGCCACACCGTGCTGTTCTCCACGCACCATCTGGAGGAGGCGGACGCGCATGCCGACCGCATCCTCGTCATCGACCGGGGCCGCATCGTCGCGGACGGCACCGGCGAGCAGCTCAAGCGGTCGGTGGGCGGCAGCCTGGTCGCCTTCGACCTCGCGGGTCGGGGCACTCAGGGCCTGGAGCTGCTGCCGGGTGTGCGGTCGGTGGAGGTGCGCGGGGAGCGGGCGCGGCTGCGCACCGACGACCCGGACGCGACGGTGGTCGCACTGGCGGAACTGGGCGCGATACGCCGCCTGGAGGTCGCGCCCGCCTCGCTCGACGACGCGTTCCTGGCTCTGACCGCACAGGTGACGGAGGCGGCGTGATGCTGGACTATCTGCGGCTCGAAGTACGCCGGACCCTGCGGGACGCGGGTTTTGTGATCGGCGGGATCGCGATGCCGGTGCTGATGTATCTGCTGTTCACCAACCTCGGTTCCAGCGACGGGAGTTGGAAGACCGGCGCGATGGTCGGCATGGCGGGCTACGGCGCCGTCGGCTGCGCCCTCAACACCGGCGGCGGGGTCGCCGAGGACCGGGCGATCGGCTGGCTGCGGCAGCTGCGTGTGACTCCGATGACCCCGCGCCAGGTCGTCGTCGGCCGCACGCTGACCGGCTCGGTGACGGTGCTGCCCGCCATCCTCGCGGTACTCGCCGCGGGCGGTCTGCTCAACGGCGTACGGCTGGCGGCCTGGCAGTGGGCGGCGGTCGCGGCGCTGCTGTGGCTGGGCTCGCTGCCCTTCACCCTGCTGGGCCTGGGCAACGGCTACCGGCTGACCGGGCAGACCACCGGCGTGACCAACATGGCGTGCAACCTGGGGCTCGCGGTGCTCGGCGGCCTGTGGTTCCCGGTCACCCTGTTCCCGCACTGGCTGCGCACCCTGTCGGCGTACACGCCCACCTACCGTTTCGCGCAGCTCGGCACCTCGGCGGCGGAGGGCCGCGCCCCGGCCATTGGCGCGATCGCGGTGCTGACCCTCTGGCTGCTGGCCTTCGGTTCGTACGCTGTGCTGTCGTACCGGCGGTC
The DNA here is from genome assembly GCF_039532765.1 of Streptomyces longisporus. Classification (NCBI taxonomy): domain Bacteria; kingdom Bacillati; phylum Actinomycetota; class Actinomycetes; order Kitasatosporales; family Streptomycetaceae; genus Streptomyces; species Streptomyces longisporus. The sequence goes on from NZ_BAAASG010000028.1 coordinate 177,817, forward strand.
CGGACGGACCGCCTGAACGGGGGGGACGAGGACATGTCCTGGATGCGAGGGATCACCTGCCAGCTGCACGTGTGGCGGGCGGCGCGGGTGCGCTGGAAGGCCGACATGGGGGAGTTCAAGGCCGCACAGAAGGAGGCGCGCAGGACCGGGAAGCGGCCCGAGCAGCACCTGGGCCCGGCGCCGAACGGCTTCGGGCTGCTGCCCTGGCTGCTGATGGGGATGGGCGCGTTCTCCAACGTCATCCAGGGCAAGACCGCCAATCCGTGGATCGGCGGCCTCGGCCTGCTCGCCTTCAACTCCCTCTACATCTATGTGACGTTCCGCTCCTTCGTGAAGGAGAAGCGGGAGGCGCCCGCGACCCGGGTGGCGCTCGCCCTGATGGCCGTGATCACCTGCGGCCTTGCCCTCGGGTACGGCGGCAGCTGGCTGTACTTCTTCCCCCTGCTCGGCCTGGCCACCGGCTCCGCCCTGCGCGGCCCGTGGCTCGGCCAGATCGCCCTCGGACTGACCGCGCTCGCGGCGACGGCCTCCGTGTTCCGCTCGGGCTGGAGCGCCTCCTCGAACGTCGCCTACGGCACCTTCCTGTCGACGATGGTCACCGCCGCGATCCTCTCCCTGTCCGAGGCGGTACGCGAACTGCAGGCCGCCCGCGAGAAGCTGGCGCACCAGGCGGTCGAGAAGGAACGCCTGCGCTTCTCCCGCGATCTGCACGACCTGCTCGGGCACACCCTGTCGGTGATCGTGGTGAAGTCGGAGGCGGCCCGGCGGCTGGCCCCGGGGAACCTGGAGGCCGCGCTCACCCAGATCGGCGACATCGAGTCCGTCGGCCGCCAGGCGCTGACCGAGATCCGCGAGGCCGTGACCGGCTACCGCGAGGGCAGCCTCACCACCGAACTGGACCGGGCCCGCTCGGCCCTGTCCGCGGCGGCCGTCGAACCGGTGGTCCGCCGCACCGGCGCGCCCCTCGCCCCGCAGACCGAGGCACTGCTGGGCTGGGTGGTGCGGGAGGCGGTCACGAACGTCGTACGGCACGCCGGCGCCACGCGCTGCGAGATCACCGTGCAGAGCAGCCCCGAACGCGTCAGCCTCACGGTCGCGGACAACGGGGAGGGCGTGCCTTCCACGCCCTCCTCCCCGTCCCTGCCGGGCATCGGCGGCACCGGACTCAAGGGACTGACGGAACGCCTCGCGGCGGCCGGCGGCTCCTTGCGGGCCGGCCCGTCGCCGCGAGGCGGTTTCACGGTCACCGCCGAACTCCCGGTGGAAGCCGACGACGCGTCCGAACCCGTGGCGGCTACGGCGCCCACGGCGAGCTGACGACCCAGCTCACGTCGTCCGTCCAGGACGTGGAGCTGTCCCAGGTGTTGGAGCCGCCGTTGCTCGCTATGTAGACGTTGTAGTCGTAGTGGCGGAGGAACTTGGTCGGGTAGTTGTACGAGGCGAACGAGGTCCCGGTGCCGCTCTTGCCGGTCGTCGGGCAGAAGGTGGCGTCGGATCTGAACTGCGCGGTGCCGTCCATGGGTTGGCGCAGCAGCTGGTAGTTGTAGTGGCGCAGGAAGTCACCTGGGTAGTTGCGCGACTCGAAGGAGACGCAGGAGCTGCTCGCCAGGCCCCGGCGGACGATCCAGGTGGCGTCACCCTTGTCGAGCGCCGAACTGCTCGATGTGATCGGGGAGATGACCGCCGCGTTGTTCTGGTGGCGGATGTAGTCGCCCGTGCAGCACGAGGTCGTCGCGCGCAGGGAGATCTCCGAACCCGGGGTCAGTGAACCGGTGGAGCCGGTCGCGCCGCCGTAGCCGACGGAGACGATGTTCGCCTGCACCGAGTCGTCGGCGGCGTCCGTGGGGATGCCGGAGGTCATGACGCCCTCGAAGAAGGACCCGATGGAGCCGTTGCTGTTGTCACCGCCGGTGCCGAGGACGATCGCGCCCTCCTGGTGCATGGGCGAGTAGCCGCTGGTGGTCGGTTCACCGCCGGAATAGGTCGTGGTGAGGCTGCCGGATTGCGCATTGCCGTACTTCAGCGCGAAATGGTTCTGCCCGTTGTTCTTCAGCAAAGCCGTCACGAAGGGCAGCGGCCCGGTGCCGGTGTTCGAGGTGTTCTTGCTGTAGCCGGAGTCCGACTGGAAGAGGCCGTTCTCCAGGTCGGCCTGCACCCAGGGGCCGCCGCCGTAGCACGGGGAGAACCAGCACTCGGTGCCGAAGTTGATGGCGTCCATGTGGCCGTTGCCGGTGTCCTTGTTGTTCGTCTCGGCGTTGCCGTAGTCGAAGCAGCACCTGCCGTTGACATGGGTGCCGGAGGTCACCATGTACATCCCCTCGGCCTGCCCGTTGACGGCGACACCGGAGGTGGCGTTGTCGCGGTAGCCCATGCCGGCCGAGATCTCCAGGCCGTAGACCTGATGCCCGCCGACGGTCACCGGCAGGGCGTCGGCGGGTGCGCCGACGTCGGCAGCGCCGGCCCCGCCCGCCCCCTCGACCGTCAGGTCGTTGTGGCGTGAGGACTGGTCGTAGATCCTGGTGATGATGCAGGTGGTGCCGGAGCAGAAGGAGTCCTGGGCGGCCGCGTCGGCATACCCTCCCGCGGTCAGCAGCCCGATGTTCGCGCTGGCGCCGTCCGAGGCCCGCTGCACCTGGTAGAGCGAGCCGTTGTACGACGAGTAGAGCGCCCGGACGAGGCTGTGCGCGGCGACGCAGGGGGTGCCCGCGGCGGCGTAGATGTCGCAGGGCAGGGAGCCCGCCGCCTGCGCCTGCGGCACGCCGACGGCGAGCGCCAGCACGGTGACGAGCGCGGAGAGGGCGGCCAGGGCCGCGGTTCTGAGTCTGGAGAACCTGGAGAACACGGTGGAGCCTCCTTCATGTCCGACATGCCGAACGCTGTTCGACCGAAATGCCGAACCTATTTCCACGATCGAAATGCCGAACAATTGCGGGTGGGGATACAGGCACAGGAATTGCAAAGGCGAACTCCTAATGCAGACGCGATTGTTGGGCCGAAGCGGTAGGCCGTCAAGACTCGCGGAACGGAACCATGACAAGTCTTTAGACGAGCCTTTAATCGGGCCACGCTCCCGTCCGCGCCCTACTCTTGGACCGTGAACGAGATGCCCCGGGATCACCGGCCGTCGAAGAACGTGCGGGTCCTGCTCGCCGAGGACCAGGGAATGATGCGGGGCGCGCTCGCCCTGCTGCTCGGTATGGAGGCGGACCTGGAGGTCGTCGCCCAGGTCGCGGCGGGTGACGCGATCGTGGACGCCGCGCTGACCCACCGGCCCGACGTGGCCCTGCTGGACATCGAACTGCCGGGCATGAGCGGCCTGGACGCGGCGGCCGAGCTGCGCGAGCAGGTCCCCGACTGCCGGGTGCTGATCCTCACCACCTTCGGGCGGCCCGGCTATCTGCGGCGCGCGATGGAGGCCGGTGCGGCCGGCTTCCTCGTGAAGGACGGCCCCGTCGAGGAGTTGGCCGCCGCGATCCGCCGGGTGCTGACCGGCGAGACCGTGATCGACCCCGCGCTCGCCGCCGCCGCACTCAGCGCCGGGCCGAGCCCCCTCACCGCCCGCGAGTGCGAGGTGCTCAAGGCGTCCGTGGACGGTGCGACGGTCGCCGACATCGCCGCCAAACTGCATCTGTCGGAGTCGACGGTCCGCAACTACCTCTCGTCCGCCATCGGCAAGACGGGCACCCGCAACCGCATGGAGGCGATGCGGGAGGCTCGTCAGCAGGGGTGGTTGTGATCCCCTGCCTCGTCACCCGTTACTTGGTCACCTTCGCCGTGTCATAGCTCGTGCCCTTCGGTGCCAGGCATACGAACCAACCGTCCGAGGAGCCCTCGGCAGACCGGATGCCCTGCGGGAGGACGTAGTTGGCGTAGGTGTTCGCCGAATCCGCCACCCTGTGCAGGACTGAGCTCGTGCCGTCCTTCCAGGTGCAGGTGACCTGCTGGGCAGTCTTGGCGATCCGGCCGATCACAAGGCGCGAGGGCATGGAGCCCGGCTTCAACCCGATCGCTCCGACATCCAGGTCCGTGCCCGCCTGCCTGTCCCCCTTGGCGAGCGTGTTGAAGATCACCACCGACTTCAGCGCGTCCCCGTAGCTCCTGGTTACGAAATAGGCGCTCTTGCCGATCAGGTCGGAGGCCTTGCCGATGTCCCCGGGGAACTCCCGGTAGTCGGTCATCGCCGTCAACTGGGTCTGCGCCTCCGTCGCATTGCGCGGTGCGTCCCACACGTCGACGGAGACCTCCCATTCCTTGCCGTCCTCGGTACCCCTCGCCAGCATCGTCTGGTGCGGCTCGCCGAGCCGCGGCGCCACACTCGTCGGCGGGTGGGTGGCCACCTGCGCCCTCCGGTGCCCGTCCCCGCCACCCGGCAGCCCCGCCAGAGCCACCGTTCCCGTGGTCCCGACGATCGCCAGCGCCGCACCCGCCGCCACCGCCCAGCGCCGGGCCCTGCGCCTCCGCCCACCGCGGATCACCGCCTGGGTGGGGGCTATACCGATCTCGACCCCGTCCGCGGCTTCGGCGAGCAGCAGGGCGATGTCGGTGTTCGTCATCTCGTGGTTCGTCTCCCGGTCCGCGCTCATCACTTACGCCCTCCCCCACTTGTCACCATGTCCGCAAGTCCCGGTATGGCGCGCAGTTTCGCGATCCCCTTGGCCGCGTTGCTCTTCACCGCGCCGACGGAACAGCCCATCGCCTCCGCCGTCTGGGTCTCGGTGAGGTCCTCCCAGTACCGCAGGACCACCGCCTCCCGCTGCCGCACCGGCAGTTGGGCGAGCGCCTTCAGCAGGACGCCCCGGTCGTCGGCCTGCGCGATGCGGTCACCCGTGTCGGCGATCTCGCGCGCCAGCCCCGAGTCGTCCTTCGGCGCCAGGAACTCCCGCAGTTTTCTGCGGTGTTTGCGCGCATGCGCGTTGATCATCACGCGCCGTACATACGCCTCCGGGTCGTCCGCCGAGCCGACCCGGCGCCAGGCCACATAGACCTGCTCCAGCGTCGACTGGACCAGGTCCTCCGCGGCGTGCTGTTCCCCCGTGAGGAGAAATGCCGTGCGCAGCAGCCGCGGCCAGCGGCCGGTGACAAAGCTCTGGAACTCCTTGTCCCGAGCTTCCTTGCGATCCCCCATGGGCACCTCCTAGATGTCTGAAGGAGTCCATGGACAGCCCGGATCGTTGCCTCACCCCGCGGAACTCGTCGAAATTCTCCGCGGCAGCCACACCAGCATCAGCACCGCCCCCGCGAGCAGCACCCCGGTGCCGGTCCGGAACACCAGCGCGTACCCCTCCGTGAGCGCCCCCGGAGCACCGCTGCCCGCCGTGCGCGTCGCCGCGATCGTCGACATCACCGCGAGCCCCAGCGAACCGCCCATGGTGCGCGAGGTGTTGACCAGCCCCGACACCAGCCCGGCCTCCCCCGGAGCCGCCCCGGACGTGGCGAGTGCGGCGAGCGGGGTGGCCGTGAGACCCGCCCCCAGCATCATCAGGATCCCCGGGAACATGATCTCCGTCAGATAGTTGCCCTCCGGCGTCATCATCGACTGCCAGGCGAAGCCCGCCGCCGCCAGGAGCGTCCCGAGCACGGCCACGTTCCGCGCGCCCAACACCGGCAGGAAACGGGGCGCCGACTTGGACCCGAGCAGCACCGCCAGGGAACTGGGCACCAGCGCCAGCCCGGCCTCGAAGGGCGTGTAGCCGAGCACGTTCTGCGCGTACAGCGTCATGAAGAACCACATGCAGAACATCGCGGACCCGTTCACGAACATCGCCGCGTTCGCCGAGGACACGGCCCGCACCCTGAACAGCCCGAGCGGCATCAGCGGCGCCGCCGTGCGCGCCTCCACGACCAGGAACAGCGTGATCAGCGCAAGCCCGGCGGCCAGCGGCACGAGGGTGGCCGCCGCCGTCCACCCCTGCGCCTCCGTCTGCGAGATCCCGTACGCCAGCGTCCCGAGCCCCGCCGTCACCAGCAGCGCGCCCGGCAGATCGAGCCGCCGCCCGTCCCCGTTGCGGCTCTCCGCCAGCCACCTCATCGATCCGGCCAGCACCAGCGCACCGATCGGCACGTTGATCAGCAGCACCCACCGCCACGACAGCCCGTCCACCAGCGCCCCGCCGACCAGCCCGCCGGCCGCTCCACCACCGGCGCCCACCGCGGTCCAGGTCGCTATCGCCCGCGCCCGCGCGGCCCCCTCCGGAACGGCCGAGGTGAGAATGGTCAGCGTCGAGGGCGCGAGCACCGCCGCCCCCAGCCCCTGCACGGCCCGCGCGACCAGCAGCTGACCGCCTTCCTGCGCCAGCCCGCCGCCCAGCGAGGCCGCCGTGAACAGGGCGAGCCCCACCAGGAACATCCGCTTGCGCCCGTACAGGTCCCCGGCCCGCCCGCCGAGCAGCATGAACCCGGCGAAGGCGATCGCGTACGCGTTCACCACCCACTGCAGCCCCTGCGGGCTCAGCCCCAGGTCGGCCCGCATCGACGGCAGCGCCACATTGACGACCGACACATCGAGCACCACCAGGAACTGCCCGGCGCAGGCGAGCGCCACGACCAGCCAGGTGGGTGGGGCGGTACGGCGGGACGAGCTCCGGGTGACGTCAGCGGCTTCCAGCATGTCTGTCATGCTCTCAACCGGGTTACGGTCCTTGCATCGGGATTTCGCCGCAGGGGGTCCTCCTCCGCAGGACCTACACCGCCCGTACGAGTGTCACCACCGCCGCCCCGCCCAGCCCGATGTTGTGCGCGAGCCCCACCTGCGCCCCCGGCACCTGCCGCGCCCCCGCCTCGCCCCTCAGCTGCCACACCAGCTCGGCCACCTGCGCAATCCCGGTCGCCCCCAGCGGATGCCCCTTGGAGATCAGCCCGCCGGACGGGTTCACCACCCACCGCCCGCCGTACGTCGTCGCCCCCGACTCGACGAGCTTGCCGGACTCCCCCTCCCCGCACATCCCCAGCGCCTCGTACGTCAGCAGCTCGTTGACGGAGAAGCAGTCGTGCAGCTCCACGACGTCCACGTCGCCGATCCCGAGCCCGGCCCGCTCGTACACCTGCCGGGCCGCCTCCCGGGACATCGGCTGCCCCACGACGTCGATGCACGACCCGGACGCGAAGGACTCCTCCGTGTCGGTCGTCATCGCCTGCGCGACGATCTCGACGGCCCTCCCGCCCAGCTCCCGCCGCTCCACGAACCGTTCGGAGACGACGACTGCGGCCGCCGCGCCGTCCGAGGTCGGCGAGCACTGCAGCTTGGTCAGGGGCCGGTGGACCGTGCGCGCGGCGAGGATGTCGTCCACCTCGTACACGTCCCGGAACTGCGCATACGGATTGTGCGCCGAGTGCCGGTGGTTCTTGGCGGCCACGGCGGCGAGCTGCGTCTCGGTCGTGCCGTACCGCTCCATGTGCTCACGGGCCGCGTCGCCGAAGATCTGAGCGGTGGGCGGGGTCATCTCGAAGCCGTGGCGGGCGGCCATGACGCCGTAGTGCCGCGCGACGGGGGACGTGGCGAAGTCCCCTCCGTCAGCGCCTGTGCCCAGCGCGCCCTTCTTCATCTTCTCGAAGCCCAGCGCCAGTACGCAGTCGCAGGAACCGCCCTCCACGAGCTGCCGGGCCAGCATCAGGGCGGTCGAGCCGGTCGCGCAGTTGTTGTTGACGTTGTAGACGGGCACACCGGTGAGACCCAGCTCATAGGCGGCGCGCTGCCCGGCGGTCGAGGCCTGGAAGCAGTACCCCACGGGAACCTGTTCCACATCCCCGTACGAGACCCCCGCGTCGGCCAGGGCGGCACCACCGGCCTCCCGCACCATGTCCCAGTACTGCCAGTCACGGGTCTCGGGCTTCTCGAACCGGGTCATTCCGACCCCGACGACGTAAGCCCTCATGGCGCGGTGCGCCTTACGCGGCATGTCTTCATGCCGCGCGAGACTAGAACACGTTCCACCAACCCACCAGGCCTGACGACCGATCAGATTCCCATGACCGGGTCAAGAATTCATTAGAGACCCGAAGCAACGGAATAGTTGCCTGTGCATACGAGGTTTACCCAGCACTTATCTCGCACAGCTCTTCCTCTCGTACGGCCTGGAGGCCTCACCCCATGACGCACACGACGACCGAACAGCCCGCCCGGCGGGCGAGCGGGGCCGTGGTCCCGGTACTCGCCTTCGCGGGCATCGTTGTCGCGGTGATGCAGACCCTGCTCGTCCCGGTCATCAAGGACCTGCCGCAGCTGCTGGGCACCGCACCCAGCAACGCCACCTGGGTCCTGACCTCGACACTTCTCTCGGGAGCCGTCGCCACCCCGATCATGGGCCGCCTCGGTGACCTCTACGGCAAGCGGCGCATGCTGATCCTCAGCCTCGCCGTGATGGTGGTCGGCGCCCTGATCAGCGCCCTCACCAGCGAACTGCTCACGATGATCGCCGGCCGTACGCTCCAGGGCTTCGCCATGGGCGCCATCCCGCTCGGCATCGGCCTGATGCGCGACATGCTGCCCCGCGAGAAGCTCGGTTCGGCGATGGCCCTGATGAGCTCCTCCATAGGCGTCGGCGGCGGCCTCGCCCTGCCGCTCGCGGCCCTGGTCGCCCAGCACGCCGACTGGCACGCCCTCTTCTACGGCGCCGCGGGCCTCGGCGCCCTCTCGATCCTCCTCACCCTCCTGGTCGTACCGGAGTCCCCGATGCGCGCCGAGGGCTCCTTCGACCTGCTCGGCGCACTCGGCCTCTCGGCGGGTCTGGTGCTCTTCCTTCTCCCCATCACCAAGGGCAGCGACTGGGGCTGGACCTCCGGCACGACGCTCGGCCTGTTCGGCGCGTCGGCCGTCGTACTCGTCCTGTGGGGCGTTCTCGAACTCCGTATGAAGGCCCCGCTGGTGGACCTGCGGACGACGGCCCGCCCGGCCGTCCTCTTCACCAACCTCGCCTCGATCATGGTCGGTGTCTCCTTCTACGTCGTCTCCCTCGTCCTTCCCCAGCTGCTCCAGCTCCCGAAGGCGACCGGCTACGGCCTCGGCCAGTCGATGGTCGTCGCGGGCCTGCTGGTGGCCCCGCTGGGCCTGACGATGATGTTCACGGCGCCGGTCTACGCCCGCCTGTCCGCGAAGTACGGCCCCAAGGTCACCTTGATCCTCGGCCTGCTGATCATCGCGATCGGCTACGGCGCCGGGCTCGGCCTGATGAGCGCGCCATGGCAGAGCCTGGTCATCGCGGTGGTGCTCGGCGCGGGCATCGGCCTCGCGTACTCCTCACTCCCCGCCCTGATCGTCGGTGCGGTCCCGGCTTCGGAGACGGGTGCGGCGAACGGTCTGAACACCCTGATGCGTTCCATCGGTACGTCCGTGTCGAGCGCCGTCATCGGCATGGTGCTGGCCAACACCGCGAACAACGTCGGCGGCGTCGAGATCCCGACCATGCACGGCTTCCGCGTCTCCTTCCTGATCGCGACCGGCGCGGTCGCCGTCGGTCTGCTGATGGCCCTGTTCCTGCCCAAGCCGAACCGGGCGCCGCAGCTGCTCGCGAGCAGCGAGGAGGACGACGCCGTCGTGGAGCTTGCGGAGGAAGTGCTGCGGGGGTTCCGTGGCCGGGTGCTGGGTGCCGACGGCTCTCCGGTGGCCCGGGCGAAGGTCACGCTGATCGATCGGCGGGGCCGGCAGGCGGGGGCGGCGGTCTCCGACGAGGACGGGAGCTATGTGCTAGCGGTGCCGGCCGAGGGGGCGTATGTGCTGGCCGCACGGGCGGTGGGGCATGGGCCGCTGGCGTCTTCGGCCACGCACTCCGGGGAGGACGCGGTGGAGGTGGACCTGGCGTTGCCCGGCGAGACCGTGAGTGCGTAGCACCCGGTTGGTTCTGTTGGTTTGCGGCTGACTCGCCGTCGTGGCTGGTCGCGCCCACGCGGCGGAGCCGCATATCGATACAGCCCCGCGCCCTGACGACCGTGCTGCACCCCCTGTCGAATCAGTGACCGGGGGTGCGGCAGCATGGGGGCCGCAGACGTACGTTCGACCGGGAGGAACCCCATGGCCGCGGCACCCAAGCCGGAGATTCTGGCCGCGTTCGAGGCCGCGAAGGGGTTCATGCCCGCCGACGAGGGGCTGGCGCTCTACGCGGCCGCCGTCGAGGCGGGCGGCCTTGGGCTGCCCCTGCTGGAGGTCGGTACGTACTGCGGGCGCTCCGCGATCCTGCTCGCGGATGCCGCCCGCGAGACCGGGGTCACCACGCTGACCCTCGACCACCACCGCGGAAGCGAGGAGCAGCAGCCGGGCTGGGACTACCACGACCCGGAGACGGTCGACCCGGAGATCGGGCTGATGGACACGCTGCCCACCTTCCGGCGGACGCTGTACCGCGCCGGTCTGGAGGACCACGTGGTGGCGCTGGTCGGCCGCTCACCGCAGATCGCGAAGTTCTGGCGGACCCCCCTCGGCCTGGTCTTCATCGACGGCGGCCACACCGACGAGCACGCCACCGCCGACTACGAGGGCTGGGCCCCCCATGTGGCCGAAGGCGGCCTGCTCCTCATCCACGACGTCTTCCCGGACCCGAAGGACGAGTTCACCGGCCAGGCGCCGTACCGCGTCTACCTGCGGGCACTGGAGTCCGGCGCGTTCACGGAGATCTCGGTGACCGGTTCACTGCGCGTCCTGCGACGGACTGGCGCGGGGGTGTGACCGCCGACAGGTCTCAGCTGTAGTGATAGCGGGCTTTGAGGATCTTCACTTCTTTCTCGTCTGCCCGGTACACCAAACGGCGTTCGTCGTCGATCCGTCGAGACCAGTAGCCGGACATCCCGCCTTTCAGCGGCTCCGGCTTGCCGATCCCCTCGAAGGGCGTGCGCTGGATCTCACCGATCAACCGCGCGATCCTCCGGGCCGTTCTACGGTCGGCGGCAAGCCAGTACAGGAAGTCCTCCCACCCGTCCGGATCGAAGGAAACACCCCTCACGCCTCGCCTCCGGCCAGGTCGCGGAGCTCATCCATCGACTTCGCGATGCCCGCCTCACCTGCCTTGTCCCGCGCGACAGCCTCCATGAGGCGTCGGGCGTTGGCAGGGGAGCGCAGGAGATGGACCGTCTCCTGCCACGCGTCGTAGTCATCGGCGGACATCAAGACGACATCGCCGCTCTTCGAGCTGATCCTCACGGGGGTGTGATCGGTGTTGACGCGCTCGATGAGCGGAAACAGGGTCCTCCTGGCTTCGGTGGCGCTGATGGACATCCGGTACCGCACAGAAGCGGCACACGAGCTCAGGAAGCCTGCGGATCGGCCTGACGCCCCGTAGGGTGGCAGCCGTGTCGTACGTAGGCCCGGACTTCGATCCTCCCCAGCCCCGCCGTCCCCGGCGCAGCCCCCTGACGGTGGCGGTCGCCGCGCTCGTGCCGGGCGCGTTGCTCGGGTGGCTCGTGTACGAGGCCGTGGGCGGGAGCGGCGGTGATGGTGGCGGGACTGCCCAGGCGACCGTACGGACGTCCACGACGGCGACGTCCGGCGCGCCCGCCTCCTCGCCCGCCGGCGACGACAAGAACCCGAACAGCCCGGCGCCCACCCTCGCCTCGGCCACCTCGTCGGCGCCCGCCGCCTCCGGTCCCCTCAAGGGCAAGGTCGTCCTCATCGACCCCGGCCACAACCCCGGCAACTTCCAGCACGCCACCGAGATCGCCCGCCAGGTGGACATCGGCACGAACAAGAAGGAATGTGACACGACGGGGACGTCCACCAACTCGGGCTACACGGAAGCCCAGTTCACCCTGGACGTGTCCCATCGCCTGAAGGCCCTGCTGGAGAAGCTGGGCGCCACGGTGAAGCTGACCCACGACGGCAGCTCCCCCGCCTGGGGCCCCTGCGTGGACCAGCGTGCGCAGATCGGCAACCGGGCCCACGCCGACGCCGCCATCTCCATCCACGCGGACGGCTCCGCTGCCGGCAACCGCGGCTTCCACGTCATCCTTCCCGGCTCCGTCCACGCGGGCGCCGCCGACACCCGCCCGATCGTCGCCTCCTCCGCCGACCTCGGCGAGCGCATCGCCGGCAACTTCGTCCGCGTCACTGGTGAACCGCCTTCCAACTACGTCGGCGACGGCACCGGCCTCGTCACGCGTAAGGACCTGGGCGGTCTCAATCTGTCAACGGTTCCCAAGGTGTTCATCGAATGCGGGAACATGCGCGATAGCAAGGACGCGGCACTGCTCACCAGCGGTGCGTGGCGGCAGAAGGCGGCGCAAGGGATTTCTGATGGAATCGTGAGTTTCCTGCACGGTTCGTGATCAGCGGGCTGATCCCGGCGGACGCCTTGCTCGGACGGACGATAGTGTCTACCGACGACGAGACGACTTACGAAGGACCTGAAGTGAATATCCGCTCCCTCACACGAGGCGACGGCGTGGTGATCGGAGCAGCGGTGTTGCTCTTCATCGCGTCGTTCCTCAGCTTCTATACCGCTGATGGCTACACCAACGCCCCGAACGCCTGGGAGTACCTCGGCGACGCCCTCGGCCTCTACGTGGGCGGGATCATCGGTGCTGCCTTGATCGTCGTCAATCGCGCCCTGCCGCAGCCGCGCAAGGTCGCGGGCCTGGAGCTGGGCCAGGTGGGCGCCGCGTTCTCGGTCCTGACGGCCTGGGCCCTGTTCTGGACCCTCGTCGGCGTCAAGGGTGGCCTCAGCGCCGGCGCCGGTCTCATCCTCGGCTTCATCGCCGCCCTCGTCCTGGCCGGCGGCGCCATCGCCACCCCCCTCGTCCCCGCCCTCCAGGCCGCCCTCATCCCCGCCCCCAAGCCCGCCGCCCCCCAGCCCTACGGCGCCCAGCCCCCCGGTGGTTACGGCTACCCCGGTGCCGGGCAGCAGCAGCCCTACGGCGGGCAGCCGCAGGCCGGGCAGCCCTATGGCGCCCAGCCGCAGCCGGGGCAGACCCAGGCGCAGCCCCCGGCCGGGGACTTCTCGCCGTTCTGGTTCGCCGTTCCGGTGCCGCGGCCGCTGTTCGCGGAGGACGGTTCGCCCACGCCGATCGCCGAACTGGCGCCGGGCACCTGGTACCTGGCCGTCGAGCAGCGCGGCCCGGCCCTGGTCGCCCAGACGCAGGACGGCCGCCGCGGTGTGCTGCAGGACACCTCCGGGATCCAGCGCGGCTGACACCCGCCGACCACGAGCAGCCGCCGGCCCCTCGCCCTTCCGGGCGGGGGGCCGTTGTCGTACAGTCGCAGCTCCCGGCCCGTGGCTGACTAGCCGTCAGGTACCCGATGGAGGCGCCATGCGACTCGGTCTCGCACTCGGCTACTGGGGCCGCGGCCCCTCCCCCGACCATGTGCCGCTCGCGCAGGAGGCCGAGCGGCTCGGATACGACTCCGTGTGGACCGCCGAGTCGTGGGGGTCCGACGTCTTCACCCCGCTGACCTGGATCGCGGCGCAGACATCAACCATCAGACTGGGCACGGCCGTTGCGCAGATGGCCGCCCGGTCGCCCACCACCACCGCCATGCACGCGCTCACCCTCGACCACCTCTCCGGCGGGCGCATGATGCTCGGCCTCGGACTGTCGGGGCCGCAGGTGGTGGAGGGGTGGTACGGGCGGCCGTTCCCGAAGTCGCCGCTGACCGCGACCAGGGAGTACGTGGACGTCGTACGGCAGGTGCTCAGGCGGGAGGGGCCGGTCGTGCTCGACGGGCGGTTCCACTCCCACCCCTATCGAGGCGAGGACGGGACAGGGCTCGGCAAGGCCCTCAAGTCCATCACGCACCCCTTGCGCCCCGGCCTCCCCATCCTCCTCGGTGCCGAAGGGCCGAAGAACATCGCGCAGACGACCCGTATCGCGGACGGCTGGCTCCCCCTCTACTGGTCGCCGACCCGCCCCGAGGTCTACGAGGCCTCGCTCACCGACGCCCCCGAGGGCTTCCTCGTCGCCCCCATGGCACAGGTCCGGGTCTGCGACGACGTGAGCGAAGGCCTGCTGCCCGTGAAGACCATGCTCGGCTTCTACATCGGCGGCATGGGCCACGCGGCGCGCAACTTCCACGCCGACCTGATGGCGAGGATGGGGTACGAGGAGGAGGCCCGCCGCATCCAGGAGCTGTTCCTGTCCGGGCGGCGCGAGGAGGCCGTGCTCGCCGTGCCGGACGCCTTCGCCGACGAGATCTCCCTGGTGGGGCCCCGGGAACGGATCGCCGAGCGCCTGGAGTTGTGGCGCAAGGGGCCTGTGACGGACCTGCTGGCCCTCTCCCCGGACCGGGAGTCGCTGCGGGTGCTGGCGGAGCTGAACTCCTGAGGGAACCCGTTCGGGTTTCATAAAGCATCCGGCGGCAATCCGAAAAGCATGTCTCGATACAGCAGCGGCAATCGAGCCGGGGCGGTCATAGCGATCGTCGCCGACATCATGGCCCTCATCCTGGGCCTGTGGATCCTGATGTACCTGTTGGACGCCAACCGTGCCAACGAGCTGGTGCAGTTCGTCCACAACGTGGCCAACTGGCTGGCCGGCTGGTCGCGTGACCTGTTCACCTTCGACAAGGCCTGGGCCCGCGTGGTCGCAGGTTACGGCCTGGCAGCGGTGGTCTACCTGTTCATCGGCCACGCGATCGCCGGGCGGATGACGCGGCACTGACCATCCACCCGGCTGCGCCAGGGGATCAGGCGCAGCAGTCCGGATCCAGCCCCCTCGGCAGCTGCTCCCCGCCGAACACCGTGCACGTCGCCTCGTGGCCGCCGAGGGCGGCGACCGCGAGCAGCAGGGAGCCCGCCGTCCAGGTGGTCAGCTCGCGCGGCCAGATCGCCTCGTCCTCGAAGACGTAGCCCGTCCAGTACAGGCCGGTCTCCGGGTCCCGCAGGTGCTGGATCGACTGGAGGATGTCCAGCGCGCGGTCGGACTCGCCCATCGCCCAGAGGGTGAGGGCGAGTTCGGCCGACTCGCCGCCGGTCACCCAGGGATTGGGGACCACGCAGCGCACCCCGAGGCCGGGGACGACGAAGCGGTCCCAGCCCTCCTCCATGCGGGACTTGGCCTCCGCACCCGTCAGCGCACCGCCCAGCACCGGGTAGTACCAGTCCATCGAGTAGCGGTCCTTGTCGAGGAACCGCTCCGGGTGGCGACGGATCGCATGGCGGAGCGCTCCGACCGCGAGCTCCCAGTCCGGCTGGGGCTCTTCGCGCTGTTCGGCGACGGCGAGCGCGCAGCGCAGGGCGTGGTGGATGGAGGAGGAGCCGGTGAGCAGGGCGTCGGTGGTGAAGCTGCCGTCCTCCTCGCCCTTCCAGCCGATCTGGCCGCCGGGCTGCTGGAGCCGGAGGACGTATTCGACGGCCGCGTAGACGGCGGGCCACATGCGGTCCAGGAAGGTGTCGTCGCCCGTGGAGAGGTAGTGGTGCCAGACGCCCACCGCGATGTACGCGACGAAGTTCGTCTCGCGGCCGTGGTCGGTGACGTCCGCGAAGTCGCCGTCGGCGTAGGCCGCGTACCAGGAACCGTCTGCGTTCTGGTGCCGTGCCAGCCACTCGTACGCCCGCTCGGCGGCCTCGTGCTCGCCCGCCGCGTCCAGGGCCATCGCGGCCTCGGTGTGGTCCCAGGGGTCCAGGTGGTGTCCCCGGAACCACGGGATCGCGCCGTCCTCCCGCTGTACGGCGAGGATGCCGCGGACGGTCGCGGCAGCCTGCTCGGCGGTGAGGACCCCGGGCAGGACGAGGTGTTCTGTCCGGGGAGTGGTCACCGGGCGTCCACCGAGGGCAGGTGGGGCTTGGTCGCGTAGGCCACGAAGCTCTTGCCGATCAGAGGGTTGAGGGCCTGTTCGGCGACCCTGGTGGCCAGCGGCTTCTTCATGATGTCCCAGACCAGGAGCTTGTGGTACGCCTTCACCGGCAGCGCCTTGTCGTTGTCGACGCCGAAAGCGCACTTCAGCCACCAGTAGGGGGAGTGGAGTGCGTGCGCGTGGTGGGTGCCGTAGGGCTTGAGGCCCGCCTCGCGGATCTTGGCCAGCAGCTCGTCCGCCTTGTAGATGCGGATGTGGCCGCCCTCGACCTCGTGGTAGGCGTCGGACAGCGCCCAGCAGACCTTCTCGGGGCCGTAGCGCGGGACGGTGATGGCGATGCGGCCGCCGGGCTTGAGCACCCGGACCATCTCGGCGAGTACGCCCTTGTCGTCCGGGATGTGCTCCATGACCTCGGAGATGATGACGACGTCGAAGGACTCGTCGGGGAAGGGCAGCGCCAGGGCGTCGCCCTCCATCGCCGTGGCGGTGGCGCCGGCCGGGGCCTCGCCCGCTTCCTTCATCGCGGCGAACCACTTCGCGACCTCGCGGATCTCCTCGCCGTTCTGGTCGAGCGCCACGACCTGGGCGCCGCGCCGGTAGCACTCGAACGCGTGCCGGCCGGCCCCGCAGCCGAGGTCCAGGACGCGGTCGCCCGGGGCGAGCGGGAACCGGGAGAAGTCGACGGTCAGCACGTGGCCCTGCTTTCGGGGTGGGGGGCGGCTAGTTCTTCTACGGCTTCTACGACGGTCTTCGGCGGCCTGGCCGCGGTGGGTTCCGGGGCCGGGGAGCCGGTGATGGCCTCGCGGTATCGGGCGACCGTTCCCTCGGCGGCGCGGGCCCAGGTGAAGTGCCGCAGTACGCGCTCACGGCCGGCGCGGCCGAGCCGTAGCCGCAGCTCCGGGTCGCCCAGCAGGCGGCTGAGGCCTGCGGCCAGGGCGCCCGGGTCACCCGGCGGCACCGCCAGGCACGTCTCGCCGTCGCGGCCCGCGACCTCGGGGATCGCGCCGCCGGTGGTCGCGACCAGGGGCGTGCCCGTGGCCATCGCCTCGGCCGCCGGGAGGGAGAAGCCCTCGTACAGGGACGGCACGCAGGCGACCTCGGCCGAGCGGACCAGGTCGACGAGTTCGGCGTCCGAGATGCCCTTCACGAACTCGACGGCGCCTTCGAGGCCGTAGCGCTCGACCGTGTGGGCGACGGGCCCCTCGGTGGGGCGCTTGCCGACGACCACGAGGTGGGCGTCCGGGTACTCGGTGCGGACCTTCGCGAGTGCCTCGACGAGGAAGACCAGGCCCTTGAGCGGGACGTCCGCGCTGGACGTGGTCACGATCCGGCCGGGCACCACGGGGACGGACGGGTCCGGCGAGAAGAGGTCGGTGTCGGCGCCGATGTGGACCACATGGATACGGTCGTCCCGTACGCCGAGGTGGTCGATGATCTCGGCGCGTGAGGTGCCGGAGACGGTGAGGACCGAGGGCAGGCGGCGGGCGACGCGCTTCTGCATGCGCGTGAAGGCGTACCAGCGCCGTTTGCCCCAGCGCTGCTGCCAGTTCTCGGCGGCGTCCAGCTCCAGCTGCCGGTCGACGGTGATGGGGTGGTGGATGGTGGTCACCAGGGGGGCGCCCACATCGCCCAACAGGCCGTATCCGAGCGTCTGGTTGTCGTGCACGACGTCGAACTCGCCGCGGCGGGCGCGGAGATGGCGGCGGGCGCGCAGGGAGAAGGTCAGCGGCTCCGGGAAGCCGCCGGTCCACATGGTCGCGACCTCCAGCGCGTCGATCCAGTCGCGGTACTCGTCGCGCTTCGGGGTGCGGAAGGGGTCCGGGGAGCGGTAGAGGTCGAGGCTCGGCAACTCGGTCAGGCTCAGCCGGCCGGCGTGGTCCTCGCCCTCGTCGAGCACGGGGTAGGGCTGGGAGCCGATGACCTCGACGCGGTGGCCGAGGCGGGCCAGCTCGCGCGAGAGATGGCGAACGTAGACGCCCTGACCGCCGCAGAACGGGTTCCCTTTATAGGTGAGGAGCGCGATGTGGAGCGGTCGCTCGCCGTCGGCGGCGAGGTCCTCCTGGGGACCCGCCTGACTGGCCTCAGCGGTCACTCTGGGCCCCCTTCTGCCTGCACTGTCCCGCGAGATTACGCCGGACGCTAATCTAGAACAAGTTTCAGACTTGATCGTCCAGGAGGCTCTGAATCTACCGGCAGGTAGGGGCGCGGTGAGCAGTGGATCAGGTGATTCGCGCCACGGCACAGGCCCTGCCAAACTCGGTGCGATCACCAGCCCTCACCGACTGTCACGGAACGGGATCCATGCCTGCGCAAGCGAAGGTGGCCAAGGTGGAAGCACGTACCTCGCAGCCGGCCTCCCCGCCCCTCACGGAGCGGCAGGAGGCGCGTCGGCGCCGCATCCTGCACGCGAGCGCGCAGCTGGCCAGCCGGGGTGGTTTCGACGCGGTGCAGATGCGTGAGGTGGCCGAGTCCTCGCAGGTGGCGCTGGGCACCCTCTACCGCTACTTCCCGTCCAAGATCCATCTGCTGGTCGCCACGATGCAGGACCAGTTGGAGCACATGCACGGGACGCTGCGGAAGAAGCCGCCGCAGGGCCAGACGGCGGCCGAGCGGGTCGCGGAGACGCTGATGCGGGCGTTCCGTGCGCTGCAGCGCGAGCCGCACCTGGCCGACGCGATGGTGCGTGCGCTGACCTTCGCCGACCGGAGCGTGTCGCCCGAGGTGGACCAGGTCTCCCGCCAGACCACCGTGATCATCCTGGACGCGATGGGCCTGGAGAACCCGACTCCCGAGCAGCTCTCCGCGGTCCGGGTCATCGAACACACCTGGCACTCGGCCCTGATCACCTGGCTCTCGGGCCGCGCCTCCATCGCCCAGGTCAAGATCGACATCGAGACGGTGTGCCGGCTGATCGACCTGACGGATCCGACGGCGTCCGGGAAACCGTCCTGAGGCGCCCGAAGGAAGTCGGCCGCGGTCCGGCAGCACCCTGAAGGGGCGCGGGACCGTGTCGATGTGCAGTTCCGCTGCGAAGCGGGTGCCCCCGCTTGAGTGCAGCCGAGAGTGGGGGAGCGACCAGCCGCAACGATGCCGCAACGATCGACGACCCATCGCAGCCCGCGGCGGACCGGTCGGCCGCGCCCGGCGAGGCTGCCTCAGCCGACCGCCGCCAGCCCGCTCCAGCTCCGCCCGATCGCCGTGCCGTCCGCCCACTGGGCCAGCAGCCGTCGGGCGTCCTCCTCGGGGGCCGCGAGGGACACCGTCTGCGCACCTGCCGGCAGGTTCCGTTCCTGCTGGTGGGTGCCCTCGCTGCAGCAGGCGCAGAGCACGCGGACGCCGCTCGCGGGTTCGGCGCCGTAGCCGTGCTCGCCGAACAGCTCCAGCAGGGCCCGCAGGTCGTCCGCCTCGCCGGCCGCCACGGTCACCTCCAGAGTGGGCAGCTCGGACGCCTCGAAGAGGAGCAGTTCGTCGAAGACGGGGAAGGTCACGCCGTCGAGGATCCGCTCCCCCTTCGGCTCGCCGTCGTGGACGACGATCTCGCCGTACCGCCGCCCTCCGGTCACGGGTACGTTGACCACCCGTCCGCGCGTCGGGCACAGCCGCTCGATCCACACGACCTCGCGCTCGCCGCCGGTGTCGAGCCGCACACAGGCGTTGCCGAAGCTGCCGACGATCTCGCCCTCGCCGTCGGGGAGTTCGATGCCGAAGCCCGCCCAGGCGTCGCGGGCCGTCGCCCAGTCGCGCTGGATGGTCGCCGCGATGCCCAGGTTCCAGAACGCGGGGTCGCCCTCGCCGCGCGGTGCCCGGGCGGCGGCCTCGCGTCCGAGCTCGTAGGCCTTCGCCCAGTTGCGCAGGAACTTGTGGGCGAGCGCGGCGTCGTACCACCAGTCGGCGCTCGGTTTCTCGTCCGGGAAATGGGCGAGCACCTGCTCGTAGAGACCGGCGGCGCGCAGCCACTCCTCGGCCTGCCAGGCCTCACGAGCCTGCTTGATCAGCTGTCCGGCCTCGGACTTGCGCACTTTTCCCCGCCCCTGCTCGCTCCTACGGCAACCGCAGGAGCGTAGCGGGCACACGAAGGACCTACGAGACGGGTTCCCTTCGCCGGCGTTACCCGGGTCAGGTAGTGGAGGTCGCCTTCCCGTCGTGGACCTTGCGATCCACGGCCTTCCGGCCTCTCAGCCCGGACCGTCGACGTCGGTCCCAGCGGACTGACTGCTTCACGCCAGAATCGGCTACTCCGGTTCGGACTCCCTCACTCGTCCCGTAGGCCAATTCCCAGAATAGAACATCCGACCGGGAATGAAACCCCTGAAAAGGTACTTTTTCGGGCGCTACTCCTCCGGCGGGAACACCGGTTCCCCGCTCCCCAACAGCGTGATCACGATCGCCTCCACCGGGCAGTTCTCCGCCGCCTCCAGGATGCGTTCGGTTGCGTCGGTCTCCGGCTCGACGGGGTGCGACTGCATGGCGGAGTCGAGGCGGAAGGCCCCGGTGGCCCGGTGGACGCACTGGGCCGAGCCGATGCAGATGGAGCGGTCGACCTCGACGTGCCAGCGGTCACCCGCCCCCAGGCTCGAATACGCTCGCGCGGGAGGTACCCCCATCCGCTCAGCCCTCCCAGCCGGCCGGAAGATGGATCATCTTGTGTTCGAGGTACTCGCCGTAGCCCTCGGGGCCGAACTCCCGCCCGAGCCCGGAGTTCTTGTAGCCGCCGAAGGGGCCGAGCATGTCGAGGCTGAAGGTGTTCACCGAGTACGTGCCGGTGCGGACCTGGCGTGCGACTTCGATGCCGTGCCCGACGTCCGCCGTCCACACGCTGCCGCTGAGCCCGTAGTCGGAGTCGTTCGCGATCTTCAGGGCCTCGGACTCGTCGCCGTACGGGAGCAGGCAGATGACCGGGCCGAAGATCTCCTCCCGCGCGATGCGCATCGAGTTGTCGACGTCGCCGAAGAGGGTCGGCTCGACGTACCAGCCGCGGTCCAGGCCCCGCGGGCGGCCGCCGCCGGTGAGGATCTTGGCGCCCTCCTCCTGGCCGATGCGGATGTAGTCGAGGTTGCGCTGCTGCTGGCGCTTGGCGACGAGCGGGCCGACCTGGGTCGCCGCATCCAGCGGGTCGCCGACGACCAGGGCGCTCGCCGCCGCCGCGAAGGCCTCGGCGAACTCCTCGTAGCGCGAGCGCGGCAGGAGGATGCGGGTCTGGGCCACGCACGCCTGGCCGTTGTTCATCCAGGCCGCCGGGACGACGCCCGCGACGGTGGTGGCCACGTCCGCGTCCGGCAGGACGACCGCCGCCGACTTGCCGCCCAACTCCAGCGTCACGCGGGTGAGATTGCGGGAGGCCACCTCCATCACACGCTTGCCCGCCGCCACCGAACCGGTGAAGGCGACCTTGTCGATCCCGGGGTGCCCGACCAGGTACTCGCTGACCTCGCGGTCGGCGGGGAGGATCGACAGCACGCCCTCGGGCAGCCCGGCCTCGCGGGTGATGTCGGCCAGGATGTAGGCGTCCAGCGGCGACTCGGGCGACGGCTTGAGCACCACCGTGCAGCCGGTGAGCAGCGCGGGCGCGAGCTTGGCGGCCGCGACGAACTGCGGGACGTTCCAGGGGACCACGGCCGCCACGACCCCGACCGGCTCGCGCCGCACGAGGATCTTCCCCAGCACGCCGTCGCGCTGCTCCTCGTATGTGAAGTTGCGGGCGACGGTGATCGCCGAGTCCCACACCATCATCGCGCCGAGCGCCTGCGCGAGGACGCTCCAGGAGTACGGGGATCCGTTCTCGGAGGAGATCACTCGGGCGAT
The DNA here is from genome assembly GCF_039532765.1 of Streptomyces longisporus. Taxonomy (NCBI): domain Bacteria; kingdom Bacillati; phylum Actinomycetota; class Actinomycetes; order Kitasatosporales; family Streptomycetaceae; genus Streptomyces; species Streptomyces longisporus. The sequence goes on from NZ_BAAASG010000028.1 coordinate 199,328, forward strand.
CTCCTCGTGCCGTACGGCGATCGCGTCCTTGATGCGGGTGACGACCTCGATCCGCTCGTCGAGAGACATCCGCGGCCAGGGCCCCTCGTCGAAGGCGCGGCGGGCGACGGCGACGGCCCGGTCGACGTCCGCCCGCGAGGCGTGCGGCACCCGCCCGATGACCTCCTCGGTGTGCGGCGAGATCACCTCGATGACGTCCTTGCCGAGGGGGTCGGTCAACTCCCCGCCGATGAACAGCTGTCCGTGTTCCACGAGCTCGGTCATGGCCGACTTGCCTCCCCGGAGCGCCTGTCTCTGACGGTTCATCAGATACGGCACTGATACCAGTTCCCCACGGAGGAGTCCACGGGCCGCACAGGAGTTGACCGCGTGGACAGGTGACTTGGGCTCCCATCGAAACGCGTTCTAGTTATAGTGGCCGGAGCCGGGCCGGTTCGCGGTGATTGGGGAGCCCATGACGCAGGTGTACGACCACGGCGGAGGCGTCCGGTCGATCAAGGTCCCCATCCCGGACAATCCCCTCGGCCATACGCTGGTCTACGTCGTCGACACCGACCGCGGCCCCGTACTGGTCGACACGGGGTGGGACGACCCCGCCTCCTGGGACGCGCTCGCCGAGGGGCTGGCGGCCTGCGGTGCGGCGGTGGGCGAGGTGCACGGCGTCGTCATCACCCATCACCACCCCGACCACCACGGCCTCTCCGGCAGGGTGCGTGAAGTGTCCGGCGCCTGGATCGCCATGCATGCCGCGGACACGGCGATCGTGCGGCGCACCCGCGACACCCGGCCGGGGCGCTGGTTCGCGTACATGACCGCCAAGCTGATCGCCGCCGGCGCGCCCGAGGAGCACGTGGCGCCGCTGCGCGACGCGGCCCCCCGCACCACAATGCCGGGCTTCTCCCCCGCCCTGCCCGACCGGGAGATCGTCCCCGGCGAGCTGCTCGACCTCCCGGGCCGCCGGCTGCGCGCGATCTGGACGCCGGGGCACACCCCCGGGCACGTCTGCCTGCACCTGGAGGAGCAGCATCCGGACCGTCTGCCCGGCCATGGGCGGCTGTTCTCCGGCGATCACCTGCTCCCCGAGATCACCCCGCACATCGGCCTGTACGAGGACCCCGACGACACCACGGTCACCGACCCCCTCGGCGACTACCTGGACTCCCTTGAACGCGTCGGCCGTCTCGGCCCCGCCGAGGTGCTCCCCGCCCACCAGCACGTGTTCGCCGACGCGCCCGCCCGCGTACGGGAGTTGCTGGACCATCACGAGGAGCGGCTCACCGGGCTGCAGTCGCTGCTCGTCGAGCCGCTCACCCCGTGGCAGGTCGCCGAGCGGATGGAGTGGAACCGGCCCTGGGCCCAGATCCCGTACGGGTCGCGGAACATCGCGGTCTCGGAGGCCGAGGCGCATCTGCGGCGGCTGGTGAAGCTGGGGCGGGCGGAGGCGGTGGCGGGGAGCGACCCGGTGACGTACGTGGCGGTGTAAAGCGGTCGCGCCCGGTGATCGGCCGCTGGTACGAACGGTCCCATGGACCCGTTGCAGCAACTCCTCGCCGAACGCGCCTGCGAGCGTCTGATCCTCGACTTCGTCCACCGTCTGGACCTCGGCGAACCGGCCTCCGTGGCCGAGCTGTTCACGGAGGACGGCTGGTGGGAGTGGCCGCCTCCGGGGGACGGCCGGCGGTCCGAGGGCCGGGAGGCGCTGCGGAAGTACTTCGGCGCGCGACCCGCCGACAAGCTCTCGCGGCGGGTCATGTCCAACATCCGCACCAAGGTGACCTCGGCGGACACGGCCGAGGCCACGTCGTACTTCACGACGTACCGGATCGAGGGCTGGACGGGCGGCATGGTCCCGGCAGGACCGCCCGTCCAAGTGGGCCACTACGAGGACACCTTCCGCCGCGTCGACGGCCGCTGGCTGCTCGCCTCCCGCACCCTGCACCTCCCCTTCGGCGGCCCGACCCCGCACGTCGGCCGCGGCCCCCTCGAACCCGTCCGCACCGACCGCGCGCCCTACGTCCCCTTCGCCGACGGCAGTGCGCCGCCGCTGTCCCAGGGAGTCCGCAGCGGTCCGCTGCTGTTCACCTCCGGCCAGGGGCCGCTGGATCCGGCGACCGGCGAGATGCCCGCGGACTTCGGCGCGCAGGCGCGGCAGGTGCTCGCCAACGTCGAGGCCGTCGTCGCGGCGGCGGGCGGCGACCGGCGGTCGATCACACGCTGCACCTGTTATCTGGCCGACCGCACCCACTTCGCCGAGTTCAACCGCGTCTACCGGGAGTTCTTCACGGACTGCTCGCCCCTGCCCGCGCGTACGACGGTGGTGGCGTGGCCGGTCCGGGAGGGAGTGCTGGTCGAGGTGGACGCGGTGGCCGTCGTCGGCTGAGCACGCCCCCTACGCGATCCTTCGTATCAACTCCTCTGCTGCCCCTAGGAGTTCGACCTCCTCCCGGCTCATCGTCGGGTTGTCCGCGCGCCGCCGTCGGGCCTCCGTCAGGCCGTCGTCGGTGAGCCGGGAGGGGTCGGCGAGGAGGGCCGCCGGCATGGCGCGGGCGGCGTCGGCGAGCGGTTCGCCCCCGACGGCGACCTGCGCGAGGATCACGGCGGAGATGCCCCAGTCCAAGCCCGGGTGGCCCTCCTCCGTGTTGCTCCAGTCGATCACGTACGGGCCCTCGGGCGTCAACATCACATTGTCCGGGTGCAGGTCGAGGTGGAGCACGCGGCAGTCGGCGGAACGGCGGCCGGGGAGGGCGTGCAGTCGGCGCAGGAGCGTCGCGCCGGCCTCCTCGGCCCCGAGCGAACCTTCCAGGCACGCCTCGAACATGGTCGGCCCGGACAGCCGCTGCATCACCAGCTCGGTGGGCGTGGAGTCGGACAGCCGCACCCGGGGCACGGGGTATCCGTGCGCGCGGACGTGCTCCATCACGGTCCCCTCCGCGAGAGCATCACCCCACCCCCCGCGGTTGCGCCGCAGCACCCACTGCGCGTCGAGCTCGAACACGTCGTTGACCCGGCCCGTGCCGAGCAGTCTCCCCGTCGTCATGGGCCGAACATAGCGCCGCGCGCCTCACAGGCGGCTCTCAGCGTGTTCCTACGGGCCGGTACAGTGGCCGGGTCGTCATCACACCGTACGGGGGGAAGCCGGTGCAATTCCGGCGCTGACCCGCAACCGTGAAGCCGCCCGCGTGGGTGGCCAGCCGGATTGCCCCGCGCGGCTGTGACCGGCTCACGTGCGTCGGCACCCGTCGGCGCGCGGCACCGTCGAGGCATACGGAGCCGAGCCGCCGGGGTCGTCCCGTGCTGCCCGCTCCCGCAGGGAGAGGCACCCGCCGATCATGAACGTCGTCCGCCGCAGCGCCGCGGTACTGGCCGCCACCACCGTCGTGCTAGGCGCAGCCGTCCCCGCCTTCGCCGCGTCCCCCTCGCCGTCCCTGCCCGACGGGCTGTACGGCACCTCCGACCCGAAGTACGACGGTGTCTGGCGCCAGTCGCTGGCGCTGCTCGCGCAGAACACCGTGGGGGTGAAGCCGGCGGCGAAGGCCGTGGACTGGCTGGCGGGACAGCAGTGTCCGAACGGGGCGTTCGCGCCGTTCCGCGCGGACCCGGCGAAGGCCTGTGACGCGAAGCTCATGGTCGACACCAACAGTACGGGCGCCGCCGTGCAGGCGCTCGCCGCGCTAGGCGGACACGAGAGCGCCACCGGCAAGGCGGTCTCCTGGCTGAGGTCCGTGCAGAACAAGGACGGCGGCTGGGGCTACGCCCCGGGCGGAGCCAGTGACGCGAACTCGACGTCCGTCGTCATCGGCGCGCTGACCGCCGTGGGCGAGAAGCCGGACCAGGTCGTGAAGGACGGCAAGTCCCCCTACGACGCGCTGCTGAAGCTCGCCCTCCCCTGCGACGGGGACGGCTCGGGCGCCTTCGCCTTCCAGCCGGACAAGAAGGGCAAGCTGTCCGCCAACGCGGACGCGAGCGCGGCCGCGGTCGTGGGCGCCCTCGGCAAGGGGCTGACCGGGGACTCCCCGAAACCCACCGGTGCCACTTTGACGTGCAAGAAGGCCACCGACCGCGAGCAGGCCGCGCAGAACGGTGCCGCGTACCTCGTCAAGGCCCTGGCCAAGGACAGGCACCTGACGTCGGCGCTGCCCGGCGCCAAGCCCCAGCCCGACTACGGAAACACGGCCGATGCCGTCCTCGCCCTCGCCACCGCGGGCCACGGCGACAAGGCTGCCGACGCCATGCGCTGGCTGGAGACCAACTCCGCGGCGTGGGCCCGGCAGGCCGGACCGGCCGCGTACGCGCAGTTGATCCTCGCGGCGCACGCGGAGACCTTCGACGTCCACGACTTCGGCGGTCAGGACCTGGTCAAGCTCCTCAACGCGACGGGTCCGGCGCCCGCCAGGCACCGGCACAAGGCAGCACACAGGGACGACTCCGGCGTCAGCGTCTGGTGGATGATCGGCGTCGGACTCGTCGGCGGCATCGGCGTCGGCTTCCTGGTCAGCGGCCGCAAGAAGAAGGCACAGCCGTGATACGCCGCTTGGTCCCGCTCCTCGCCGCCCTGTTCCTGACCCTGACCGGCAGCGGCCAGGCGCAGGCCGCCGGTTACCGCTACTGGTCCTTCTGGGACTACGACGCCGGTCACTGGACGTACGCCACCCAGGGCCCCGCCACCGCCCGCCCCTCCGACGGCGCCGTCCAGGGCTTCCGTTTCTCGGTGAGCGAGGACTCCGGCGATGCGGCGAAGCCACGTGGTGCGGTGTCGTTCCCGGTGATCTGTGCGCGGACGCCCGCGCAGGAGGGCAAGAAGCGCGTGGCGCTCGTCCTCGACTTCGGCACGGCGGCGGACGCACCGTCCGGGGAGACACCGCCGGCCCGTCGCACGGTCTGTGCGCGGGTGTCTGCCGACGGCACGACGGCGGATGCGCTGGCTGCGGTGGCGAAGCCGCTGCGGTACGACACGAACGCGCTGTTGTGCGCCATCGCCGGGTATCCGGAGAAGGGGTGCGGGGAGCAGGTCTCCGGCGGGAAGAAGCCGGCCGCTGCCGCGCGGGAGGGGGACAAGACGGGCGGCCCGTCGGTCGGACTGTTCGTGGGGGCGGGTGCGGTCGCACTGCTGGCCGCAGCAGCCGTGTGGCAGGCACGGCGACGCAGGCATGCGTAGCCGCACTGCCAAGCCCGCGCACCCTGCGGGCAGTCGTGCCGCTGGGGCAGCTCCCGCCCCAAGGAGAGGCGGCGCTCCGCAAGCGTGGGTAAGCACCGCTCACCGCCCTCACGGCCCCGCACCACTCCACCCCGGCGCCTGGTGGCTCTGGTCCCTGGGCCTGGGCACCGCAGCCACCCGCACCACCAACCCCCTCCTCCTCTCCCTCCTCATCGCGGCGTCCGCGTACGTCGTGGCCACCTGCCGCCCCCGAACCCCCGGTTCCCACTCCTACTCCGCCTTCCTCGAACTCGCCCTCGCCGTCCTCCTCATCCGTCTCGTCTTCGCGGTGGCGCTCGGCTCCCCCGTCCCCGGCACCCACGTGATCGCCACCCTCCCCGAACTCCCGCTCCCCCACTGGGCGCAGGGCATCCGCCTGGGTGGCAGGGTCACCGCCGAGTCGCTCCTCTTCGCCTTCTACGACGGCCTGAAGCTGGCCGCGCTCCTCATCTGCGTGGGCGCCGCGAACGCCCTCGCCAACCCGTCCCGCCTCCTCAAGTCCCTGCCGGGTGCTCTGTACGAGACCGGCGTGGCGGTGGTGGTCGCCCTCACCTTCGCCCCGAACCTCATCGCCGACGTCCGGCGGCTGCGTGCCGCCCGCCGTCTGCGCGGCCGCCCGGACCGCGGCATCCGCGGGCTGCTGCAGGTCGGACTCCCCGTCCTGGAGGGCGCCTTGGAGCGTTCGGTCGCCCTCGCCGCCGCGATGGACGCCCGCGGCTACGGCCGCACCGCCGAGGTCCCGCCCGCCGTCCGCCGTACCACCGCCGCCCTCACCCTGGGCGGCCTGCTCGGCGTCTGCGCGGGGACGTACGGGCTGCTCACCGCCGAAGGCGGCACGTACGGCCTGCCCCTGCTGCTCGCCGGGGTCGCCGCGGCCCTCGCCGGTCTGCGGCTGGGCGGCCGGCGCAGCCTGCGTACGCGTTACCGCCCGGACCGGTGGGACGCCCGCGCCTGGCTGGTCGCGGCCTCCGGTGCCGCGGTCGCCGCGCTGCTCACCCTCGCCGCCGGCACCGACCCGGCGGCCCTGCACCCCGGTGTCGTCCCGCTGGCCGCACCCACACTCCCCCTGTGGCCGGCGGCGGCCGTACTCCTCGCCCTGCTGCCCGCCTTCATCGCCCCGAAGGAGCCGTCGTGATCCGCTTCGAGGATGTCTCCGTGACGTACGAGGGGGCCGCCGAAGCCACCGTCCGGGGCGTGGACTTCGAGGTCCCGGAAGGCGAACTGGTGCTCCTGGTCGGCCCGTCGGGGGTGGGAAAGTCAACCGTCCTCGGCGCGGTCAGCGGTCTCGTCCCGCACTTCACGGGCGGCACCCTGCGGGGGCGCGTCACGGTGGCCGGCCGCGACACCCGTACGCACAAGCCGCGCGAACTCGCGGACGTGGTGGGCACGGTGGGCCAGGACCCGCTCTCCCACTTCGTGACGGACACCGTCGAGGACGAACTCGCCTACGGAATGGAGTCGTTGGGCCTCGCGCCCGAGGTGATGCGCCGCCGCGTCGAGGAGACCCTCGATCTCCTCGGCCTCGCCGACCTCCGCGACCGCCCCATCGCCACCCTCTCCGGCGGCCAGCAGCAACGCGTCGCCATCGGCTCGGTCCTCACCCCGCACCCCCGGGTCCTGGTCCTCGACGAACCGACGTCGGCCCTCGACCCAGCGGCGGCGGAAGAGGTCCTGGCGGTCCTGCAACGCCTGGTCCACGACCTGGGCACCACAGTCCTCATGGCGGAACACCGCCTGGAACGGGTGATCCAGTACGCAGACCAGGTCGCCCTCCTGCCGGCCCCGGGAGCCCCCCTGCAACTCGGCTCCCCGGCCGACATGATGGCCGTATCCCCGGTCTACCCGCCGGTGGTGGCTCTCGGCCGCCTGGCAACTTGGTCCCCCCTCCCCCTGACGGTGAGGGACGCACGCCGCCGGGCGGGGTCACTGCGCGACCAACTCGCGCCATCTGCGGCCAGTCGTGCCGCCAGGGCGGCTCCCGACCCGAAGAGGGGCGGCACCCCGCAAGCGCGGCCGAGCGACCCCGCCCCCACCCGCCGATGGCTCCCCTTCCTCCGCAACCACAAGCCCACCCCCACCACACCCCCGGCCACAGCCCAACCCACCGCGGAAATCCAGGCCCTGTCCGTCCGCCGAGCCCACATCCAAGCCCTCCGCCAGGTCGACCTGACCATCACCCCGGGCGAAATCCTTGCCCTGATGGGCCGCAACGGCGCCGGCAAATCCACCCTCCTCAACACCCTCGTAGGCCTGGCGGAACCCACCACGGGTTCAGTAAGCGTCGGCGGCCTGACCCCCCACCGCACACCACCCCCCACCCTCATCCGCCACGTAGGCCTGGTCCCCCAAGAACCCCGCGACCTCCTCTACGCCGACACGGTCGCAGCCGAGTGCACCGCAGCCGACCACGACGCCGACGCCACCCCCGGCACCTGCCGCACCCTCCTCTCGACCCTCCTCCCCGAGATCACCGACGTCACCGAAGACACCCACCCCCGCGACCTCTCCGAGGGCCAACGCCTCACCCTCGCCCTGGCAGTCGTCCTCACCGCCCGCCCACCCCTGCTCCTCCTCGACGAGCCCACCCGCGGCCTGGACTACGCGGCGAAGGCCCGCCTGGTCACCCTGCTCCGCAACCTGGCGGCCGAAGGACACGCGATCGTCCTGGCCACGCACGACGTCGAACTGGCCGCCGAACTCGCCCACCGAGTGGTCCTGCTCGCCGACGGCGAGGTGATCGCCGACGGGCCGACGGCCGAGGTCGTCGTCTCGTCCCCGTCCTTCGCCCCGCAGGTCACCAAGATCCTCGCCCCGCAGCGGTGGCTCACGGTCGCGCAGGTACGGGAGGCCCTCGGATGACACCGCAGGCCCGCCCCATCCGCCTGGGCCCCCGTTCCCTCACGGCCCTCGCCCTGGTCAGCGCCGTGGGCGTGGCCGCCTTCGGTTGGCCCTTCCTCGCCCCGCCCGGCTCACAGCTCGGCGCCCACGCCCAGGACGCCCCCTGGCTCTTCGCGGGTCTGCTGGTGCTGCTGGTAGCCGTGGTGGCCGCGACCATCGCGGAGTCCGGGCTCGGTCCCAAGGCGGTCGCCATGCTCGGGGTGCTCGCGGCGACCGGCGCGGCCCTGCGCCCGCTCGGCGCGGGGACCGCGGGCATCGAGCCGATGTTCTTCCTGATGGTGCTGAGCGGACGCGTCCTCGGCCCGGGCTTCGGCTTCACCCTCGGCTCGCTCACCATGTTCGCGTCCGCGCTGCTCACGGGCGGTGTGGGGCCGTGGATGCCGTTCCAGATGCTGGCGATGGGCTGGTTCACGATGGGGGCCGGGCTGCTGCCGGGGCCCGACCGCCTGCGCGGCCGCGGCGAGCTCGCCCTCCTCGCCGGCTACGGCTTCCTCGCCGCCTTCGCCTACGGCACGGTCATGAACCTGGCCGGCTGGCCCTTCATGGGCGCGCTCGCCTCGGGCATCGCCTTCGACTCGCAGGCCGCCGTCCCCGCCAACCTGGCTCGTTTCCTCGCGTACTGCGCGGCCACCTCGCTGGGCTGGGACCTGGGCCGGGCGGTCGTCACCGTCGTACTGACGCTCACGCTCGGCCCGGCCGTGCTCAGGGCACTACGCAGAGCCACCCGCCGTGCGGCGTTCGAGACGGCGGTCACTTTCGACCCCCGCTGACCGGTGAACCACCCCACATGACCCACATCACCCACTAGCCGCCCTAGTAGTGCAAATCGGAAGCCATGTCCACGCCATAACTGCCTCTGACCTGCGCTTTGAGAGCCAGATCACACGAGCCCCACCTCACCCACATACGATTACAACTAGCAAATACGGTCATTGCGGACCCCTTCCGAGCCTGCTTCTCTGGACGACGTCGCACGGCGCCGATGTGCCCTCAGGGCCACGGCGCCGACGCATGCCCCCGGGTCTCCCGGACCCGGGACTGCGTGCGACCCCCTGTCCCCGAAGAAAAAGGTTCCTCGTGTTCGTCTCCCGCATCGCCCGCCGTATCGCGTCCCCGAAGAAGGCCCTCGCCTCCGCCGCCGTGGCCGCCGCCACCGCCGGCATGGTGCTGACCGCGGCTCCCGCTCACGCCGCGACCGCCGACTCGGCCGCCAGCGCCCAGGCGATCGCGCACAAGATGATCCCGAGCGCGGCGCAGTACAACGCCTTCAGCAAGATCGTCGAGCGCGAGAGCGGCTGGAACGTCACCGCCACCAACTCCTCCTCCGGCGCCTACGGCCTGGTCCAGGCCCTCCCGGGCTCGAAGATGGCCAGCGCCGGCTCGGACTGGAAGACCAACCCCAGGACCCAGATCAAGTGGGGCCTGGACTACATGAACTCCCGCTACGGCAGCCCGGCCGCCGCCTGGGCCTTCTGGCAGGCCCACAACTGGTACTGAGCCGCCGCACCCGGCTCAGCCCCGAGCCCGTACGCCGTCGAAGAACCGCACCACCTGCGGGGCCGACACGTCGAAGGAGCCGACGTGGTCCACGGCTCCCTGATCGACCACCCGCACCCTCGTTCCCTGACCGGCGAGGGTGCGGGCGCATGAGCGGGCGTTGCCGATGGGCACGTCGGTGTCGCCCGCACCGGCGTACAGCCGCACCGGTACGTCCGGTTTCCAGTCGCAGGTGTGATCGGCGGCGCGCATCGCCTCCAGCAGCCCGCCGGACGGGTGCCGCAGCCGCTCCTGGGAGGCGGGCGTCAGCAGGTCCTTCACTGTGGGGGCGAGCGCCTTGATGACGTCGTCCTCCTCGTGGTTTCCGTCGTAGAGGCCCTCGACACGGCTCGCGTACGGGGCGCGGAAGACCTCCGCCGGGTCCTTGTAGATCGGGTGAAGACGGTTCTGCGCGACCAGCCAGTACGAGATGTAGAGCACCCCGCTGGTGTCGTTGACCCGGCCGTCGAACAGTGCGGGCATCTCCTGGCCCTCCAGGTCGTACGGGCCGCCGATCGGCGCGAGTGCCTTCAACCGGAAGCGGCCGTCGACGCCGTGCTCCAGCGCGTTGCCCAGCGCCATCGCGACCTGGCCGCCCTGTGAGAAGCCGGTCGCGTAGACGTCCCCGGTGAGCGGTCGGCCCAGCCGCTGCGCCGCCGTACGGGCGGCGCGCAGCATGTCGACGGAGGCGGTGACGCCGGAGCGGGTGTCCATGTAGGGGTGCAGGCCCGGACCCTCCCCCAGGCCCAGGTAGTCGGGGGCGGCCACTGCACGCCCTGCGCTCGCGTTCAGGTAGGACGGGATGCGGCCGTAGTCCTCGCTCGCGGAGGGCGCGTAGCTGCGCTTGACCATCGTGGGGTGGGTGTCGGACACCAGGTCGAGCCGGTGGGCGCCGCCCTTGGGGAGGGTCAGCAGGCCGGTCGCGGTCGTGGGCTTTCCGTACGGGTCGACGGTCCGGTAGGTCAGCCGGTACGCCCGTACGCCGTAGCGCACAGGGTCGGCGGCGACGCCCCTGTCGGTCACGAACTTCCTGACCTGCCCGGCGTCGCGGTCGGCGACCGGGGTGACGGAGACCAGGTCTCCGCGTCGCGTCCCGTGCTGCGTCTGCTCGGCGGCGGTGGCCACGGGCGCCGCGGCGAGCCCCGCGAGCAGCAGGGCCGCCGCCGCGGCGAGAGCCCTTCGGGTCCGCCAACTGGCCGGTGATTCATAGGATTTGCGCGTCTGATCGGTCATGGCGTCGACGCTACGGACGCGCATCTCATGTCGGCATCCGAGTGGCCCCCGCGTCCGTGGTGGACTTGAGTGCACCCTGCCCGTCCGGCTGCCCGGAGAGTTGATGAGCATGAGTGAGAGCGAGAGCGGACAGGATGGCCGCGGACTGCGCCTGGTGTTCGTGCTGTTGGCGCTGACCGTGGTCAGCGGGTTGATCGACGCGGTGAGTTATCTGGGGCTCGGGCACGTCTTCACTGCGAACATGACCGGCAATGTGGTCGTGCTGGGCTTCGCGGCGGCCGGGGCACCCGGCTTCTCCGTACCGCACACCGCGACCTCGCTGGTCTGCTTCCTGCTCGGCGCGGTGGTCGGAGGGCGGGTCACGCGGTGGCTGGGCGACGGTCCGAAGCGCACCTGGGCGCGGCTGACGCTCGCCGCCGAGGCGGTGCTGGTGGGCGGGGCCGCCGCGGCCGCCTTCGCCGCCCCGCACGCCGCCGCCACCCGCTATGCCGTGATCGGGCTCACGGCCGTCGCGATGGGGCTGCGCAACGCGACGGTCCGCAAGCTCGACGTCCCCGGCCTCACCACGACGACCGTGCTGACGATGACGCTGACGGGCCTGGCCGCCGACTCCCGGGCCGGCGGCGGCTCGGGCCGCCGCTCGCCGCGCCGTTCGGCGGCGGTCGTCGCGATGGCCGCCGGCGCCTGGCTCGGCGCCTGGCTGGTGCTCCACCACGGGTTGGGCATTCCGCTGCTGGTCGCGGCGGTGACGGCGGGTGTGCTCGCGGTGGTGGCGTCGGGGCGGGAGTGATCCCGACGCCCGGTGCCGCCTACTTGCTGAGGAAGGACAGCAGCGCGGCGTTGACCTCCTCCGCGTGGGTCCACAGCAGGCCGTGCGGTGCGCCCTCGATCTCCACGTACTCGGCGGAGGGCAGCAGGGCGCGGAAGGGCCGCCCGGTCGAGTCGATCGGCAGGATGCGGTCGCCGGTGCCGTGCAGGATCAGCGTCGGCACGTCGACCTTCGCCACGTCCGCCCGGAAGTCGGTGATCCAGGTCGGCACACAGGCCACCGAGGCGTGCGCCGACGACCCGGCCGCCACGTTCCAGCTGTTGCGCACGGCCTCCTCGCTGATACGGCTGCCGAGCGTCTCGTCCAGGTTGTAGAAGTCCTGGTAGAACGCGGTGAAGTAGGCGTACCGGTCCTTGCTGACGGCCTCCAGGATGCCGTCGAAGACCTGCTGGTCGACGCCGGCCGGGTTGTCGTCGGTCTTGAGCAGGAAGGGCTCCAGCGACGCCAGGAAGGCGGCCTTGGCCACCCGTCCGGAACCGTAGGTGCCCAGGTAGCGGCCCACCTCGCCGGTGCCCATCGAGAAGCCGACCAGGACGGCGTCCGTCAGGTCCAGCGTGGTCAGCACCTTGTCCAGGTCGGCGGCGAAGGTGTCGTAGTCGTAGCCCTTGGTCGGCTGCGAGGAGCGGCCGAAGCCGCGGCGGTCGTAGGTGATGACCCGGTGACCGGCCTCCAGCAGGGCGGGCACCTGCCGCTCCCAGGAGTGGCCGTCGAGCGGGTAGCCGTGGATGAGCACGACCGGCTGCCCGGTGCCGTGGTCTTCGTAGTAGAGCTCGATGGGTGCGCTGTTCTCTTCGCCGACGGTGATGTACGGCATGCCGGTTCCCCTTCCATGGGCGGGACGTTGCCAACGGCCACCAGCTCACCACCGGTGATGCGTGGTCACCAGGCAGAACCACAGGCGGAAGTACGGTCGATCGGCCAAACGGCGTCCGACATTCCGGCTCCATGGCGGATGGATGCTTGTTCTAATTGCCGTGATGACCAGAAATGATCCGGATGTTTCTCACAGCGGTACGGCTTTCGGCGTCACGCTGCGCTCCCTGCGCCGGGCCGCCCGGCTGACCCTGGAAGGGCTGTCCGAGGCGTCCGGGGTGAGCGTCCGCGCGCTCGGCGACCTGGAGCGCGGCCGCAGCCGCGGACCGCAGCGCCGTACCGTGGACGCGCTCGCCGCCGCCCTCGAACTGGACGGCGGACAGCGCGAGCGCCTACAGCGGCTGGCCGACGCCGGCCGCGGACGCGGCGGCCCCACCACACCGCCCTATCTCCTGCGCACCGTCGCCGACTTCACCGGCCGCGAACGGGAACTGGCCGATCTGGAGGCGCTCGCCACCACCGCCGGCACCCGGGCCGTGGTGCTGTTCGGGCCGGGCGGGCAGGGCAAGACGACGCTCGCCGCGGAGGCCGTGCGGCGGCTGGCCGGGCACTTCCCGGACGGCTGCGTCTGTGTGCGGCTGCACGGCATGAGCGAGGCACCGCTGCCCGCCGCCGAGGCACTGGTGCTGGTGCTGACGGCGCTCGGTCACCCGCCCGACCGGATCCCGGTGGACCCGGCCGCCCGGGAGGCCGTCTACCGGGCCGCCCTGGCCTCCCGCCGAGCGCTGATCGTCCTCGACGACGCGGCCGACGAGGAACGGACCAGACCGCTGCTGCCGGACGCCGAGGGCAGCTTCGTGCTGGTCACCAGCAGACGGCCGCTGGCCGGACTGGAAGGCGTACGACGCATCAGGCTCGGCGGACTCAGCGGCCGGGAGTCGGCGACGCTGCTGGAGCGCATCCTCGGCGCCCCGCGCACCGGCGGCCAGTCCGAGGCGATCGCCCGGCTGACCGAACTGTGCGGGCATCTGCCGCTGGCCCTGCGGATCGTCGGCAACCGCCTCTCCAGCCGCCCGGGCTGGACCCCGTCCCGGTTGGCCGACCAACTCGGTGACGATAAGCGGCGGTTGAGCGGCCTGGTCGCGGGCGACCTCGCTGTGCGCAGCGCCGTCGCCCTCTCCTACGGCCAGCTAACCGGCCCCCACCGGATGCTGTTGCGCCGGCTCGCGCTGCTGCCCGGGCCCGACACCGGCCCCGGCCTCGCGGCCGTCCTGACCGGCGAGGACGCGTGGACGGCCGAGGACTCCCTCGACGTCCTGGTCGACCGCGGCCTGCTGGAGGAGCCGGCACCGGGCCGGTACGGCCTGCACGACCTGGTGCGCCTCTTCGCCCGTGAGCAACTCGACGAGGAGGAGACACAGTCGGTGGGCCTCCGCATGGCGGACTGGCTGCTGCGCTCGGCATCCGCGGCGGGCCGCTGGTTCGAGGCGCCGGGTGCGCCTCAGCCGTGGACCGGCGAGTTCCCGGCCTTCGCGCCCACGTCGGCCGACGAGGCGGAGGCGTGGCTGACGGCCGAACGGCCCCACTGGGTCGGCGCGTTGCCCCTCATGTTCGAGGCGGGCCGGCACCGGGAGATCCTCCACACCTCACGCACCCTGTACTGGTTCTCCGACCGCTGGGACCAGTGGCCCGAGTGGCAGAGCCTGTTCTCGTACGGCGCCCGGAGCGCTGCGGCGCTCGGGGACCGGGCGGCCGAGGCCCACCAGTTCAACTGTCTCGCCTGGGCGCACTCGTTCAGCTACCAGTACGAGAAGGCCGAACAACTCGCCGCACGTGCACTGGCGTTGGCGACCGAGGCCGGCGACGTCGGGCAGCAGGCCTGGGCGTGGGCCTACCTCACCGGGGCCCGCATGAGCCTGAAACGCCCCGCGGAGGCGGAGCAGGCGGCCGAGAACGCCATACGGCTCTTCGAGGCCACCGGCGACGCCACCGGAAAGGCGGTCGCCCAGCGCGCCCGCGGCAGCGCACTGCGCGAGGCCGGCCGCCCGGAGGAGGCCCTGGCCATCCACCGCGCCCTGCTCGGCGCCCGGGCCGGTGACGTGCCCGACCTCGACAACTACATGCGGGCCATCCTCCAGCACGAGACGGCCCTGGACCTGCTCGCCCTGCGCCGCTGGCCCGAAGCTGCCGAGGCCTACCGGGCCGTCACCGTCCCCGCCACCCACAAGGGCATCGACCACCTCCAGGCCCGCGTCCTCTCCGGCCTGGCCACCGCCCTGGAACACTGCGGCGACCTGGCAGAGGCCCACGCCCACTACACCCGGGCCCACGCCCTGTACACCGCGCTCGGCGACACAGCCTCCGCTGCACAGACGGCGGCCGCGATCGAGCGGACCCGCCCGGCCGACGCCGCCCGTCACCCCAGGTCGACCGCCACCGGATGATCCGGGACTCGCCCCGGACGTCCTCGGCGGTTCAGACCCGCCCGGCGTGCCGAACGGAACGCCGGAAGAAGACGTCCAGCCCGTGCGCGAGGCCCTCCCCCTCCAGGCGTGCGGCGACGGCGGACATGTACACCCCCTGACCGGTGCCGATGGCCGCCGACGAGTCGAAGACCGAGATCCCCACCTCGGGCCGCACGGTGATGTTGCGGGAGTGCAGGGCGTCCGGTGAGGAGATCCAGAAGAACTCTCGGTGGGCCTCGTGGGCGAAGTACACCGGCGAACTCCACGGCCGCCCGTCCGCGTCGGCGGTGGCGAGCACCAGGTACCGGTTCGCGTCGATGATGCCGCGTGCGGTCTCGGCGGGGTTCACCGGCGGATCCTCCGATAGGAGAGGGGAAAGTCCTGCTGCCAGCCGTCGGAGTCGTTCCGCCACATCTCCCAGACACCGCGGATGGTGTTTCCGTCCTCGCCGACCTGCGCGGCGTACCGCTGCCGGAAGTTCAGGGGCGAGAAGTCCGGGGTGTTCCGCAGCAGCTGCCAGATCCCGTCGACGAAGGTCATTGCGTACAGGCGGACGACGCCCCGCGAGTCGTAGTAGTGCTGCGTGTAGCCGCCCGTCTCCGGGTCGACGGCGATGATCGCCATGCTGTCCGGGGCGGGGTTCGGCGCCTGGGTCCGTTGGATCAGGAACTGTCCGTCCAGGGCCCACTCGAACACACTGTGCCCCGCAGGCACCTCGAGCCCGGGGAACTCGGCCTCCACCACCCACTCCCCGACCAGGACGTCCAACCGTTTCAAGGCTTCCTGCCGTGCCGCTGCATCCATCGCCAGCACCTCCCTCTCGTCCGGGCAGACGGCAGCGGCGGACGAAACTCATCGCTCAGCGGGTCTGCCGCAACCGTGCCGTGCACAGCCCGGTCTCCTCCGGCCGCCGCAGCCGGTTGCCCACGGTCCCGCCGGACGCCTCCCGCGGCGGTCCGATCTCGAAGCCGAGGCTCCGCAGGAAGCCCAGGCCCGGCTCCCACCCCGACGGACAGGTGGCGGTCACGTGCCGCATCCCGCGCCCGGCCGCCTCCTCCAGCAACCGGCGAGCGACGTGCGTGCCGATGCCCGCGCGCCGCGCCTCGGGGGCGACGAGGAACGTCCCCACCGAGCAGCCGACGACATCGGGGTGCCGGTCCACGACGTCGACCAGCCCGAGGACGCTCTCGCCCCGGCACATCACCAGCAGCCGCTTCTGGTCGGGGTCCGCGCCCTCGGGCAGCGCGTAGTACAGGCTCTGCACATCCGCCGGGAGCGCCGGATCGCCGGTCGCGGCGACGAAGTAGTCCTCGCAGGCCGCGAACAGAGCGGCCACCCCCGGCTCGTCCTCCGGCGTCATCTCACGCACCGTCACGGGGCCGCCGATTTCGGTCTCCACCATGGTTCACCGCCTCACCTCGCACAGTCGAACCACACCGTCCTACCACCGCCGGCCGTGGGACGCCGCCGCAAGAACCCCGCCGGGCCGGTGGCGCGGCGCTACGCCTGAGGTCCGACACCCCCCGCCTTCGCCGCCTGGTGGGCTCTCCACTCCTTGCGGAAGAAGGAGGCGCGCAGCACCGCGATCGCCAGGAACAGCAGCCCGAAGCCGCCCCGCCCCCAGCCCCCTACCTGCACGAAGTAGTAGAGGGCCAGTCCGGCGAAGGACAGACAGACGGCGATGATGATGGGTTCGCGGAGGTAGAAGGGCAGGACGCGGAGGATTACGTTGATCAGCATTGGGTAAGTTGACCAGTCCGCGTCAATCCGCGCTACCGACTTACACCTACAGGCGCTGAATGATCGTGCCCGTGGCCAGCCCGCCTCCCGCACACATCGTGATGAGCGCGAACTCCTTGTCCGTCCGCTCCAGTTCATGAAGTGCCGTGGTGATGAGCCGCGCCCCGGTGGCCCCCACCGGATGCCCGAGCGCGATCGCACCGCCGTTGACGTTGACCTTCTCCAGGTCCTGCTCGAAGACCTGCGCCCAGCTCAACACCACCGACGCGAACGCCTCGTTGATCTCGACGACGTCGATGTCCTTCAGGGACATGCCCGCCTTGCCCAGCACCGCGCGCGTCGCGTCGATCGGTCCGTCGAGGTGGAAGTGCGGGTCGGCGCCGACCAGCGCCTGGGCCACGATCCGCGCCCGCGGCTTCAGCTTCAGCGCGCGGGCCATCCGCTTGGACGCCCACATGATCGCCGCCGCTCCGTCGCTGATCTGCGAGGAGTTGCCCGCCGTATGGATGGCCGTCGGCATGACCGGCTTCAGGCCCGCGAGCCCCTCCATGGTCGTGTCGCGCAGTCCCTCGTCCCGGTCGACGAGCCGCCACATGCCCTGTCCGGCGCGCTGCTCCTGCTCGGTGGTGGGCACCTGGACGGCGAACGTCTCCCGCTTGAAGCGCTCCTCGGCCCAGGCCGCGGCGGCCCGCTCCTGCGAGATCAGGCCCAGCGAGTCGACGTTCTCGCGCGTCAGGCCCCGATGGCGCGCGATCCGCTCCGCCGCCTCGAACTGGTTCGGCAGGTCCACGTTCCACTCGTCGGGGAACGGCTTTCCCGGGCCGTGCTTCGAACCCGAGCCCAGCGGCACCCGCGACATCGCCTCGACCCCGCAGGAGATACCGACGTCGATCACGCCCGCGGCGACCATGTTGGCCACCATGTGCGAGGCCTGCTGCGAGGAGCCGCACTGGCAGTCGACCGTCGTCGCCGCCGTCTCGTACGGCAGCCCCATGGTCAGCCAGGCCGTGCGCGCGGGGTTCATGGACTGCTCGCCGGCGTGCGTCACCGTACCGCCGACGATCTGTTCGACCGCGTCGGCGGGCATGCCGGTGCGGCCGAGGAGTTCACGGTAGGTCTCGCCCAAAAGGTAGGCGGGGTGGAGGTTGGCGAGCGCGCCGCCGCGCTTGCCGATGGGAGTGCGTACGGCTTCTACGATCACGGGTTCCGCGGCCATGGTGGGGGATCCTCTCCTCCGGTACCCGCGCGGCGCGGGGGCGTCCCGGCCGGCCCCGCCACGCTGAACTAGTACGTGTTCTAGTTCTGGCAGCAGTCTGCTGACAGCCCGTCCACAACCGCAAGAGTCGTGCATGCAATACGGCCCCAATTCAGCTTGTCGCACCTCTTGCCTCTTGTAGAACCCGTTACTACCTTCACGGCAACCCTGAGAACTGATGGTCCGTCAGAATCCGAGCCGGAGTCGCCCATGTCCTGTCCAGCTCTCCCCGACGGGTTCGACTTCACCGACCCCGACCTGCTGCACCACCGTGTGCCCCTGCCGGAGTTCGCCGAGCTGCGGCGGGCCGAACCGGTCCGCTGGATCCCGCAGTCGGGCAACATCGCCGGCTTCCAGGACGAGGGATACTGGGCCGTCACCCGGCACGCGGACGTCAAGTACGTCTCCACCCACCCGGAGCTGTTCTCCTCGTACCTCAACACGGCGATCATCCGCTTCAACGAGCACATCGAGCGCGACGCCATCGACGCCCAGCGGCTGATCCTGCTCAACATGGACCCGCCGGAGCACACCCGGGTCCGCCAGATCGTGCAGCGCGTCTTCACCCCGCGTGCCATACGGGCGCTGGAGGACCGGCTGCGCGAGCGCGCCCACACCATCGCGCACACCGCCCGCGCGCAGAGGGGCCCCTTCGACTTCGTCACCGAGGTCGCCTGCGAACTGCCCCTGCAGGCGATCGCCGAGCTCATCGGCATCCCACAGGACGACCGGGCCAAGATCTTCGACTGGTCCAACAAGATGATCTCGTACGACGACCCGGAGTACGCCATCACCGAGGAGGTCGGCGCCCAGTCGGCCACCGAGCTGATCGCCTACGCCATGAACATGGCCGCCGACCGCAAGCAGTGCCCGGCGAAGGACATCGTGACCACGCTGGTGGCGGCCGAGGACGAGGGCAATCTCAACTCCGACGAGTTCGGCTTCTTCGTGTTGATGCTGGCCGTCGCGGGCAACGAGACGACCCGTAACGCCATCACCCATGGGATGCATGCGTTCCTGACCCATCCCGAGCAGTGGGAGCTGTACAAGCGGGAGCGCCCTCAGACCGCCGCCGAGGAGATCGTGCGCTGGGCGACCCCGGTCAACTCCTTCCAGCGGACGGCCACCCAGGACACCGAACTGGGCGGCAAGCTGATCAAGAAGGGGGACCGGGTCGGGATCTTCTACGCCTCCGCCAACCACGATCCGGAGGTCTTCACCGACCCCGACGCGTTCGACATCCTGCGCGACCCCAACCCGCATCTCGGGTTCGGGGGCGGAGGCCCGCACTACTGCCTGGGCAAGTCCCTGGCCGTCCTGGAGATCGACCTGATCTTCAACGCGATCGCCGACGCCCTGCCGGGCCTCACCCTGGCCGGCGACCCGTCCCGGCTGCGCTCGGCGTGGATCAACGGCGTCAAGCACCTTCAGGTCGAGGTCCGTTGACCGTGTCCGGCTGACGATGGTCTCGGGCCGGCGGCCTCCCGGCGCCGCCGGCCCGTCCATGCCGGGGTGGTCGCCCGCGGGCCCGACAGCAGGTACTGCAGCCCGAAAGCCGCCCCGACCACGGTGGCGCCGCCGACCACGTCCAGGAACCAGTGGTTGCCGGTCGCGATGATCGAGGACAGCGTGAACAGCGGATGCAGCATCCCCACGGGCTTCATCCACCACGGCGCCAGGACCGCGATCACGACGCCGCACCACAGCGCCCATGCGAAGTGCAGGGACGGCATGGCCGCGTACTGGTTGGTGAACTCCGTCAGCGTGCCGTAGTCCGGTTTGGAGAAGTCCTGGACGCCGTGCACCGTGTCGATGAAGCCGAGCCCCGGCATCAGGCGCGGCGGCGCCAGCGGATACAGCCAGAAGCCCATCAGCCCGAAGCCGGTCGCCAGGCCCAGCGCCGAGCGCGCCCAGCGGTAGTCCACGGGGCGCCGCACATAGAGCACGGCGAGGATGGTCAGCGGTACGCCGAAGTGGAACGACAGGTAGTAGTAGTCGAGGAAGCCGCGCAGCCAGCCGACCTTGACCACGGCGTGGTTGACCCAGTGCTCGAAGTCGACGGACAGCCACTGCTCGATCCGGTGGATCTGGTGGCCGTGGTGTTCCGCGGTGGCCCGGTCGGCGGTCACCCCGAGCCGGATCTGCTGGTAGGCGGCGTAGGTGACGCGCATCAGGAGGACTTCGAGGAGCAGGTTCGGGCGGGTGAGGACCCGCCGCAGGAACGGGACGACGGGTACGTGCCGGAAGCGGGCCGGGACCGGGACGGCGTGCTCCGTCGGGATCGGGGAGCGGTAGTACGGCGAGGTGCGGGACAGGAACGGCACGGCGGTGGCCGCGGCGAGGGCGGCGACCAGCACCATGTTGTCCCGCAGCGGGTACAGCCGCTCCATGTGCGGCAGCAGCATCGTCGCCGGCAGTGTCATCACCAGGATGACGGCGACCGGCCACACATACCGGTCGGAGGCCCGCCTGCCCACCCGTCCGACCACCGCGAGCAGCACCCACAGCAGCTGGTGCTGCCAGGCCGTCGGCGACACCGCGATCGCCGCGCAGCCGGTGACGGCGACCGCGAGGAGCAGCTGTCCGTCGCGCGCGTAGCGCACGGCGCGGCGCACCCCGAGCACGGCGACCGCCGTGCCCAGGGCGAGGAACAGGACGAGCTCCACAGGGCCGGAGAGTCCGAGCCGGAGCAGCGCGCCGTGCAGGGACTGGTTGGCGAGGTCGTCGGCCCTGTCGCCGAGACCGGCGCCCGCGATGTGGTGCACCCAGTAGGCGGACGAGTCGTGCGGCATCGCGGCCCACGCGAGCACCGTGCAGGCGGCGAACGTGATCCCGGTGGCGGTCGCGGCGCGGCGGCGCCCGGTGAGCCACAGCAGCGGGGCGAAGAGCAGCACGGTGGGCTGGAAGGCGGCCGCGAGCCCGATCAGCAGACCGCTGCTGCGTTCACCGCGGACGACGAAGCAGCCGACCAGTACCAGCAGCACCGGGACGATGCTGGTCTGTCCGAGCCACAGCGTGTTGCGGACCGGCAGTGAGAGCATCAGCAGGCTGATCGCGAGCGGCGCGGCGAACAGGGAGGTCCGCCGGCTCACCGGCTGCGGCAGCGCCCGGGCCGCGACCAGGCCCAGCGCGACCACCAGCAGCAGGGTGCCGAAGGTCCAGCCCCAGCCGAGAGCCTGTTCGGCCGCCCGGGTGAGGGACAGGACACCGTGGGGGCCGACCCACGTCTCCAGATCCGTCAGCCGTTCACCACTGGGGGTGGTGAGGACGACGGCCACCTGGCGTACGGCGAGCACGGCCGCGACGAGCCACAGGCCGAGGCGGACCGCATGCAGGCGTCTGGGAGCTCCCTCGACGGCTGTCGCTCCGAAGGTCTCCGCGGGTCGCCCCCTGTGCTCCACGTTCGCCACGCCTGGTCGGCCTCCCGCCCCTTCGCTCCTTTTCGCACCCTGCGCGCGCCCGATTTGTCGGAATGACCATAGTGCGCCCGATGTGGGATCGCCTCCGGAACCGCCGTGGCCCCCGTAGCGTGTGAACCTCTGTCCACGGCAGCACGGAGGCTTTCGGGGAATGGCCTGTTTCCTGCGGAAATGCACGCGCGCGCGGTTACTGGCGATCGTGGTGACCCTGTTTGCGACACAGCTGGGGTCATTGATCGCACCGGCGTACGCGTGCGGCTGCGGCGCGATGATCCCCGACGGGCAGCGGCGGGTGAGCGTGAGCCGTGAGGAGTCCGTCGTGCGCTGGGACGGGAGCCGGGAGCAGATCGTGATGGGCCTGACGGTGGGCGGGGACGCCGACCGGGCCGCCTGGATCATGCCGGTCCCGCACCGGGCGACGGTCGGGCTCGGCGATCCGGCACTGTTCAGCCAGCTCGCCGCCACCACCGCCCCCGTGCACCGCGACCGCTACCACTTCTGGCCGCAGGGCGGCGACTGGCCGCTGGTCACCGGCGACGGCGGCAGCGCGGCCGGGCCGCCCGGGGCCGGTGCCGCCGCGCCCGGCGTGGGCGTGGTCGGCCGTCAGAAGCTCGGCCCCTTCGACGTGGCCCGCCTGACCGCCACCGACCCGGCCGCCCTGAACACCTGGCTCGACACCAACGGCTTCGCCATGCCGCCCCGGCTGCAGGACGCCCTCCAGCCGTATGTCAGCCGCCGCTGGGAGTACGTCGCCGTCCGCCTCTCCCCCGACACCGCGAACACCCCGCTGAACGGCAGGCTCGACCCGCTGCACCTCACCTTCGCGTCCGGGCAGCCCGTCTACCCGATGCGCCTGTCCCGCCTCGCCCGCACCCCGCAGTCCCTGGGCCTGTACGTCCTCGCCGCGCACCGCATGGAGACCCGCTCCGCGATCGGCGGCGAGCGGCCCCGCGTCAGCTACGCCGGACGCGTCACCGCGAAGTCGGGCCCGCTGGCCAGGCTGGCCGCGGGCACCCCCTTCCTGACCGCGATCGGCCAGGAGTTCCCGTACCCGCCGTCGATCTCCGGCGATCACGTACTGCGCCGGGCATCCGCGGACACCCCGTTCCAGCAGGTGATCTACGAGGACCGGCTGCGTACGGTGGCCGGGATCCCGGCGTGGCTGCTGACGGTCGTCGGCTCCTTGGCCCTCGCCGTCACGGCCGTGACGGTGTTCGCCGTACGGCGTTCCCGGCGCCCGGTGCCGCCTCCGTCGCCGGTGCACGCGCCTCCACCGATCAGCTGAACCCGGCCGTCATGATCTCCCTGACGGGGCACCGGCCCGCGGCTATATTCATTAGGGCAGCTAGTTAGAAGCGCTAAGCAGTCACACGGGAGGCACAGCGAATGAGCGAGTCGCAGCTCTGGGACGACGTGGACGAGTACTTCACCACCCACCTCTCATGGAACGACGACGCCCTCGAAGCGGCCCTCCGCGACAGCGACGCCGCCGAGCTCCCGCAGGTCGCGGTCACCCCGCTGCAAGGGAAGTTCCTGCAGCTCCTCGCCCAGATCCAGGGTGCCCGCAGCATCCTGGAGATCGGCACCCTCGGCGGCTACAGCACCATCTGGCTGGCCCGCGCGCTGCCCGAGGACGGCCGGCTGATCTCGCTCGAGTACAACCCGAAGCACGCCGAGGTCACCGCCCGCAACATCGCGCGGGCGGGCCTGGAGCGGATCGTCGAGGTGCGGGTCGGCCCCGCCCTGGAGTCGCTGCCCAAGCTGGCCGACGAGAACCCGCCCCCCTTCGACCTGGTCTTCATCGACGCCGACAAGGTCAACAACCCGAACTATGTGGAGTGGGCCCTCAGACTCACCAGCGCGGGCAGCCTGATCGTCGTGGACAACGTCGTACGCGGCGGCCGGGTCGCCGACGCGGACAGCAAGGCGCCCGACGTGCTGGGCAGCCGCGCCGCCGTCGAACTGATCGGCTCGCACCCGCGGTTGAGCGGCACGGCGATCCAGACGGTGGGCGGCAAGGGCCACGACGGCTTCGCGCTGGCGCGCGTGCTGGCGTAGCCCTTGCGTCCTCGGCTGCCGCTCAGAACTCGTGGTAGAAACCGACGTTGACGCTGCGCGGGGCGGTGCGGTCCTGGACGACGATCTCGCCGCTGCCGCCCCTGGGCAGCGCCACGGTCCCGCCGTAGGCGAGCGGCTGTGCGTACTCGCCGACGATCAGCCGGACCTCGGAGGACGGGTCGGGCTGTGAGCCGCGCAGCCAGGTCAGCTGCCAGGTCCCCTCGGGGCCGCACAGGAACTCCAGGTGGACCCGGGAGATGAACAGCCAGTCGTCGGGCGTGGCAAGGCGGCACACGGAGGTGTCCCGCCCCACCCGCAGCACGGCGCCGGGCTCACTGGGTGCGTCGGCCATGAGCATGCCGGCCGTGGCCCCCTCTTCCGCCCCGGAGACGGTGGCCATGGTCAGTTCGAGCACGCGCTGCTCCTCTTGAAGTGTCCTAACACGGCGGCCGCATGATAAATCGCCCGGGCATGCCGCGTCCGGCACAATGGAGTCATGACCGAGCGAAAGCCACCGGGTGTGCCGTTCGAGTCCTGGGTCGACAAACAGATCCGCGATGCCGAAAGACGCGGCGAGTTCGCCCAACTGCCCGGCGCGGGCAAGCCGTTGCCCGCCGGAACCGACACCTCGTACGACGAACTGTGGTGGGTGAAGCAGAAGATGGCCCGCGAGGGCCTGTCCGTGCTGCCGCCCACGCTCGCCCTGCGCAAGGAGGCCGAGGATGCGCTGGCGGCGGCGTATGCGGCGCCCTCGGAGCGGATCGCGCGGAAGCTCGTCACCGACGTCAACGTCAAGATCCGCGACATGATGTTCAAGCCGCCGCCCGGCCCCCCGCTCGGGATGAAGCCGTACGACGTCGAAGAGGTCGTACGGGAGTGGCGGGAGCGCCGGGCGACGGCGAGGGACGCGCAGAGGGGTACGGGTGCTTCGGGCACTCCGGGTACCTCGAACGGGTCACCCGTGTAGGAGTCGTTCCGCCAGATTGCGGTAGTCCCGCAGGGCCAGCCGGAGTTGCTCGGTGTCCTCGCCGTCCTGCCAGGACATGCGCAGGGTGCGGCGGCGCCGGGTCAGGGCCTCGGTGAACCGTCCGGCGATCTCCTCGACCACGTGGTCGGCCTCCTCGACGGAGTCCCGGGGCCCGTCCACGAACCCGGAGACGGCCTGGCGAAGACGGAGATCCAGCTTGTCGCACTCGTCCTGCGGGAGGAGACGGCCGCCGGCGGGCGTGGTGGTGGCAGCGGTGCCGGGAGTGCCGGTGGGCCGGCCGAGGGCCGTGCCCTCGTGAGTCCCGCCCTGGTCCGCCTCCTCCGTGACCTCCTGCGGGGTGGGTGCCACCGTGGTGCGGTTGGTCCTGTCCTCGGTCTCGGTGCCTTCGGCGGCGGGGCCGGTCGTCGCGTCCGTCATGTTCCTCAACTCCCCTTGGCATGGCGTCGGTTGAGGGCCCAGGGCAGATGGCCGCTGCTCTCGTGCTTGTGGGCCTTGGTGCGGCCGGCGGTGAACGCCGGGGCCTTGTCGGTGCTGCGGGGCGGGGCGGTCAGGTCCTCGAACAGGGCCCGGGCCTCGACCATGGCCTCGCGCATCTCCTCCGTGTCGGCCCGGTCGCCGTCCTGCCCGCTCACGACGCGGGCGACACGGTGGACGTGCCGGTAGCCGTGGACGTGGTCGGCGTGGTGGACGGAGAGCGCGGCGAGCTGTTCCTCGTAGTGGCTGTCGTCGGGGAAGCCACGGAGGGCGGCGAGCTCCGCGAGCAGCCGGTCGGCCTCGGCGACCGCTTCCCGCGGCGCGTCGACGAAGCGCTCCTGCGCGGCCGTCCAGCGGGCCGTGAACTCCTCGCGCCGTGCCGGCTCCAGCGGCTGCTCGCGCAGCGATCCGTGCCGCTGCACGCGCTCCGTGAGCTCACGCTCGGCGGCCTTGGCGTCCCCGTCGTGCCGGGCCAGCGTCCGGTCGTACTCGGGCCCGAAGCGCCGCTTCAGGTCCCGGCCGCCGTACCCGCCCCGGGCACGCAGGATGAGGGCGGCCGCGACAACGACCACGGCCGCCACGATCACGATCAGAGCGATGATCATGCCAGTGGACATGGGTGCCTTCCGGTGTGTCGGCCCCTCGGGCCGGTTCCTCGTCCGGGTTGCCCACAAGCCACCCCTCAAACGGCGGCCGCCCGCTCCTCGGCTCGCGCGGCTCCGGATTCGTACCGGAGGTGTGTCGATTCGGCGGGGCGTCGATCGACGCAGGGGTACAGGGGTTCGGAAGCGTACTGAGGAGGTTGTCATGGGAGAGGTCATCGCGCGGCTGGCCATGTCGCTCGACGGGTACATCGCGGGGCCCGAGTCGGGGCGTGAGCACCCGCTCGGGATCGGTGGGGAGCGGCTGCACTCGTGGGTGTTCGGGCTGCGGACGTTCCGGCAGATGCAGGGGATGCCGGGCGGGGAGACCGGACCGGACGACGATCTGCTCGCCGAGCATGTCGCCCGGCCCGGCGCGGTCGTGATGGGGCACGGCATGTACATCACCGGGGAGATCCCGTGGGGCGAGGAGCCGCCCTTCCACGCGCCGGTGTACGTCGTCACGCACCACGCCCGCGAGGCGCTGGTGAAGAAGTGCGGTACCACCTTCCACTTCGTCACCGAGGGCCCGGGGCGGGCGCTGGAGCTGGCCAGGGAGGCGGCCGGGGCCAAGGACGTGTCGCTGGCGGGCGGTGCGGACCTGGTGCAGCAGTTCATCCGCGCGGGATGGCTGGACGAGCTCCTCCTGCACGTCGTGCCGGTCCTCGCCTGCGGGGGCCGCCGGCTCTTCGACGACCTGGGCGACCAGCACATCGAGTGGCAGAAGACCCAGGTCCTGGACTCGCCGGAGGTGACCCATATTCGGTTGCGTGCCCCGCACACCGTCCCCGCACAATGACCCGGTGACCTGGACGATCGCCCCGGAACCCGTCGACTCCCCCGCGGCCGCCGCCCTTTGGCGGGCGTACTACACGGAGGTCAGCGACCGCTACTACCTCCTGCACCAGGGGCGCCGGACCGACCCGGCCGAGCTGGAGCGGGAGATCGCGGCCAACACCGGAGGCGAACTCGCCCCGCCGACAGGACGGTTGCTGATCGCACGGTACGGCGGCAAACCCGCCGGGTCCGCGGGTGTACGGCTGCTGGACGCCACGACCGCCGAGCTCACCCGGGTCTTCGTGCACGAGGGGATGCGCGGCAAGGGCGGGGCCGCGCTCCTCGTGGGCGCCGCCGAGGAGGCCGCCCGGGACCTCGGCGCCGAGCAGTTGGTCCTCGACACCCGGAGCGACCTCACTCAGGCCCGCGCCCTGTACGCACGGCTCGGCTACACCGAGACCGGGCCGCACAACGACGCCGCGTACGCCGAGCACTGGTTCCGCAAGGTCCTCAACTGACCTTCGCAGCGGACTCCTTGTGCGGCTGCTCCTGGTCCGAGCCGCACATCTCCTCGTTCAGCTCCTTGACCAGCCGGTTGAGATCGGTCGGCCGTTCCGGGCCCCACCAGTCGCCGAGCAGTGCCGCGAACGACTCCTCACGGGCCCGCGCGAGCCGTTCAGCCACCTCGTGGCCCTGCTCGGTGAGGACCAGATCGAGGCCCTCCCGGGTGGCGAGGCGCCGCTCCTCGACCTGTCGGGCGGCGGCGATGACCACCTGGAGCGGCACCGTGCTGCGCTCGGCGAGCACGGCCGGTTCGGCCCACCCCTGCTTCTTGATCCGCAGCAGCAGCCAGCTCGCCGCGGGCAGCAGGTCGTAGCCCGCCCGCTCGGTGATCTTCTCGTAGACCTCGCGCCGGCCCTCCCGCGTGCCCAGCAGGGACAGCGCGCGGCACACCTCGTCGTACGAGGACCGCTCGACCGGATTGCTGGCCAGGGTCTCCGTGACGTCGGGCGCCGTGACGGAGCCGCGCAGCTTGTCCTCCTTGAGGAACCAGGCCAGCACGAAGCCGAGGAGGGCGACGGGGGCGGCGTACAGGAAGACGTCGGTGATGGACGCCGCGTACGCGTGCAGGGCGGGTCCGCGCAGGGCGGGCGGCAGGGAGCCGATGCCGCGCGGGTCGGACTTGAGGGCGTCCGGTGAGATGCCGGTGGGGAGCCGGACGCCGCGGAAGGCGTCCGTCAGCTTGTCGCCGAGACGGCTCGCGAAGACCGTGCCGAAGATCGCCACGCCGAAGGAGGCCCCGATCGAGCGGAAGAAGGTCGCGCCCGAGGTGGCGACGCCGAGATCCTCGTACGAGACGGCGTTCTGCACGATGAGGACCAGCACCTGCATGACCAGGCCGAGTCCGAGGCCGAAGACGAAGAAGTAGACGCTCATCTCGGCCGTGGAGCTGTGCTCGTCGAGCCGGTGCAGGAGCAGCAGGCCGAGTGCGGTGACGCCCGTGCCCGTGATCGGGAAGACCTTCCAGCGTCCGGTGCGGCTGACGATCTGGCCGGAGGTGGTGGACGACAGCAGCATGCCGAACACCATCGGCAGCATGTGCACACCGGACATGGTGGGCGTCACGCCCTGGACGACCTGGAGGAAGGTCGGCAGATAGGTCATCGCACCGAACATGGCGAAGCCGACGATGAAGCTGATGACCGCGGAGAGGGCGAAGGTCCGGATGCGGAACAGCTTGAGCGGCAGCACGGGTTCGGCGGCCCTGCGCTCCACGGCCACGAACGCGACGGCCAGTCCGACGCCCAGCAGGATCAGCCCGACGATCTGCGTCGAGCCCCAGCCCCAGGTGGTGCCGCCGAGGGAGGCGACCAGGATCAGACAGGTGGCGACCGCGGCGATGAGGAAGGTGCCGAGGTAGTCGATGACGTGCTGCGCGGTCCGGCGCCGGATGTGCAGGGCGGTCGCGATCACGGCGAGCGCGACGACACCGACGGGAAGGTTGACGTAGAAGACCCAGCGCCAGCTGAGGTGTTCGGTGAACAGCCCGCCGAGCAGCGGCCCCAGCACGCTCGTCGCACCGAAGACGGCCCCGAACAGGCCCTGGTAACGGCCGCGTTCACGCGGCGGGACGACATCCCCGACGATCGCCATCGACAGCACCATCAACCCGCCGCCGCCCAGGCCCTGCACCGCCCGGAACGCGATCAACTGGGGCATGTTCTGCGCCATTCCGCAGAGCGCGGAACCGATGAGGAAAATCACGATCGCGGTCTGGAACAGCCGTTTGCGCCCGTACTGGTCACCGAGCTTGCCCCACAGCGGGGTCGCGGCGGTCGAGGCCAGCAGATACGCGGTGACCACCCAGGACAGATGGTCGAGGCCGCCGAGGTCACTGACGATGGTGGGCAGCGCGGTCGACACGATGGTCTGGTCGAGGGCGGCGAGCAGCATCCCGAGGAGCAGGGCGCCGATCGACACGAGTACGTTCCCGGACACGTGTTCCTGGGTGGCGCCGCCCCGCTTTGGGGGCTTCGCGGATGCCTGTGCGTCTCGCACATCGCCCGTCATACCGTGCGCATCCCCGGCCATGAAGACCTCCTGCGGCTCTCGTTACAGGTCCATGGTGATCGGTGTGACCGGTTATGGCCTGTTGAGTCCTCATGGAACCCGATATTCCGGGGGGCTCCGGGCACGGCGTGAAGCTGATCTGGATAACCTCTGAAATTCGCGAGGGGAGCGTGAAGGGAGGGACGAACGCGTGACAGACCCGAAAGGTCACCAGTGCCCGGAGTGCGGAGCGCCCAGAGGGGCGGACAACACCCCGTCCTGCGGCTGCACTCAACGGGCGTCCGACGCTCTGCGCGCGGCCCGTTCGGCCGAACAGGCCGCGGCGGAGGACTTCGACCCACTGCGGATACGTCCGTATGTGGAGCTGGAGGGCGAGGGAAGCGAGCCCGTCGCACCTCCTGCGCCGCCTGCGGTCGAGGCGACGATGCCGTTACGGCCGGTGGGTGCCGAGGTGCCGAGCGCCGACGCCCTGCGCCTGTTCGAGGGCGCGGGCACGGAAGCCGCCGAGGAGCCGTACGACGAGGACGACGCACCCGGCAGGGGGCGCCGCAGACGCCGCACCGTGCTGCTCGGCGTCGGCGGGGCGGTCGTCGCGGTGATGACGGCGGCCGGGATGGCGAGCGGGCTGTTCTCCTACAAGGCGCCGACACGGGACACCGCGCTGCCCGACGACGTACGGGCGAGCGTGCCGGACGTGACGCCGAGCTCGGAGTCCGCGTCGCCGTCGAAGAGCGCCACGGCGGGGCGGCCCGCACCGCCGGCACCGGTGCACAGCGCGAGCCCGTCGCTCTCGCCGTCCCCGTCGGCGACGAGCGCCTCGCCGAGGCCGTCCCGCTCGCCCGAGCCGGCCCGGACCCCGCCGACGGCCACCGCCGGCGCCAGCATCGGAGCGACCGACAGCCGCCAGACGGCACCTCCCGTACTGCGCCCCGGCTCGGAGGGCCCCGAGGTGGTCGAACTCGAACTGCGCCTGACGCAGCTCGGGCTCTACACGGGAACGCCGGACGGCCACTACGACGAGGGCGTCGAGGACGCGGTCAGCCGGTACCAGTGGGCGCGGGGGATCACGGAGGACGAGCTGGGCGTGTACGGGGCGGTCACGCGTGCGCGGCTGGAGTCTGAGACGTCGCAGCCGTGAGGCCGCGCGCCCCCGACCGGGGGCTGCCGCCCCCAGACCCCCGCTTCGGCCTGAACGGCCTCGTCCTCAAACGCCGGACGGGCTCAAAAACACCACAGACTGCGGGGCGGCACCCCGCACCACCGGACTGCGCCCCCCGACGGCACCCTCACCCGACGTACAGCCGAATCCCCCCACCGGCCACGCCCTCAACCCGCACACGGGTCAGATCCCGCACCACCACATCCGGCTCATACAGATCCGCCCGAGCCCCCACTCCCACGACCCGCATCCCCGCAGCCCGCCCGGCCTCGATCCCCGCAGCGGAATCCTCAAAGACAACACACGAGCCCGGCTCGACGCCCAGTTCGGCCGCCCCCTTCAAGAACCCCTCGGGATCCGGCTTGCTCGCCCCCACCGACTCGGCAGTCACCCGCACCTCGGGAAGCGCAAGCCCCGCCGCCCCCATCCGCGCCGTGGCGAGAGCAAGGTCAGCCGACGTCACCAGGGCATGCGGCAGCCCCCGCAGCGAGGCGAGGAACTCAGGAGCGCCAGGAATCGCCACGACGCCGTCCACGTCGGCCGTCTCCTCGGCGAGCATGCGCGCGTTGTCGGCGAGGTTCTGCTCCATCGGCCGGTCGGGCAGCAGCAGCGCCATGGAGGCGTGGCCCTGGCGTCCGTGCACCACCTGCATGACCTCGTCGGCGTCCAGCCCGTGCCGCTCGGCCCAGCGACGCCAGATGCGCTCGACCACGGCGTCGGAGTTCACGAGGGTGCCGTCCATGTCCAGCAGGAGGGCGCGGGCGGTGAGGACGGTGGGCACGGTGGTGACCGTCATCGGCAGCTCCAGGGCGCGAGGAAGGAAACAAGGCGGCCCCGCCCGCCGGTCAGGGAAAACGGGCGGGAGCCACTTTGTTTTTCTACGGTACAAAACACGTCCGGCATCCGCCAGTACCCCCGGAGACAGTTCACCCGGTGTTCAGCACCCGGCGTCCCACTCACCCGGCGACGGCCTCCCACAGGCTCCACACGCCCAGCGCCAGCATCAGCAGCGCCGCGACCTTGGTGATGAGGGCCAGCGGAACCCGCTTCATCAGGGCCTTTCCGCCGACGATCCCGAGTCCGGCCACCGCCCACAGCGCCAGCACCGCTCCGAGGCCGACGGAGAGCGGGTCGTCGTAACGGGCCGCGAGGTTCGCCGTCATGATCTGGGTCAGGTCCCCGAACTCGGCGACCAGGATCAGCATGAAACCGGCGCCCGCGACCTTCCAGAAGGACTGGTTCCCGGGCCCCCGGATCTCCTCCTCGTCCTCGCCCTTCCTCATCAGCAGGACCGCGGCGCCGCCCAGGAAGAGGACGCCGGTCAGCGCATGGACGATCTGCTGGGGCAGCAGGGTGAGCACGCTTCCGGCCGCCACGGCCAGCGCGACATGCAGCGCGAAGGCCGCGGCCACACCGGCGAAGACGTACGAGGCGCGGTAGCGGGTGCCGAGCACCAGCCCGGCGAGCGCGGTCTTGTCGGGCAGTTCGGCAAGGAAGACGACGCCGAACACCAGCGCCGTGACGGTGAAGCTGATCAAGGTTCCTCAATCGGTCGGGGCCGCCCCGCCGAGAGTGCTGTGACTGCGATACGACACCTCGGCACGGCAGCACACAGCGGAAGACACAGTGGTGCACTGCTTTGCCGAAGGTCTCGCTGGCCGGCCCCGTGACCGAGGCCTGCCTCCGGGCGCCGGCTCAGACGAGCTGAGCAGTATGTCGACGGTCCGGCGAAGAGCTACTCCCCTTCTGCGCCATCCATCGTACGCGACCGCCGCACGGGCGAAAGTTCAGGCGTACACCTTGTCGTGTCATGTACGTGACATTAGCTTCTTACCGAACGCTCACCTCTCGGCAACACGACGCCACGAGCATTCCCCTGCTCGCACCCCAACGCCCCCACACCCCAAGGGAGTTCGCATGCCGAAGTTCTACGCGCGTCGACGGCTCAGCATACTCGCGGTTCTTACCGGACTCATGGCCTCCGCCGCACTCCTCGACGCTCCGGCCGCCTCCGCCGCGCTCCCCACCCCCGTCAGCGCCGCCACCGCCCGCACCTACCTCGCCTCGCTCACCGTGGCGACCGAGAACCGCACCGGCTACGACCGCGACCTGTTCCCGACCTGGATCACGATCTCCGGGACCTGCAACACCCGCGAGTACGTCATCAAGCGGGACGGCAGCAACGTCGTCACCAACTCCGCCTGCACCGCCACCAGCGGCTCCTGGTACTCGCAGTACGACGGGGTCACCACCACCGACCCCAGCACCTTCGACATCGACCACCTGGTGCCGCTCGCCGAGGCCTGGGACTCCGGCGCCAGCGGGTGGACCACCGCCCGGCGCCAGGCGTTCGCCAACGACGTGACCCGCCCGCAGCTGATCGCCGTCTCCGCGAGCTCCAACCGCTCCAAGAGCGACCAGGACCCGGCCGAGTGGGTGCCCACCCGCTCCGCGTACGTCTGCACCTACGTCCGCGCCTGGGTCCAGGTGAAGTACTACTACGACCTCTCCGTCGACTCCGCCGAGAAGTCCGCGCTGACCAGCTACCTCTCCGGCTGCTGATACCGCGGATATTGCGGCGGATTCTGTAAAGGAACCTCCCCGCCGGCCCCCGTCGTTCCGTACCGTACGGGGCGACGGAGGAGGGTGAGCCGAAGGGGCGGCCGAGACGCCCCGGAGGCGAGCCCGGCCATGGAAAGGGCGGGCATGACGTGGCCGAACTGCGCCTGGGTCCACTGCTGAGGTATGCCGACGGCTCGTCCGCGACCGTCTGGCTGGAGGCGAGCCGTCCGTGCACCGCCGAGGTGCGCTGCACGGACGGCGCCCGCGGCGAGGCCCGCACCTTCCAGATCGCGGGCCATCACTACGCCCTCGTGCCGGTCACCGGCCTCACACCGGGCACGACGACGCCGTACGACGTCCTCCTCGACGGCACCTGCGTGTGGCCGCCGGCCGGCTCCCCGCGGAGGTTCCCGCCCTCCGTCATCCGCACCCCGCACGGCGGCGACGGCGTCCGCGTCGCCTTCGGCTCCTGCCGCTGGGCCGCCCCTCCACCGGATGAGCACGACCCCGTCGGACCCGACGCCCTGGACACCCTCGCCGCGCGCATCGCGGCCGACCCGGACGGCGAACGGCCGGACGTGCTCCTCCTGTTGGGTGACCAGGTGTACGCCGACGAGACCTCGGAGGCGACCCGCCGCTGGCTGGCCGCCCGCCGCGACCTGAGCGACCCGCCGGGCAACGAGGTCGCGGACTACGAGGAGTACACCCGCCTCTACTACGAGTCCTGGCTCGACCCCGAGGTGCGCTGGCTGCTGTCCACCGTGCCCAGCTGCATGATCTTCGACGACCACGACGTCATCGACGACTGGAACACCTCCGCAGCCTGGCTTGAGGACATGCGGGCGACCCCCTGGTGGCGGGAGCGGCTGCTGAGCGGTCTGATGTCGTACTGGGTGCACCAGCATCTGGGGAACCTCTCACCGGCCGAGCTGGCGGCCGACCCGCTGTATGCGGCCGTACGCGAACTTCCTGACGGCACGGACGAGTTGCGCGCCTTCGCCTGCAAGGCCGACGCCGACCCGAGCGCCGTGCGCTGGAGCTACCGGCGCGACTTCGGCCGCGTACGCCTGCTGATGGTGGACACCCGGGCGGCCCGCGTCCTGGACGAGGACGACCGGGCGATGCTCGACCCCGGCGAGACCGAGTGGCTGCGCGAGCAGGCCCTGGCGGAACGCGGGTCCTACGACCATCTGCTCATCGGCACCTCCCTGCCCTGGCTGCTGCCGCATCTGGTGCACGACGCCGAGGCGTGGAACGCGGCACTGTGCCGCGGCGAGCGCGGG
Source organism: Streptomyces longisporus (assembly GCF_039532765.1). Classification (NCBI taxonomy): domain Bacteria; kingdom Bacillati; phylum Actinomycetota; class Actinomycetes; order Kitasatosporales; family Streptomycetaceae; genus Streptomyces; species Streptomyces longisporus. Next base: position 233,223 of record NZ_BAAASG010000028.1, read on the forward strand.
GCGCGCTGGGCGCGGTTCGGGGAGGATCTGCGGCGGCGGGCGGACCTGGAGCACTGGGCGGCCTTTCCGGCCTCCTTCGCCGCGCTGACCGGGCTGATCGCCCAGGCCGGTTCGGGGGCGGAGGCGCCTGCGACGGTGCTCGTCCTGTCGGGGGACGTGCACCACGCGTATGTGGCCGAGCCGGTCTGGTCCTCCGCCGCCCCGGACGCCCGCGTCCTGCAGCTGACCTGCTCCCCGGTCCACAACTCCGTCCCGCTGTCGATCCGGATCGGCTTCCGCTTCGGCTGGAGCGCAGCGGCCCGCGCCCTGGGCCGGCGGTTCGCCCGGCACGGGCGGTGCGAGCGGCCGCCGGTCGGCTGGCGCAAGAAGGGCGGGCCCTGGTTCGGCAACCAGCTGATGACGCTGACGCTGAAGGGCCGTTCGGCGCGGCTGCGGCTGGAACAGGCGCAGCCGAACCGGGTGCTCAAGACCGTGGAGGAGTCCACCCTCACCTCCATGTGAAACCGAGCGGCGGTATGGGCTGACGGATCGTCAATGGTGCTTGCATTCACGGCAGTTCGCCGTTGGGGTGCGCCCACGCAAGGTGTGCACTGGGTGACGGCGGCCGGAGCCCCGCCGGGAGTGGATTCGGTCACGCTTTCGGAGGTGGAAGCCATGGCCAGGGCGCTGCTACGTGCGGCTACGGGTGAAACGGAGCCGGAAACGGAACCGAACCGATGGCCGAATGTTGAACTTGCAAGCATCCATGGAGCAGACCTACGGTGAATTACTCGCTCGGCTCGTCCCCCAGACCGGTCCGCCCCGGACCGGCCGACCGAAGGAGTACCCCCCACATGACCGCTCGCCTCAACAACGCGCAGCCGTACGCCCTCGGACTGTTCCGCATCGTCGTCGGCCTGCTCTTCGCCTGCCACGGCGCCGCCTCACTCTTCGGCGTCCTCGGCGGCGTGGCCGGCACCAACGGCGGCACCGTCCAGACCGGTGCCTGGCCGTTCTGGTACGCGGCCGTCATCCAGCTGGTCGGCGGCACCCTCGTACTGCTCGGCCTCGCTACGCGCGTAGCCGCCTTCATAGCCTCGGGCGCGATGGCGTACGCCTACTTCAAGGTGCACCAGCCGAACGCCCTGTGGCCGATCGAGAACGGCGGCGAGGCCGCCGCGATGTTCAGCTGGACCCTTCTGCTGCTGGTCTTCACCGGCTCCGGCGCGTTCGGCCTGGACCGGCTGTTCGCAAAGCGCGCCACGGCGCAGGACAAGACCGCGGCAGAGCAGACGCCGGTCGCTGCCTGATCCGGTGTGCTGATCCTGGGGCCTTCCCCCGCGGGTGGGGGAAGGCTCTGCACGTTCAAAGACCTGTGCGTTCATGGGCGGGCGTTGGCCGGTGAACGTCCTGTGCCGATCCCACGCGCCCCCCATGAAACTCCCGTCACAGCCCCGGCGTACGCTGTATGGCTGTCATGGCCGCCCTTGCCGCTCCCTCGCGACGTTCGCGGCACGGTTCGGTCCACGGGGGAGTCACGGGGAGTTCGCGGTGCTGGAGAGTGTGGAGCTGCTGACCGGCAGCCCATGGATCTACGCCATGGTGGCGCTGTCGGTCCTGCTCGACGTGTTCGTGCCGGTCCTGCCGAGCGGGGTGCTGGTGATCACCGCCGCCACGGCGGCGGCCGCGGGCTCGGCGAGCGGCCAGGTACCGCACGCGGTCCCCGACATCCTGGGCCTGACGCTCTGCGCCGCCATCGCCTCCGTCCTCGGCGACCTGGTGGCATACCGGCTGGCCTGGCGCGGCGGCGAGCGGCTGGACCGCGCCATCGCCCGCTCCCGCCGGCTGACCACCGCGCAGGAACGTCTCGGCGCCGCCCTGGCCCGCGGCGGCGGCGCCCTGGTCATCCTCGCCCGTTTCGCCCCGGCCGGCCGCTCGGTCGTCTCCCTCGGCGCGGGCGCCGCCCACCGCCGCGCCCGCGACTTCCTCCCCTGGTCCGCCCTCGCGGGCCTGACCTGGGCGACCTACAGCGTGGCGCTCGGCTACTACGGCGGCCAGTGGCTGGGCACCACCTGGGTGGCCACGGCGGTCTCGGTACTGGCGCTGTTCGGGGCAGGGGCAGGAGCGGCCTACGTCATGCGCCGCCCGGCGAAGGCGTCGTAGGGCCCTTCGGGAGTCCGCCGGGTTCGGGGAGCGCCCAAAGGGGCGCGGGGCTGTGTCGATCTGCGGCTCCGCCGCGCGGGCGCGACCAGCCACGACGGAGTCGCAGACAACGGACAACCGTCACGCCCCCGCGGCGGAGCCGCAAAGCACGCTAGGCAGACGCCTTCTGCCCCCGCACCTCAAGCCCGGCCAACAGCTCGGCCGTAGCAGCGGCAACCGCCTCGACGGCGCGCTCGAAAACCTCCCGGTTATGGGCGGCCGGCGCCCGAAAGCCGGACACCTTCCGCACGAACTGCAGGGCCGCAGCCCTGATCTCTTCCTCCGTCGCCTCTTCGGGCAACACCGGCGGGCGAAGTGTCTTGATGCTCCGGCACATGAGACCAGTCTCGCCCAACTCGGGGGTGCCTGCGATGATCCTTCGCGAGGCGGCCACCACCACGGGGCCGACCGACGGAAGGACAAAAGAATCATGGCGAACGACCCACTCACGGTGGCCGTCCTCGGCCCCGGCGGCATCGGCGGCCTGCTCGCCGGGCTGCTGTCCCGCGCCGGCCACCGCGTGATCTGCCTGACCGGCGAGACCACCACGGCGACGCTGCGCAGAAACGGGATCCGCGTCCGCAGCGGCCTGTTCGGCGACTTCACGGCCCGCGTGAACGCGGACACCGCCCTGCGCGAACCGGTGGACGCCTGCCTGGTCGCCGTCAAGCACACCTCCCTGGACGACGCCCTCGACCGCGTCCCGCCCACGGCCCTCGGCGACGCCCTCCTCGTACCGTTCCTGAACGGCGTCGAACACCCGGCAACCCTGCGCGCCCATTACCGCCCCGACCTGATCGCCCCCGCGGTCATCCGCGTCGAGTCGACCCGGGTCGCGGCGGGAGTGATCGAGCACGGCAGCCCCTTCGCCGAGATCGACCTGACCGGCGAGGGAGTGGACCGCGACCGACTGGACTTGCTGGCCCAGGCCCTGGGCACCGCCGGTCCGGCCACCCGGGTGCTCGACGACGAGGCGGCCGCCCTGTGGGCGAAGATGTCGTTCCTGGCGCCGTTCGCCCTGCTCACCACCAGGTACGGCCTTCCGCTCGGCGACGTCCGCACCCGGCACCGGGACGAGCTGACGGCCCTGGTGGCGGAGACGGCCGCGGTCAGCCGCGCGAGCGGAGGCCCGGCGGATCCGGCCCAGGCACTGGCCCGCTACGACGCCTTCCCGCCCCGGACCAAGTCCTCGATGCAGCGCGACGCCGAAGCGGGCCGCCCGCTCGAACTGGACGCGATCGGCGGGGCTTTGCTGCGCGCGGCCGAGCGGCACGGGGTGAGCGTGCCGGTGACGGCGCGCGTGGTACGGGAGCTGGCGGACACCGGCCACTGACACCGGAGCGGGCCCCGTCACCCGGGCTTCCGTACGGACTCCAGGTCCACCCGCCAGCCGTTGGACGTGATGCGGTGCCCCTTCGGGTACTCGATGTCGACGGGCCCGAGCAGAGTGAACCCGGCCCGCCGGCAGACGGAGTTCGACGGGCCGTTGTCCTCCTTCGGGAAGGCGTGCAGATACCGGTGCTCAGCGGTATCCCGCGCAGCCCGCGCCAGCCCCCGTCCCTGGAACTCGGGCAGCACCCCCCAGCCCACCTCCCACACCGTGCCGCCCCGCCACTGCCGGGCCCAGAACCCGACCGACCCCACGCTCTCCCCACTGCCCGCCAGCACGACCCGGTACATCTGCCCGTCACCCAGCACCAGATACCGCCGACGCCGATCGGCAAGCTTCTCCTCACTCTCGGGAGCCGGGTCCGACAACGCCCCGGCTCCACATGAACCCCGGAAGGAACTCGCATCCCTAATTCGAACAGGCGTAGCATTGGTTCGTGGCTACGACCTACGACTTTCCGAGTGACCTCCTCGCCGGTCAGGAGGAGCTGCATCAGGTCCGTTCGGAGCTGTCGGCCCTGCTCAAGCGGCTGCCCTGGTCGGTCGAGCCCCTGGACGGCTTCAGCGACACGGGCGGCTGGCGCAAGGTGGAACGCCCCGCCTCCCCCGGCTGGACGGCCGACGAACAGGCCGAGGTGGAGAAGCTCCGCCAACGCGAACACGAACTCGCAGTGTTCGTCAGCACCCACCGCTTCTGGTCGGAGATCGAGACCGAAAAGCGAGTGGACGCCCGCACCAGGCTGAAGCACGCCCACGAGGCATGACCAACGCCGTCCGGGCGGAACCGTCGACGAACGGGCAGTTCAAGGAAGTTGGAGTCGCCCTCCATGCGAAGACCCGCCATTGCCTCGCGATGGCGGGTCTTTTGTATGTCCACTCGGCCACACGGTGCCGCTACGCGAGTGTTCATCACGATCAGGTGAAGATCGCCGATTCGAGGCAACCACACAGATCCTTCACCAGTCACACACGCGCAAGCCACAAGTACGGCCCCAGGGGGGAACATGAGCAACCAATACCCGCAGCAGCCGCAGCAGCCCGGCTGGAACGGCCCGCAGCAGCCCGGGCAGCCTCAGCCGTGGGGCGGCCCGCAGGAGGGATGGGGTGCGCCTCCGCAGCCGCCGAAGAAGTCCAGCGCCGGGAAGATCATCGGGTTCGGGTGTCTCGGATTCGTCGCCGTGCTCGTGCTGATCGGCATCATCGGTGTCGCGGTAGGCGGCGGCAGCGACTCGAAGTCCAACAAGGCCGACGGCTCCAATGACGTCAAGGCCACCGCCGGCGCGCCCAAGAGCCAGAAGCCGGCCGCCGACAAGAGCAAGAGCGAGGACGCGAAGAAGACCGACACCAAGCCTGCGAAGAAGGTCGTCACCTTCAAGGTGTGGGGAACCGCCCCCTCCGGGGCCCTCGGTCCGCTCGACATCACATACGGCTCCGACTCCGACACCCGCAAGGGAAGCTTCAAGAACGGCAAGTTCGAGGCCACCCTGCCCCTGAACAAGGACGCGATGTACTACACCGTGAGCGCGCAGCTCCAGGGCTCCGGGGACATCACCTGCTCGGTCACTGTCGACGGCCACACGAAAAAGGGCCACGCGGCCGGCGGCTACAACATCTGCGACGCCCAGCTGAGCTCCGGCCTGCTCGGCGGCTGGAACTGACCGGCGGCACCCTGCGCCCTACCACCGCTTGATCACAGGAAAGGCCTCCCGGTGATCACACCGAGAGGCCTCTGGCCCGCTATTCAAGCCCGGTGGGCGCGGACGGTTTCGAACCGCCGACATCCTGCTTGTAAGGCAGGCGCTCTACCGCTGAGCTACGCACCCTGGACAGGTCGACAGCCTACATTGTCCCGGGCGCTGTCCTGCAATCCCGAATCACGGGAGGGCAGAACTGCAGCCATTACTCCTGGAGACCGAGCGGGAGTACGTCCTGCTCCCAGGACGCATGCCCGGCCGCGTGCCCCGAGCGGTGTTGGGCCCGCTGGTCACCCGCTTTCACTCCGCGTCCAGACGGCACGAATCGTGTCCGTGGTCCGGGAAGGCGGGGGCGGGGTCCTTCACGCTCCGGGGTGTCCGGTCCGGCCTGGACGGTCCGATACCCGTATCCATCGCTCTGGTGGGTACGGGGCGGTGCCGTCCGTCGCCGGATCGAATGCCCGAGGGCGCGCCGTCCGATCGCCACGGCTGCCGCGTCGTGGCGAGTGGTCTTACGGATCTTCGTCGTGAGCGGTTTCTGCACCAGCGCCCACTGGTCGTGCGTCGCCTTCGTAATACTTCCCGCCCACCGCGCCGATGAGAGCCCCGACAGCTCCCGCTTCCGGGCCGCCCAAGAAGAGGCATCGTGGCCGACCCCCTCCCGGGACCGCACCGCGAGATCCTTCGACGCCAAAGAGCCGCCCACGGACGTCAGCACTGTCGCCTCTGCCGACGACACCCGCAGCCGCGACCGGATCGTGACGCCGACAGGACCGGGCACCACGAAGGGCGGCACCAACCCACGCAGCCCGCCCATTCGCACTCCATCGATATCGAAGATCCGTTCATCATGTGCAACGACGACCATCCGAAAAGGTCACTCATTCGATGCACGCACGTGTGTCCTTCAAGCCCATACGGGGGCTAGCCCCACCCCACATCCGGTAGCAGCCGGGATCGCCCCGCCGCCCCCCGCTCCGTACCGTCGGAGCACTTCAGCAATCCGTCCAGGGGGAGATCGTCATGGCCCGCGTCCGTGCCCGTTCCGTTGTCGTTCGTGTCGGTCTTGCCGTCGGGGTCGTAGGGGTTCTTGTGGGGGGTGCTGCCGGCTGTGGCGCTTCCGCTGGGGACGACAAGGAGCCCGATCATCGGGCGTTCGCGTTGGTGGGGCGCACCCTCACCGTGGATTCCGACGACTCGGCGCTGGAGATCGTCGCCGCGGCGGGGAATCCGGCGGGGAAGGTCGAGGTCACCCGGTGGTTCCAGGGGAGCGTCACTCTCGGGAAGGGCCCGAAGGTGAGCTGGAAGATGGAGGGCGACAGGCTGACGCTGCGGATGGAGTGCTCCGGTGTGGTCGCCGACTGTTCGGCCAGGCATCGGATCGAGGTGCCGCGCGGGGTCACCGTGAAGGTGGAGGACGGGGACGGGAGCGTGCGGGCTCGGGGGTTCGAGGATGCGTTGAGTGTTCGTACGGGGGACGGTTCCGTGCATGTGACGGATTCCAGTGGGCCGCTGGCGGTGCGCACCGGGGACGGGTCCGTGCGTGCCGATGTCTCCTCGCGGCAGGTGCGTGTCGAGACGGGTGACGGTTCCGTGGACCTCGAACTCGGTGCGGTGCCGGACCTGGTGGACTCCCGCAGTCATGACGGTTCGGTCACCGTTGCGCTGCCGAAGGCCACGTACCGGGTGACGACCCAGACGGGCGACGGCTCGGTGGATGTGTCCGTGCCGCGGTCCGACTCCAGCTCGCACGTGGTGTCCGCGCGCAGCGGTGACGGCAAAGTCACCCTGAAGACCGCGAACTAACCGGCCCGTGTGTTCGTCCTTAACCGGTGGGAGAATGAAACGAGGCACCGGCCTGGACGGATGACAGCACGGGAGAGGGATGTGACGGCGACACCTTCGAAGCCGTACTCGCCGTCGGTGCCGGGTGCACACCGTCAGGTGATGACGGATGTCTTCACCCTCCTCGCCCTGCCCCTCGTCGCCGCGCTGGCGCTGCCCGCCGCGTTCGCCGGCGGGGGCACCCGGCGCTGGTTCGGGGGGCGGGCGGAGAGTCAGCGGGCGGAGGCGCAGGCCGCGAAGGACGCCGCGGCGGCCGCGTTCTACGAGCTGGACACCGCCCAGCGTGAACTGCGCATCTCGATCGAGACGATCAGGGCCGTCGACGACACTCCCGCCGCCCGGCGGGCCGTGTCGGACTTCGAGGCGCTGGGGCGGCGGATCGACGAGGCCAGCCATCGTTATATCGAGGCCGTCGACGCGCATGATCTGGACCGGGACGATCTGGATGCGTCGGTCGCGGCACACGCGCGTACCGAGCTGACCAGGGCCAAGGACGAGCTGGCGAACGTCAAGCGGGAGCTGGATCGTTTCGGTGACGGTCTCGGGCCACTGCTCGGCAAGGCGGAGACGCAGCTGGCCCGGCTCGCTCCGGCGGTGGAGCGGGCGCGGCAGGGGCTGCTCGCCGCTTCGAACGCGTTGGATGCCGTACGGGAGACGAAGCTCAGGGCGGACGATCTCGCGGCCCGTCTTGCCGCTCTCGGCCCTGAGCTGACGAAGCTCAACCAGGGTGCGGGGCAGCACGGGGTGCCGCAGACGCTGGAGCGGGCCGAGCGGGTGGCGCGGGAGGCCGAGGCGATCCGGGTGGAGGCCGAGCGGCTGCCCCAGAAGGCGGCCGAGATCGACCACCGGCTGGTCTCGCTGCGGACGCGTGCGCAGGCGCTCACCACGCGTGCCGGGCAGGTCGATCCGGTGCTGAGCGAGCTGCGGCGGCGGTTCGTGGCGGATTGCTGGCAGGACCTGCAGCATGTGCCGGAGCAGGCGGCGGAGAATGTGCGCCAGGCGGAGCTGAAGCTGAAGGAGGCGCAGGCCGCGCGAGACGCCCAGCGCTGGCCGGACGCGACCTCGTTGCTGGCGACGGTGCGGGCGCTGCTGAACACGACGGACGAGTCCGTGTCGGCGGCGCGGGACCGGCTGCAGCGGTTGAACGCCGTGCAGAAGGATCCGCAGCAGGAGATCGACCGGACGCGGTTCGCGATCCGGGACGCCCAGCGGCTGGCGATGACGGGCCGGGCGACGCCGGATCCGCGGCACGCGCGCCCGCTGGACGACTCGGTGGCCCGGCTGGAGCGCGCGATCGCCGGCCTGGAGGGCCGCCACCCGGACTACTGGCACTTCCTGACGGAGACGGAGGCGGTGCGGGAGACGGTGGCGCGGGTCGTCTCGCAGATCCGGGAGGAGCGCGGCGGCGGCCACTGAGCCGCCGCCCCTCACATCTTCCTGCTGGCTGCGGTAGGCGTAGTACGCCGAGTTCAGTAGGAAGCGATCAGGCTGGCCGGCGACTGCCGGTAGGTGTCGGTGTCGTGGCAGGTCAGGTACGGGACGCCGCTGCTGCTGCTGCGGTAGTGGTCATCATCGAGTGGTCCTTCGAGCCGGTTCTTCCAGTACTTCTCGGCGTACGTCGCCATCGCCGCGTAGCCGTACGGCGTACCCGTGCCGGGGTTCTTGGGGTTCGCGGGGGCGGGGTGGGTGATGGCCGACCGGGGTGCGTCGATGACGGCGCCGGGGCGGACGGGGGTTGCCCTGGTCGCCGGGGCGGGCTCGTTGACGGGGCCGGGACCCTGTTCGGTGAGGCGTTCGCGGGTGAGCTGCCAGGTGCCGTCCGGGAGGGCGGTGAAGGTGAGTTGGTGGTGGGCGGTGAAGGTGAGTTGGTGGTGGGCGGTGAAGGCCGTGGTGGCCGGTTCGTCGCCGCGTATCCTCGCGCGGCCCTCAGCCGCACGCCGCCGGTCGCCTTCAGGGACGTACGCGGGGACCCTTCGACCAGGGCGGCGGAGAGGGACATGGCCGCAACGGCCGTACAACGGGCCCTGCTCGCACCGGGCTTGCTGGGTCTCACGGGGTTTCTCCCTGCGGTGGGGCGTGGTTCATTTCACGACCGTCGGCCAGGCGGGCGACTGGGCGGGGTCCAGGCCGCGCAGTCGTGCCAAGGTCTCCGGCTTCTGCACGTCCAGCCAGTCGGCCAGTTCCTTGAAGGACACGCACTTGACGCCCTTCTTCGTGCAGACGTTCTTGATGACCTGGTCGACCGCCTTCATGTAGATGCCACCGTTCCAGTCCTCGAAGTGGTTGCCGATGAACAGGGGGGCGCGGCTGCCGTAGTAGACGCGGTTGAAGCCGTTCATGTAGGAGGCGACGGTCTGCTTCTCCCACTGGGGGTAGTCGGCGGGGTTGCCGTGGGTCGCGCCGTCGGACTGGTTGTAGAGGAAGGTGAAGTCCATGGACAGGCCCTGGTAGTCGGTGCCCGAGTACGGGAGCAGCTGGAGCGGGAAGTCCCAGACGCCGTTCTTCTTGGTGGGCCAGATCTGGAAGTCGCCGGTGGAGGAGGCGTCGTAGCGCCAGCCGTAGCTCTTGATGGCCTTGAGCAGGTTCTGCCGGCCTTCGAGGCAGGGGGCGCGGCCGCCGGTGACCTCCTTCTTGAAGTCGAAGGGCAGGGCGGGGACGTCGGTGAAGCCGGTGTTGGTCTTCCACTGCTCGGCGAAGGCGTAGAACTGGTCGATCTCGCTCTTCCACTCGTCGACGCTCCAGTCGCCGCCGCCCTTCTTGCCGCAGAAGTGGCCGTTGAAGTGGGTGCCGATCTCGTTGCCGTCCTGGTAGGTGAGGCGCAGCTGTTCGAGGGTGGTGCGGATGTGGTCGTCGGTGGCGTAGTCGATGGCGGCGGCGCCTGCCGGGTGCTGGGGCGGGTGGTAGAGCTTCGCCTTGTTCTTGGGCAGCAGGTAGATGCCGGTGAGGAAGAACGTCATATGGGCGTCGTACTTCTTCGCCAGCTCCCGGTAGTGGGAGAAGAGATGGTCGCCGCCCTCCAGTGCGCCGTCCCAGGAGAAGACGACGAACTGGGGCGGTTTCTGGCCGGGCTTGAGGGGTTCGGCCTTCAACTCGCCTGGTTGCGGGCCGGTGTCGGAGGTGGAGCCGTCGCCGATGACCCTGGTCTTTCCGTCCCAGGTGGGTGGCGGGGTGGCCCGGGGGGCGGCGGCGTTGGGGCTCTTGTCGGTCTCGGCGGCGGGCTGGGTGTGGTCCTGGCGGGTCAATATCAGGGAGGCGGCGACCAGCGAGGCCACCATCAGGAAGGGTGCCAGGGTCGTGAATCCCAGCCGGGGGGTGCGGCGGTCGGGTCCTGCGCGTCGTCGGCCGGTGGGCGGTGTCATGCCGGGCATGCGGCGTTCCTGGGGCATGCGGTGCTCATTCTGCGAGTGGGGTGGGGGGTGCGGTGCGGGTCCCGGCGGTCAGTCGAGGCCCATGGCGCCCGACCAGACGGCGTACGGGACGCTGTCGGCGGGCGTTCCTGCGGTTCCGTTCAGCGGCAGCGGGTCCAGGGAGGCGGCCAGGTCCATGCGGTGGACGACGACCGCGGTCGCCACGGACTGGGCGGTGCCCGCAAACCAGGCGGCGGTGTCGTCGGCGGTGGTGCCGGACCTGCCGGTCGCGGTCGCGGTGGAGACGCCGGGGTGGGCGGCGTTCAGGGAGTCCGTGAGCGCCTCGGAGACCTGCTCGGCCACCTCGGCGCCGATCGCGCGGCGCGCGGTGGGGGTGGTCAGGCGGACCTCCGCGCCGTTGTGGGTGATACGGCGCACCGAGTACGGCTCGGTGTGCTGCCCGGCCGCGGCGAAGGTGGCGTAGCCACTGGCCCTCCGGATGGCGCTGGGTGTGGAGCTGCCCAGGGAGAGCGCGGGCACCTGGGGGCCCAGGCTGGACGGCAGCAGGCCGGCCGCGAGGGCCGTCTCGCGCACCTCGTTCAGGCCGGTGTCCATGCCGAGCTGCATGAACGGCGTGTGCACGGACCGGGCGAGCGCCGTGCCGAGGCTGATGGGCCCGTGGGACTTCCCGTCGTCGTTGTGGGCGGTGACCTTCTTGCCGCTGCGGTCCCAGTACGGGCCTTCGGGCGTGGTGACGGCGACACCGTTGTAGAGGGTCTGCGGGGTGATCCGGGTGGCGGGTCCGCCGCGGGTCTTGCGGACGCCGTGCTCCAGACCGGCCGCGTAGACGAACGGCAGGAAGGCCGAACCGGCCTGCACGGTGGCGGCGTTGGGCTCGTTGAAGCCCTGCGTACGGTGGTCGGGGCCGCCGTGGACGGCGAGGTTCCGGCCGTCGGTGGCGACGGAGGCGGCGCCGTCGAGGATGTCGTCCCTGCTCATCGGGTGCGCCACAGGGCGCGGAACAGGCATCGCCTGCCGCCGCACCCAGCCGGTACGGGCCATGGGGGTGCCGTCGGACCAGAAGTGGACGGTGTCCTGCTGGGTGGCGTGGCTGTTCAGGTTCTGCGGGATGTCGATGGCGGCGGCGACGGTCAGGCACAGGGCGGTCAGGCCGGTCGATGCCGCGAAGCCGCCGAGCACCTGGCGCCAGGAGGGCAGCCAGCGGTGCCGGCCGGGGCGCGGGTGGGCGGGGCGTAAGCGGCGTAACGCCGCCCGGGGAGACCACCTCGGTGCCGCGCGTCGGCGGCGGTGGCCGGCCGGTCGGCCACGTCGTTGTGCTGTCCCGGTCACGCCCGGAAACTACCAACGATCTTCGCGAGTTCTCCACATGAGAATCCAACAGGAACGATCACATACCGAGCAGTAGATAACATGATGGACGCGTGACTTGGATCACACTCGCCGCGTCGCGCCGCCGCTAACCTGGTGTCATGCCTCGCTATGAGTACCGCTGCCGGAGTTGCGGCGACACGTTCGAACTGAGCCGGCCGATGGTTCAGTCCTCCGACCCCGCGACGTGCCCTGCCGGGCATGAGGACACGGTGAAGCTGCTGTCCACCGTGGCGGTGGGCGGGACCGCGTCCGCCCCTGCCGCGGCACCGCGGGGCGGTGGCGGCGGGGGCGGGTGTTGTGGTGGAGGGTGCTGCGGCTAGGTAGAACCGGGCGTTGTCGTCTGCGGGCTGTGGGGGCTGATCGCGTCCACGCGGCGGTAGCCGCGTATCAGACACAGCCCCGCGCCCCTATTGGGGCGCTCCTGCTCGGGTCGCCTTCAGGAATTCCCGCAGGATGCGCTCGCCCGCCAAGACCCCCCGCTCCGGGAGCGCGCTGATCGTCGGGGCCGTCCAGTCGGCGTCGGCCAGCTCCCCATGGCCCGGCCGCCAAGCGCGGTCGGCGGCCAGCAGCAGATCGGCGTCGAGGAGCGAGTCGCCTGCGGCCAGTGTGAGGGACGCGCCGGTGCGGCGGGCGACCTCGTGCATGGCCGCGCTCTTGGTGAGCGGCTTCGGGACGGCGTAGATCTTGCGGCCCTGCAGTGACACCGTCCAGCCGCGGTTCTCCGCCCACACCGCCAGCTCCTTGACCCACTCCTCGGGCAGCAGCTCGCGCTCGACGACGAGATAGGCGAAGAGGTCCTCGGCGACCCGGTGCTTGCGCACCCACGCCGGGTCCGCCGTGGCCAGCAGCTGCTCCCGCACCTCGTCCAGCGGGGCGCACTGCTCCGAGAGCCGTTCCGTCACCTGGGCGTGCCAGTCGAGGTCGGAGACGCCGTCCACCATCAGATGGCCGCCGTTGGCGCAGATCGCGTACTTCGGCGCCGGGCCCGGCAGGTTGATGCGCTGGTACTGCTTGCGGGTCCGGGTCGTCGTCGGTACGAAGACCGCCGCGTCGCCCAGGTCGGTCAGCAGGCCGGCCGCGGTCTCCGTCATGAACGACAGCGGCCTGCTCTCGTGCACCTCGACGCAGAGCAGCCGGGGCGCCCGTGCGTCCGGCATGGTCAGCGCGAGGGCGGCGGAGGAGTAGATGAGCGTACGGTCGAGATCGCTCGCCACCAGCACCGGCATCAGACGTTCACCGCCTTGCCGTCGGCACCCGTGGCGCCCCGCGTGTACTTGGGGTGGATCAACCCGACGCAGGTGTACGGCAGTTCGGCCACCTCTTCCACCGGGACCCCTCTCTGCTCGGCCAGCAGCCGTACATGGTCCAGGTCGGTGCCCGCTCCGGCCCGCGCCAGGATCTTCCAGGGCACCCGGCGCAGCAGCACGCGGGTGGTCTCGCCGACACCGGGCTTGACCAGGTTCACGTCGTGGATGCCGTACTCCTCGCTGATCCGCTCGACCGCGGTCCAGCCCTCCCAGGTCGGCTCGCGGTCGCCGGACAGCAACTCCTTGACCTGCGTGGCGACGGCGTCCGCGACCTCCGGGAAGCGGGCGGCAACGGCGTCGAGGAAGTCCACCGAGACATCGGCGCCGGCGAGTTCGCGGTAGAACTTGGCGCCGTGGAAGTCGTGCGGACCGACCAGGTCCGAGCGCAGCACGGTCCGCGAAATCAGGCCCGAGACGGTGGAGTTGAGGCAGGCGGAGGGTATGAGGAAGTCCTCCCTCGTGCCGTACGTCCGTACGCAGGAGCCCGGGTCGGCCAGCACCGCGATCTCCGGGTCGAAGCCGGTGATGCCGTCGGACGCCTCGAACTCCTCGATGGCGTCGGCGAGTTCGCGGGTGATGGCGCCCTTGCCGGTCCAGCCGTCCACGAAGACGACGTCGGAGGGGTCGTGGTGGGCGGCCAGCCAGCGCAGCGCGTTGGCGTCGATACCGCGGCCGCGCACGATCGAGACGGCGTAGTGCGGCAGATCGAGGCCGTGCCGGAACTGCGCCCAGCGCCGCATCAGCACCCCGACGGGCGTACCGGCGCGGGCCAGCGACACGAGCACCGGCCGCGGCGACCGCTCGGCGAGCACGATCTCCGTGACGGCGCCGACCGCCAGGGCGAGACGCGCCGCGGACTCGTCGAGCGCCGCGTGGAACAGCTCCTGGTACTGCTCGCTCGGCTGGTACTCCACCGGCAGCGACTCCGCGTAGTGCGCACCGCCGCTCTGGATGGCCTCCTCCCGCTCCTCGGTCGGCGCCTCCAGCGTCACGTCCGAGAGGTCCTGCAGCAGCCAGCCGACCTCCTCGGGCGGGTACGAGGAGAAGGCGGGGCCGCGGAGGGGCTCGGGCAGCATGGCGGGCCTTTCGGGAACGTACAGAGGCTCTGGCACATAGGAGGGGACGACCGCCAGCAGGACCTGCGGGGTGTGGGCGGCCAGCTGGGCCAACAGGCCGTCCGGCGCGTGCAGTTCGGGGGTGTCGGCGACCGAGTCGACGACCGCGACCACCGCGTCGAAGCCGGCGCCGGCGACGTTGTAGGCGTAGCGCTCGCCGGGGCCGTCGGCGGGGTCGTCGTGGGCGGGGAAGACTATGCGGCTGCGTATCGCGTAACCGGGGTCGTCGACCGCGAGGACGGGTGAGCGGGTGGTCGTGGAGTACCGCACCTCGGCGTCGGCGACCTGCTCCAGCTCGCGGGCGAGCCTGAGGGGCGTGTACATCAGCTCCTCGAACCCGAGCACGAGTACGCGGCGCGCGTCGGCCGGGAGTGCCTCTGCGAGGCGGGCGGCCATCGCGGGCAGGGCGTTTTCGAGACGGGCACGGTGGCTCGGCGTGAAGCCATGACGACCGCCGTCGGGGAGGCCGCGGGGCCAGAACAGGTCGACGCGGGTGACGTGGCCGTTTTCGGGTCGCGTCTGCCGGGTGCGATTGTCTTCCGGGTGCAGGTCGTGTGGGGCTAGTCGCGCAGTTCCCCGCGCCCCTGGGGGGGTGCTGCCCAAGTCGGCTTCAACGGCACCGCCCTTGTCTGGGGGCGCGGGGAACTGCGCGACCAGCCCCGACGCGCCCGCAGACGACGAACCAGCCGCCGCGGCACTCTCTGCCTCGTACCGCGCGACGAGAGCCTGCCCCCGCTCCAACACGCCGTGAGGCAACCGCACCGTCCCGGAAGCGGCCGCCACGAGGTCGACCCTCGCGCCGATCTCCCGCGCGAAAGCCTCCAGCCGCCCCAGATCCGCCGCCGACCGCATGTCGACCAGGGCCACCACCACGTACCGCCGCCGCGGATACCGCCCGTGGAGGTCCCGGATGGTGTTCAGGACCGTGTTGCCCGTCGAGAACTCGTCGTCGACCAGCACCAACGGCCCGTCCCCCACCAGCAGCGCCGGATCCTCCGGCAGCAACAGATGGGAGGTGGCGTGCGAGTGCGACTCCTCGAAGCCGCCCGCCGGGGCGACCGAGGCGACCGGACGCCGCGTGGAGTGCAGATACGGGGCGAGTCCGACGCCGTCGGCGACCGAGTGGCCGAGGCCCGTCGCCGTCTCCGCGTACCCGAGGACGACCGCGCGGGCGGCCTCCTCCGCGCCCAGAAGCTCCCGCACCCGGCGGCCGAGCGCGAACCCGTACCCGTACACCACGGACGGCGACTGCGGCACATGCTTGCCGAGCACGTTGGACACCAGCAGATGCGCCCGCTTGGGATTGCGCCGCAGGGCCAGCCCCAACAGGTCGGTCAGCTTGTCGTCGCCCACGAGTTCGACACCGAGCCGCTCGGCGACCCATGTGCCGGACCAGACCGGGTTGTTCACTGCGTTGATCACTAGCCCCTAGATACCTAGATCGTGCGGCTCAGCCGGGAATGCCCGCGGCGAGCAGATCCACAAAGCTGACGTCCTCGCGGGCGACGCCGAACACCTCGGCCCGCAGCATGGTCCGCTCGGCCCACGCGCGGTGCGGCTTCACCTCGTTCATCTTGTTGGTGTACGCCGATCTCAGTACACCCCCGCCGCCCCGCTCGGGCCGCAGGATGTCCGCGGCATCGCCGAACTCTTCGTGACTGACCACGGACAGCGCGTGCACGGGCAGTACATGGGAGGGGTGGATGCAGGTCTTGCCCAGCAGGCCGTTGGCCTGGTCCAGGGAGATCTCCCGCAGCAGCCCGTCCATGGCGTGCTCAATCAGTTTCTCGCGCAGCTCGACCGCCTGCCCCTCGAGGAAGGGGCTGGTCCGCAGCATCGGCTTGAACATGCGCTCCGGGACCCGGAAGTACTCCCACACCGGCCCGGTCACCGTGAACCCGGTGCCGTCGGCCCGCCCCAGCAGGTTCACCACGTCGGAGATCACGGAGGCGACGACATGGACGTCGTAGGCCGTCATGTCGGGAGCCCGGCGCAGGCCGTACGAGGAGCAGAAGTCGGTGACGCCGAGGCGCAGTGCGAGCACGCGGTCGCGGTACTTGTCGACGGCGCGGGCGATGCCCTCCAGGGTCTCCACCCGCGACTCGCGGTAGAGCAGCTCGGGCGACTCCAGCACGGGCATGGCGAACAGCCGGTGCCCGCTCGCGGCCTCGGCGCTCGCCAGGGCCTCCAGGAAGGGGATCCCCCGCTCCTCGGTGAACTTGGGCATCACGAACCCGGACAGCAGCCGGACGCTCGCCCCGAGCCGCTGAACCAGGTCGGGGATCTGCTCGGGCGTACGGACCCGGACGAACAGCAGCGGCAGCTCGGCTCCGTCCCGCCCGGCCAGGTCGGCGAACTGGCGGACGAGGTTCTCCTCCCCCGCGACCACGTCCGCGTCGTCGATCGAGTCCTCCAGGCACAGCACCATCGAGACCACGCCGAGTCCGGCCTGCTTGACGATGTCGTCGGCCAGCCGCGGCCTGGTGGCCGGACTGTAGAGCGTGGCGCCCAGGGCCGCGGAGAGCAGCCGGGCAGGGGAGTCCGTGTCGAACTCGCACGGCTCCTGATGGAAGAGGCGCTGCCGCACCTCCGGGGCGATGTGCCCGAAATGACGCATAGAACTCCCCCGTGCCGCCGGTAAGGCTATGGATTGGTAATGGGTGGCCGGTAATAGTACGTAGAAAGTCATGTCAGGGGTTCCCGCAGGGCATGAATTTCTGGTAACTCGGCCATGTCGACGCCGATTCGACAAGCCGTCGACCCGGCCGCGGGCCCCTACCCCCGCGTTGTCGTGACCAGGACCGAGAGGGCAGGATGACCGCATGACGCACGCGATGCTGAAGGGGTCGAACGTCCCGCTCGAGGCCACCACGGTGCGCGCCGTGCTGCGCTGGACGCCCGGGCAGGGGGTCCCGGACGTCGACGCCTCGGCGCTGCTCCTCGGCCCCGACGGTCGTGTGCGCTCCGACGAGGACTTCGTCTTCTACAACCAGCCCCGGCACCCCTCCGGGAAGGCGAGGTGGCTCGGCAAGAAACGTGTCGCCGACGGCCTCACCGACACGATCCAGACAGATCTGGCCGGAGTCGAGGCCGATGTCAGCCGGATTCTCCTGGTCGCTTCGGCGGACGACGTCACCTTCGACCGCGTACAGGGCCTGCGCATCCTGCTGTACGACGCGGCGAGCGCGGCCGACGAGCCGCTGATCCTCTTCGACATCAAGCCCCAGACGGGCCAGGAGACCGCCCTGATCTGCGGCGAGTTGTACCGCCGTGACGACCTGTGGAAGTTCCGCGCCCTGGGCGAGGGCTACTCGGACGGCCTGAAGGGCCTCGCCACCGAGTTCGGCATCTCGGTGGACGAGTCGGAGCCCACCCCGGAGCTATCCCAGCCCCTCCCCCCGGAGCAGCCCACCGCGGTCCCCACGCAACCGGCCTACGGTTACCCCCAGCAGCCGCCCGCCTCCCAGCCCGCCTACGGCTACCCCCAGCCAGCAGCAGCCTCCACCGGCTACGGCTACCCACCCCCGGCAACGGTCCCGGCCCCGAACCCGGATTTCCGGCTCCCGCCGCAGGGGCCGCAGTTCATCGGGCGGTAGCGGAGGCGCCCCTCAAGGCCGAGTTCCCAGGGTGCGCCTACCGCTCCACCGCGGACTTGTACCCCCGCCCCCACTGCAACCCCCACCCGTACAACCGATCAAGCTCCGCCTGGAACCCGTACACGAACTTCACCTCACGCCGCACCACCAACTCCCCCTTCACGTTCTCGATCATCACCACCGCACACGACCGAGCCTGCGGATGCCGCTCGTCAAGATGGATCTCGATCCGGGGCCCATTGCTCGGATACAGCGTCACGATCGCGTGCGTACGGTCGAACGCCGGCGTCTGGTCGTAGATGTACACGAACACCAGCAGCCGCTTGATCTCGTCCCGGTGGTCGAGGTTGACGTACATCGTCTCGCCGGACGCCGAGCCGAAGCGGTCGTCGCCGCTGAGCTTGACGTACGGCGGTGTGTTGACGTCCCCGAAGTAGTTGCCGAGCGGCTGCACGACACCCTTGGTGCCGTCCTGGAGCTCGTACAGACACGCCAGGTCGAGGTCGACGTTGACCATGCTCTGGCTGTGCCCCATGACCTCCGGGGGCCTGAGCGCCTTGAAGGGGTGCCGCCACAGGGACTCCCGTTGTGAGCCGCCGATGTCGGAGGTCCGCATCCGCCAGCTCAGATTGATGCGCAGATGCCCGGTGGCGGCGCCCTGCTTGGTGAGGGAGACCTGGTGGTGCCGTTTGGTCAGCTCGATGGAGTTGGTGGCGGCGCTGCCCGAGTCGAAGTCGGCCTCGCGTCCGCGCCAGAGTCCGTCCAAGAAGCCCATTCCCGCCCCCAGATTCACCCGGGCCCCACTGGACCCGGCTCCACTTGAAAAACCGGCGGGGCGACCGGAGACCGGCCGCCCCGCACAGAGCGTTCCCTCAGAGCCTGTGTCATATCCCCGGCCGGAGGTGCCTCACACCCCGGACGAGATCTCAGTCTTCTCGTCCGAGCCCGCCGCTTTTCCCTCGGCTTCCGCGAGCGCCTTGTTGCGGCGCACCGAGGACCAGAAGGACCAGCCGATCAGGACGACACCGACGAGGCCGGTGATGACCTCGTTGATCTGGTACTGGATGGTGACCATGAGGATCACGGCCAGCGCACCGATCGCGTAGTGCGCGCCGTGCTCCAGGTAGACGTAGTCGTCGAGGGTGCCCTGGCGGACCAGGTACACGGTCAGCGAACGGACGTACATGGCGCCGATGCCGAGACCCAGCGCCATCAGCACGATGTCGTTGGTGATGGCGAACGCGCCGATCACGCCGTCGAAGGAGAAGGACGCGTCGAGGACCTCGAGGTAGAGGAACATGAAGAACGCGGCCTGGCCGGCGAGGGCGACCGCCGAGCGCTTCTTGCCGGTGCGCGCGGCCTCTTCCTCCTCCTCGTGCTCCCGCTCCTCGTCTTCCTCGAGCTTGTCCTCGAAGTAGCCGGAGAGCCCGCCGACGACCATGTACGTGATCAGACCGGCGATGCCGGAGATCAGCACCGTCTGCGCCTTGTCGACGTGCGCGCCGCCGTGCTGGTGGGCGTGGACCGCGAAGGTGAAGGAGGTGATCAGCAGGACGACCAGGGCGATGCAGACCGACAGCATGTCGACCTTGCCGAGCTTGGCCAGCGGGCGCTCGATCCAGCGCAGCCACTGGATGTCCCGGTCCTCGAAGATGAAGTCGAGGAAGATCATCAGCAGGAACATGCCACCGAAGGCGGCGATCGCCGGGTGGGCGTCGGTGACGAGCTGCTGGTACTGGTCCTTGTCGGTCAGGGCCAGGTTGACGGCGTCGATGGGGCTCTTCTTGGCGGTGACCGCGACGATGACGACCGGGAAGACCAGCCGCATGCCGAAGACCGCGATGAGGACGCCGACGGTGAGGAAGATCTTCTGCCAGAAGGCGTTCATCTTCTTCAGGATTCCGGCGTTGACCACCGCGTTGTCGAACGACAGCGAGATCTCGAGGATGGAGAGGATCGCCACGATGCCGAAGGCCTCCCACCCCCCGTAGAGGACGGCGACGGCCAGGCCGACCGCGGTAATCGCGAACGACCAGCCGAAGGTTTTCAGAAGCACTGGCTACCCAATCCGTATCGGTACGGGTCTCTCCCCCGCGCCGTACTCGGCTTTACGAAACGTTGACCCCAAAGTCTAGAGCGATGCCGCGCAGCCCCGACGCGTACCCCTGTCCCACCGCCCTGAACTTCCATTCGCCCTGGTAGCGGTAGAGCTCACCGAAGATCATCGCGGTTTCGGTGGAGGCGTCCTCACTCAGGTCGTAGCGCGCGAGCTCCTGGCCGTCGGCCTGGTTGACGACGCGGATGAAGGCGTTGCTGACCTGTCCGAAGGTCTGGGCGCGCTCGTCGGCCATGTGGATCGAGACCGGGAAGACGATCTTCTCGCAGTGGGCCGGCACCCGGGTCAGGTCGACCAGGATCGACTCGTCGTCGCCCTCGCCCTCACCGGTGAGGTTGTCGCCCGTGTGCTCCACCGAGCCCTCCGGGCTCTTGAGCTGGTTGTAGAAGACGAAGTACTCGTCGCCCAGGACCCGGTTGCCGGCGCCGCACAGCAGGGCGCTGGCGTCGAGGTCGAACGGGGCTCCGGTGGTGGAGCGCGCGTCCCAGCCGAGCCCGATCATCACCTGGGTCAGGTTGGGTGCGGCCTTGGACAGGGAGACATTGCCCCCCTTGGCGAGCGTGACGCCCATGATGCTGGTCCTCCCCGAGATGGTGCTTCTTTGGTTGTCCTGCACGTCCGGCGCCGCACTCAAACGGTGCGACGCCGGACGGTGACGGGTCTCAGACGTTCACGCCGAAGTCCTGCGCGATGCCGCGCAGCCCCGACGCGTACCCCTGGCCGATGGCGCGGAACTTCCACTCCGCGCCGTGCCGGTACAGCTCGCCGAAGACCATGGCGGTCTCCGTCGAGGCGTCCTCGGAGAGGTCGTAGCGTGCGATCTCCGCCTCGCCCGCCTGGTTCACCACGCGGATGAACGCGTTGCGCACCTGGCCGAACGACTGCTGGCGGTTCTCGGCGTCGTAGATGGAGACCGGGAACACGATCTTCTCGACGTCGGCCGGGACGGCCGCGAGGTTGATCTTGATCTGCTCGTCGTCGCCCTCGCCCTCACCGGTGATGTTGTCACCGGTGTGCTCGACCGAGCCGTCCGGGCTCTTGAGGTTGTTGAAGAAGACGAAGTTGGCGTCGCTGCTGACCTTGCCCGAGGAGTTCAGCAGCAGTGCGCTGGCGTCCAGGTCGAAGTCGGTACCGGTCGTGGTGCGGACGTCCCACCCCAGACCGACGATGACCGCGGTCAGGCCCGGGGCCTCCTTGGTCAGCGATACGTTGCCGCCCTTGCTGAGGCTGACTCCCACGAGTCCTCCATTGGTGTCCAGGGGCGGGGAGCCCCGCCGTGCGTTTGATACCGGATCAACGAGTCGATCCTAGTGACGGGTTCCCGCCCCACGCATGGCTTGGAGCCGAAGAATCACAGGGTGTCGAGCGCCTTCACGTACTCGTTCAGGTCGCGGGCGTCCGGCAGCGCGTTGACGACGGTCCAGCGCACCACGCCCTCCTTGTCGATGACGAAGGTGCCGCGCACCGCGCAGCCCTTGTCCTCGGCGAAGACGCCGTAGGCGCGGGAGACCTCGCCGTGCGGCCAGAAGTCGCTCAGCAGCGGGTACTCCAGGCCCTCCTGCTCGGCGAAGACGCGCAGGGTGTGGATGGAGTCGTTGGAGACGGCGAGCACCTGGGTGTCGCGGTCGGAGAACTGCGGCAGGTTGTCCCGCACCTCGCACAGCTCGCCGGTGCACACACCGGTGAAGGCGAAGGGGTAGAAGAGCAGGACCACGTTCTTGCTGCCACGGAACTCGGAGAGCTTCACGGTGGCGCCGTGGTTGTCCTTGAGCTCGAAGTCGGGGGCCTTGTCGCCGACCTGGATCGCCATCGGGATACGTCCCTTTCGGTGGGGCTGTTCGGGTGGCTCCCACCCTACGCAGAGATCACCGAAAGCCGACGGACGGGCTGAGCGTCCTCAGCCCGTCCCCCAGTGGTCTACTTCTTGGACTTCGCGGCCTTCGGCGTCACCAGCCGGCTGCCGCTCCAGTCCTTGCCCACGCTGACGCTCTTGGAGGCGGACAGCCCCGCCGTCGTCGCGGCTTCGGAGATGTCGCTCGGCTCCACGTAGCCGTCGCGGCCGGTCTTCGGCGTCAGCAGCAGGATCGAGCCGCCCTCCTCGATGTACGTGGTGGCGTCCACCAGCACATCGGTCAGGTCGCCGTCCTCGTCGCGGAACCAGAGCACCACGGCATCGGCGACGTCGTCGTAGTCCTCGTCCACAAGGTCGCTGCCGATGACCTGCTCGATGGCCTCGCGGAGTTCCTGGTCTACGTCGTCGTCGTAGCCGATCTCCTGGACCACCTGTTCGGGCTGGAACCCCAGCCTGACGGCAGGGCTCGTCTCCGCGTGGTCCGCGGTCGCGCTCACGGGTTGCCTCCTGATCATGTCTTGGTGAGTATCTCAGCCACGCGCGTGCGCGAAGCATTGGCCGTAGTCCACACGGGCGGGGCGGATCGCGCAAGTACCCGGCCGTTCAGACCGCCGAAACGGTGACGATCCTGGCCGTGTCACCCCAACTCCAGGCATGCAACCGCCGCCACAAGTGACCTACACCACACCCTTCTGCCCCCTTTGTGGCATTGGGAACCAGCCGGAGCTGACGTAGGTCTCGGTTACCTCTCAGTAGAGATGACGTTTGCTTCCCCGAGGTACACGATGGGGAACGGTGCAGGCATACCGAAAAGCAGCTCAATGCAGCCCTCTGACAGGTAAGGAACAGCGTGGCTTCCGGATCCGATCGCAACCCGATCATCATTGGCGGCCTTCCGAGTCAGGTTCCTGACTTCGATCCCGAGGAAACCCAGGAGTGGCTCGACTCCCTGGACGCCGCAGTCGACGAGCGCGGCCGTGAGCGGGCCCGCTATCTGATGCTGCGGCTGATCGAGCGGGCCCGCGAGAAGCGCGTGGCCGTCCCCGAGATGCGCAGCACGGACTACGTCAACACGATCGCGACCAAGGACGAGCCGTTCTTCCCCGGCAACGAGGAGATCGAGCGCAAGGTCCTGAACGCGACGCGCTGGAACGCGGCGGTCATGGTCTCACGCGCCCAGCGCCCCGGCATCGGCGTCGGCGGCCACATCGCCACCTTCGCCTCCTCCGCGTCCCTCTACGACGTCGGCTTCAACCACTTCTTCCGCGGCAAGGACGAGGGCGACGGCGGCGACCAGGTCTTCTTCCAGGGCCACGCCTCCCCGGGCATCTACGCCCGCGCGTTCCTGCTCGACCGCCTCAGCGAGCAGCAGCTGGACGGCTTCCGGCAGGAGAAGTCGAAGGCTCCGAACGGCCTGTCCTCCTACCCGCACCCTCGCTCGATGCCGGACTTCTGGGAGTTCCCGACCGTGTCGATGGGCCTCGGCCCGATCGGTGCGATCTTCCAGGCCCGGATGAACCGCTACATGCATGCGCGCGGGATCGCCGACACGAGCAAGTCCCATGTCTGGGCGTTCCTCGGCGACGGCGAGATGGACGAGCCGGAGTCGCTCGGCCAGCTGACCATCGCCGCCCGTGAGGGCCTGGACAACCTGACCTTCGTCGTCAACTGCAATCTGCAGCGCCTGGACGGCCCCGTGCGCGGCAACGGCAAGGTCATCCAGGAGCTGGAGTCGGTCTTCCGCGGCGCCGGCTGGAACGTGATCAAGCTGATCTGGGACCGCTCCTGGGACCCGCTGCTCGCGCAGGACCGCGACGGCATCCTCGTCAACAAGATGAACACGACGCCGGACGGTCAGTTCCAGACGTACGCCACCGAGTCCGGGGCGTACATCCGCGAGAACTTCTTCGGCGACGACCAGCGGCTGCGCGCGATGGTCGAGGGCATGACCGACGACCAGATCCTGCACCTGGGCCGCGGCGGTCACGACCACAGGAAGATCTTCGCGGCGTTCTCGGCGGCCAAGGCGCACAAGGGCCAGCCGACGGTGATCCTGGCCAAGACGATCAAGGGCTGGACGCTCGGCCCGAACTTCGAGGGCCGCAACGCCACGCACCAGATGAAGAAGCTGACGGTCGACGACCTCAAGCGCTTCCGCGACCGGCTGCACCTGCCGATCTCCGACAAGGACCTGGAGAGCGGGCTTCCGCCGTACTACCACCCGGGGCGGAACTCGGAAGAGATCCAGTACATGCACGACCACCGCAAGCAGTGCGGAGGCTATGTCCCGACCCGCGTCGTGCGCTCCAAGCCGCTCGCGCTGCCGGACGACAAGACGTACGCGACGGTGAAGAAGGGCTCCGGTCAGCAGTCGATCGCCACGACCATGGCTTTCGTACGGCTGCTGAAGGACCTCATGCGGGACAAGGAGCTCGGCAGGCGGTTCGTGCTGATCGCGCCGGACGAGTACCGCACGTTCGGCATGGACTCCTTCTTCCCGAGCGCGAAGATCTACAACCCGCTCGGCCAGCAGTACGAGGCGGTCGACCGCGATCTGCTGCTCGCGTACAAGGAGTCGCCGACCGGCCAGATGCTGCACGACGGCATCTCCGAGGCGGGCTGCACGGCCTCGCTGATCGCGGCGGGCTCGGCGTACGCCACGCACGGCGAACCGCTGATCCCGGTGTACGTCTTCTACTCGATGTTCGGTTTCCAGCGCACCGGTGACCAGTTCTGGCAGATGTCCGACCAGCTGGCGCGCGGTTTCGTACTGGGTGCGACCGCCGGCCGTACGACGCTGACCGGTGAGGGGCTGCAGCACGCGGACGGCCATTCGCAGCTGCTCGCCTCGACCAACCCGGGCTGTGTCGCCTACGACCCGGCGTACTCGTACGAGATCGCGCACATCGTGCAGGACGGTCTGCGGCGGATGTACGGCGGGGACGCGGAGCACCCGCACGGCGAGGACGTCTTCTACTACCTCACCGTCTACAACGAGCCCATCCAGCACCCGGCCGAGCCGGAGAACGTGGACGTCGAGGGCATCCTCAAGGGCATCCACCGGCTCTCCGAGGGGACTTCGGGGTCGATTCCGGCGCAGATCATGGCGTCCGGTGTCGCGGTGCCGTGGGCCGTCGAGGCGCAGAAGATCCTCGCCGAGGAGTGGAACGTCAGGGCCGACGTCTGGTCGGCGACCTCCTGGAACGAGCTGCGTCGCGAGGCCGTGGACGTCGAGCGGCACAATCTGCTGCACCCCGAGGAGGAGCAGCGGGTGCCGTATGTGACGCAGAAGCTGTCGGGCGCGCAGGGGCCCTTCGTGGCCGTTTCCGACTGGATGCGGTCGGTTCCGGACCAGATCGCTCGGTGGGTGCCGGGGTCTTACCAGTCCCTGGGTGCCGATGGGTTCGGCTTCGCCGACACCCGGGGGGCGGCTCGGCGGTTCTTCCACATCGACGCGCAGTCGATCGTGGTGGCGGTGCTCACGGAACTGGCGAAGGAGGGGAAGGTGGACCGGTCGGTGCTCAAGCAGGCCATCGACCGGTATCAGTTGCTGGATGTTGCGGCGGCGGACCCGGGTGCCGCGGGCGGCGACGCCTAGTCGCAAAACCGCGCGTCCGCGTTCCATACGATGCGGGCATGAAGCAACAGACGGCGCAGGGGCGTTGGGAGCAGCACACCCAACGGCCCCTGCTGGCGCTCGCGGTGGCTTTTGCCGTTGCGTATGCCGTGCCGATCGTGGACCACTCCGCGGGGCACTCGCTGACGTCCGCGTGCACGGTGGTGGAGTGGGTGGTCTGGGGGGCGTTCGCCACGGACTATCTGGTACGGGTGGGGCTCTCCCCGCGGCGCAAGGAGTTCGTGCGGACGCACTGGATAGACCTGTGTGCGGTCGTGCTGCCGATGCTTCAGCCGTTGCGGCTGCTGCGGATGGTGTCGACGCTGATACTCGTCGGGCGGCGGGCGCGGATGGCCTCGCAGATCCAGCTGACGACGTATGTCGCGGGTGCCGTCATCGGGTTGCTGATGTTCGGGTCGCTGGCCGTGCTCTCGGTGGAGCGGGACTCGCCGAACGGGAACATCCGGACGCTGGGTGACGCGGTGTGGTGGTCGTTCACCACGATGACGACCGTGGGGTACGGGGACCATGCGCCGACGACCGGGCTGGGGCGGATGATCGCCGTCGGGCTGATGCTGGCCGGGATAGCGCTGCTGGGTGTGGTGACCGCGAACATCGCCGCGTGGTTCATCTCGCGGTTCGAGATGGACGACGTGGAGGAGCGGCGGCAGACGGAGGCGATCGAGGCGCTCACGGAGGAGGTGCGGGCGCTTCGGGCCGAGGTGGCGGCGTTGCGGGAGCCGTCGGCCAGACCGTGAACGGGGCTGCCCCGCGGGTGGGCCCCCGGCCGATCCGCCGGGGGCCCTTCCCTCACTCGCCCCGGGTCAGAAGAGACCGTTGCCCGGGGTTGCCGCTCCGGCGAGCCACACGATCGCCAGGAGCGTGTCGATGGCGCCCAGTACGAAGGCGACCAAGGCCGGAACCGAGCGGCTGCCCGCCCAGGTGCGGCCCATTGCGAGCCAGCCGCAGACGATCGCGGCGGGGCCGAGGATGATCCCCAGCACAAAGAATCCCGCGACCGCGCAGATGGTTCCGATGATTCCGAGCGTTGCGCGATCCGGCCCGGTCCGTGACCACGTACGGCCACGTGAGCGGGGGTACCTGCGCGTTCCGTGTCCGAAGCCCGCCATCATCAACTCCCTGAACCCCGGGGTCTGTTCGGGGTTCAACGAGCGGGTACCCACGGTGCGCTTCCTAATCCTCGGAGCTGCCGGCGCGCTGCCCCCCTCCGGCAGCGCGCCGCAGCACCGGTCACCCTCCACACCGTACGAACTTGCCCGAGGAACATGCCGTGTGGGAGGGCTTGACCACTGTGGCCTGCGGTGCGCACCGGACGCGAGGAATCTTTAGCTTCTTCACCCTGATAGGCGAAGTCCGTTGAAAACCCGTCAAGTTCGCCGGGCTTCACCGCGTCAGATGTGGGCCGCGCCCGCACCCGCCTCCGCGTTCTCGCCGCGCTTGGTGAGCAGGGCGACGAAGACGGCCACGACCGCGACTCCGCACGCGACCAGGGACGCCAGGCTCATGCCGGAGATGAACGTGTCGTGCGCGACGCCCGCGATCTTCGCAGCGATCGCCTCCGGGGTGCCCTTGGCGACCGGGGCCACACCGACCTGGACGGCCTCGGAGGCCTGGCCCAGCTGGGTCGGGGTGAGCGGCGGGAGGCCGGCGTCCTTCCAGTTGCCGGCGAGGTCGCTGTCGACCTTGGACGCCATCACGGCGCCGAGGACGGCCGTACCGAGGCTGCCGCCGATCTGCATCGCCGCCTGCTGGAGGCCGCCGGCGACGCCGGAGAGCTCCATGGGCGCGTTGCCGACGATGACCTCCGTGGCGCCGACCATGACCGGCGCGAGGCCGAGGCCGAGCAGAGCGAACCAGAGGGACATGAGGGCGCTGCCGGTGTCCGCCTTCAGCGTCGACATGCCGTACATGGCGATCGCGGTGGCCGCCATGCCGCCGGCCAGCGGGATGCGCGGGCCCAGCCTGGTGATCAGCGCGCCCGCGAGCGGGGAGCCGACGATCATCATGCCGGTGAGCGGGAGCAGATGCTCGCCGGCCTTGATCGGGCTCATGCCGTGCACGTTCTGCAGGTAGAACGTCACGAAGAACAGGCCGCCCATGAAGGCGATGGCCATCAGGACCATCAGCACGACACCCGCGGACAGCGGGACCGAGCGGAAGAGGGTCAGCGGGATCAGCGGCTCCTCGACCTTCGTCTCCCAGAAGGAGAAGAGGACGAAGCCGACGATCGAGGCGGCTATGAACGTCCAGGTCCTGCCGTCGCCCCAGCCCCAGGCCGGGGCCTTGATCAGGGCCCAGACCAGGCAGAACATCGCGCCCGAGAGCAGGGCTATGCCCAGGAGGTCGAAGGACCGGGGGGCGTTCTCCGCGCGGTGGTCGCGCAGGATGAGAAGGCCCAGGAGCAGGGCGATCGCGCCGACCGGCACATTGATGAAGAACACCGACTGCCAGTTGACGTGCTCGACCAGGACGCCGCCGAGGATCGGGCCGCCGGCGGTGGAGGCGCCGATGACCATGCCCCAGATGCCGATGGCCATGTTGAGCTTCTCGGCCGGGAAGGTCGCCCGCAGCAGGCCGAGCGCGGCCGGCATCAGCAGCGCGCCGAACAGGCCCTGGAAGACGCGGAAGGTGACGACCGCGGCGATGCCGTTCGACAGGCCGATGGCACCGGAGGCGGCGGCGAAGCCGGTCACGCCGATCAGGAAGGTCTGGCGGTGCCCGAAGCGGTCGCCGAGCTTGCCCGCGGTGATCAGGGAGACCGCGAGGGCCAGGAAGTACCCGTTGGTGATCCACTGGACGTCGGCGAAGCTCGCCTTGAGGTCCTTCTGGATGGCCGGGTTGGCGATGGCCACGATGGTCCCGTCGAGGGCCACCATCATGACCCCGACGGCGACGGTGATGAGGGTGAACCACGGGTGGCCGCGCAGCCCGGAGGCCCCCGGCGCGTCCGACGGGGCTGCCGGCACCTCGTCCCCCGGCCCCGTCGTGTCGATGGTGGTCTGACTAGTCATGCGTTCGAGGCTAGTGACAGCCACTGACAATTGACAAACCAATTCACAAGTCAGTAACTGACGCATATGGAAACACTCCGCGAACGCAAGAAACAGCGCACCCGGGACGCGCTGCTGCGGGCCGCCGTCGAACTGTTCACCACCCGCGGGTACGAGCAGACGACCGTCGACGACATCGCCGAGGCCGTCGACGTCTCGCAGCGCACCTTCTTCCGCTACTTCGCCGGCAAGGAGGAGGCCGCGCTCGCCCTGCAGGAGCTGGCGGTGGCGCGGTTCGTCGAGGCCCTGCGCGAGCGGCCGGCGGACGAGGCGCCGATGGCGGCGCTGCGCCAGGCGGTCCTGGAGGGCTGGGACAGGCTCCACGAGGTCATCGAGGCCGTCGTACCGGTCGAGCTGTATCTGCGGATGTACCGGGTGATCGAGTCGACGCCGGTCCTGCTCGCCGCACATCTGCGGCGCAACGAGGAGACGGAGGACGCCATCGCGCGGGTGCTCGCCGAGCGGGAGGGCCTGGACGTGGACGCCGACCCGCGGCCGCGCCTTGCCGTGGCGATCTTCGGCGGGGTGATGCGGGTGACGGAACGGCAGTGGTCCACCGGTGAGGACTTCAGCGTCGAGGCGATGCGCGCGTTGACGATCTCGTACCTCGAACAGGTGGGGCCCGCACTCACGGAGAGCTGGCGAACACGCTGAGACACATCGCGAGGACATTGACAGACACTGAGGTCATCGCCGCGTTTATCGAAACGTGATACCCGTCACTCAGCTCACGCGAGACCCTCTCGTTCTCCTAGTGTGTCCTCCCAGTGACTTCCTTCGACACCTCCCCGCAACTGAACGTCTGGCGCGCCCTGCTCGCGCTGGCCGTCGTGTTCGTGATGCTGGCGACCACCGGATGGACCGCCCTGCGCAGCCATCGCGCGGTGACTCCGCTGCAGGCCTCGCTCTCCTCCTGGGAGCACGGCGCCCTCCACGGACACCATCTGCCGGACCCCGACGCGTCCCCCGCGCGCCTCGCCCGCTTCTTCGCCTCGCTCACCGCCCAGGAGCGCACCCACCTCGCCCACCGCTACCCCCTCGCGGTCGGCAACATGAACGGTGCCCCCCTCGCGCTGCGCTACCGCGCCAACCGGCTCGCGCTCGCCGAGCAGCGCAAGGTCGAGCTCGGGCGTATGCACGACAGCCGGCTCTCGCTCCTCGGGCAGCACGACGCCGGCCGGCGCATGCACCGCTACGAGTCGCTGCTGCAGAAGGGCCGGCAGATCCTGGCCTTCGACCCCGAGGGCTCGGGGCGGGTCGCGGAGGTGATCGGGGACCTGCAGCGCGCGGAGCGTGTGTCGGTCGTGGTCCCCGGCGTCGACACCGACCTGCTCACCTTCCAGAAGACCAACCGCCCGTACTCGGCGGCCCTCGGCATGGCCCAGTCGCTGTACGCGGCGGAGCAGGCGGCGAGCCCGACGATGCGTACGGCCGTGATCGCCTGGGCCGACTACACGGCGCCCGCCGGGCTCGGCATCGACTCGGCGACGGCCATGCGCGCGGCGGAGGGCTCGCTGCGGCTGAACGCCATGCTGCGCGGGCTGCCCGGCAAGGCGCCGGTCTCGCTGTTCTGCCACAGCTACGGCTCCGTGGTGTGCGGCATCGCCGCGCCCGGACTGCCGCGCCGGGTGGCCGACATAGCGGTGGCCGCCAGCCCGGGCATGCGCGTGTCGAACGCCTCCCATCTGCGCACCACCGCCCAGGTGTGGGCGATGCGGGACGCCACCGACTGGGTGCAGGACGTGCCGTACCTGGAGCTCGGCGGGCTGGGCCACGGGGCCGACCCGGTGTCGGCCGCGTTCGGGGCGCGGGTGCTGTCCGCGCGGGGTGCGAAGGGACATGCCGGTTATTTCGAGCCGGGCACGGAGAGCGTGCGGAACTTCGCGGAGATCGGAGTTGGCGCGTACCGGTCGGTGCACTGCGCACGCGAGGAGAACGTGTGCCGGGAGGGTTTGTCCGGCGCGTCCACGTCCGGACGCGCGTAGAGGCGCAGAAACTGCGGTCTGCGCGGGGTGGAGACGAAGGAGCGGGTCATGCATACGATGAGCCGCATGGGTGACGTACTGGCCGGATTTCATGCCGCCTGGGAGTTCGAGTCCGACTCCGTGCTCATCCGCTACGAACGGGGGATTCGAACACCCAAGCTCTTCCAGGCCCTGGGGGAACGCCGGGTGCCGCTGGAGGCGATCTCCGGGGTGACGCTGTCCCCCGGCAAGCGCGGCACCGTCGTCCTGCGGGCGGAGCTGCGGCCCGGGGCGGATCCGCTGCTGGAGGCGGCTGCGGGGCAGCTGAAGGAAGGGTGCGATCCGTACCGGCTGGTGCTGCCTGCCGAGCGGGACGCTCTCGCCGAGTACTACGCCGATGAACTGCGGGGGCTGCTGACCGCGGACGGGGAGCCCGCCGAGCGGTTTCTGGTGGCCGCGCCCGAGGCGCCCCGGCAGTTCAAGGCGTATGACGCCAAGGCGTCCTTCGACGGGAAGACCGTGCACTTCAGGTGGTTCTGGACGGGGGCGTCGTCGGCGAAGTGGAAGGCCGGCGACCAGAGCTTTCCCGTCGGGGAGCTGAGTGGGGTGGAGTGGCGGTCGCCGGAGGTGTTCGAGGGGCATCTGCGGTTGTTGCGGCGTAGTGCTGCGCAGGAGGCTGCGCAGGCTGTGCAGGTCGATCAGGATCCGGCGGCCGTGGTGTTCGGCTTGGGGTACGGGCCTGTGCATGAGTCGTTGCCGTTCGCGGCGGCTGTGCTGGCTGCGGTGCGGGGGGCCGGGGCGGCGGCTGTGGTGTCGGCCGGTGCGCCGAGGCGCGATCCGGCCGACATCGCCGAGCGCATTCGTCACCTGGGGGAGCTGCATCAGGCGGGGCTGGTGACGGACGAGGAGTTCTCCGTCAAGAAGGCGGAGTTGTTGGCGGAGCTTTAGGCAGGTCGCCGGGTGCGGGGGCGCTTGCCCTACTCCCTGCCTGCTGAAGCGAAGGACATGTCCGGGTAACGCGTGCCGGCCACCTTGGACGCGATCGGCTCCAGTGCCGCCAGTTCGTCGTCCGTCAGGACGATCGCCGTTGCCGCTGCGTTCTCCTCCACCCGCCTGACCTTTGTCGTGCCCGGGATCTGGGCCACGGCCAGGTCGTGGACCGTGGCTCGTTGCTGGACCCAGGCCAGGGCGATCTGGGCCGGGGAGGCGTTGTGGGCCTCGGCCACGGTGCGGATGGGGTCGAGGAGGGCGGCGTTGGCGGCCGCGTTGTCGCCCTGGAAGCGGGGCATCGTGCGGCGGACGTCGCCGTCGGTGAGGTCCTTGTCCGCGTTGGAGAAGGAGCCGGCGAGGAAGCCACGGCCGAGCGGGGAGTACGGCACCAGGGCCACGCCCAGTTCGCGCGCGGCCGGCACCACGTTGGCCTCGATGTCCCGGCTGAACAGGGACCACTCCGACTGCACGGCGGCGATCGGGTGCACGGCCTGCGCGGCCCGCAGTTCGTCGGCGGTGACCTCACTGAGGCCGAGGTGCTTGACCTTGCCCTCGCGGACCAGCTCGGCCATGGCGCCGACGGTCTCCTCGATCGGGACGTTCACATCGCGCCGGTGCATGTAGTAGAGGTCGATGACGTCGACGTCCAGGCGGCGCAGGCTGCCCTCGGCGGCCTGGCGGACGTACGGCGCGTCGCCGCGGATGACCCGCTTGGTGCGGTCGCCCGCCGGCACGCGTACGCCGAACTTCGTCGCGATGACGACCTCGTCGCGGTGCGCCTTGAAGAAGGGCGACAGGAAACGCTCGTTGTCGCCGTCGCCGTAGCCCTCCGCCGTGTCGTACAGCGTGACGCCCAGCTCCAGCGCCCGCTCCAGGGTGGCCCGCGCCTCCTCCGCATCCGAGGGGCCGTACGCCCAGCTCATGCCCATGCAGCCGAGGCCCTGTACGCCGACCTCGGGGCCGTCGGCGCCCAGTCGTACGGTCGGGATCCTGCTGTCCGTCATCGCACCTTCTCCGCGTAGAAACTGATCTTCCGGTCGAGCACCGCGAGGGTGTCCTGGAGCTCCGCCATCCGGGACAGCACGTCCCGGCGGGTCTGCTCGAGCAGTTCGAAGCGCTCGCCGAACGTGTGGTCGCCCTCGCGCACCAGTTCCGCGTACCGCACCATGTCGGCGACCGGCATACCGGTGAGCCGGAGCTTGCCCACGAGGTCCAGCCAGTCGAGGTCGCGGTTGCTGTAGCGGCGCTGGCCCGTGTGCGAGCGGTCCACGTGCGGCATCAGGCCGATGCGCTCGTACCAGCGCAGGGTGTGCGCGGTGAGGCCGGTGAACGCGACGACCTCGCTGATCGTGTAACTGTCCTGGCCTTCGGGGCGTCGATGGGGGTGGGGCGGGGCACCGCAGCTGTCGGTCCGGGTGGGCGTGGTCTCCATCACCGTCATGACCTCAACGCTATGGCCTTCGAGTGCACTCCAAGCAAGCGGAACCGGTAAGAAATCGGCGGGACATGGCGCGTCGGCGGTGGCTGGCGTGCGGGGCATGAGTCTTGTACGCCGGGCCGTGCCCGAGGACGCGCAGGAAGTGCTGCGGCTGCGCCAGGTGATGATCGATGCGCTGCCGGGGTCGGATCCTGCCACGGACTGGCACGCGCAGTCGCTGCCGGGGCTGCGGGAGAGGCTGGGCGAGACGGAGGGGAACTTCGCCGCGTTCGTCGTCGACCATCCCGAGCGGCCGGGGGCATTGGCCGCGCTGGTGGCCGGGACGGTGGACTACCGCATCGGGAAGGCGGGCGATCCGCACGGGGCGGTCGGCTTCGTCTTCAGTGTGGCGACCGATCCGGACGCGCGCCGTCGCGGGTATGCGCGGGCATGCATGGACGTACTGCTGGACTGGTTCCGGCAGCGCGGCGCCGCGCGTGTGCACCTGACCGCCTCCCCGGACGCCGAGCCGCTCTATGTGTCGCTCGGGTTCAAGCCCAAGCCCGACCCGTTGCTGGAGCTCACCCTGTGAGCGCTTAGGCTCGACGGCATGTCGCTGAAGAGCCTTGCACTGATCGAAAACTGGCCGGTTCCCACCGCTGCGGCGGGTGTGGTGCGGGGCGACGGCACGGTCCTCGGCACCCATGGTCCGGTCGGCCACCGCTTCCCGCTCGCCTCGGTCACCAAGCCGCTCACCGCGTACGCCGCCCTCGTCGCCTACGAGGAGGGCGCGATCGAGCTCGACGAACCGGCGGGGCCGCCCGGCTCGACGGTGCGCCATCTGCTGGCCCACACCTCGGGGCTCGCGTTCGACGAGCACCGGGTGACCGCGCCGGCCGGGGAGCGGCGGCTGTACTCCAACGCCGGGTTCGAGCAGCTCGGCGACCACATCGCCAAGGCGACGGACATCCCGTTCGGGGAGTATCTGCGGCAGGCGGTGCTGGAGCCGCTGGGGATGAGCGGTACGTCACTGGAGGGCTCCCCCGCCAAGGACGGCGTCTCGACGGTCGAGGACCTGCTGCGGTTCGCGGCCGAGGTGCAGAGGCCGCGGCTGCTGGATCCGCGGACGGTGGCGCAGGCGATGACGGTGCAGTACCCGGGGACGAAGGGGGTCCTGCCGGGGTACGGGCATCAGAATCCGAACGACTGGGGGCTCGGCTTCGAGATCCGTGACTCCAAGTCGCCGCACTGGACGGGCTCTTCGTCCTCGCCGCGGACCTTCGGGCACTTCGGGCAGGCGGGTACGTTCCTGTGGGTCGACCCCGACGCGGGGGTGGCGGGCGTGGCCCTGACCGACCGGGCCTTCGGGCCGTGGGCGGTGGAGGCCTGGCCGGTGTTCACGGATGCGGTGCTCTCGGAGCTGAGGTCGGCCTGACCGGCCTCGTCCTCAGACGCCGGACGGGCTGAGTGGTGCCGGCCGGCGTCAGGAAGGGACCGTCATCTCCCAGATCAACAGCTCCGCGGTCGTCGCGGCCAGTGCCTCCATGTCCTTGGCGTCCGTGATGCGGGCCGCGTCTCCCGGGCCCAAACGCTCGCCCTCCAGGCGCACTTCGCCGCGTACGACGTGGACGTAGACGTGGCTCCCGTCCGGGACCGCCGTGCGCTCCCCCGCGGTCAGGCGGCGTACGTGAAGCATGGCGCCCGCCTCCGGGACGGCGTACGGGGTCGAGTCCGCGATGCCGTGGACGATCTCGTATGCGGGGTCGCCGCCGGGGTCGCGGGGGGCCAGCCACATCTGGACGAAGGTCAGGGGGACGTCGCCGTCGTTGCGCTCCACGTGTCGTACGCCCGCGGCCGAGCTCAGCCGCTGGACGTCGCCGGGCCGGACCGTCGTCTCGTGGCCGAAGGAGTCACGGTGGGTCAGCTCGCCCTCGACCACCCACGTCACGATCTCGGTGTGGCTGTGCGGGTGTTCGTCGAAGCCGGCGCCTGGCGCGAGCCGCTCCTCGTTGCAGGCGATCACCGCGCCGAAGCGGAGGTTGTCGGGGTCGTAGTGCGGGCCGAAGGAGAAGGCGTGCCACGACTCGATGCCGGCTGCCGGGTCGCCCCCTGGGTAGCGCTCCGCAGCGCGCCGTACGTCCATCACGAAGTCCACGGTAGACCCGGCGACGCACGCTCCCGTCCGGATAAGGCAGTCTTGTCCCCGTGCCCGAACCCGAAACGAGCAAGCCCGAAGCCGCCGCGCCCCGCGTCCACCCGCACGCAGCGACCCTGAAGCGACTGGAGAAGTCCTCCGGCTCTCTCGCCCAGCAGGCCATCGCACGCATGGACGAGACGCTGCCGTGGTACCGGGCGATGCCCCCGGAGAACCGTTCCTGGATCGGGTTGGTCGCCCAGGCCGGAATCGCCGCCTTCACCGAGTGGTTCCGGCATCCCGATGCCCCGCAGGCCATCTCGACGGATGTGTTCGGGACCGCGCCCCGTGAGCTGACCAGGGCGATCACGCTGCGGCAGACCGTGGAGATGGTGCGCACCACCATCGAGGTCATGGAGTCCGCGATCGACGAGGTGGCGGCGCCCGGCGACGAGAGCGTGCTGCGCGAGGCGCTGCTCGTGTAC
Source organism: Streptomyces longisporus (assembly GCF_039532765.1). Classification (NCBI taxonomy): domain Bacteria; kingdom Bacillati; phylum Actinomycetota; class Actinomycetes; order Kitasatosporales; family Streptomycetaceae; genus Streptomyces; species Streptomyces longisporus. The sequence continues at coordinate 268,734 of NZ_BAAASG010000028.1, forward strand.
GCCCGGGAGATCGCCTTCGCCACCGCGCAGGTGTACGCCCAGGCCGCCGAGGCACGCGGTGCCTGGGACGCGCGCCTGGAGTCGCTCGTCGTCAATGCGGTGCTCAGCGGGGAGGCCGACGAGGGCGCCGTCAGCCGGGCCGCCGCCCTGGGGTGGAACGCCCCCGAGCATGTGTGTGTCGTCCTCGGGACCGCCCCCGACGGGGACTCCGAGTTGACGGTGGAGGCGATCCGGCGGGCCGCCCGGCACGCCAAGCTGCAGGTGCTCACCGGGGTGCTCGGGGATCGGCTCGTCGTCATCGCCGGCGGCAGCGACAACCCGATCGGTGTGGCCAAGTCGCTGATCGGGCCGTATGCGGCCGGGGCCGTGGTGGCCGGGCCGGTGGTGGCCGATCTGCTCGCCGCGACCCGCTCCGCGCAGGCCGCTGCCGCCGGTCTCAAAGCGTGTTCCGCCTGGCAGGACGCGCCGCGGCCGGTACTGGCGGACGATCTGCTTCCGGAGCGCGCGATCGCCGGTGACCCGAGCGCGCGCGAGCAGCTGGTGGAGGAGATCTACAGACCGCTGGAGGAGGCCGGGTCGGCGCTTTTGGAGACGCTCTCCGTCTATCTGGAGCAGGCGAGCAGTCTGGAAGGCGCCGCCCGGATGCTCTTCGTTCACCCGAACACCGTGCGCTACCGGCTCCGACGTGTGACTGACGTCACCGGTTGGTCACCTTCCGATGTACGCTCCGCCTTCACGCTGCGGATCGCGCTGATCCTGGGGCGTCTGGCCGACGGGGATCTCCCCGCCTAGTCTTTTGTCGGGGGTCCACAAAACCCCCCCGTGTTCTTCGTCCCTGTCCCCACGGGCGGCCTTGGCCGTCCACAAGAGAGAGTGTGAGAGTGCTCGTACTCGTCGCTCCCGGCCAGGGCGCCCAGACGCCCGGCTTCCTGACTCCCTGGCTCGAACTGCCCGGTGCCGCTGACCGCGTCGCCGCCTGGTCGGACGCCGTCGGACTGGATCTCGCCCACTACGGCACGAAGGCCGACGCGGAGGAGATCCGCGACACCGCCGTGGCCCAGCCGCTGCTCGTCGCCGCCGGCATCCTGTCCGCCGCGGCACTCGGTGCCATCACGCCGGGGGCCGTCGCGGGCCACAGCGTCGGCGAGATCACCGCCGCCGCCTTCGCGGGCATCCTCGACGACACCTCCGCGCTCACCCTCGTACGCAAGCGGGGTCTGGCCATGGCCGACGCCGCCGCGATCACCGAGACCGGGATGTCTGCGCTGCTCGGCGGCGACCCGGAGGTCTCCGTCGCGCACCTGGAGAAGCTGGGCCTCACCCCGGCGAACGTGAACGGCGCGGGCCAGATCGTCGCCGCGGGCACGCTGGAGCAGCTCGCCGTGCTGAACGAGGACAAGCCCGAGGGCGTCCGCAAGGTCGTCCCGCTGAAGGTCGCCGGCGCCTTCCACACGCACCACATGGCGCCCGCCGTCGACGCGCTGGCCAAGGCCGCCGCCGAACTGGCGCCCGCCGACCCGAAGTTCACGTACGTGTCCAACAAGGACGGGCAGACGGTCGCGACCGGCGCCGAGGTGCTGGAGCGCCTGGTCGGCCAGGTCGCCAACCCGGTCCGCTGGGACCTGTGCATGGAGACCTTCAAGGAGCTCGGCGCGACCGCCCTGATCGAGGTCTCCCCCGGAGGCACGCTGGTCGGCCTCGCCAAGCGCGCGCTGCCGGGCGTGAAGACGCTCGCGCTGAAGACCCCCGACGACCTCGACGCGGCCCGCGAGCTCATCTCCGAGCACGCCAACGCCTGACACCAAGGAGCCGTACGAACATGTCGAAGATCAAGCCCAGCAAGGGCGCCCCGTACGCGCGCATCCTCGGTGTGGGCGGCTACCGCCCGACCCGGGTGGTGCCCAACGAGGTGATCCTCGAGACGATCGACTCGTCCGACGAGTGGATCCGTTCGCGCTCCGGCATCGAGACCCGGCACTGGGCCTCCGCCGAGGAGACCGTCGCCGCGATGTCGATCGAGGCGTCCGGCAAGGCGATCGCCGACGCCGGGATCTCCGCCGAGCAGATCGGCGGCGTGATCGTGTCGACCGTGTCGCACTTCAAGCAGACCCCCGCCGTGGCCACGGAGATCGCCGACAAGCTCGGCACGAACAAGGCCGCCGCATTCGACATCTCCGCGGGCTGCGCCGGCTTCGGCTACGGCCTCACCCTCGCCAAGGGCATGATCATCGAGGGCTCCGCGGAGTACGTCCTGGTCATCGGCGTGGAGCGGCTGTCCGACCTCACCGACCTTGAGGACCGTGCGACGGCCTTCCTGTTCGGCGACGGTGCGGGCGCGGTCGTGGTCGGCCCCTCCACGGAGCCGGCGATCGGCCCGACGGTGTGGGGCTCGGAGGGCGACAAGTCCGAGACGATCAAGCAGACCGTGGCGTGGAACGAGTACGACAGCTCCACGGACAAGTTCCCTGCGATCACGCAGGAGGGCCAGGCGGTGTTCCGCTGGGCCGTGTTCGAGATGGCGAAGGTCGCCCAGCAGGCGCTGGACGCGGCCGGGATCACCCCGGACGACCTGGACGTCTTCATTCCCCACCAGGCCAACGAGCGGATCATCGACTCGATGGTGAAGACGCTGAAACTGCCGGAGCACGTCACGGTCGCGCGTGACGTACGCACCACCGGCAACACCTCGGCCGCCTCGATTCCGCTCGCCATGGAGCGGCTTCTGGCGACCGGTGAGGCGAAGAGCGGCGACACCGCGCTCGTCATCGGCTTCGGGGCGGGTCTCGTGTACGCCGCGACGGTCGTTACCCTCCCCTAGGCACTCCGTGCCGGATCATCATCGGATCCGGTGCGGAAAGCACTGCAAAACCTGCCGCTGACGCGGCGGGCGCCACACCCTCTGGATTACTACGAAGGAGCGCCTGACATGGCCGCCACTCAGGAAGAGATCGTCGCCGGTCTCGCCGACATCGTGAACGAGATCGCCGGCATCCCGGTTGAGGACGTCCAGCTGGACAAGTCCTTCACCGACGACCTGGACGTCGACTCGCTGTCCATGGTCGAGGTCGTCGTCGCCGCCGAAGAGCGCTTCGACGTCAAGATCCCGGACGAGGACGTCAAGAACCTCAAGACGGTCGGCGACGCGACCGACTACATCCTCAAGCACCAGGCCTGAGCCTTCTAGGCCAGGCTGCATTGCCCCGCCACCCGGCGGTGGCGCCGCTGAATCCCGATCCGTTGGAGAAAGAATTCCCGTGAGCCCGACCAATCGCACCGTGGTCGTCACCGGTATCGGCGCAACCACACCGCTGGGTGGCGACGCAGCCTCTACCTGGGAGGGCCTGATCGCCGGCAAGTCCGGCGTGAAGCCCCTGGAGCAGGAGTGGGCCGCCGAGCAGGCGGTCCGTATCGCCGCGCCGGTCGCCGTGGAGCCCACCGAGGTCATCCCCCGGCCGCAGGCCCGCCGCCTGGACCGCTCGGCGCAGTTCGCGCTGATCGCGGCCAAGGAGGCCTGGGCGGACGCCGGTTTCACCGAGAAGGCCGGTGACGACGCGAGCATCGACCCGGACCGTCTCGGTGCCGTCATCGCCTCCGGCATCGGCGGTGTGACGACCCTGCTCGACCAGTACGACGTGCTCAAGGAGAAGGGCGTACGCCGCGTCTCCCCGCACACCGTCCCCATGCTGATGCCGAACAGCCCCTCCGCCAACGTGGGCCTGCTCGTGGGCGCCCGTGCGGGCGTGCACACGCCGGTCTCCGCGTGCGCCTCGGGCGCCGAGGCCATCGGCTACGCCATCGAGATGATCCGCACCGGCCGCGCCGACGTCGTCGTCGCGGGTGGCACGGAGGCGGCCATCCACCCGCTGCCCATCGCCGCGTTCGGCAACATGATGGCGATGTCCAAGAACAACGACGACCCGCAGGGCGCCTCGCGGCCCTACGACGTCGCCCGTGACGGCTTCGTCCTCGGCGAGGGCGCCGGCGTCCTCGTCCTGGAGTCCGCCGAGCACGCCGCCAAGCGCGGCGCCCGCGTGTACGCGGAGGCGGTCGGCCAGGGCATCTCCGCCGACAGCCACGACATCGTGCAGCCGGAGCCCGAGGGCCGCGGCATCTCGCACGCCCTGCAGAACCTGCTGGAGCGCACCGATCTGGACCCGGCGGAGATCGTGCACGTCAACGCGCACGCCACCTCGACGCCTGCCGGTGACGTGGCCGAGCTGAAGGCGCTGCGGAAGGTGTTCGGCGACGATGCCGACCACATGGCGGTCTCGGCGACCAAGTCGATGACCGGTCATCTGCTGGGCGGTGCGGGCGGGGTCGAGTCCGTCGCCACGATCCTGGCGCTGTACCACCGGGTTGCTCCGCCGACCATCAATGTCGAGAACCTTGATCCTGAGGCGGAGGCGGCTGCGGACATCGTCCGCGGTGAGGCGCGGAAGCTGCCCGTCGAGGGCCGTATCGCGGCCCTCAACGACTCCTTCGGGTTCGGTGGGCACAACGTGGTGCTGGCGTTCCGTACGGTCTGATTGCCGTGAACGGCGAGTGGCCCGTCCCCGGGGTGGGGGCGGGCCGCTCGCCGTTCTGACGTCTGTTGTCGGCCGACTGCGGGCCGTCTGTGGCTGATCGCGCCCACGCGGCGGAGCCGCACATCGATACAGCCCCGCGCCCCTGAAGACCAAGAACAGGGCGGTTCAGACCACCTGGTGGAGCCAGCGCACCGGAGCGCCCTCCCCCGCATACCTGAACGGCTCCAACTCGTCGTCCCACGGCTTGCCCAGGAGCTTGGTGATTTCGGACTCCAGTTCCGTCTCGCCCTGCTGTGACCGGGCGAGGGCGGCGCGGAGGCGGTCCTCGGGGATGAGGATGTCACCGTGGATGCCGGTGACGGCGTGGAAGATGCCTAGGTCGGGGGTGCAGCTGTAGCGTTCGCCCTCCGCGGTGGGGCAGGGCTCGGCGGTGACCTCGAAGCGCAGGAGTTGCCAGCCGCGCAGCGCGGAGGCGAGCTTGGACGCCGTGCCGACCTCGCCCTTCCAGGAGAACTCCGAGCGCCAGGTGCCCGGCGCGGCGGGCTGCCGGATCCAGTCGAGGTTGACGCGTGTGCCGAGCACCCCGGCGACGGCCCACTCGACGTGCGGGCACAGCGCGCGCGGCGCGGAGTGCACGTACAGAACCCCACGTGTCGTCACCGGGACCTCCGGGCAGAGCAGGACAATCTGGCGAACGGGCGGACGGCCGTGGCCGGACGGCCACGTTGATGGCGAGGCTACCGTGCGGCGGCGCAAGGAGTGTGACGTACCGTCGGTCCCGATGCGCTGAAACGTCCGCCATTCACCCGGCAGGACGCTTGTACGGGTGTGAACCGTTGCAGGGTGCGTGGATCGGGAACTCCCGCGCGTTGTTATGGGGTGACACATCCGTACACAGACGGACGCACCGAGGGGATCACCGGCGTATGCGGAAGCCAAGCCACCGTTCACGGACCGTTCTCGCCGCCGTGGCGGCGACCGTCCTGGGCGTCGCCGGGTGTGACGCCGTCGGTGGCAACTCCGCCGGGCCGACGGGCACGAAGGCGCACAGCGCGAAGCCCGCGCCGGCGTGGGACGTGAGTCCCCGTTCGATCGCCGCCGTCGGCGACTCCATCACCCGCGGCTTCGACGCCTGTACGGTCCTGTCGGACTGCCCCGAGGTGTCCTGGGCGACCGGCAGCAGCGCCGAGGTCGACAGCCTCGCCGTACGGCTGCTGGGGAAGGCGCAGGCCGCCGAGCGCAGCTGGAACTACGCGGTGACCGGGGCGCGGATGGCGGACCTGCCGGGTCAGATGGCGCAGGCCGTGACGCGCAGGCCGCAGTTGGTGACGGTGATGGCGGGGGCGAACGACGCCTGCCGGGCCAGCACCGCCGCCATGACCTCGGTGGAGAGCTTCCGCGCCGACTTCCAGGACGCGCTGAGCACCCTGCGCAGGTCGCTGCCGAAGACACAGGTGTACGTGGCGAGCGTGCCGAACCTGAAGCGGCTGTGGTCCGAGGGGCGCACCAACCCGCTGGGCAAGCAGGTGTGGAAGCTCGGGATCTGCCCCTCCATGCTGGGCGACGCGGACGCGCTGGACGCGGCGGCGACGCTGCGGCGGGACACCGTGCAGAAGCGGGTGGAGGCGTACAACACGGTGCTCAAGGAGGTCTGTGCGAAGGACCGGCGGTGCCGGTTCGACGGGGGCGCGGTGTACGACTACCGGTTCGGTACGGCCCAGTTGAGCCAGTGGGACTGGTTCCATCCCAGTGTGAACGGGCAGGCGCGGCTCGCGGAGATCGCCTACCGGAAGGTCACGGGGAGGTAGGCGTGAGGTGCTGTGATCCGGGGCGACAGGGCCGTGACCTAAAGTTCCGCACATGAACGAACTCTTCGGCACACTTCCCGACGGCACCCCGGTCCACCGCTGGACCCTGGAGCGGGCCGGCGTGCGGGTCCGGATCCTGTCGTACGGCGGGATCGTGCAGTCCCTGGAGGTCCCGGACCGGGACGGGCGGGCCGGGGACGTGGTGCTGGGGTTCGCGGACCTGGACGGCTATCTCACGCACCCGGAGCCGTACCTCGGCGCGCTGATCGGCCGGTACGCCAACCGGATCGCGGGCGGCCGCTTCCCGCTGGACGGGGTGACGTACGCGCTGGAGCAGAACACGCCGCCCAACTCCCTGCACGGCGGCGGGCGCGGCTTCGACAAGCGGGTGTGGGAGGTGACGCGGGCCGGGGAGTACGGGGTGCGGCTGAGCCGGGTCAGTGCGCATGGCGAGGAGGGCTTCCCGGGGCGGCTGGAGGTCTCGGCGACGTTCACGCTCGACGAGTCCGGCGCCCTGCGCATCGCGTACGAGGCGGTGACGGACGCGCCGACCGTGGTGAACCTGACGAACCACAGCTACTTCAGCCTCGGCGGCTCGGGCAGCGCCGGCGGCCACGAACTGCGGCTGGCCGCCTCCCGCTACACGCCGGTCGACGCCGACCTGATCCCGACCGGCGAGCTCGCCGACGTGACGGGCACCCGCTTCGACTTCCGTCAGGCGCGGAAGGTCGGCGCCGGGTACGACCACAACTTCGTGCTCGACGGCGGAGTCACCGAGACCGCCCGTGAGGTGGCCGAACTGCACGATCCCGCTTCCGGCAGGGTGCTGACCGTGGCCACCACAGAACCCGGCCTCCAGCTCTACACCGCGGACCACCTGTCGGCCCCCTTCGCCCCCGGCGACGGCATCGCGCTGGAGACCCAGCACTTCCCCGACTCCCCGAACCACCCGGACTTCCCGAGCACGGTGCTGCGGCCGGGCGGGGCGTTCCGGTCGGAGACGGTGTACGGCTTCACCACCCGCTAGCGGCGGGGGAACGCACGAGCCCCGGCCCAGGGGTCAGGTCCCGGGCCGGGGCTGTTCGTGGGGAGACTTGTCCCGGATCAGACGTTAATCGTCGCGGTGAGTCGGCGGTCGGTGATCGAGCGGCTCACCTGGATCTCGTACGAACCCTTCACAAATGACCATGAGTTCGTTTCCTCGTCCCAGACCTCGAAGGCGCGGCGGGGGATCTCGATGACCGCTTCGGCCGTCTCGCCGGGGGCCGCCTCGACGCCCGCGAAGCCCGCCAGCCGGCGTGCCGGGCGGTCGGGGCCGGGCTCGGCCGGCGCCAGGTAGACCTGGACGACCTCCCGGCCCGCGCGCTCGCCGCAGTTGCGGACGCGGATCGTGGCGGTGGTGCCGTCGACCTCGACGGACTCGTAGGTCCAGTCGGTGTAGCCGAGGCCGTGACCGAAGGGGTACGAGGGGGTGCGGCCCTGCTTCTCCCAGGCCCGATAGCCGATGAAGACGTCCTCGGTGTACGCGAGTTCGCCGCGCTCGGGCACCACCTGGGTGACCGGGGCGTCGGACAGCGAGCCCCAGGTGGTGGGCAGGCGGCCGCCCGGCTCGTACGCGCCGGTCAGCACGTCCGCGAGGGCCGCGCCGCCCTCCTGGCCGGGGAACCAGCTGAGCAGGACCGCGGCGACCTCGTCCCGCCACGGCAGCTCGACCGGGGAGCCGGAGTTGACGACCACGACGGTGTTCGGGTTGGCGGCGGCGACCGCGCGGACCAGGTCGTCCTGGCGGCCGGGGAGGTCGAGGTCCTTGCGGTCGAAGCCCTCCGACTCGACTCGGTCGGTGGTGGCGACCACGACGACCGCGGTGTCTGCGGCGCGGGCGGCCTCGACGGCCTCGGCGATCAGCTCGTCGCCGTCGCGCTGCGGCTCCAGATGGGCCAGGGCGAAGGCGACGACCTTGAGGGGGAAGTCCTCGGGGAGCGCGTAGACGTAGGTGAGGGAGACCTCGACCGGTCGGCCCGCGGTCAGTTCGGCCTGCGCGCGGGGCACCGGGGCGCCGAAGAACGCCTCGAAGGGGTCGCTGTCGTCGGCGGGGCCCTGGAGGTCGTCGTAGTACGTCGTGCCGTCGACGGTGAGGGTGAAGTGGCCGGTGCCCTTGATACCGAAGGTGTGCAGGCCGGTCTCGCGCGGGGTGAAGGTGCCGGTCAGCTCGACGGTGTGCAGGCGGTCGTGGGTGACGCCCTCGGGGAGGTCGGAACCCATCCACTGGATCTGGCCGCTGGGGGCGGAGGCCGTGCCGATGACGTTCCCGTCCGCGTCCCGGCACACCGCCCGCAGCTCGAAGCCCTTGTCGGCGACGGCGAGTTCGGTGGTGGGGTCGGCGCCGACGGCGTAGCTGAGGGTGCCCTCGGGGAGGGCGGCGGTGAGGCCGTCGAGCGGGGAGACGATCCGGGCCGGGAAGACCGTGGCCGAACCCCCGCCAAGGACGCGGGCGTCGCGGGCGGCGGCGCCGATCAGCGCCACCGTGCCCGGCTTGAGGGGCAGGGCGTTGTTCTCGTTCCTCACCAGGACGAAGGCGCGGCGGGCGATCTCACGGGCCAGTGCGATGCCGTCGACGGGCTCGGGCAGTGCGGTGACGGCCGGCTCGGCGCTCTCCAGGGCTCCGACGCGGGCGGCGAGCCGCAGGACGTTGCGTACGGCCTCGTCGACGACGGCCTCCTCGACCTTGCCGTCCCGCACCGCCTGGGCTAGCGGGGCTCCGTACACGGTCTGCGGGCCGGGCATGGCGACGTCCAGGCCGCCCTCGATGGCGCCGACCGTCGAGCGGGCGGCCATCCAGTCGGAGACGTTGTAGCCGTCGAAGCCCCATTCGCCGCGCAGGACCTCGTTCACCAGGTGGCGGTGCTCGGTCATCGTCGTGCCGTTGACCGTGTTGTAGGCGGTCATGATGCCCCAGGGGTGCGCGTTCTCGACGATGAGCTCGAAGGGCGCCAGGTAGAGCTCGCGCAGGGCGCGCCGGGAGACCAGGTTGTTGACGGTGAAGCGGTCGGTCTCGGCGTCGTTGGCGACGAAGTGCTTGACGGTGGTGCCGACGCCGCCCGACTGGACGCCCTGCACATACCCCGTACCGATCAGCCCGGTCAGATACGGGTCCTCGCTGTAGGCCTCGAAGTGCCGTCCGCCGAGCGGGGAGCGGTGCAGATTGACCGTCGGCGCGAGGAGAACGTGCACGCCCTTGCGCCGGGCCTCCTGCGCGAGCAGGGTGCCCGCGCGGCGGGCGAGTTGCGGGTCCCAGGTGGCGGCCAGGGCGGTCGGGGACGGCAGGGCGACGGAGGGGTCGTCGGCGGTCCAGCGCACTCCCCGGACGCCGATCGGGCCGTCGGACATGACGAGCGACTTCAGGCCGATCTCCGGCAGGGCGGGCAGGGACCACATGTCCTGGCCGGACAGCAGCCGGGCCTTGGCGTCCAGGTCCAGCTTGCCGAGCGCCGCGTCCACGGCGGCCTCGCGCGCACTGTCGGCCGGAGAGGTTCCAGGGGTTCCCGCCATGGCGGTGCCTCCTCATCGAGTCATGTCGTCCTGCGCCCCATCGTGCACCCGCTCCCTGTAACACGGTAGGTTTCGTTATCGTGCCGTAATATTTACTGTACGGGGATGTCGTACGGTGACGCCATGAACGCCAGGGTCAGAAGCGAGGAGCGGCGCGCGGAGATCGTGCGGGCGGCGCTGGAGGTGATCGCCGAGCGCGGGTACCGGGGCGCGTCCCTGGCCGCGGTGGCGGAGCGCGTCGGGCTCACCCAGCAGGGACTGCTGCACTACTTCCCGACCAAGGACGCGCTGCTGGTCGCGGTGCTGAAGGACCGGGACCAGTGGGATGCCGTACCGGCCACGCAGTGGCGGGTGGATCTGCTGGCCTCGCTGGTCGAGTACAACGCGATGCGTCCCGGGATCATCCAGACGTTCTCGGCGCTGCTGGGCGAGAGTGTGACGGAGGGGCATCCGGCGCGGGGGTACTTCACCGGGCGGTACCGGCAGGTGCGGGAGAGTATGGCGGCGGTGTTGCGGGCCGAGTACGGGGAGCGGCTGCCGAACGGGCTGACCCCGGAACGGACGGCTCCGCTGCTGGTGGCCGTGATGGACGGCTTGCAGTACCAGTGGCTGCTGGACCCGGAGTCGGTGGACATGCCGGGGGCGTTTCGGGACTTTCTGGCGCTGCTGGGGGAGGAGGCCTGAGCTCCCTGTTCTGACCGGTCCCGGTTGCCCGCGCCGAACTCCGTCGCTACTGGCGCCACACGACGGCGAGCGTCTTGCTCAGCGCGCACACCGCGGCGAGGGCGACGGCCCAGCCCACCGCTCCGGCGGCGAACAGCGCGACCACGCCGGCCCCGAACCAGAGCAGTTCGAACCCGACGCGGACCGCGCCGCGCGTCTTGTACGACGCTTTCTGGGAGCCGAACAGCGCCCACAGCACGATCAGTACGGCCGGGGAGCCGAGGCCGAGGAGCCAGGCGAGCGGGGCTGCCACGTCCCGGGTGAAGCCCCAGTAGGAGGCGGCCACCAGAGCGCCGAGTTCGATGAGGAACAGGACGCCGAGGTTCACTGCCTTGATTGCCTTCATGGGCGGCAGTATCGCCCGGAAGGGATCACTCCGGTGCGGGCACGGCGGCGACGACCTCGATCTCGATCTGCGCCTCGGGCCGGAACAGCCGCGAGGCCTCGAAGGTCATGCTCGTCGGCGGTGTCCCGGTGAGGAACTCCCGCCGCACGGAGCCGTATTCCTGCAGCTTGGTGATGTCCGTCAGATAGGTGCGGATGTTGATGACGTCCGACAGCGTCGCGCCATGCGCGCGGAGCAGGGCGTCGAGCCCCTCGAAGATGCCGCGTGTCTGGTCGGCGAGAGTGGCGCCCTCGGCGATCTGACCGGAGACGAACAACAGGGCGCTGCCGTCGGTGTGTTCGACGCGGGCGACCTGGGAGTAGTAGGGGCCGGCGGGTTGAGGGGCGTCGGCCGGGTTGTCCAGCGTGACCTTCATGGGGTCCCTTCAGGCGGTTCGGATGCGGGCAGCGGCGCGGGAGAGGTCCGCGTCCGCGAGGGCGGGGTCGGCGGCGGCCCGCAGATAGTGACCCAACGCGGCTTCCACGGCCGGCAGTTCGGCCGCCTTCGTCGCCAGGGTCAGGTCCTTGACCGCCAGGGCCGTGCCGAAGTGCACGCCTTCGGCGAAGGCACGGGTGACGGCTCCGCCGAGCGGGCTGTTCGCGAGGGCGGTGCGCGCGGTGTCGCCGTCCACCCCCAGGGCGTCGGCCAGACGCAACGCCTCGGCGACGAGGGCCACACCGCCGATGACGGCCGAGTTGAGGACGAGCTTGAGGGCGGCGGCGGAGCCGATGCCACCGGTGCGGGTGACGGTGCCGAGGCGGGCCAGGACGTGCTCGACGCCCGCCGTGTCGCCGCCGGCGAGGATGCCGAGCTCACCGGCCGCCGCCCGGTCGGTGCTGCCCATGACCGGGGCGTCGATGACAGTGACCGACTCTCCTGCTCGGGCGGAGAGTTCGCGTACGGCGTCCGGACCGACCGTCGACATCTCAATCCACCGGGTGCCGGGGCGCAGCGCGGGCACGATCTCGTCGGCCACCGCGTCGAGCGCGGCCGGGTCGGCGACCATCGTGACCACCACCTCGGCGTCCCGCACGGCGTGGGCGGGGGACGCGGCGAGCACGGCTCCCTCGGCGACCAGCGGCGCGGCCTTGGCCGCGGTGCGGTTCCAGACGGTCAACGGGTGCCCGGCGGCGAGGAGTCGGCGGGCCATGGGGGTACCCATGTGTCCCAGGCCCAGGAAGGCGATCTGATCCATCTGCGGCATGCCATCGACGCTAGAACCGCCATCCGCGATGCGACAAGCGAATGTCTAGCATGGCTCCCATGCCGAAACAGCATCCCGTAGCAGGCGTAGCGGTACCGGACCTGTCCACCGTGTGGCTGCGGGTGTTCCTGGTGGTCGCCCGGCACGGCTCGTTCACCGTGGCCGCTCGGGCGCTCGGGTGGACGCAGTCGGCGGTCTCGCGGCAGATCTCCTCGCTGGAGGCGGCGCTCGGCGGGGCCGCGCTCTTCGATCGGCTGCCGCGCGGCGTACGGCTCACGGAGGCCGGCCGGCTGCTCGTCCCGCATGCGGAGTCGGTCGCCGAGACGCTGCACGGCGCCGCACGCGAACTGGCGGACCTGCGTGAAGTGGCGGGCGGGCGGCTGCGGTTCGGGGCGTTCGCGACGGCCGACGCGGCGCTGGTGCCGCACGCCCTGGCCGCGTTCCGGGCCCGCCACCCGCGGGTCCGGCTCTCCCGTGAGGAGGGCCTCACCCCCGGCCTCCTGGACCGGCTGGCCGCGGGCCACCTGGACCTGGCGGTCGTCTCGACGACCGGCCGAGCACCCTTGGAGTCGTACGAACTGCACCACCTCCTCGACGAGTCGCTGTACGTCGCCGTCCCTGCCGACCACCCCCTGGCCGGCCACGAGGGCCCGGTGCGGCTCGGTCGACTCGCCGACGCCGACTGGATCTCCGGCAGCTCCCGTCCCGAGGGCACCCTCCTGGACGCGGCCCTGCGCCAGGGTTTCCGCCCGCGCGTGACGCACGTCGTCGGCGAGTGGACCGCCAAGCAGGGGTACGTCGCCGCAGGCCTCGGAGTCACTCTGGTCCCCGCCCTGGCCGCCGAGTCCGTACGCCCGGACATCGCACTGCTTCCGGTCCTCGACGAAGGAGCCCCGGCCCGGGCGGTGTACGCGGCGACGGCACGTGGGCGGGCGCTGACGCCGGCCGTGGAGGCGTTCGTCGGGGCGCTGCGGGAGGCGGTGGCCCGTATCCCCGTTCCCGGGTAGGTGCGCGTACTCGATGCACACCCGACACACCCGCACCATGGCGTAGACCACTTCCGTCGGGCGATACTGCGGCCGTCCGCACCACGCTCCCCCACGACGGCGACGGAAGGACCTGAAATCCCTTGAATTCCATACGCGTTCGGATCGGTGTACTCGGACTGGCTCTGCTGACCGGGTTCGCGACCCCCACCACGGCGACCGCCGCGGGGACCGTCCCCTCCCCCACCGTCGAGGAGCAGCGGCTGGACAAGGCCGTACCGCAGGAGATCCTCGAACGGTCCGGTTTCGACGACGTGGCTCCACGGCTCACCCGCGCGCTGGAGAAGGCCGGTTCCTATGCGCAGGCCCGCCGCATCGTCATACAGGAGGGGTCGGCGCTGTGGCGGCGGGCCGTGGACCGGGCGCAGGGGCGCGGGGCGGCGGAATCAGAAAGGCGCGAAGCGCTTCCTTGGAAGGGTGGTGGTGGGCGACGGGCGGGCCTGGCCCGGGACGACGACCGGCCGCTGTACTGGGCGCGGCTCGGGATGACCCGTGAAGTGCGCACCTGGGAGCCGGAGTTCGAGCTGGGCGACCAGCAACGGACCGCGCTGATCGATGCCTTGGAGCGCACCTCGCGCGGGCAGACCGACGTCCGCTATCCGCAGCACGGCAAGGGCCTCAGGCGGGTGCTCGTCACCGGCTTCGACCCGTTCACGCTGGACCGGGACATCCGGATCTCCAATCCCTCCGGGGCCACCGCGCTGGCGCTCGACGGAACGGTGATCCAGACGGCGAAGGGGCCCGCGCGGATCGAGACGGTCGTGTTCCCGGTGCGCTGGCAGGACTTCGCGGACGGGACCGTGGAGCGGACGCTGCGGCCGTATCTGAAGCAGGTGGACCTGTTCACGACCGTGAGCCAGGGGCGGGTCGGGCGGTTCGACGTGGAGCGGACCAACGGGGCCTGGCGGGGCGGGTTCCCCGACAACGACAACATCAGCCGGACGGAGACCGTCCCCGTCACCGATCCCGCCTCACAGCCGCAGTGGACGACGACCACCCTGCCGTACAAGGAGATCGTGGCCGCGAACACGGGACGCTTCCCAGTGTACGACCACACGGAGGTGACCGAGATCCCGGCGGGCGGCACCGATCCGGTCGTACGGCCGGACGGGCCGACGGCGGGGTCCACCGCGCGGGCCGGAGGCGGCGGCAACTACCTGTCCAACGAGATCGCCTACCGGGCCACCCTGCTGCGGGACCGCCTCGGACTGCACGACACCCTGCCCGGCGGCCATGTGCACACACCGGTGCTGCAGTTCGGCACGGGCAACACCGATCCGGCGACCGGGACGGTCACGGACCCGGAGTTCCTGCAGAACCGGCAGGACATCATCACTCAGGTACGGGCGATCCTGACCGTCGCGGTCAACGCCACGACCGCTGGGTGAGGTCCTCCCCTTCGGGGTCCCCGGCGGTGTCGTCGTGACCGTCGTCGGTCTCCTCGCCCAGCAGCTCCCGCGCCAGCAGCGTCGCGCCCGCGACCGCGCCCGGCATCAGGAACACCGCGACGAACGGCACCAGGAAGGCCAGGCCCAGCGGGGTGCCGAAGCCCCAGACCAGGGTCTTGCGGGAGCGCAGCAGGGTGAGGCGGGCGCGCAGTTCGACGCCTCGGCGCTGGAGGGCGACGGCGGTCAGTTCCTCCGTGAGGAAGAAGCCCGTGACGAAGAAGCCGATCACCGGGACCACGGTCTGGCCGACGAGCGGGAGGAAACCGAGGGCGAAGAGCAGGACACCCCAGAGCAGTGCCCGCACGAGGATACGGAGGCTGTCTCGGGCCGAGATCCACAGCTCGCGCCAGAGGGGGAGGCCGGACTCGGGGGCCGTGCCGTTCGGGTCTACGTCGGCGTCGACCTTTTCGGAGAGGTTCTCGTAGAAGGGCTGGCCGATGAGGAGCGTTACGGCCGTGAAGGTGAGGACGGCGAGGAGCAGGGCGAGGGCGAAGAGTACCGCCGTGAGGAAGCCGCGGAAGAGGCCTTGCCAGGGGCTGGACCAGTCGCCTGCGAAGGGGGTCGCCCAGGTGACGGCGTCTTCGCCCCAGAGGGCCAGGCTGACCAGCGCGGCCGAGTAGAGGACGAGGGTGATCAGGCCCGGCAGCAGGCCGAAGCCGTACTGCTTGCCGTGCCTGGCCACCCATCGCTGGCCCTTGAGTAGGTAGGTGAAGCCCGCCCCGAGATCGCGCATGTGGAAACCCTATCGGGCCCCATCTCCCGGACGGCATCGCCGAACACCTGGCACTACACCGGGGTGACGGCCACCACGACCCCCTGGTCCGCCGCCGGTGACACCGCCGCGCTCACCCGTACCGCGGCCGCCCGTGCCACCCGCCCCGCTCGGGATGCCGTCGTCAGGAGCAGGGGCTGGAGTTGCTCCAGGCCGGACACCAGGAGTTCCTCGCCCGCGACCAGGAGCGGGCGGGCCGCCTTTGTCGTGGCTGCTGCTGCTTCCGCGAGGTCGGCCAGTGGGGGGAGGGTTGCTCGGACCACGCCTGCTCCGGCGGCCGCCGCGCGTTCTGCGAGGGCGACCTGGAGTGGCATCAGGGGGGCGAGGGCGGCGGTCAGCGCGTCGGCGACGCGGCGCAGTTCGGGGGACGAGTCGCGCAGGACCTCCGCTGCCGCCCGGAGCACCGGCGTCACCGCGAGAAGCGCTCCCGCGGCCACGCCCGCCGCCGCGGGCAGCACGGGGGACGTCGCCTCGACCAGGTCGCCGAGGGCGTCCGCGAACTCCGCGACGGCCGGCTCGACCGCGTCCAGCACCGGCAGGAGGCTGTCGCCGATCGCCGTCAGCAGGGCCTGTGCCGGTTCGCTCACCGGGTGCACGGCGAGCGGCGCCCCGCTCGTGCCCAGCCGGGTCAGGGTGTCGACGATCCGGTAGAACGCCTCCTGGGCCTGCGGAGACGCGCTCGCCTCGGCCAGTTCCGCGGTGGTCTGGCGCAGCACGCGCAGCACCTCCGCGCCCGAGCCGTCCCGCGGGTCGAAGGTGTTGATCGCGATCCGGGTGATGTTCCCGGCGGTGTCCAGGAGCTGGCCGGTGATGTCGGTGGTGTTGCGTGCCATGCGCAGCACGTCGTCCCTGCTGGGGAGCGAAGGGATCGTTGCCATGGGCTCTCCTCGAATGGAGCCTCGGTGCCGACGGTCGCCCCTCAGCATGCCCCCATCCGACGGACTCCGTCGCCCCCTCCGGCCCACCCGGGGTGAGCCATACGGGGCATCCGTGACATGAACCGCCCCTTGTTGGGGTTGAGTCGAACAGGTACATCTCGCCGTATCGATCTCAGGAAGCCCCCTCGCCCAGCGCCCGAGCTTGAGGAGAACGGATGACGCAGCAGATCCACGGCACCGTCGCGGACGGCTTCGAGGCAGTGCGTGAGGAGTTCGCCGCGTTCGTGGCGGGGGAACTGCCCGACTACGAGGGCCAGTTGTGCGCCTATGTGCACGGCCGGAAGGTCGTCGACCTGTGGGCCGGGGACGGCAACGACGCCGAGTCCCTCTACGGTGTGTTCTCGTCGACCAAGGGCGCCGCCCATCTTGTCGTGGCCCTTCTCGTGCAGGACGGCACGCTGGAGCTGGACCGCAGAGTGACGTACTACTGGCCCGAGTTCGGCACCGAGGGCAAGGCGGCGCTGACGCTGCGCGATCTGGTCACGCACCGCGCCGGGCTGATCGGGCTCGACGCCGGGTTCAGCAAGGACGAGCTGGCCGACGACCGCGCGATCGCGGAACGCCTTGCCGACCAGCGGCCGTTCTGGCGCCCGGGCACGGCGTTCGGCTACCACGCGCTCGTCATCGGCGCGCTCACCGGTGAGGTGGTGCGGCGGGCCACGGGCCACACCCTCCAGGAGATCTACGAGGAACGGGTACGGGCGCCGTACGGGCTGGACTTCTTCCTGGGGCTGCCCGAGGCACTGGAGCCCCGCTTCCGGTCCGTGCAGCCGATGGCCCCGACGGCGAAGCAGCAGGCCGTGCTGGACGCGGCGCCCAGAGGGCCGCACACACTCGCCTCGATCGCGTCCAACACCCATGTGCCCGACGCGGGGGACCTGGTCGGCCACGCCAACTCCCGTACGGTGCGCGCCAAGGGGCCTGCGTCGGCGGGCGGGGTGGCCGCGGCGCGCGGGCTCGCCGGGATGTACGCGGCGGCGATCAGCGAGGTGGCGGGGCGGCCGCCGCTGCTGAAGCCGGACACGGTCGCCGAGGTCGGACAGGTCCACTCGGTCGGGTACGACCTGGTGGCCCGCGGCCACCGCGCCTTCGGCCTCGGCTTCCAGGCGACGGGCGAGGCCTGGTACCTGTTCCTGGGCGCCGGGGCCTTCGGGCACGCCGGAGCGGGCGGCTCCCAGGCCTTCGCGGACCCGCGCAGCGGGCTGGCGTACGGCTACACCCGGCGGCGCATCGCCTTCCCGGGCGGGGCGGCACCGGAGAACGAGCGGCTGGTGAAGGCGGTACACACGGCGGCGCTGGCTTCCTGACCCCCGTACGCCGTCTGTTCGCCGTACGGCAGAGGCCGCACCCCACGTCCAAGGGTGCGGCCTCCGTCGTAGCAACGAGTTCGTCAGACCAGCGTCACGGTGATGTTGCCGCGGGTTGCCTTCGAGTACGGGCAGACCTGGTGGGCCTTCTCCAGGAGGGCCCCGGCGGTTTCCGCGTCGACGTTCGGGATGTGGGCCGAGATCTCGACGATGATCCCGAAGCCGTCGTCGTTCTTGCCGATGCCGACCTTCGCGGTGACCGTCGAGCCGGAGATGTCGGCCTTCTGCTGGCGGGCCACTACGCCAAGCGCGCCCTGGAAGCAGGCGCTGTAGCCGGCCGCGAACAGCTGTTCCGGGTTGGTGCCGGCGCCACTGCCGCCCATCTCCTCGGGCGGGTTCACGACGACGTCGAGCTTGCCGTCGTCGGTGGCGACACGGCCGTCGCGACCGTTCTCGGCGGTGGCGACGGCCGTGTAGAGGACGTCGGTCTGCTGGATGGACATGCGGTTGTCTTCCTCCTCGGTCCGCCGCGACTCGCGCCCACGATCGACGACGGTTTCGGAAAGAAGTTACCGCATGCCGGAAACAGTGAGAAAGCTCCGGGGAAGACCTACAGCTTGACGATCATCTTTCCGGTGTTGTCGCCGCGCAGCACCCCGAGGAAGGCCTCCAGGTTGTTCTCGATGCCCTCGACGACCGTCTCGCGGTACTTCAGCTGCCCCGAGGCGACCCAGGGGCCGACCTCCCGGACGAACTCGGGCTGCAGGTCGTAGTGGTCGCCGACCAGGACGCCCTCGACCCGGAGCCGGTTCTGCAGGATCTTGACCATGTTGCGCGGGCCGGGCGTCGGCTCGGTCGAGTTGTACTGCGAGATCATGCCGCAGATCACGGCACGGCCCTTGAGGTTCAGCGCGCCGATCGCGGCCTCGAGGTGCTCGCCTCCGACGTTGTCGAAGTAGACGTCGATGCCGTCCGGGGCGGCCTCCTTGAGCTGCTCCCAGACCGGGCCGTTCTTGTAGTTGAAGGCGGCGTCGAAGCCGTACTCCTCGACCAGCAGCTTGACCTTCTCGTCGGAGCCGGCCGAGCCGATGACCCGGGAGGCGCCCTTGAGCTTGGCGATCTGGCCCACCTGGCTGCCGACGGCACCCGCGGCGCCGGAGACGAAGACCGCGTCGCCCTCCTTGAACGCGCCGACCCGCAGCAGGCCCGCGTACGCCGTCAGACCCGTCATACCGAGCACACCGAGGTACGTGCTCAGCGGCGCGGCCTCCGGGTCGACCTTGACGGCGGTCTTCGCGTCCACGACCGCGTACTCGCGCCAGCCGAGGAAGTGCAGCACGTGGTCGCCGACGGCGATGCCCTCGGCGTTGGACTCGACGACCTCCCCGACCGCGCCGCCCTGCATGACCTTGCCCAGCTCGAAGGGCGCGACGTACGACTTGGCGTCGCTCATGCGGCCGCGCATGTACGGGTCGACGGAGAGGTACTTGTTGCGGACCAGCACCTGGCCCTCGCCGGGCGCCCCGACCTCCGTCTCGACCAGGGCGAAGTCCTCGGGCTTCGGCCAGCCGACGGGACGGCTGAGCAGGTGCCATTCGCGGTTGATCATGACGAGCGCCTTTCAAGCGTGCGGGAAGTACTCCAGATGCTGCGGGTACCAAATACTTCAGTACCTGAAACAACCATGCTCCTGAATATTTCAGGTTGTCAAGTAACGAGGTACGCTGAACGCATGGCCACTCCACCGAACACCCGTCGTCCCGATGAACTGACCCTTGAGGTCGTCGAACTCATCGGCGACATCGTGGCCCGTTATCACGAGGACTACGAGAGCGCCGCCGCCGAGCACTCGCTGACCGGCGCCCAGGCCCGTCTGCTGAGCCTGCTCTCCCTGGAACCGCTGCCCATGCGCAAGCTGGCCCAGAAACTGAAGTGCGAGCCGTCCAACGTGACCGGCATCGTCGACCGCCTGGAGTCCCGCGGCCTGGTGGAGCGCCGCCCCGACCCGGCCGACCGGCGCGTGAAGCTGGCGGCGGCGACGCAGGAGGGCCGGCGGGTGGCCAAGAACCTGCGCGAGTCCCTGCGCTTCGCGCGCGAACCGCTGGCGGGGCTCGGCAGGGAGGAACGGCTGGCGCTGAGGGGCCTGCTGCAGCGGATGCTGCGGCAGCCAGAGAGCTGAGAGCCTGAGGCCGGCAGGACCCGGCATGCGAGAGGTCCGGCGCACGGGATGCGTACGCCGGACCTCTTCGCACGGGGAGCGGGCCGGGCGGCTCAGCTCCCGCGACCGGACGTCATGTCTTCTTGCGGGCCGTCATGACGCGCTGGACCAGGATGAACACGCACAGCAGCACGCCGGTGGCGATCTTCGTCCACCAGGAGCTGAGCGTGCCCTCGAACTGGATGATGCTCTTGATCAGGCCCAGCACCAGCACGCCGAACAGGGTGCCCACCACATAGCCGGAACCGCCCGTCAGCAGCGTGCCGCCGATGACGACCGCGGCGATCGCGTCCAGTTCCATGCCGGTCGCGTGCAGCGGGTCACCGGACTGGATGTAGAGGGTGAACAGCAGACCGGCGAGCGCCGAGCAGAAGCCGCTCACCGTGTACACGGCGATCTTCGTACCGCCCTGCGGGAGACCCATCAGCAGGGCCGACTGCTCGTTGCCGCCGATGGCGTACACGCGCCGCCCGAAGCGGGTGTAGTGCAGGACGTAGAACGCCACGGCGAGGACGACCAGCGCGACGACCGCACCGATCGACAGGAACCCCATCCCCAGCGACACCTGCGCCGAGGCCATGCTGCTCACCGAGGAGTCGCTGATGGAGATCGACTCCTTGCTGATGACCAGGCACAGGCCGCGGAAGAGGAAGAGGCCGGCGAGGGTCACGATGAAGGGCTGGATCTCGAAGTTGTGGATCACATAGCCCATCAGGAAGCCGCCGAAGGCGCCCACCGCCAGCGCGATGGGGATCACCACCAGGAGGGGCAGCCCCTCGCGCTCCACCAGCCAGGCCGTCAGCATCGTGGTGAAGCCGATCACCGAGCCGACGGACAGGTCGATGCCGCCGGACAGGATGACGAAGGTGGCACCGACGGCGGCGACCAGCAGGTAGCTGTTGTCGATGAACAGGTTCAGGAAGACCTGGGGTTCGGCGAAACCGTAGAACTGGTACCGGACCAGGCCCACCCCGTACATCACGAGGAAGAGCAGGGCCGTCGCCGCGACGGGCAGGCGC
This sequence comes from Streptomyces longisporus, assembly GCF_039532765.1. Taxonomy (NCBI): domain Bacteria; kingdom Bacillati; phylum Actinomycetota; class Actinomycetes; order Kitasatosporales; family Streptomycetaceae; genus Streptomyces; species Streptomyces longisporus. Next base: position 289,677 of record NZ_BAAASG010000028.1, read on the forward strand.
CGGTCGCCCAGCAGACGCTGGGCCTTGGACGGGGTGCGGCTGTCCGCGGCCGTGGGGCTCTGGGTGGTCGCGCTCATCACGACACCTCCATCTTCGGAGCGGCGTCGGTCGCCGCGGCGGTGTCCGTCCCGGCCGCGGCCGGCTTGGCGCCGCCCCTCGCGCCGAACCGGGCGCCGAGCTTGGCACCGAAGACCTTGGCGCGGAACTTCGGGGACTGGAGCAGGCAGACGACGATGACGACGACGGCCTTGAAGACCAGGGTGGTCTGGGTCGGCACACCGATGGTGTAGATCGTGGTCGTCAGGGTCTGGATGACCAGGGCGCCGACCACGGTGCCGCCGATGGAGAACCGGCCGCCGAGCAGCGAGGTGCCGCCGATCACCACCGCGAGGATCGCGTCGAGTTCGATCCACAGACCGGCGTTGTTGCCGTCCGCCGCCGAGGTGTTGGAACTGATCATCAGGCCCGCGACGGCTGCACACAGCGCGCAGAAGACGTAGACCATGATCTTGATGCGCCGGGACCTGATGCCCACGAGGCGGCTGGCCTCGGCGTTGCCGCCGACCGCCTCGATCAGCAGGCCGAGCGCCGTGCGGCGGGTCAGCGCCACGGTGACGGCCACGACCACGGCCACCACGAAGATGGAGAACGGCAGCGTCAGCCAGTAGCCGCCGCCGATCAGCTTGTACGGGTCGCTGTCGATGGTGATGATCTGGCCGCCGGTGATCAGCTGGGCGACACCGCGTCCGGCGACCATGATGATCAGCGTGGCGATGATCGGCTGGATGCCCATCCTGGCGACCAGGAAGCCGTTCCACAGGCCGCAGACGACCGCGGCCAGCAGGCCGAGACCCATGGCGAGAAGCACCCCGGACAGGGCGTTCTGGTCGGCCTGGTGGCTGATGTACGAGCAGGCGAGTGCCCCGGTGATGGCGACCACGGCACCGACCGAGAGGTCGATTCCGCCCGTGGCGATGACCACGGTCATGCCGACCGCCACCAGGATGAGGGGCGATCCGAACAGCACGATCGAGACGAGGCTGCCGTAGAGGTGGCCGTCCGTCATCTTGACCGAGAAGAAGTCAGGGGTGAAGGGCACGTTGACGAGCAGCAGGAAGACAAGGACCGCGACCGGCCAGAACAGGTGGTGGTGTGTCAGTGCTCGCCATCGGGAGTTGGTGCTCACTGGTGTTCTCCGCTCGCGATGGTCTCCATGATCCGGCTGCTGGTGATCTCCGGCCCGTTGGCGAGCTGCGCCACCAGCCGGCGGTCGCGCAGCACTCCGATGGTGTGACTGAGCCGGAGTACCTCCTCCAGCTCGGCCGCGATGTACAGCACGGACATGCCCTCCTCGGAGAGCGAGACCACGAGCTTCTGGATCTCCGCCTTGGCGCCGACGTCGATACCGCGTGTCGGCTCGTCCAGGATCAGCAGCTTCGGCTGGGTGATCAGCCAGCGGGCCAGCAGCACCTTCTGCTGGTTGCCGCCGCTGAGCTGGCCGACCCTGGCCTCGGGGTTGGCGGGCCGGATGTCCAGCGCCTTGATGTACTTGGCGACGAGTTCGTCGCGCTGGGCGACGGGGATGGGCCGCGTCCAGCCGCGCGCGGCCTGCAGGGCCAGGATGATGTTCTCCCGGACCGTCAGATCGGGCACCAGGCCCTCGGTCTTGCGGTTCTCGGAGCAGAAGGCGACGCCGGCGCCGATCGCGGCGTTCGGGGCGCTCATCGAGACCTGCTTGCCGCCGATGGTCATCCTGCCGCTGTCCGGCTGGTCGGCGCCGAAGAGCAGCCGGGCGAGTTCGGTCCGGCCCGATCCCAGCAGTCCGGCGAGCCCGAGCACCTCGCCCTTCTTGATCTCCAGGTCGAAGGGGGCGATGCCGCCGGTCCTGCCGAGGCCCTCCGCCTTCAGCAGTGTCTCGCCGACGTCGGAGTGCAGCTGCTGGTCGTGCAGCTCCTCCAGCTGGTCCAGGGCCTTGCCGATCATCAGCTGGATCAGCCCGACCTGGTCGAGGTCGGCGACCATGTGCTCGCCGACGAGCGTGCCGTTGCGCAGGACGGTCATCCGGTCGCAGATCTCGTAGATCTGGTCGAGGAAGTGCGAGACGAACAGGATCGCCACGCCCTCGTCCTTGAGCCGCCGCATCAGGCGGAACAGCTCCTGGACCTCGTCACGGTCGAGGCTGGAGGTCGGCTCGTCCAGGACCAGCACCTTGGTGCCCGATCCCTGGCCGTCGCTGTCGCCGGTGCCCACCGACCGCACGATCGCGACCAGTTGCTGCACGGCCAGCGGGTACGTGGACAGGGGGGCGGTGACGTCGATGTCGAGGCCGAGCCGGTCCACCAGCTCCGCCGCCTCCTTGCGCATCCGCTTCCACTGGATACGGCCCATGCGGGTCGGCTCGCGGCCGATGAAGATGTTCTCCGCCACCGACAGGTTGGGGCAGAGGTTCACCTCCTGGTAGACGGTGCTGATGCCGGCGTGCTGCGCCTGCAGCGGGCTGCCGAACAGCACGGACTTCCCGTCCAGGGTGATCGTGCCGCCGTCCAGGGAGTGGACCCCCGTCAGCACCTTGATGAGGGTGGACTTCCCCGCGCCGTTCTCGCCCATCAGGGCGTGGATCTCGCCGGGGAAGAGCCGGAAGTCGACGTCCGACAGAGCCCGTACCCCCGGGAACTCTTTGACTATGCCCGTCATTTCCAGCACGGGCCGCGGCTCTGCCATGGCAGCGCTCCTTGTGGGATTCGTTCACTCCCGCAGGGAGCCCCCTCGGACCGATGGCTCGGTCGGCCGGAGGCTCCCTGCCGGTGGGTGCGGTGGGTCAGTACTTCCGGGTGGGGAGCGCGGCCTTGGCCTGGTCCTGCGTGTAGTCGCCCTCCTTGGTCTTGATCCAGCGCTCGACCTTCTGGCCTTCGTGGACCTTCTTCACGACCTCCATCAGCTGGGGGCCGAGCAGCGGGTTGCACTCGACGATGCCGTTGATCTTGCCCTCGGACATGGCGACGAAGCCGTCGTGGACGCCGTCGACCGAGACGATCAGGATGTCCTTGCCGGGCTTCTTGCCGGCCGCCTCGATCGACTGGATGGCGCCGATGGCCATGTCGTCGTTGTGCGCGAAGAGCACGTTGATGTCCGAGTGGGACTGCAGGAAGGCCGCCATGACCTGCTTGCCGCCGGCGCGGGTGAAGTCACCGCTCTGACTGGCGACGATCTTCCAGTCGGACTTGTGCTCCGCGTCCATGATCTCCTTGAAGCCCTTGCCGCGCTCGATCGCGGGAGCGGCGCCGGTGGTGCCCTCCAGCTGGGCGATCTTCACCGGGCCCTTGAGGCCGGCCTTCGCGAGGACCTTCTCCAGCATCCGGGCGGCACGCCGGCCCTCGTCGGTGAAGTCGGAACCGACCAGCGTGACGTACAGGGAGCTGTCGGAGGTCTCCACCGAGCGGTCGGTGAGAACCACCGGGATCTTCGCGGCCTTGGCCTCCTTGAGCACCGCGTCCCAGCCGGTGACGACCACCGGCGAGAAGGCGATGACGTCGACCTTCTGCGCGATGTAGCTGCGGATCGCGGAGATCTGGTTCTCCTGCTTCTGCTGGGCGTCGGAGAACTTGAGGTTGATGCCCGCCTCCTTGGCCGCGGACTTCACCGAGGTGGTGTTGGCGGCGCGCCAGCCGCTCTCCGCGCCGACCTGGGAGAAGCCGAGCGAGATCGCCTTGCTGCCGCCGCCTCCCGAGCCGGAGCCGGAGTCGTCCTTCTTGGCGCAGGCGGCCAGTCCGCCCGCGGCTGCCACGCCGACCGCCGCGGTGAGGAAGTTCCTTCTGTTGAGCATGTTCTTCTCCTTTGAAGAGCCGGCCCTGGGATGGACCCGCTGGTACTCGGTGGGACCGGCCGCACTACGTCCAGCCTGTCGATCATTGTTCGGTATTTCGACCACACGGAAGCGCGTGTGTGGTTGGTCGGTACGTCAGAGAGGTACGCCCTCCGGTTGGACGGGATGCGGGAAGGTACTGGCCCTCACGACGAGTTGGGGTTCGATGGCGATCCTGCGCGCGGTGGCGGGCGGCCGCCCCTCGATCAGCTCCAGGAGCATCGCGATGCCGCGCTTTCCCACCGTCGAGAAGTCCTGCCGGACGGTGGTGAGGGGAGGGGCGAAGTACTCCGACTCCGGGATGTCGTCGAAGCCCACCACCGCGACGTCCTGGGGAGTTCGAACCCCGGCCTCCCGCAGCGCCCGCAACACCCCCAGCGCCATCTGGTCGTTGGCGACGAAGACGGCGGTCAGGCCCCGGCCCACCCAGCCGGCCAGTTCCTGGCCCGCGCGGTAACCCGACAGCGGACTCCAGTCCCCGCGCAGGAGCATGGGCGGCTCCGCCCCCGCGGCTTCGAGGGTCGCCCGCCAGCCGGCCGCCCGGTCGGCCGCCTCCTGCCAGTCCTCGGGCCCGGCGAGGTGCCAGACGTTACGGTGACCGGCGGCGAGCAGGTGCCGGGTGGCCAGCCTGGCTCCGAGGTGCTGGTCCACGCTGACGCTGGGGATCTCCACGCCCGGACCGCTGCCCACGACCACCACCGGGAAGGGACAGCGCAGTTCGGCCAGTTCGGCCACCGCGGACCGCTGCGGGGCGATCGCGACCACTCCTTCCACCCCGCCCTCACTGAGGTGGTCCAGGGCCTCGGACAGCGTCTCCATGGTCAGCTTGCGCAACGTGACCGTCGAGACGAGATATCCCTCGGCCCGGGCCGCCTCCTCCAGCGCGAACAAGGTGCTGGCCGGTCCGTAGAGGGTGGTGTCGGAGGCCACCACCCCCAGCGTCCTGGTGCGCCGGGTCACCAGGGCCCGTGCGGAGGAGTTGCGGCGGTAGCCCGTCTCCTCGATCACCCGCAGCACCCTGGCCCGTGTCTCGTCCCGCACGTTGGGGTGGTTTCCCAGCACGCGGGACACCGTCTGGTGGGACACGCCTGCCAGGCGTGCCACGTCGGCCATGGTGGGCGGCCGAAGCTGCGCGTGGGTCACGACCGCACCTCCTTGGCGCTCGACTGCGGCAAAGCCCGCGTCGCGGGCGGACGGTCCCGCCCCTGCGGCTTCACACAGGTCTCCGGGAAGGTTCAACAGCACTGGCGGGATCTAACGGTCGGGACACTGCGGGCACGACGCTCATATCTCCCACGCTGACGTTGGACGCTGACCGGTGAATGCGGAGGTCATTGTGAGCGCTAACAAATCACGGCGGTCAAGAGGGCTGCAGGCAGAAGGCCGTCACGGTTGAATAACGCGGCCGGAGAGGGGCCGGCCGTGTGGCCACTCAGGCAAACCCCTCAACCGCCACCACATCAGCGAAAGTTGACACCGACCTGCAGCGCTGGACGCACCCCCGCAGGAAGCCCGTGCCCGTCTCCGACGGCCGGGGGACGGCCACAGGGACGGGCCGGAAGTCGCCGGACCCGAGGTCGGGGGCCAAGCCTCAGGCGGGCGGGGGCCGAGCCCGAGTCGGACGGAAACGGCGAGCCGGAGAGCCCGGGATGGCTCGACCGGACAGCCACGCGGACAGCGCCTCAAACGCCACCGCGCCACCGGAGGTTGACTCCGGAAGGACCCGCACGCCCGCGACGGAGACGACCGCAGTAGCGGACCAGAGGCCATCGGACCCGAGACCGGGGTCAAGCCCCCGGGCGGGCGGGGTCAAGCCGCCGGGCGGGCGGGGGCCAAACCCGCGGGCGGACCAGAGGTCATCGGATCCGAGGTCGGGGTCGAGCCCCCGGACGGGCGGGGACCGAGCCCGAGCAGGGCGAAAACGCCGAGCCGGAGCGCCGGGAAAGACACGGCCGGACAGCGCCTCAAATACCACCGCATCAGCGGAAGTCACCCCGAAAGGGCACGCACGCCCGCGACGGAGACAACCACAGGGGCAGGCCAGAGGTCATCGGATCCGCGGTCCGGGTCAAGCCCCCGGACGGGCGGGGACCGAGCCCGAGCAGGACGGAAACGGCGAGCCGGAGCGCCGGGAAAGGCACGGTCGGACAGTGCCTCAAACGCCGTCACATCAGGGAAGGTTGACGCCGACCGGCAACGTTACGTACACCACCACAAAAAGCGCGTGCACGACGGTGACGGCCGCGGGGACGGGGCAGAGGTCGTCGGGTCCGAGGTCGGGGTCGAGCCCGCGGCGGGCGGGGGTGTCGAGCCGGCGGAGCCGGGGACGGTTGCCGACCGGGTCGCCTTGCCGGGGGTCGGGGACGCTTCGTCCTTGCCGTGGGGGGACTTGGACGCCGAGGGCGAGGCGGAGGTGTCCGGGGAGGCCGAGGGCTTGCCGTGGGAGGCACCCGTCCCGCCGTCCCGGGGCCCTGCGGACTCGCTCGGCTCCGCCGTCGAGCGGTCGACCTCGGACGACTCGTTCCCGGCCGCGGACGGGTCGGAGGACGAGGAGAACACCGGCGCGTCCATGCCGAGTTCGGCCAGACTCAGACCACCCGCCGCCAGGACGAAACCCGCCGCGACGAGCAGCGTGCGCTTGCGCCGCCGGCGGTGGAGCGCGGCCTTGCGGTCGCGACGGCTCGCGTCCGTCGCACCGACCGCGCCGGCGGGGCCCCTCCGGCCACCGCGACCCCGCTCGCGGCGGCGCGCGGCACGCCCGTGCGGCTCGTCGCCGTCGCCTTCGTCACCGTCGTGACCGTCGTCGTCAGGATGGGCGTCATCATCGACGGGAGCCACCGGTGCATCATCGTCCACGGGAGCGACGGCGTGATCGTAGGGCTCCGGCTCGTAGGCATCCCAGTACGCGCGCATCTGCTCGACGCGTGTCCCGCACCCCGGACAGGCAAGGGCGCCGTTGAGGTGCCGTTGGCACGGGTGGCAGTAGTCCATGACGCGGGAAGATTAAGTTCCCGGAGGGTCACGTTCCTAGGCACGACTGTGAAGGTTGTGTGGGAAACCAGCCATATCGACGCGACCTCCGGAGTGAACTGGCACACACCGGGGAGTGGCCACCTGGGCAAGAGGCGACGAAACTGGCGAAACCGTTAACCGTCCTACCCATTGACACTCCGCTCGCACCATCCTTACTGTCTGCCCAGCATTTCGAACATGAGCCGAAATCTCGAACATTCGAAGGGTAGCTTCCGTGCGCATCACCGGAATCAGCACGCACGTGGTCGGCACGCCGTGGCGCAACCTGACCTACGTCCTGGTGCACACCGACGAAGGCATCACGGGTGTCGGCGAGACCCGCATGCTGGGCCACACAGACGCGCTGATCGGATACCTGAGAGAGGCCGAGCAGAACCACATTCTCGGCTCGGACTCGTTCGCCGTCGAGGACCTGACCCGCCGCATGAAGTACGGCGACTACGGCCGCGCAGGCGAGATCGTGATGTCCGGCATCGCCGTCGTCGAGATGGCCTGCTGGGACATCAAGGGCAAGGCCCTCGGCGTTCCGGTCTGGCAGCTGCTCGGCGGCAAGGTCACCGACAAGGTGAAGGCCTACGCCAACGGGTGGTACACCACCGAGCGGACGCCCGAGGCGTACCACAAGGCCGCTCAGGGCGTCATGGAGCGCGGTTACCGGGCACTGAAGATCGACCCCTTCGGCACCGGGCACTTCGAGCTCGACCACGAGCAGACCATGTACGCCGTCTCGCTGATCGAGGCCGTACGGGACGCCATCGGCCCCGACTCCGAGCTGATGCTGGAGATGCACGGCCGCTTCTCTCCCTCCACCGCCGTCCGGCTGGCCAAGGAGCTCGCGCCCTTCAAGCCGGCCTGGCTGGAGGAGCCGGTGCCGCCGGAGAACCTCAAGGCGCTGGAGAAGGTCGCCGCGAAGGTGGACATGCCGGTGGCCACGGGCGAGCGCATCCACGACCGGATCGAGTTCCGGGAGCTCTTCGAGAGCCAGGCCGTCGACATCATCCAGCCGGACGTCGGCCACATCGGCGGCATCTGGGAGACCCGCAAGCTCGCCGCGACCGCCGAAACCCACTACATGCTGGTCGCCCCGCACAACGTGGGTGGGCCGGTGCTCACCGCCGCCTCCCTCCAGGTCGGCTTCACCTCCCCGAACTTCAAGATCCTTGAGCACTTCAACGACTTCGCGGACGCCGAGATCAAGAAGGTGGTCAAGGGCGCGCCGCAGGTGAACCCGGAGGACGGCTGCTTCCACCTCTCCGACGCGCCCGGCCTGGGCGTGGAGCTGGACGTGGACGCGGCTGCCGAGTTCCCCCAGCAGCGGGCGCACTTCGACCTGTGGGCCGAGGGCTGGGAGAAGCGGAACCCGAAGGGCGACCAGTGAGCTCCGCCGCCGTCGTCGTCGACGCCCCGGGCACCTTCCACCTGGCCGAGCACACGCCCCGCGACCCCGGTCCGGGCGAGGCGCTGGTGCGGGTGCACGCGAGCGGGATCTGCGGCAGCGACCGGGAGGTGTTCCAGGGCAACCGGCCCGAGGGGTACGTGCGCTATCCGCTCACGCCCGGCCACGAGTGGTCCGGAACGGTGGAGCGGGTCGGCGCCGGGGTCACCGAGACGCTCGTCGGCCGCAAGGTCGTCGGCGAGGGCTTCCGGAACTGCCAGGTGTGCGACCGCTGCCACGCGGGTGAGACCACGCTGTGCAGCGCCGGGTACGAGGAGACCGGGTTCACCCAGCCGGGCGCGATGGCGCCCACGCTCACCCTCCCGGCGAGGCTGCTGCACGTGCTGCCCGACGACGCCGACCTGACGGCGGCGGCCCTGCTGGAGCCGGCCGCCTGCATCGCGGCCGCCGCCCTGAAGGCGAACGCGCAGCCGGGCGAGAAGGTCGCCGTGGTCGGCACCGGCACCCTCGGGATGTTCGCGGTGCAGTTCCTCAAGGCCGTCTCCCCTGTGGAGCTGCTGGTCGTCGGCACCCGCCGGGACCGCGAGGGGCTGTCTCGGCAGTACGGCGCGACCGACTTCCGTACGAAGGACGAGCCGCTCCCGGACGACTTCGACGTCGTCATCGAGACCGCCGGGTCCGCCGATGCCGCGCGGACCTCCGCCGCTCTGCTGCGGCGTGGCGGGCGCCTGGTCCTCACCGGGATCCCGGCGCCGGGTGCGAACGGGCTCGACCCCACGGATCTGGTCGTACGACAGCTGGAGGTGCACTCCGTCTTCGGGGCGCCGCCGGACGCGTGGGCGCACACCGTGCGGGTGTTCGGGGCCGGGTTGCTCGACCCGCTGCCGCTGGTCACGCACGAGCTGCCGCTCGCCGAGTTCCCGCAGGCCATCGAGCTCGTCGGGTCCGGTGATCCGAAGGTCGGCAAGGTCCTCCTTCGCCCCTAGCCGTACGCCGGTACGGGAGCGAACTGACGGCTCCCGCACCGGCGTACACCCAAGCCCCGCACGACTTGAGCCGCGAACTTCGTCCGAAATCTCGAACATTCTAAGGACACCTTGTGACCGACGCTTCCGCCCCGTCAGCCCGTCGACCAGGCGAGCAGGCGCTCGCCGCCCTCGGTCTGAGCGCGCCCGACCTCTCCCCCGCCGACGCCTCGCCCCACACCTTCCCGGGCGGCGGCCGCTGGCGCACCGAGATCCCCTCGTGCGAGGGTCCCGAAGCGCTGGCCGTCGTCCTGAAGGAAGCCTCGCGGCTCGATGTGCCGATCCACCGGATCAGCCAGGGCAGCGGTGTGTGGATGCTGACCGACGCCGAGATCACCGAGATGGTCGAGGCGGCCGGCGAACGTGACATCGAACTCTGCCTGTTCACCGGCCCGCGCGGCACCTGGGACATCGGCGGTTCCACGCGCACCGACTCCCGGGGGGCCGGTCTGCGCGCCCGCGGGCACGACGCCGTCGCCGGGTGCGTCGAAGATGCCGTCCGCGCCACGGAGTTGGGCGTCAAGTGCCTCCTGGTCGCCGACGAGGGCGTGCTGTGGACGCTGCACCGCGCACGCGTCGCCGGGATCATCCCGGCCGACACCACCCTGAAGGTCTCGGCGCTGATCGGGCCGGTCAACCCGGCCGCGTACGCGGTGTACGAGCAGTTGGGCGGCGACTCCATCAACGTGCCCAGCGATCTGACGCTGGATCACCTCACCGAGATCCGGCGGGTGTCCGCCGCCCCCATGGACATGTACATCGAGGCCCCCGACGACCTGGGGGGCTATGTCCGCATGTACGAGGTGGCCGAGCTGATCCGGCGCGGGGCACCGCTGTACCTGAAGTTCGGGCTCTCCAAGGCGCCCGGGATCTACCCGTACGGCAACCACATGCGGGACCTGACGCTGGCCACCGCCAAGGAACGCGTCAGACGTGGTCGGTTGGCCCTCGACCTGCTCGCACGGCACGGAGCCGACGGCGACATGGCGCCCCTCGGCTCGCGGCTGCCCGGCACGCTCAAGCGATTCGACACGTCCGTATAACGTTCAAACAACGCCCCTTCACAGAAGAAGACGGGCTCAAACAGAATCCCACATACCACTCGGTCTCCACACCCGCCGTCCAAGCGTCCTTGCACAGCCGGACCGAGCCTGCCCCACACACATCAAGGATGATGATCATGCCCACTCGCAGAGCCGCACTCGCCGCCGTCGCCGGAGCCGCTTCCCTCGCCCTGACCCTGTCCGCCTGCGGCCAGAGCGGTGCGGGCGGCAGCAAGGAGGACAAGGGCAGTGCCAAGGGCGGCACCATCGGCATCGCGATGCCCACCAAGTCCTCCGAGCGCTGGATCGCCGACGGCAAGAACGTCGTCAAGGACCTGCAGGCCAAGGGCTACAAGACCAAGCTGGTCTACGGCGAGGACGACCCCGACCAGCAGGTCTCGCAGATCGAGAACCTGATCACGCAGGGCGTCAAGGGCCTGATCATCGCGGCCATCGACAACAAGTCGCTGAACAACGTGCTGCAGCAGGCCGCGGACGCCAAGATCCCGGTGATCTCCTACGACCGCCTGATCCTCGGCACGAAGAACGTCGACTACTACGCCTCGTTCGACAACGAGAAGGTCGGCAAGCTCCAGGGCTCCTACATCGTGCAGAAGCTCGGCCTGGACAGCGGCAAGAAGGGCCCGTTCAACATCGAGCTGTTCGCCGGCTCCAACGACGACAACAACACCAAGTACTTCTTCAACGGCGCGATGAGCGTGCTCCAGCCGTACATCGACAAGAAGCAGCTGGTCGTCAAGTCCAAGCAGACCGCGCTCAACCAGGTCACCACGCTGCGCTGGGACGGAGCCACCGCGCAGAAGCGCATGGAGGACATCCTCACCTCGACGTACACCAGCGGCAAGGTCGACGCGGTCCTGTCGCCGTACGACGGCATCTCCATCGGCATCATCGCCGCCCTGAAGTCGGACGGTTACGGCTCGGCCAGCAAGCCGCTGCCCGTCATCACCGGCCAGGACGCCGAGCTCGCCTCGGTGAAGTCGATCATCGCGGGCCAGCAGACGCAGACCGTCTACAAGGACATCCGCAAGCTCGCCAAGGTCGCCTCGACCATGATCGACGACGTCCTCAACGGCAAGAAGCCGGAGATCAACGACACCAAGTCGTACGGCAACGGTGTCAAGACCGTCCCCGCCTACCTGCTGCAGCCGGTGAGCGTCGACAAGACCAACTACACGAAGGAACTGGTCGACACCGGCTACTACACGGCGGACCAGCTGAAGTAGTCCCCTCTGTCGGTGAACGGACCGGCCATTCCTACGGATTGAAAGGGCACACCATGGCGGGACCCGTCCTGGAAATGCGCTCGATCGTCAAGACCTTTCCCGGGGTCAAAGCGCTGTCGGACGTCACGCTGACCGTCCGTCAGGGCGAGGTCCATGCCATCTGCGGCGAGAACGGCGCCGGGAAGTCCACCTTGATGAAGGTGCTCTCCGGCGTCCATCCGCACGGCACCTACGAGGGCGACATCCTCTTCGAGGGTGAGACCTGCGAGTTCAAGGACATCCGGGCGAGCGAGCAGCGCGGCATCGTGATCATCCATCAGGAGCTGGCCCTGGTGCCGTTCCTGTCGATCGCGGAGAACATCTTCCTCGGCAACGAACACGCCTCGGGCGGGTTCATCAACTGGAACGAGACGCTCAAGCACGCCACGGAACTGCTGCGCCGGGTGGGTCTGACCGACCACCCGGAGACCCGGATCGCCGACATCGGCGTGGGCAAGCAGCAGCTGGTGGAGATCGCCAAGGCGCTGTCCAAGAAGGTGAAGCTGCTGATCCTCGACGAGCCGACCGCGGCTCTCAACGACGAGGACAGCGGCAAACTCCTGGAGCTCATCCTGGAGTTGAAGAAGCAGGGCATCACCTCGATCATCATCTCCCACAAGCTGAACGAGATCCGGCGGGTCGCCGACTCGGTGACGATCATCCGCGACGGCAAGTCCATCGAGACCCTGGACGTGAAGTCGGCGGACACCACCGAGGACCGCATCATCTCCGGCATGGTCGGCCGCGACCTCGACAACCGCTTCCCCGAACGCACCGCGTACGAGGGTGAGCTGGACGCGGCACCCGCGCTGGAGATCCGTAACTGGACCGTGCACCACCCGATCGACCAGCAGCGCAAGGTGGTCGACGACGTGTCGATCAACGTGCGGCGCGGGGAGATCGTCGGCATCGCGGGTCTGATGGGCGCGGGCCGCACGGAGCTGGCCATGAGCGTCTTCGGGCGCAGCTACGGCCGGCACGCGGGCGGCACGGTCCTCAAGGACGGCAAGGAGATCCGTACGAAGACCGTCGCGGAGGCGGTCGAGCACGGCATCGCGTACGTCACCGAGGACCGCAAGCACTACGGCCTCAACCTCATCGACAACATCAACCGGAACATCTCGCTGACCGCCCTGGGCAAGGTCGCCAAGCGTGGTGTGGTCGACGAGCACGAGGAGCGGAAGGTCTCCGAGCGCTTCCGCAAGTCCATGAACATCAAGGCGCCGACCGTCTTCGAGACGGTGGGCCGGCTCTCCGGCGGCAACCAGCAGAAGGTCGTCCTCAGCAAGTGGATCTTCGCGGGTCCCGAGGTGCTGATCCTGGACGAGCCGACGCGCGGCATCGACGTGGGCGCCAAGTACGAGATCTACACGGTCATCGACCAGCTGGCCGCGGAGGGCAAGGCGGTCGTCTTCATCTCCTCCGAGCTGCCGGAGCTGCTCGGAATGTGCGACCGCATCTACACCATGGCCGCCGGGCGGCTCACGGGTGAGGTCCCGCGGGCCGAGGCCACGCAGGAAGTGCTGATGCGCCAGATGACGAAGGACAAAGAGGTAACCCGATGAGCACGGATGTGACGGACAAGGTCCCGGCCTCGGCGCCGCCCGGGAAGAGCGGGGGGTCGGCCTCCGGCGAGAACCTGCTGCAGCTGATGCTGGGCGGTCTGCGCCGCAACATGCGGCAGTACGGCATGCTGATCGCGCTCGGCCTGATCGTGGTCCTGTTCCAGGTGTGGACCGGCGGCGACCTGCTGCTGCCGCGCAACGTCTCCAACCTGGTGCTGCAGAACAGCTACATCCTGATCCTCGCCATCGGCATGATGCTGGTGATCATCGCGGGTCATATCGACCTGTCGGTCGGCTCGCTGACGGCGTTCGTGGGCGCTTTCGCGGCCGTGCTGACGGTCAACCATCATGTGGCATGGCCCCTCGCCCTGATGCTGTGTCTGCTGGTGGGCGCTGCCGCCGGCGCGGTGCAAGGGTTCCTGATCGCGTATCTCGGCATACCGTCGTTCATCGTGACCCTCGCGGGCATGCTGCTCTTCCGTGGTCTGACGGAGATCTTCCTGCAGGGCCAGACCCTCGGCCCGTTCCCGAACGGTCTGCAGGACCTCGGCAACGGCTTCCTGCCGGAGGTCGGCCCGAACACCAACTACCACAACCTCACGCTGCTGCTGGGCTTCGTCCTGCTGGCGTTCGTGGTCTACCAGGAGGTCCGCGACCGCAAGCGCCAGCAGGAGTTCTCGCTGGACGTGCTGCCGCGCAACGCCTTCCTGCTGAAGCTGGTCGCCATCGCCGCCGCGATCCTCGCGGTCACGATGCTGCTCGCCAGCTACCAGGGCGCCCCGATCATCCTGATCGTCCTCGGTGTGCTGGTGGTCGGCTACGGCTACGTCATGCGCAACGCGGTCTTCGGCCGGCACATCTACGCCATCGGCGGCAACCTGCCGGCGGCGAAGCTGTCCGGCGTCAAGGACAAGAAGGTCACCTTCCTCGTCTTCCTGAACATGGGCGTGCTCGCGGCCCTGGCGGGTCTGGTGGTCGCCGCCCGCCTGAACGCGGCGTCTCCGAAGGCGGGCCTGAACTTCGAACTCGAGGCGATCGCCTCGTCGTTCATCGGTGGCGCGTCCATGAGCGGCGGTGTCGGCACCGTCCTCGGCGCGATCATCGGTGGTCTCGTCCTCGGTGTGCTGAACAACGGCATGAACCTGCTCAGTGTCGGCACCGACTGGCAGCAGGTCATCAAGGGCCTCGCCCTGCTCGCCGCGGTCGGGTTCGACGTGTGGAACAAGCGCAAGTCCGGCTCGTAGACCGAAGTGACCGGATCGGGCCCCGCCGCACGGCGGGGCCCTTCCCGTGGGAGGAGAGGCAGGACCGGTGAAATCGCTCTTCGGCAAGCTCGCCGACGGCACGGAAATCCACCGCTGGTCGCTGGAGAACGGCGGCACCCGGCTGAAGGTCCTGAACTGGGGCGGTGTGGTCCAGGCTCTGGAGATCCCGGACCGGCGCGGCCACTACGGCAACGTCTGCCTGGGCTTCGACACCGTCGACGACTACGTCGCCGAGTCCCCGTACTTCGGGGCCCTGATCGGCCGCTACGGCAACCGCATGGCCAAGGGCCGGTTCACCCTGGACGGCAAGACCTACCAGCTGTCCGTGAACGACGGTGTCAACAGCCTGCACGGCGGCGAGCAGGGCTTCGACAAGCACATCTGGGACGTCGAGCCGTTCGCCGAGGGCTCCGACGTCGGTCTGGTGCTGCACCACACCAGCAGCGACGGCGAGATGGGCTACCCGGGCACCCTCAAGGCGAAGGTGACGTACACCCTCACCGGGCAGGGCGACTGGATCATCGACTACGAGGCCACCACCGACAAGGCCACCGTCGTCAACCTCACCAGCCACGTCTACTGGAACCTCGCCGGCGAGGGCAGCGGCACCATCGAGGACCACGAGCTCACGATCGAGGCCTCCCGCTACACGCCCACCGACTCGGGCCTCATCCCGACCGGCGAACTGGCGGAGGTGGCCGGCACCCCCTTCGACTTCCGCGAGACCAAGCCGATCGGCCGCGACATCCGCGACGGCCACGTCCAGCAGATGCAGGCCAAGGGCTACGACCACAACTGGGTCCTGGACAAGGGCATCACGTCCGAGCCCGAGCACGTCGCCACCCTGCGCGACCCGCGCTCCGGCCGCACCCTGAAGATCGCCACCGACCAGCCGGGGCTGCAGTTCTACTCCGGCAACTTCCTCGACGGCACGCTCACCGGCACCGGCGGCAGGACCTACCGCCAGGGTGACGGTCTGTGCCTGGAGACGCAGCACTTCCCGGACTCGCCGAACCATGCGGACTTCCCGTCGACGGTGCTGCGGCCGGGGCAGACGTATCGGACGCGGACCGTCCATACGTTCAGCGCGTAGCACTCCTCTGAGTTCCACGGCCGGACGCGACAAGAGACGCCCTGGTTCCCGAACTCACACCTCTTTCACATGCGTTGAACGACGCCACCCCAGCCCCCGTATCTAAGGGCGGCCCGTGCTCCCCCGCGCGGGCCACCCAAACGCGACGGGCCCGGTCGTCCCTGCCGGGCCCGCCCCATACGGAGGTTCCATGGCCGACAATGTCACCTCGCTGTTCCGCGGCGACGCGGCACACAGCCCGTCGATGGCGGCGCTGGCGCGGCAGGGCGGCGACGGGACCGGCCCCGTGGACTTCTGCATCCCCTGCAATCCGTACTTCCCCACCCCGGCCATGTTCGAGGAGATGTCGGCCCGCCTGCGCGACATCGTCACGTACTACCCGAGCAGCGCCGACACGATCACCGCCGAGCTGTGCACCCTGCTGCAGCTCCCGCCGCAGTGCGTGGCGATGGGCAACGGCTCGACCGAGCTGATCACCTGGATCGACCACCTGATGGTCCGCGAGTCCCTCGCCATCCCCGTCCCCACCTTCGGACGCTGGACCGACCAGCCGATGGAGACCGGCAAGCGGGTCGACATGTTCCCGCTGCAGGAGTCCAGCGGCTTCGCCCTGGACCTCGCCAAGTACGCCGAGTTCATCCGGGCCCGCGGCACCCGCGTCGCCGTCGTCTGCAACCCGAACAACCCCGACGGCGGCTTTCTGCACCGGCAGTCCCTCGTGCAGTTCATGGACGCGATGGCCGACCTGGATCTGATCGTCATCGACGAGTCGTTCCTGGAGTTCGCGGACGCCGAGGCCGAACCCTCGGTCGTCCAGGAGGCGATGATCCGCCCGAACGTCGTGGTGCTGCGCAGCCTCGGCAAGAACTTCGGCCTGCACGGCATACGGTTCGGCTACCTGGTCGCCAACCCGGCGCTGGCCGGCCGGGTCCGCGCCATGCTCCCGAAGTGGAACCTCAACGCCTTCGCCGAGTACGTGGTGTTCATGCTCAAGGAGCACGGCGCCGAGTACGCGCAGAGCCTCCACCAGGTGCGCCGTGACCGCCTGGACATGGCCAGCCAGCTCTCCGCCCTCCCCGGCCTCACGGTCTACCCCTCCCAGGGCAACTTCCTCTTCGTGCGCCTCCCCGTGGGCGCAGAAGGCACCGTGGTCCGGGACCGGATGCTCACCGAGCACCGGATCCTGGTCCGCGAGTGCGGCAACAAGATCGGTTCGTCCAGCCGCTTCCTGCGACTCGTGGTGCGCCCCCAGGTGGATGTGCGTCGCCTGGTGTCCGGCCTGGAACAGGTGCTCTACGGGACCAGGAGGGGAGCCGCCGTACCCGAGCTGGGCACCGGGACCAGCTACAGCTCGGGTACGGCGGCCGTGGACCGCCTGGTCAGCGCCACCAACGGGGCGGGCATGGCGCTTGCCGCGATGGCCTCCGGCGGTTCGGTGGGGGGTGGGGCGCCGATGCCCATGCCCATGCCGGCGGCTGCGCAGGCCCCGATGCCGGCGGTGGCCCAGGCGGGGCCCCAGCCGGTCGGCTACCCCGCCCAGACGCCGATGCAGCCGGTACCGGCCCCGGCCCCGATGCAGCAGCCGGCCCCGGCGCCCATGCCCACTCCGGTGCCCGCTCCAGCCCCGGGTCCGACCCCGCCCGGCGTCCCCGCCCGCGGTGGCCTCACGGCGGCCCAGGTACGGGGTACGACCGGTCCCGCCCCGGGCCTCACCCCTGCCCCGGCAACGGGCTGGCCGAACGCCCAGAGCTGGCCGAACGCGGCCGGGATGGGACAAGCGGGCTAGTCGTCGTAGGGGCGCGGGGAACTGCGCGACAAGCCACGACGCACCCGCAGGGGCAGATCGACCTCCGCGCGTACGGTCTTCCCGGGCGGCTCACGGTCCGCGATCTCCCAGCGGTCGGCGAGCGCGTCGACGAGGACGAGCCCGCGTCCGTGCTCTTCGAGCGGACGCGGAGTCGGTACGGCGCCGGGTGCGGGCGGCCGCAGTTCGGCACGGGTGTCGGTGACCTCGATGCGGACGCTGCCGGTCACGAGCAAGAGCCGCAGCTCGAAGTCCCGCCCCGGGACGCGCCCATGGGTGACGGCATTGGCGGCGAGCTCGCCGACGATCACCGCGACCGCCTCGGAGGCGTCACTGCCGTACGGGACGCCCCATTCGGCCAGCTGATCCACGGCGAGGTGGCGGGCCAGACGGGCGCCACGCGGGGTGGAACTCAGACGCTGGGCGAACGTACGCGGGGTGATCGGGAGTTGGGGGGTGAGCGGTGCGGTCATGACCCCAATCTGAGGGGTGAGCCCGGGACTTCACCAGGTAGGGCGCGCGTACTCCGCCGCAGCGTACGCGGTCACGGACTGGACAGTACTTGTGACTGTCCGTAACCATGATCCCGGGAGGTGACCGACTGTGGTCGATGGTGGCGGTGAGCCGGAGTCGTCGGACAGCATGCGGACGTTCGGGGCGGTGCATCAGGCTTTGCGTGAGCACGCCGGGATCAGCCGGGAGGAGTACGCCGATCTGGTGCGGTTCTCCAAACACACGGTGGCGTCCGTGGAGTTGGGGAGGCGCATGCCGGACCCGGCGTTCGTGGAACGGGCGGAAGAGCTGCTGGGCAACACGGGCGCGCTGCGCAAGGCGCTGCCGACGCTGGCTCGGCAGCCGGGGTTGGCGGCCTGGTTTCGGCGGTGGGCGCGGTTGGAGCAGCTGGCGATCACCTTGTACACGTACGAATGCCGCATGGTGCCGGGGCTGTTGCAGACGGAGGCCTATGCAAGGGCTTTGTTCGCCGGTCAGCTGCCGCCGCTGGACGACCCCCAGATCGAGGAGCGGTGGTGCGCGCGGGCGGAGCGGCAGAGGTTGCTGCGGGAACGGCCCAACACGACGTTCAGCTTCATCCTGGAGGAGCATCTGTTCCTCCGGCGGACGGGCGGGGTGGAGGTCACCCGGGAGCTCATCGAACACGTCCTGCACGTCGGGGAGTTGCGGAACGTCGAGATCCAGATCATGCCTCTGACTCACGGGACCCATGCCGGACTGGCGGGCCCCGTCCAACTGCTGGAAACGCCCGAGAACCAGTGGTTCGCGTACAACGAAGGACAGCGCGGCGGCCTGTTCGTCAGCGACCCGAAAGAGATCAGCGTCCTCCAGAGGCGGTATGCCAGGATGCGTTCGCAGGCTCTCACCCTCGAAGACTCCGTGAGCCTGTTGGAGCGGATGCGAGGAGCGCTATGAGCAGCGGCGAACTGGCCTGGTTCAAGTCGAGCTACAGCAGCAGCGGAGACGGCGACTGCGTCGAGGTGGCCCTCTCCTGGCACAAGTCGAGCTACAGCAGCGGCGGCGATGGCGACTGCGTCGAGATCGCCGCCTGTCCCCACACCATCCACATCCGCGACTCCAAGAACAAACAGGGCCCCCAGCTCGCCGTATCTCCCACCGCCTGGGCCCGCTTCCTCGGCCTCGCGGACGACGAACTCGACGTTCCGTAACCCGTACGAACAGGGGTGGTCCGTGCTGCGGCCCACCCCTGCCCTCAGCGCGTCAGGACGCCGGGCACTCCTTCCACGCCATGTGGTACACCGTGCTGATGTTCCCGTCGGTCGAGTCCATGGTCATGAAGCTGACCTTGCCCGGGTTCGCGGTTCCCGCGTTCACTCTCAGCTCGGTGTTGATGTTGAAGTTGCGCTCGACTCCGCAGGGCGCCCAGACCAGTTGGGCCCAGTCGGTGGAGTCGGTGGCCTGCCAGTCGTCGTTGTACGTGCCGCTGAACGGGTGGGTCTTGGGCACCGTGTTCGAGGAGCCCTGGAAGTAGTACGAGGCCTTCTGCGTCGCGGACGCGCCGGGCTGGAGCGAGAGGAAGCCCCGGTAGTCGGCGCTGGCGATGGCGTAGGTGAAGCCCTGGGGGACGTGCACGATGAGGTTGAGCTGGCAGTTCTTGCGGAACGCCGTGGGGTCGGAGTTGCCGCCGGCCTGGGCGAGGTACTGGCTGTAGGTCACCGTGAAGGCCGTGTTGTCCGGGGAGACGGCGACGGCCGCCGTGCCCTGGGGACAGCCGGAGCCGTTCACGGTCGCCACGTCGATGACGATCTTGTCCGGGGGCGGGTTGTCGAACACCCCGGACGAGTTGTGCGCGGGTATCGCGGTGGTGAGCAGAGCGGCGACCGCGCCGCCCAGAAGGAGTGCACCAGGCATGGTCTTCTCCGGTTCTGTGAGTGGGGGGTGGCTCACCCCGGCCGGCCCGGAGCCCTTTGAAGAAACCATGGGGATCCTGTGAAGGCGCGAGGCGATCGCATCGTAGGGAGGCGCACGCGAACCCGTCAGGGCGAACTCAAGCCATTCACAGACAGGGATTTCACAGCAACGGTTCGATGATCTTCGCGAGTCGTGCTTCCGTCACGGCTCCCATCCGCACCGCCGCCACCTTCCCCGAAGAGTCGACGACGATCGTGAATGGCAGCCCCTGTGTGGTCACCACGCCCCGCGGCAGCCTCAACAGCTGCTTGCCCGACGGGTCGTGCAGGGAGGGGTAGTCCAGCCGGTACTGCTTCTGGAAGGCGAGACCGGCGCCCCGGCCGCCGTCGTTGTCGAGACCCAGTACGCGCAGCCCGCGGGCGCCGTACTTCTGCTGGATCCTCTTCAGCTCGGGCGCCTCCGCCCGGCAGGGACCGCAGTAGGAGGCCCACGCGTTGATCAGGACGACCTTGCCCCGGTAGTCGGACAGGCTGACCGTCCTACCCTCAAGGGAGGGCCCGGAAAGGTTCGGGACGGCAGGTCGCTCGCCCTCCTTCCAGGTCCTGATCAGCGGATCCCCGGGGCTGGTGTCGCTGATCGGCGCCGGGGAGGAGCAGCCGGCGAGGACCGCCGCACAGGCCGCCGCCACCGCCGCGTACATGAATCGGGTCTTCGTCATCGGCCGGCCAGTCCCCCGTGCAGTTCGTCCGTCCCCGTCCTGCTGAGGACGACCTCCAGGCTTCCCGACCGCCAGCCGGACAGCAGCCACGCGGCGGGCAGTTGGAGCGTGTACAGCGCGACGATCGCCATGACGAACGCCCAGTCCGCCGGTGCGCCGTCGCCTTCGGCCCACGCCGACACGCCCCAGCAGAGCAGCAGCGCCGCCAGGTAGACGGACCCGTCGACCAGCGTCACGCGCCAGCGCGGCAGGGGCGCCAGAAGACGCCGGGCCAGCACCAGGGAGACGGTCGCGGCGCCCACGAAGACCGCGTGCCACGGGTTCTTCCACCAGAAGTCGGCCCAGCCCCCGACACTCCCGCCGGGCGCGGCCTGCCAGGCCAGGTCCACCCCGGCTCCGACCAGCCAGGACAGGACGACGACGGTGAGCGCGTACGAGACGGCGCCCCGCCAAGTGACGGTCACGTCACTCCCCCTTTCACCGGCGGGCCCCAACTGCGGCCCGCCACACGGTCATTGTCCTCCGCGGCACCGCGGGGGCCCGGTCCGGGGTCGGCGGCGGACTGTCCTAACGTTTCGTCCATGCCGTCGATACGTCTGCGCCCGACCCGCCTCACCCTGGCCGTGGGCGCCTGCGTCCTCGCCGGCGGTGCCGCCCTCGCCGCCCACAGCTTCGCCTACACCGACGCCGACGCCGGCGTACGCCCCGCCAGGTTCTCCGGCGCGCCGCACTGCCACCGCATCGCCGACAGCGCCCCGGCCTCCCTCGGCGGCCTGTCCCGCCAGGACAGCAGCCTTCCCGGGATCGCCGTCTGGGGGGACCGTGACATCGTGCTGCGCTGCGGAGTCGCGCCTCCGGGCGTCACCGCCGACCCGTGTTTCGCGGTCGACGGCGTGGACTGGGTCATGGATCTCGCGCAGTCCACGGACACCAGGAAGGTGATCGTCACCTACGGGCGCGACCCGGCGACCCAGGTCGTCTTCGACGGTTCGAGCCAGACCGACGCGGCCCTGATCGACCTCTCCCGGACCGTCGCCTCCGTCCGGCAGACGTCCCACTGCATCAAGCGCGACTGACCTGCTACGGGTTCTCCCAGGCCGCCGGCTCCGCCGCCAGCTCCCGTACCGGTTCGGGCAGGGCGTCGGCCGCGATGTCCGCGATGGTGACGCCCTCCAGGATGCGGCGGACGTTGGCGCGCAGCGCGATCCACAGCGGCAGCAGCGGCTGCGCGGAGCCCGTGTACTCCAGGCCCGTGGGCCGCTCCCCGCGTACGGACACGATCGGGCCGTCGACCGCCCGGATCACATCCGCGACCGTGATCCGCGCGGCCTCGCGGGCCAGCCGGTAGCCGCCGCCTCCCCCGCGCCGGCTGTCGACGATGCCACCGCGCCGCAGATCGCCGAGGATCCCCTCCAGGAACTTGTGCGGGATGTCCTGCACGGCGGCGATGGCCTCCGCCTTCACGGGCCCGTCGTCCTGCCGGACCGCAAGTTCAAGAACCGCCCGTACCGCGTAATCCGCCCGTGCCGAGATCCTCATACGACCATTGTGCTGGGTGCGGCCGTACACAATGACCTCGCACGATGACCTCACACGCGCCGCCGACCGGCCGGTCCGACGGGAGGCTCCCTTGGGGCTCAGCAGACGTACCTTCCACGCCCTCGCCGGCGCCACGGCCCTCGGTCTGGCCCTGGGCGGCAGCGGCGCCATGACCTGCGCCTACGCCGCCCAGACCGCCCCCACGGGCCCGCCGCCCGGGACACCGGGCGCGGACGGGCGGCGGCACACGGTCGGCTTCGACCGCTACTCGCTCCTCGTCGACGGCAGACGGCTGGTCGTCTGGTCGGGCGAGATGCACCCCTTCCGGCTGCCGAGCCCGTCCCTGTGGCGCGACGTGCTGCAGAAGATGCGCGCCCACGGCTACAACACGGTCAGCATCTACGTGTCCTGGAACTACCACTCCCCCGCCCCCGGGCACTACGACTTCACCGGCATCCGCGACCTGGACCTGTTCCTGCGGACGGCGAGCGAGACCGGCCTGTACGTCATCCTCCGTCCCGGCCCCTACATCAACGCCGAGATCGACGGCGGCGGCTTCCCCGGCTGGCTGACGGCCACCGAGGGCCGGGCCCGGACCGCCGACCCGGCCTATCTGTCGTACGCCGACGAGTGGCTGACCCAGGTGAACGCCATCGTCGCCCGGCATCTGTACACCAGGGGCGGCGGGACGGTCCTGCTCTACCAGATCGAGAACGAGTACGACGCGTACGTCGACGAGCCCACCGGCCGCGACTACATGGCCCACCTGTACCGCAAGGTCCGCTCCGACGGCATCGACGTGCCGCTCTTCCACAACGACAAGGGCCGGAACGGTTACTGGATCCCCGGCTCCTTCGACACGGGCGGCGAGCAGGGCCGCTGGCTGTACGGCTTCGACGGCTATCCGTCACCGACCCTGGCCCCGCCCGACTGGGGGCACTTCGGGACCGGCGGGGTCAAGGGCGGCGCGACCGCGAGCCCCCGAACGCCGGGTTTCGTCCCGGAGTTCGGGGGCGGCTGGTTCGACCCCTGGGGCGGTGCCTGGTTCGACAGGAAGGGGTACGCGGAGTCGCGGCGGCTGCGGGACGCGGCGTACGAGCGGCGCTTCTACCTCACCAACCTCGCCAACGGCATCACCCTGCACAACGTCTACATGACCTTCGGCGGCACCTCGTGGGGCTGGCTGCCCGCACCGGTCGTCTACACGTCGTACGACTACGGGGCGGCCATCGACGAGGGCCGCCGGCCGACCGCCAAGCTGGTCCCCATGCACCAGCTCGGGCATCTGCTGCGGCACTTCCCCGACCTCGCCAAGCTGGACCGCGCGGCGGACGTCCGGGCGGACACCGCGGCGGACGGGCTGAAGGTGTACCACCTGACCAACCCCGACACCGGCGCCCATGTGTACGTCCTGCGCAACGACGGCGAGGTGCCGGTCGCCTCCGAACTCCCGCTGCACGGCGTTGAACTCCCCGTCCCGGTGGCGGTCCCGGCGCAGGACGCGCGGCTGCTGGCCACCGGGATCAGGCTGGGTCTGCGGAGGCTGCGCTACTCCAACGCCCAGCCCATGCTGGCCCTCACCGCCGGGCGACAGCAGATCGCCGTGCTCACCGGGCGGCCGGGAGAGGACACGGTGACCGCACTGGAGTGCGCGAGCGAGCCGGCGGTCGCCGTGCTGGAAGGGGAGGCCGAGCACTCGTACGCGGACGGGCTGTTGCGGGTCGAAGCCCAACTGGACGGTCTGACCCGGGTGTCGGTGAGCGGCGGCGGAACCTCCACCCCCCTGCTGCTGCTCCTCGCCGACGACGAGACCTCCGTACGGCTGTGGCCGCACGACACCCCGTCCGGCCCGGTCCTGGTGTACGGGCCCGCCCTGCTGCGGACCGCGGCCGTCGACGGAACGACGGTCCGGCTGACCGGGGACACCGTCGAGGCGGCGGACCTGGAGGTGTGGGGACCACGAGGTGTCCATGAACTCACCTGGAACGGACGGGAGTTGAAGGCGCACGCGACCTCCTCCGGCGGTCTGCGCGCCGCGCAGCCGCTGGCCGGTGTCGGGGCGGTCGCACTGCCCGCGCTCAGCAACGGCTGGCTGCGGAAGACGGAGAACCCCGAGTCGGCGCCCGCCTTCGACGACTCCTCCTGGACACCCGCCGACAAGACCACCACCCACAGCACCACCCCGGTCCCCGCCGGACAGCCGGTCCTCTTCGCCGACGACTACTCCTTCCACTACGGCGACGTCTGGTACCGCGGGCGCTTCACCGACGCGACCGGCGCCGAGTCCGTGTCGCTCGCCTACAGCACCGGCACCCAGGGGCTGCTGATGGCCTGGCTGGACGGGCGGCCGCTGGGCACGCACCGGATGCCCGTGCCCGGCAAAAAGACGGTGCGGAAGGGGAGTTGGGCCGCCACGGCCGTCTTCTCCGTACCGGAGGAGCTGCGCACGGACGAGCCGCATGTGCTGTCGGTCCTCGTCCGCCGCATGCAGCACGACCAGGACGGCAAGTCCCAGGACACGCACAAGGTGGCGCGCGGGCTGACGGCGGTCACCTTCTCGGGGGCCGCCCCGCGGCTGAGCTGGCGGCTGCAGGGCGAGGCGGCGCCGGACCCCGTGCGCGGGCCGCAGAACAACGGCGGGCTGTACGGGGAGCGCAGCGGCTGGCATCTGCCGGGGTACGGCGACGGCCACTGGGAGCCGGTGCAGCTGCCGCGGGCGGACCGGCGGCAGGGGGTGACCTGGTACCGGACGTCCTTCCGGCTCGCGGTCGACGCCGGCATCGACGCCTCTGTCGGGCTGGTCCTCGACGACGACCCGGCCCGGGCCTACCGCGTCCAGATCTTCCTGAACGGCTGGAACATGGGCCAGTACATCAACGACGTGGGCCCCCAGCACACCTTCGCGCTCCCGAACGGGATCCTGCGCACACGCGGCGCCAACACACTCGCCCTGGCCGTCCTGTCCGACGGAACCACACCGTCGGGCCCGTCGGACGTACGGCTGACCCTGCTGGGCGCGGCGGCCGGAGGAGTACCGGTGATCCCTGTGCCCTCCCCCGGCCCGTCGGCGGCTAGGCGAGCCTGATCACGTTCCAGGACAGCGGTTCCAGTACGGCGGTGAGGGTGCCGTCCCGCAGCGCGGTGCCCTCGACCGTGTGTAGGGCCACCCGCTCGGGGTCGTCGAGGGTGTTGCGGGCGTCCGGGTCGGCGTCGGCGAGGGCGCTGTGCTCGACGACCTCCGTCAGGTCCAGGGCGTTCAGGGCGACTTCGAGGGGCAGTGCCTCGGTGCGGCTGCGGTTGACGGCGAAGACGGTGACGGTGCCGTCCTCCGCGCGCACGGCGGTGGCGTGCAGGAGGTCCGTCTCGCCGTACTTCTTCGTCTCGTACGTCGGCGAGTCCACCCGGACGTCGAGGACCTGGCCGCGGCCGTACCGCGAGGCCTGGGCGAAGGGGAAGAAGGTCGTCTGGCGCCAGGCGGGGCCGCCGGGCTCGGTCATGATCGGGGCGATGACGTTGACGAGCTGGGCGAGACAGGCGACGGTGACGCGGTCCGCGTGCCGGAGGAGTGCGATGAGCAGCGAGCCGAAGACGACGGCGTCCAGGACGCTGTAGTTGTCCTCCAGGAGGCGGGGGGCCTCCGCCCAGTCCCGCGCGCCGGAGTTCTCGATCTCGTGCCACTTCGAGATGTACCAGACGTTCCACTCGTCGAAGGAGAGGTTGATCTTCTTCTTCGACTTCAGCTTCGCACCGATGTGGTCGGCGGTGGCGACCACGTTCTCGATGAAGGACTCCATGTCGACGGCGGAGGCCAGAAAGGAGTCGACGTCACCGTCCTCGGGCTGGTAGTAGGCGTGCAGGGAGATGTAGTCGACGAGGTCGTACGTCTCCTCCAGGACCGTCGCCTCCCAGGCGGCGAAGGTCGGCATGGACTGGCTGGAGGAGCCGCAGGCGACGAGTTCGACGCCCGGATCGATCTGGCGCATCGCGCGGGCGGTCTCGGCGGCGGTCCGGCCGTACTCCTGGGCGGTCTTGTGGCCGGTCTGCCAGGGGCCGTCCATCTCGTTGCCCAGGCACCACAGCTTGATGCCGAAGGGATCCTTGTCGCCGTGCGCGGCACGGAGGTCGGACAGGGCCGTGCCGGCGGGATGGTTGGCGTACTCCTGGAGTTCGAGGGCCTCGGCGACGCCCCGGGTGCCGAGGTTGAGGGCCATCATGGGCTCGGCCTGGGGGCCGATCTTCCTCAGGAAGGCGATGTACTCGGAGAGGCCGAAGCGGTTGGTCTCGGTGGAGCGCCAGGCGAGGTCGAGGCGGCGGGGGCGGTCCTCGGCGGGGCCGACCGAGTCCTCCCACTTGTAGCCGGAGACGAAGTTGCCGCCGGGGTAGCGGATGGCGGTGACGCCGAGTTCGCGGACGAGGTCCAGGACGTCGGTGCGGATGCCGTCCTCGTCGGCCGCGGGGTGCCCTGGCTCGAAGATGCCGGTGTAGACGCAGCGGCCGAGGTGTTCCACGAAGGATCCGAAGAGACGGGGGTCGACCTTGCCGACGGTGAAGGCGGGGTCGAGGGTGAAGCGGGCGGTGCTCATGGGCGCCTTTCGGGGTGGTTGGTTCCGGTTCGTTGGCGGCTGCGGGTCGTGGGGGTTGCTCGCGCCCACGCGGCGGAGCCGCACATGGACACTGCCCCGCGCCCCTGAAGGGCCGCCGGCCAGCCGTCTCGTGTCCGGCTGAGGCGGTTGAGCCCCAGCTTGGACGTGCCAGTCCTTGTTCGACATTTCGAAGTGTGCTCGTAACTTCGAACGGGACCGTAGATAGGAAGCGCTTGCCAGTCAATGGTTTGGACAGGAGTTACCGGCAAGGAGGCCGTTCGCCGTTGAACGACGGCGTAGTCTCGGACGGCCTGTTGTCGGAAGGGGGAGTGATGGGAATCGCGGGCGCGCGCCGCAAAGCGGCCCGGATCGTCGCCGGGCTGCGGCGCTCGCGGAGGGTGTCCGGGATGCGGAAGCTGACGGACCACCTCGGGGCGGCGATGCGGGCCAGACCCCGCCCGCCGGCCGATGCACGGGAGCTGTGCCGGGCGCTGTGCGAGGAGATGAGCGTGCTGCGCGGCGGGCGACCGGTGGAGCTGCGCTTCGAGCGGTTTCCCGACGAGATCGAAGTCACCGGGCTGTGGGTGGAGTTCTCCGACTTCGACCTGGTGATCGTCGAGGAGCGGGCCGAGGCGGTGCAGCAACTGGTCATCCTCGGCCATGAGCTGTGGCACCTGCACGCGGGACACAGCCATCACCATGTGGCGGGCGCGGCGCTGGCCGACCGCCGCAAGTGGACCGCCATGGCCCTGTCGGTCGCCGCGCGCGACGGTTCGCGCGTCGCCGACGAGGCGGAGGCCGACGACTTCGGACACCGGCTCGCGGGCGCCTTCCGGCCACTGCTGACGGGGCACGGCCAGGAGACGCGGCCCGGACCCGTGCAGCGTTCGCTGGGCTACCGCAGCGGCGGGAGGACGGGGTGAGCACTGTGCTGGCGCTCGACCCCTCCGGCCTCCTCGGCCAGCTGTACATCTCCTTCTGGATCCCCACCGTCGTCCTGACCGCCGCCCTCGCGATCAAGCTGCCCACCATCATCCGGCTCTGGCGGGACCCGCTGCTGCGCTCGGTCGGCGGGCTGCTGCTGCTCGCCTGCGCCGTGTTCGTCTTCGCGGCTCCGGCGACGATCGCACGGGTCAACCGCATCACGGGCATACCGAACTTCGCGGCTCCCCTGGTCTACTCCCTGCTCACCGCCTTCTGCGGCTCCTGTCTGCTGCTGATCATCGCCTGGCGCAACGGCCTGTCCGACCGCTCCACCGGGACCCGCCGCGCCATGCGCCTCGTCATCTGGGCCTACTCGGGCGTGATCGTCGCGCTGTGGGTGCTGTTCGCCCTCGCCCACGCGCCGGTGGAGCGGGTGCGTGACCTGGACACGTACTACGCCAACACCCCGTTCATGCGCGAGGAGACCCTGCTCTATCTCCTCGCGCACTGCACGGCCGTCCTCATCACGTCCCGGCTGATCTGGAACTGGGTGCGCACCGACGGACTCGACGCCTGGCTGCGCTGGGGGCTGGTGTGCCTGGGCGTCGGCTACGCCCTCAACCTCATCTTCGACGCCGCCAAGCTGACCGCCGTCGGCGCCCGCTGGACGGGCCACGACCTGGACTGGCTGAGCACCGATCTCGCGCCGCCGGTCGCCTGTCTGTCCGCCATCCTGATCGCCGTGGGCTTCATCCTCCCGCACGTCGGCCAGTTCCTGCACGACCGCTGGCGGGTGCGCGTGGTCCACCACGAACTGCGGCCCCTGTACCTGCTGATGAAGTCCGTCAACGGCTCCGGCGTGCCGTTCGTCCTGCGCGCCTCCCCGGATCTGCGGCTGATCCGTCGCGAGACCTTCATCCGCGACATACTCCTGCCGCTGGCCCGGCACATCGACGAGGACCTGCGCAGGCGCTCGTACGACGCCGCGCTCGCCCTCGGCTTCCCGCCCGGACGGGCGAAGGCGCTGGCCGCCGCCGTGACCATCCAGGACGCCGTCGGCCGTCGGAGCCGGGCCCCGGACGGCAGCGACACCGGCGGCCCCGACACGACCGTTCTCCTGCAGGAGATCGGGGCCGTCTCCCGAGCCCTCCGCAACCCCGACGACCTCGACGCGGTCCGTGCCCGCACGGCCGCCCCGGCACAGGACGCGCCCGTACATGACTGAACGCCCCACCACCGCCGTGGTCCTCGGCGGCTCCCTCGCCGGTATGCTCGCCGCCCGCGCGCTGGCCGACGTGGCCGGCCACGTCACCGTCGTGGAACGCGACGTGCTGCCGGCCGGCCCCGAGCCCCGCAGGGGCCTCCCCCAGGCCCGCCACGTCCACCAGCTGTGGTCGGGCGGGGTGCACGCGCTGGAGGAGCTGCTGCCGGGCATCGTCGGGCGGCTGCACGACGCCGGAGCGCACCGGCTGCCGGTGACCGAGGACATGGTGGCGCTGTCGCCGTACGGCTGGTACCGGCGGTGGGCCGAGTCGCACCACATGCTGCTGTGCAGCCGGGACCTGCTGGATGCGACGGTGCGGGCGGCCGTCCTCGCCGACGAGCGCATCTCACTCGTCGACGGCACCGAGGTGCTCGGGCCGGTCGGCAGCGCCGCGGCGGTGACCGGCGTACGGATCCGGCCGCACCGCTCCGGCGCCGCCGAACGGACTCTGCCGGCCGACCTGGTCGTCGACGCCACCGGACGCGGCTCGCGCGCGGCGCACTGGCTGACGGAGCTCGGGCTGCCGGAGGTCGAGCGGCGCGAGGTCGACTCCGGGGTGGCGTACGCGAGCCGGGTGTTCCTCGCCCCCGCCGGGGCGCGGGAGGGCTTCCCGGTCGTCAACGTCCAGCCGGACCCGCGCACCGGAGAACCCGGGCGCGGGGGCGTGCTGCTGCCCGTCGAGGACGGACGGTGGATCGTCACGCTCTTCGGCTCCCGGGGCGCCGAACCGCCCACCGGGGCCGCCGACTTCCTGCGGTACGCGCGTGAGGACCTGCGCCATCCCGTGATCGCCGAACTGCTCACGCACGCCGAGCCGTTGACGGACGTGGCCTACACGCGGACGACCGCCAACCGCCGCCACCACCACGAGCGGATGGCGGCCTGGCCCGAGAACTTCGCCGTGGTCGGGGACGCCCTGTGCGCGCTCAACCCGATCTACGGGCACGGGATGTCGGTCGCCGCCCAGAGCGCGGTCGCCCTGCGCGACACGGTACGGCGGCACGGCTGGGGTTCGGCGGGCCTGGCCCGGCGCATCCAGAAGGCCGTGGCGCGGCCGGCCTCGGCGGCCTGGGACCTGGCTCTGGGGATGGACGTGTTCTATCCCGGAGCGACCGAGAACGGCCCCACCCTGCGCGAACGGCTGGTGGCGGCGTACGTCGGCCGACTGCTGTACACCGCCACCGGAAACGGGCGGATCGCCGCGCGCGTCACGGATGTGACGTCGCTGGAGCGGGGAGCGGAGGTGCTGCTGACACCGTCCGTGCTGCTGGCCGCACTCGTCGGCCCGCTCAGACCGGCGTTGAGCGGGCCGCCGTTGACGGCGGAGGAGCGAAAGGCGGCGGGGCTCAGCCCCTGAAGGGCGGTTGCTCCAGACCCTTTCCGGCGCCGGGCACGACCAGCAGGGAACCCGCCACCGGGTGGGGTGCCGTGAGGCCCACCCGTGCTGTGGTGATGTACAGGTCCGTGAGGTCCGGGCCGCCGAAGGCGCAGGCGGTCACGCGGGGGGTGGGGAGTTCGATCACGCGGTCCAGTTCGCCGTCGGGGGTGTAGCGGCGTACCGCCGCGCCGTCCCACAGCGCCACCCATACACAGCCGTCGGCGTCCACCGTCAGCCCGTCGGGGAAGCCGGCGCCGTCCTCGATCTGTGCGAACCGGCGGCGGTCCGCGACCCGGCCGTCCTCGTGGTGGAAGACGTCGACCTGCCGCGTCGGCGAGTCGACGTAGTACATCAGGCGGCCGTCGGGGCTCCAGCCGGTGCCGTTGCTCACCGCCACGTCGTCGAGGACGAGCTCGGCCGAGCCGTCCCCGGTGATCCGGGACAGCGTGCCGCCGCCCGCCGCCTCGTCGTAGCGCATGGTGCCGGCCCACAGCGATCCGTCGGGGGCGACGGCGGCATCGTTGGCGCGGCGGCCGGGTACGACCTCGCGGTGCAGCCAGCGGAAGGTGCCGTCGGGGTCGACCAGGCCGACTCCGTCCCGGAGGTTCAGGACCAGCCCGCCGCCGGCCCTCGGCTTCGCCGCACCCACGTGCTGGTCGGTGACGCGGGTCGTGCGACGACCGGTCACCGGGTCGTAGGTGTACACACGCGCGCCCAGGATGTCGATCCAGATCAGCCGCCCGGCCGCCGCGTCCCAGGTCGGCCCCTCGCCCAGGGTGGCCTCGGCGCGCACCGCCACCTCGTACGCCGTCATACGACGGTCCGGTGGCCGAGGCGCTCCGACAGCTCGACGGCGCCCTTGGCGGCGAGCTGCTCCAGCTCGGCGCGGCGCTCTTCGCTCCAGCGGATCATGGGCACGGAGATCGAGAGGGCGGCCACGACCTGCCCCGTGCGGTCCCGCACCGGCGCCGCCACACAGCTCACATCCGGGTTGGACTCACGGTTCTCCACCGCGAGCCCGCGCTGACGGATCTGCGCCAGGGTCTCGCGCAGGGCGGACGGCTCGGTGATGCTGTTGGGAGTCATCGCGACGAGCTCGGCGTCGTCCGGGATCCGCGCGGTGAGCTCCTGCTCCGGAAGGGAGGCCAGCAGCATCTTCCCCACAGACGTGCAGTGCGCCGGCAGCCGCCGTCCGGCCGCCGACACCATACGCACCGCGTGGGTGGAGTCCACCTTGGCGATGTAGATGACGTCGGTACCCTCGAGGATTGCCACGTGCACCGTCTCGTCACAGGTCTCGGCGACGGACCGTGCCACCTGCTGCCCCTCGGCCGCGAGGTCCAGCTGCTCGGCGTACCGGCTCCCGAGCTGGTACGGACGTACACCGAGCCGGTAGCGTCCCGGCTGCCCGGGCACCTGGACGATGTACGACCGGGCGGCGAGCGTGGTGACCAGCTCGTGCACGGTGGTGCGCGGCAGCTGCAGCTTGCGCACTATGTCCGGGGCGGAGAGCGTCCCGTCCCCGTCGAGGAAGAGCTCAAGAATGTCGAGAGCCCGGGTCACGGCAGGTACAAGGCGTCCCACGACCGGCCCCCTCC
Source organism: Streptomyces longisporus (assembly GCF_039532765.1). Lineage (NCBI taxonomy): Bacteria > Bacillati > Actinomycetota > Actinomycetes > Kitasatosporales > Streptomycetaceae > Streptomyces > Streptomyces longisporus. Next base: position 321,438 of record NZ_BAAASG010000028.1, read on the forward strand.
CTTGTTATCTGAGGCTGTCTGTTCGAAATTTCAACAGACGATCGGCATGACGAACACAGGCTACGCAAGTGCGTTTGCCCGGGCAATGGTTCTGACCGAATGATGGGAGTGCGCGTGGACGTGCTGGTGACCGGAGGCAGCGGGTTCGTCGGGTGTCATCTGGTGGGGAGGCTGCTGGAGCGCGGGTACCACGTGCGCACCACTGTCCGCAGTGTCACCGACATCGCGAAGGTCGCGCCCCTGACCGCACTGCAGGACCGCTTTCCCGGGCGGCTGGAGATCTTCGAGGCCGATCTGCTCGTCGACGGGGCCTTCGACGCGGCCATGAAGGGGTGCGAGGTCGTCTTCCATGTCGCCTCGCCCTTCCTCATGCCGGAGAAGATCAAGGACGGACAGCGGGACATGGTCGAGCCCGCCCTCGCCGGCACCCGCAATGTGATCGGGAGCATCGAGCGGACGGCCGACGTCCGCAGGCTCGTCCTCACCTCCACCGTCGGCGCGATATTCGGCGACTACGCGGACGTACGCGCCATGGAGGGGCAGGTCCTGACCGAGGCGTACTTCAACACCAGCAGCACCGTCGAGAACAATCCGTACCACTACGCCAAGACCGTCGCGGAACAGGCCGCCTGGGAGGCGGCGAAGGGGCAGTCGCGGTGGCGGATGGTCGCCGTCAATCCGGGTCTTGTGCTCGGGCCCTCCCTCACGCCCGCCTCCGAGTCCGGCAGTCTCTTCCTCCTCGACGAGCTCTTCAAGGGGTACTTCTTCTACGGCGCCCCCGACTTCAGCTTCACCACGGTCGATGTGAGAGACGTGGCCGACGCGCACATCGCCGCCGCCGAGAAGCCCGACGCGCAGGGGCGTTACATCCTCGCCGCCGAGACCATGACGTCCTTCCATGACATGGCGCGCATCATCCGCACCCGGTATCCCAGGGATCTGCGGCTGCCGCGGACCCGCCTGCCGCACTGGCCCGTCCGTGTCCTCGGGCCCGCCTTCGGGCTCACCCAGGACTACATACGCAAGCACCTCGGCATCCGGTTCCGGGTCGACAACAGCCGAAGCGTCCGGGAGTTGGGCATCTCCTACCGGTCGATCGAGGAGACCGTTCTGGATCATTACGAGGCCTGGCGCGCGCAACGGTCCTAGCCGCGGGCCCCCGCCTCCCCAAGCACCCCCCTCAACCGCTGTGCCCTGAGCACCAGTTCCAGTTCGAAGCGGCGGTCCGGGTCGTCGATCTCGTCGCCCCACAGTTCGCGGATCTGGCGGAGGCGGTAGCGGACGGTCTGGGGGTGGACGCCCAGTCGGGCGGCCACCTCCGGGGCCCCGCCCCGCGTCTCCAACCACGCCAGTAACGTTTCAGCAAGCCGGCGCCCGTGCGCCGGGCCGCAATGGGCGAGCGGGGCCAGACAGCGCAGCGCCAGGTCGTCGATGAGTTCCTCGGGCTGGAGCAGGACCAGGGCCTCGGTGTGTTCGGTGCAGTACAGGACGTCCCCGGCGGGCAGCAGTCCCCGTTCCATCAGGTGTACGGCCGCCTCGGCCCAGCGCAGCGACTTCCCCGCGTCGGACAGGGGCACAGGCGGCCCGATCGCCCCGGACCAGCCGGTCAGCGCCCGGTGCAGCAGTTCGGGGCGGCCGGCCGCGTCGGGTTCGGGGACGACCATGCGGGGCTGCTCGTACTCCATGTCGAGCAGCACGCCCTGTCCCACGGCGGGTGCGACCGCCTCGCGGGCCGGGCGCAGCAGGACGCCGACCGCGACCTTGCGCGGCAGTGTCCAGCCGACCCGGGCGGCCCGTTCGGTCAGCGCGTCGGCCGGGTCGCCCCGGTGGTGTTCGGCGAGCAGCAGTTCCATCAGCCGCCGCTGGAGCCTCAGCCGCTCCCCGGCCTGCCTGGCCGCCGCCTCCGCATAGCCGCGCACCGACTGGTCGACCAGGCCGTCCAGGTACTCGTAACCCGCGTCGACGAGCTCGTACATCGCGGGCGGCGGGATCTCGACCCGCTGCCCGATCTCGGCGAAACGGCGCCAGGCCAGGCGTACGCCCATCCGGTAGATCGCCTGCAGGGAGTCGAGCGAGCGGCCGTGCAGGCCCTCGCCCCGGCCGAACTCCTGGAAGACGCCCGGCGGGACCGTCGGGCGGCCCTCCGACTGCTCCAGGTGCTGGACGAAGACCTCGATGGCGCGGCGGATGCCGACCAGGGCCATCGGCTCGCCCGACTCGTCGAGGACCACGGGCAGGTGCGGGTACTCGCGGCGGATCTCGCGCAGGATCTCCTCGGCGAGCGCGGGCGCCTCGGCCATGGCGAGGGCGGCGAACCGGCGGACCTGGAGACGGGGGACGTCGTGCCAGGCCGAGCGGGTGGTGACGGCCGGTGAGTGAGCGGGCGTCACAGGTCAACTCCCTTGCCCTGCTTGCTCGTACGTGATCAAGGGGGTGTTGGGCTGGGCGGGCGTCGCGTCGAGCAGCGCGACGATACCGAGTGCGGCGCCCACGGCGAGTGCGGCGGCGGCCACGACGGTGAGAAGGGCAGCGAGCAGTCTGGACATCGCAGGGTCAGCCTCTCTGTCCGGAGGTCGTCCCACCCCGGTGCCCCCACCCCTGCCTGTCGGCCCCAGTTTCGACAAGCATTGACACCCCGTCAAGAGCAGCCTACGGTTCCCGGCCCAAGGCCCCGTCTTCCCGCCAGTCCGGCGTCGCGGGCCGGAGCGGCCCCAACTCCGTCATCCCTCCCCCTGGAGTGTCCGGATGCGCCGTACAGCCTCCCCCCTTTCGCTGATCCTGCTGGGACTGGGCGCGTTTTTGCTGGTCCTGGCGCCGATGCTGGCCTGGTACGTGGAACCGCGGGCCGCCGTGAACCCGATCGACATCGACACCACAGCCGTCTACAGAGGCACCGGAAGCTACTTCGACACCGACCAGATCCAGACAGTCCACGACAAGCGGATCACGGTCACCCAGCAGGTGCGCGGCAATGTCGCGGACAGCGAGAAGAGCGGGCGGGCGGTGTGGGACGTGACGACGACGGTCGACACGGACAAGTCGCTGCCGGCCGCCGATCCGCACGACGCGCTGGAGTTCTTCCTCAACCGCTGGGTCACCGACCGCCACACCAACCAGCCGGTGCACTGCTGCAAGGAGAACCCGTACTTCGAGGGCGACGCCTATCTGAAGTTCCCCTTCGATGTGGCCCGAAAGTCGTACCAGTGGTGGGACAACTCACTGGGTTCGACCGTCACTTTGCATTACTCCGGCACCGAGAAGATCCAGGGGTACCGGGGCTACCGCTTCACCGGCACCGTCCCGCCGTCGAAGATCGGGACGCGCCTGGTCCCCGGCACCATCGTCGGGCAGAAGAACAAACCGCAGGTCCTGGCCGAGGAGTGGTACTCCAACCACGGCATCGAGCTGGTCGTCGACCAGCGCACCGGCCGGGTGCTCTACGCCCAGGTCGGCCCGCGGCGCACCCTGCGGGCGCCGGGCGCCGAGAAGGACGCCGTGGTGCTGCTGGACAGCCAGAAGCTGGCGTTCACCACGGCCACGCAGAAGGACCAGGTGAAGCTGGCCAAAAAGGAGAGTGGCCAGCTGCTCATGGTGGGGCAGACGTTGCCGATTACCGCCGCTGTGGCCGGATTCGTACTGGCGGTGGTGGGTGCGGTTTTGGTGGTACGAGGACGGAAGCGCCCCGATTCGCCCGAGACGCCCGGGACTTCACAGGCTTAGCTCACGATGTGACATGACGTCAGTTCTAATAAGGCGGAAATTTGTCACCCCGGTGAGTAGCCGTGGCGAACGGCTGGGCGAAAACTGTCCAACCCCACCCAAGCACAGCGTGTCCACACCCCCCGCCCATGAAGAGCTCAGTCCCCCCACAGCAAGTCCGGAAAGCCACTGCTGAGTTCCGCACCCTGAGACGAGTTGGAGCACCCATGCCCCAGCACGTGCCTTCCCCTCCCCCACCCTCGAATTCGCTCGGGCGGGGGGACCCCCACCGCGCCACGCACTCCCGGGCCCCGCAGCACCCCTCGGCGCTCCCCCCACAACCGCGCCGAATCGTTTTCCTCGCCCATCGTGATCTCGACAATCCGGCGGCCGGCGGCTCGGAGCTGCTGGTCGACCGGCTCGCCGAAGGGCTGACCGACCTCGGCCACCAGGTGACCCTGATCTGCGGGGGTCCCGCGGCCTTCCGGGACTACCGGGTCGTGTCGGCCGGCGGCGAGTTCGGCCACTATCTGCGTGCCCGTTCCGCCTTCGCCCGTCAGGTCGGCGAGACCGATCTGCTGGTCGAGGTCTGCAACGGGATGCCGTACCTCGCGCCCTACTGGCACCGCGGGCCCACGGTGTGCCTGGTCAACCACGTTCACACTGATCTGTGGAAGATGCGGTTCGGCGGACCCCTCGCGCCAGCCGCGCGGATCGGCCGAAGACTCGAGCAGTGGGCGCTGACCGGTGCGCAACATCGCAGCCTGCTGGTCGCGGTCTCTCCCTCGACCGCGCATGCCCTGCGGGCGATCGGGGTCGAGCGGGACCGGATCCGTGTCGTGCACAACGGCGTGGAGGAGCCCGGGCCGCGAGCCGACCGGTCGGCCGAGCCGCTGTTCGTGGCGGTGGGCAGACTCGTGGAGTACAAGCGGATCGATCTGCTGCTGCGGCTCTGGGAGCGGGTGCGGCCCGTGACCGGGGGTCGGCTCGTCATCGTCGGGGACGGACCCGAGCGGGGGCGGCTTGAGCAGCTTGCCGGGCCCGGCGTGGAGTTCGTCGGGCACGTCTCCGAGGCGGAGAAGCATCGGCTGTTGTGTGCGGCGTGGCTGTTGCTGCATCCGTCTGCCGTGGAGGGGTGGGGGCTGGTCGTCACCGAGGCCGCCACCCGTGAGACGCCGACGATTGCGTTCGATGTGCCTGGTCTGCGGGATTCCGTCGTGGACGGGGAGACCGGCGTGCTCGCGCACGGGGAGTCTTCGTTCGCCGCCGCCTGGTGCACGCTTGCCCTGTCCGGGCATCGGCGTGAGGCCATGGGGAAGGCTGCCCGTGACCGGGCGGCGCGGTATCGCTGGCATCGGACGGTGAGACAGTTTCGGGCGGTGGCCGCGGAGGCTGTGCGGGGCTGGGCTCCGTGAGTCGGCTGCGGGTTCGTCGTGGCTTGTCGCGCCCACGCGGCGGTAGCCGCAAATTCAACACAGTCCCGCGCCCCTTCGGGGGCGCTCCAGTACACCCCGGTTTCAAGGATCCGTCTTTTCGACGCTCCCTCGCCCTCTTCCGGGCCTTCCGCCGTGAACAGGACGACCCCGAAGCCTGCTACTCCCTGCTCGCCCGTGACGCTGCCGATCAGGTCGAGGCCTACGGCGGGGCCGTCGACGGCCGTACCGTCGTGGACGTCGGCGGTGGGGGCGGGTACTTCACGGAGGAGTTCCGGAGGCGGGGCGCCAAGGCCTATCTCTTCGAGCCGGACGTGCGGGAACTCGGCGAGAAGCCGCCCGGCGGGGCCGTGGTCGCCGACGGGTATCTGTTGCCCTTGCGGGACGGGGTCGCGGACGTGACCTTCTCCTCCAACGTCCTGGAGCACGTCGCCGATCCGCAGACGTTCCTCAGCGAACTCGCCCGGGTGACGCGGCCCGGTGGGCTGATCTATGTGTCGTTCACCAACTGGCTGTCCCCGTGGGGCGGTCACGAGTGGGCGCCGTGGCACTACTTCGGTGCCGAGCGGGCCCGCGCCCGCTACCGGCGGCGTACCGGGAAGCCCGCCAAGCACACCCTCGGCGAGAACCTCTTCGCCGTGCACATCGGCGCCACCCTGCGGCAGGTGCGCGCCCGCGACGACGTCACGGTCGTCTCGGCGCGCTCCCGCTACTGGCCCTTCCTCGCGGAGACCGTCGTGAAAGCGCCGGGGATACGTGAGGTGGCCACCTGGAACCTTCTCCTCATCCTCCGGCGGTGTCCCCCATGACGACCACGGTCCAGGCCCCTCCTCCGGCAGCCGTCCACACCACCGCGGCCACCGCGGGCCCGCCGGAGGGCCCGCGGTCGCGGCGCTGGCTGGTGGGGTTCTGGGCCGTGGCGTTGCTGCTGTTCCTGGTGGTGCACCCGGGGCGGCAGACCTTCGACACCAAGCTGGGTGTGACGGTCGACCCTGGTGCCTTCTTCTCCGGTCTGGGGCAGCTCTGGCACGACCAGGGCAGCTTCGGGGGCATCCAGGACCAGTACGCCGGCTATCTGTGGCCGATGCTGCCGTTCTACTGGCTGTGCCACGCGATCAGTCTGCCCGTGTGGCTGGCGGAGCGGCTGTGGATGTCGCTGATCGTGTCGGTCGCCTTCTGGGGTGCGCTGCGGCTGGCCGAGCGGCTGCGGGTGGGGAGCAGTGGGGCGCGGCTGCTCGCGGGGGTCGCGTATGCGCTGTGGCCCGTCTTCACCATCGTCGTCGGCTCGACGTCCGCGGCCGCGCTGCCGGGTGCCTTTCTGCCCTGGGTGCTGCTGCCGCTGACGAACGAGCGGTACAGCGCCCGGGTCGCCGCCCTGCGCTCGGCGCTGATCGTCCCGTTCATGGGCGGCGTCAACGGCGCCTCCACCCTGGCCTCGCTGCTGCCGGTCGGGCTGTATCTGCTCTCCCGCCCGCCCGGGCCACGGCAGCGCAAGCTGATCGCCTGGTGGGTGCCGGGTGTGATCGTGGCGACCGCCTGGTGGTGGATACCGCTGCTCATGCTCGGTGTCTACGGCGAGAACTTCCTTCCGTACGTGGAGACTTCGCAGACCACGACGGCCACCATGTCGGGGACGGAGGCCCTGCGCGGGGCCGGCAACTGGGTCGCTTATCTGCACTTCGGGCAGGCCTGGCTGCCGGCCGGGTGGACGGTCGCCGCGTCGGTGGTCGTCGTCGTGTGTTCGACGCTCGCCGCCGGGCTCGGTCTGGCGGGCCTGGCGAGACGGGACATGCCGGAGCGGCGGTGGCTGGTGCTGACCGTGATCTCCACGGCTGTGGTGCTGCTCGCCGGGTACGGCGGCGCGTTCGGCGCACCCTTCCACGGGGTCGTGCAGGACTGGCTGAACGGCGGGCTCGTCCCCTTCCGGAACATCTACAAGTTCCAGACCGGGCTGGCTCTGGCGCTGGTGCTGGGGCTCGCGCATGTGGTGGGCATCGCGGCCGAGCCGCGGGGCGCCCGGCCGGTGCGCGGGCGCCGGTTCGCCCCGCTGGTCGCTGCGGTGCTGATCCTGCCGGGGCTGATGTGGCCGTACCTCAACGGCTCGATCCTCAACCCGGGGTCCTTCCAGGAGCTTCCCCAGTACTGGAAGACCACGGCCGGTTGGCTGGAGAAGTACTCCCCCGACTCCCGGGCCCTGGTCGTCCCGGCCACCTCGCACGGCATCTACACCTGGGGCTCCCCCATCGACCAGCCCCTCGACGTCCTCGCCAAGTCCCGCTGGGCACAAAGGGATTACGTCCCCTTCGGCACCCCCGGCAACCGGCGGGCCATGGACGCGGTGGAGGACGCGCTGGCCTCGGGGAGCGACGTGCCGGGGCTGGCCGACTACCTGAGCCGGGCGGGGATCTACTACGTCGTCGTACGCAACGACCTCGATCCCGACCAGATCGGCTCCGTGCCGACGACGACGGTGAAGCGGACCTTGGAGCAGTCGGGGTATGTCCGGGTGACCGGGTTCGGGCCGGTCATGACCGGCGGCCGTATCGCCCATGACGCGCCGCTGCAGGTGGAAGGGCTCTATCCGCGACAGCGGGCGGTCGAGATCTACGAACCCACGGACAAGGACGTCCCGCGACCGGGCCAGGCCCATCTGCTGCCGGTGTCCGACACGGCGGTGGTCTCCGGCGGGCCCGAGGCTCTGCTGCCGCTCGCCTCCGAGCTGCGCGGCCGTGCGACCGTGCTGACCGGCGACAACCACCCGGGGCTCGGCTCCCCGCCGCTCCAGGTGGTGGGCGACGGGCTGCGCCGCGCGGACACCCGGTTCGGGCTGGTCAGCGGCAACACCTCCTACACGTACACCAGTTCTGAACGGAACGCACCGGACGCCGTACAGGACGCGGGGAGGCAACCGCACCAGATCCTGCCGGTCAAGGGGCTCGACCACCAGACGGTGGCCCAGTTGCGCGGTGCCCGCTCGGTGACGGCGTCCTCCAGCGGCAACTGGCTCTTCCACCTCCCGCAGTACGACCCGGTGAACGCCTTCGACGGCAACCCGGACACGGCCTGGGCGGAGGGCGCACCCGGCTCGGCGGACGGGCAGTGGCTGCGGATCGGCTTCACCGGCTCGTACGACATGCCGTCCTCGTTCAAGGTGACCCCGCTGCCGCAGGAGAGCGTGCGGTCGGCCGCGACGAAGGTGCGGGTGGAGACGGAGAAGGGGGCCCGGACCAGTTTCCTGCGGCCGGACGGCCAGACGCAGAGCATCAAGGCACCGGCGGGCGCGACCAGTTGGATGAAGCTGACGATCGTCGAGTCGGTGGAGCGCCGTTCGGGTCTGACGGGGGCGGGCTTCTCCGAGATCGCCCTCCCGCACGTCCAGGTGACCCGGCTGCTGCGGCTGCCCACGGACGCGGACGACTCCGACGCCGCCGCCACGCTGATCTCCCTGCACCGCACCCCCGACCCCACCGGCCTCTCCGCGACCGGCACCGAGGCGGGCCTGCACCGGCGCTTCACCACGCCCACGGCGGGGACGTACGAGGTGAAGGCGGCCGCCGTGCCGGTCAGCGGAGAGGCGCTGGACAAGCTGCTGTACGAGGTCGCGCCCGACCAGCAGAACCGCATCGTCGCCACCGCCGACTCCACGGCGGCCCTCGGCGCGGGTCTGTCGGCGCGCAACCTCACCGACGGTGATCTGACCACGGCGTGGATCGCGGGCGACCGGCCGACGATCCATCTGAGCTGGAACGGCAAACAGCCGGTGGGGGAGATCGTGCTGGCGCCCGCGGGCGGGCTGTCCACCCGTCCCACCCAGGTGGACATCAGCTCCCCCGACGGCGCGACCATCGCCGGCGTCGACGAGAACGGCGTGGCCCGCTTCGACCCGATCACCACCGACCACCTGGACATCACGATCACCCAGACGGCACCCCTGACCCTGCACAACCCCGTCGCCGACGAGGACCTGCAGCTCCCGGTGGGCCTGAGCGAGGCGTACATCCCGGCGCTCGACCAGTACCGCACCCCGCAGCCCAGCGGCTCCCGCACTTTCTCGCTGCCGTGCGGGCAGGGGCCGGACGTCGCGGTGGACGGCAAGCTGTACCAGACCAGCGCGAAGGGGACGGTACGGGATCTGACGGAACGCCGGACGGTCGATGTGACGCTCTGCCGGCAGGGCCGCAATGACGGCGAGGTGGAGCTGGCAGCCGGTACGCACCGAGTCGAGGCCGGGGACGCAGGACCGCTCACCCTCACCGATGTGACCCTGACCCGCGGCACGGTCACCGAACCCACCGCCGTGGACCGGCCGTTGACGATACGGGACTGGCTGGGCGACCGCCGCGAGGTGACGGTCGGCTCCGGGGCGGCCACGTATCTGACGACGTACGAGAACTACAACGACGGCTGGAAGGCGACCCTGGGCGGCAAGGAGCTGACCCCGGTCCGCCTCGACGGCTGGCAGCAGGGCTGGCGGATCCCGGCCGGGGCGGGCGGCACCGTCAAGCTGTCGTACGAGCCCGCGACGACCTACCAGGGCGGCCTGATCGGCGGTGCGGTGGGCCTGGCGGTCCTGGTCGGGCTGGTGGTCTGGCGCCGCCGCTCTCCGAACCCCGACCCGCCGCAGCCGGTACCGCCGCTTCCCGGGCTCTGGCTCGGCACGGTGGCCCTGACGGTGGTGGGGGTGCTGATCGCCGGCTGGTTCGCGCTGCTGGTGCCGGCGCTGGCGCTGCTGGCGTACCGGCGGCACGCGCTGCTCGTGCCGGTCGCGTTCGTCGCCCTCGCGGGGGCGGGGATCGCGGCGGCCACGGGGGCCGGGGAGCCCGTCGGCGCGGGCGAGGGCGCCTTCGGCCACCCGGCCCAACTGCTCGCGCTGGTCGGGCTGTTCGCGGGCGTAGTGAGCGTACGGGAGCCCGACGAGGGACCGGGGTCCACGGCGGTACTGCCGCCGGTACCGGGTTCGCAGGCACCGACCCGCCCCCTGCCGCAGCGGCGGCGCAGCGCGACAGCGCCACCCCCGCCCCCGGACTCCGGGCCGACCGTCTCGGCACGCGGGCCCGGCGGACCCGATCCCGACCCGCCGACCGCGCGGCTCCAGCTCCGCAAGCAGCCCAAAGCCCCCAGGGGGAGGGACGAACCCACGTGACCGCACTCGAAGACGCCGTCCGCGCCGACGGCCGCCGCATCCCCTTCCCCGTCGTCGACGAGGTCGCCCGGCACTGCCTCCAGGAGGAGGAACCGGAAACGGTCCACATCGAGGTCCACCTACCGGGCCGCCTGGACCGCGACCGCCTCCGCACAGCCTTCGCGGACGCCCTTCACCGCCACCCCCGCATCCTGATGCGCGAGGCCTCCGGCCCCTGGTACCGCCGCCGCTACGAGTGGGAACTGACGCCCGCCCCGGACACAGAGGTGGTGACCTTCCCCCCAACGGGCCCATCGGCACTGCGCGACGCCCGAACCCGAGCCCTGACGACGGCACCACCGCTGACGTTGTCACCACCGATACGACTGGAGGTGGTGGAGGGGGCGGGACCGGCGGAGGGCAGCGAGGCGTCGGACGCGGTCGGCACTACGGCGGCAGCGGCGGGCGCGGGCACCCACGTCGGCACCGCACACGGCACCGGCACCGTCCTCTTCCTCACGATCAACCACACCGCCCTGGACGGCCCCGCCTGCCTCCGAGTCCTGGCAACCGCCGCGGAAATATACGGCGGCCGCAACAACGACCCCACCGCACCCCCCACCCGCACCCCCGACCCAACCCCCCAGCCCCCCATGGACACCCCGTCCAACTGGTCCCCGCCCGCCAGGGTGGCCCAAGGCACCCCCGAGCCCTCCCCCGGCAACGGCATGCTCGTCACCGAACTCCCCCTCCCCCACCGCCCCAAGGGCTCCCCCTACACGGTCAACGACCAGCTCATGGTCACCACGGCCCTCACCCTCGCCCACTGGAACAGAGAACACGGCACACCCCCCCGCCCCCTCCGCATCACGATGCCCGTGGACGACCGCCCCCGAGACGCCACCATGCCCATGGGCAACGGCACCCGCCTCGTCGAAGTCCCCTTCTCCCCAGAGGAGTTGGCCGCCCACGGCCCCACCGCCATGCCCGCCCTACTGCGCCGCACGGCAACCCGCACACGCGCCCTCAAATCCCTCCCCCGCCCCCAACTGGGCCACGGCGCGGCCCTCCTCACGGCCCCCGTCACCCCGGTGGCCTGGCGCGCCGCCCTCACCCGCGGCCTGCGCAGAGCAGCCGCCCCCTGGACGTCGACGACACTCCTCAGCAACATCGGCCGCATCCCGTACCCCCTCGACTTCGGCGAGGAGGCGGGCCGCGCGCACGCGGTCTGGTTCTCGGCGCCGGCCCGTATGCCCCGCGGCCTCACCGTCACCACCGCCTCCACCGCGGGCCGCCTCCACCTCGCCCTGCGCTGGTCCCGCGCCCTGCTCAGCCACGGCGACGGCGCGCACCTGCGCGATCTGTTCGAGCACTACCTGCACGCCACGGAGGTGACCCCGTGAACGCGACCACCGCCCCCGTGCACCGCCCCGAGCTGCGCGACTTCTACGAGGACCCCGCCGTCCCGGTCGCCTCGGGCACCCCCCGCAGCCTCCGCCAGGCCCGCATGCTCGCCGCCGCCCTCGGCCCGGCGGCCGCGGGTGCACCCCGCACCATCCTCGACATCGGCTGCGGCGACGGCACCGCGGCCGCCACCGCGGCCCCGCTGCTGACCGGCCACCGCATCATCGGCGTCGACTGGTCCCAGGACGCCCTGAAACGGGCCCGCACCCATCTGTCGTACGCCATCCGCGGCGAACTCACCGACGGCGGGCTCCCCTTCAAGGCGGCCTCCGCGGACGCCGTGCTGTTCAGCGAGGTCATCGAGCATCTGGTCGACCCGGACGCCGCCCTCGACGAGATCCACCGCATCCTGCGCCCGGGCGGCCACCTGATGCTCTCCACCCCGAACCTGGCCGCCTGGTACAACCGCGGCCTGCTGCTGGCCGGCGTACAGCCCGTCTTCTCCGAGGTCAGCCTGCGGGCGATCCACGGCCGACCGGGCACGGAGGTCGTGGGACATCTGCGGCTGTACACCGCCCGGGCGCTACGGGAGTTCGTCGCCGCGTCCGGCTTCGAGATCGTGGACCTCAAGGGCGCCCCCTTCCACGGCGTACCCCGGCCCCTGCGCCCCCTCGACCGCCTGGCCTGCTCCAGACCCTCGCTCGCCTCGATCCTTCTCCTGCACGCGCGCAGGACAAAGACGTAGAGGGGGGCACGTCATGTGGTGGGGAGTAGCTGCGGCGCTGCTGGCGAACACCCTGTACAGCCTCGGTTTCGTCCTGGAGAAACGGGCGCTCACCGCGCTGCCCGAGGTGACGATCCGCAACCCCGCCCGGCTGCTGAGACTGGTGCTGGGCAGCCCGCTGTGGATCGGCGGCTCCCTCGCCCTCGCCTCCGGTTTCGGCGCGCAGCTCGTCGTGTACCGGACGCTGCCGATCGCCGCCGCCCAGGGCATCTTCGTCTCCGGTCTGGTGCTCCTCGTCCTGCTGTCCGCCCGGCTGCTGGGCGAGGAGACGACCGGGCGGGAACGGTATGCGCTCGGTGCGATCCTCGCCGCGCTGCTGATGGTCGTGCTCTCCCTCAAGGAGGGCTCGGACACGGTCAGCCGCAGCGCGCCCTACCAGTTGATCCTGCTGGTGTGCGTGCCGTCGCTGGCGGGCGGTGTGTGGCTGTACGGCGCCGCGGAGCGACGCACCCGCCACCGACACCGCGCACCGACGACGGGCGTGGAGTACGGGGTGGCCGTCGGGCTGCTCTACGGGGTCAGCTCGCTCGCCATCAAGGGCGTGTCGAGCTGTCTGACGTCGAGCGGGCTGGGCGGTGCGGTGGTCGGCCTGCTCAAGTCCCCGTACCCGTATCTCCTCCTCTTCACCGGCGCGTTCGGTCTGGTGATGTCGCAGGCCGCACTGCAGCGCTGCCGGGCCTCGCTGATCGTGCCGGTGTGCACGACGGTGACCAGTCTCTACACGGCCGTACTCGGCACCCTCTCCTTCGGCGAGGCGCTCCCGCACGACCCGCTGCGGCTCGCCCTGCGCCTTGCGGGCACGGTCCTCGCCGTCTCCGTCCTGCTGGCCATGCCCAGACACGATCAGCCCGCACCTCCGCCGCCTCCCCAACCCCCCGTCGCCACCAAGGAGTTGACCCCTCCATGAACCCCGACGACCCGCTGCTGAGGATCCTGGCGTGCCCGCTCGACAAGGGCCCGCTGCACCTCGTGAGGCCGGACGGCCCGGCCGTCCCCGAGGCCCTGTACAACCCGCGCCTGCACCGCCGTTACCCCATCGTCGACGGCATCCCGCAGCTGCTGCCGTCGTCCGGGGAGCAGGTGTCGGACGACGAGCACGAGGCCTTGCTCAAGCGGATGGCCCAGTGACCGTCACCCCGACCCGCACCCTGGCCGCCCACCTCGCCCCCCTGCTGCCCGTCCGCGTGGTCGCCGCCGCCGCCCGGGCGGTCTACCCGCGCTTCGAGCCCGAGCTGGCCCGGCTCGCCGACCTGTGCCCGCCCGGCTGCGGCACCGCCGTGGACGTGGGCGGCTGGTACGGCCCCTGGACCCGGCGCCTGGCCGGCCGCGCCCGCCAGGTGGTGACCGTCGAACCGGTCCCCCATCTGGCCCGTCTGCTCACCTCCGCCGCCCCGCCGAACGTCCGTGTCGTCCAGGCCGCCGCCTCCGACCGCCCCGGCACCGCCCGCCTCTGGCTCCCGGCGGACGACGCGGGCGACCGGGGCGTGTCCTCGCTGGTCCGCCGCGACATCCACGCCCGGGCCCTGCACGTCCCCTGTGTCACCCTCGACGAACTCGGCCTGCGGGACGTCGGCTTCATCAAGATCGACGTGGACGGCAACGAGCTGGCGGTGCTGCGCGGCGCCACGGGCCTGCTGGCCCGCGACCGCCCGGCCCTCTTCGTCGAGCTGGAGTGCCGGATCCAGCCGATCACACCGGTCGTCACCTACCTCTCGCTGCTCCGCTACGAGGGCTGGGTGCTGCCAGGATCGAGCTGGGTGCCGCTGGCGAAGTTCCCCTTGGAGGCCCATCAGGCGAGCACCTCGCACGTCGTCGCCCAGGGCCTGCTCGGCCGCGTCCTGCCCTTCCGCAGGCACCCGCGCTATGTCAACTCGGTCCTCTTCCTCCCGGACGGCCGCCGTCCGGGCGCCGACGCGGTGCGCCACCATGGTTCCCATGCCGCCCGCCAAGCGCCCCGCTAGCCGCCCCTTCACACCCCTCGACTTCCAGCTGGTCCTGCTGCGCCGCATGGCCGACCACAACCCGGACCTGGTGGAGGACGCCCGCCGCGCACTGGGCGTCTCCATCGCCGACATGAGGGAGGCCAACAAGCGCTGGCAGGCGATGCTGCACTCTCCGCGCTCCCGCGCCGCCGCCTCCCGGTACCGCTCGATCCTGGGCGCCCCCGAGTCGACGATCAACCGCAAGATCGGCGACCTTGACTGCGAGGCCCTGCTCTGGCCCGTTCCCCTCTGGCCGGACCTGCGCTTCGAGGTACTGCTCGCCCCGAACGGCGCCGTCTGGAACGAATGGCTGATCCGCGCCCCGGGCACCCCTGGCCCGCCCCTGCGCACCCTCGACGACCTCACCCCCTGGTCCTGCACGGTCGACGAGGTGGCCCGCGCCTTCGCCCCCGCCCGGCCCCTGGAGGGCACGGCGCCCACGCGGTGGGGGCTGGCGTTCACGGCACCGGACGGGCAGGGCGTGCGGCGGGAGGTGGCCGCCGAGTTCACCTGGGGGCTGCTGCAGCGGGTGGCGGTCAGCGACCGGCCGCCCCCAGAATCGCGTCCCTGACCACCGCCACCGACCCCGGATGCAATCCGAGAAACAGATTCGGCTCGACCAGCTCCAGCTCCATCAGCCGCGGCTGCCCGTCCGCCCCGTCGACCAGGTCCACGCGCGCGTACAGCAGCTCGGGTGCATCCGGTACGGCGGCCAACGCCCGTTCGGCGACGGCGAGTTCGGCCGGGGTCGGGGTCCACGGGACCAGGTCCGGGTGGGCCACCTTTGCGGCGTCGTACGCGGTGCCGGGCGAAAGCACGGCGCCCTTCCGGCCGGCGTGCAGGAAGCGGCCGCCGAAGAACTGCAGGGCCCGCTCGCCGCTGACGTCGATGCCGGAAAGATACGGCTGGACGATCGCGGTCAGCCCCTCCTCGTGCATGCGCGCGAGGTGCCGTACGGCCCTGTCGTGGTCGTCCGGTGTGTAGCGGGCGGCGTACCGGGCGCCCGCGCCCGAGGTCGGCTTGATGACGTACTCGTGGTCGTCGGGGAGGTCGGGGGCGTCCCCGGGTGCGAGGTAGCGGGTGGGGACGACGGCTACTCCCGCCTCCGCCAGGTCCCCGAGGTAGCGCTTGTCGGTGTTCCAGCGCACGACCTCGGCCGGGTTGGCCAGCCGGGTGACCGCGGCGCACTTCTCGGCCCACGCCACGAATTCCTCCGCCCGCCAGCTGTAGTCCCAGGTCGACCGGATGACGACGAGGTCGAAGCCGCTCCAGTCGGTGTCGGGGGCGTCCCACGGGACGGCGACGGCCTCGGCTCCGGCGTCCCGCAGAGCCCGCACCAGCACGGGCAGATCGCGGTCCTTGCTCGGCTGCGCGCCGGGGTCGTAGGTGGCGAGTGCGACTCGGGGCACGGCGGGCTCCAGTTCGTACGTGATACGGCGGTCAGTCGTTTCGCAGGCTAACCATGGTCCCCGCAACCGAAGCAACCGGATTGACCTTCCCCTTCGGTGAAGCCGCAGCATCGGTGACAGGAACACGGGGAGGACTGCCGGATGCGCAGGGACATGCTCACGATCGGTGCGTTCGCACGGGCCTGCCGGCTCTCGCCGAAGGCTCTTCGCCTCTACGACGAGCTGGAGCTGCTGCGCCCCGCCCGGGTCGACCCGCACACCGGCTACCGCTACTACGCCCTCGGGCAGCTGGAGCAGGCCCGGCTGGTGGCGTGGCTGCGGCGGCTGGGCATGCCGCTGGCCCGGATCCGGGAGGTGTGCGCTCTCGAACCGGGGGCCGCCGCCCGGGAGATCCGCGCGTACTGGGCGCGGGTGGAGGCCGAGACGGCGGTACGGCGGGATCTCGCCGCGTTCCTCGTGGATCACCTGACGGAAGAAACCAGGAAGGACACCACCATGCTGGAACTGCGGTACTTCGCCCACTCCGACCGCGGCCGGGTGCGGCCCGCCAACCAGGACACGGCCTATGCGGGCGCGCGGCTGCTCGCCGTCGCCGACGGCTTCGGGCCGGCCGGTGCGCCCGCGAGCAGCGCGGCCGTCGAGGCGCTCAGGTTCCTGGACACTCAGGAGGTGTCGGCGGGCAGTGTGCTCAACCTCCTGGAGGACGCCGTGCAGGGCGCCACCGAGGCGGTCCGGGACGCGACGGACGACCCCGACGCCAACGGCACGACCCTCACCGCCCTGCTCTGGACGGGCTCCCGCCTCGCCCTCGTCCACATCGGCGACTCCCGCGTCTATCTGCTGCGCGACGGGGAGCTGTTCCGCATCACCCACGACCACACGGTGGTCCAGTCGCTGATCGACGAGGGCCGTCTGACCGAGCAGGAGGCCACGGCCCATCCGCAGCGCACCCTCCTGCTCAAGGCCCTCGGCACCGGCACCCCGGACCTGCGTCTGCACGACGCCGCCCCCGGCGACCGCTACCTCCTGTGCTCCGACGGTCTGCCCACCGTGCTTCCCGACGCCCGTATACGAGAGCTCCTCACCACCGGCGCCCCGGACGTGGCCGTAAGGGCCCTGGTGGACGCGGCGAACGAGGCCGGAGGTCCGGACAACGTGAGCTGCGTGGTGGCGGACGTGGTGCGAGAAGCCTCCTGATCGCCGCCGGCGGGGCGGCTGGTGTAGGAACGAGGGTGTCGTTCCCGCCCTGACGGATGGAGTGCATCGCGTGTCCTGTCTCTTTCCCGCCCTTCAGAGCCCGAGCGAGCGGGTGGCTCTGCGCTTCGGCGACCGGTCCCTGACGTACGCCGAGCTCACCACCGCGACCGGTGCCCTCGCGGCCCGGCTCCCGCCCGGCGGACGGGTCGCGATCTGGGCCACGCCGGCGCTGGAGACCGCGGTGGCCGTGGTGGCGGCGCTGCGGGCCGGGGCGGCCGCCGTACCGCTCAACCCGAAGTCGGGCGAGAAGGAGCTCGGGCACATCCTGTCCGACAGTGCGCCCAGCGTGGTGCTCGCGGCTCCCGGTGACGAACTGCCGCCGCCCGTACGGGACCTGGAGCGCATCGATGTCGACGTGACCGGCACCGGAAGCACTGCCCTCGCCCTCCTGATCGACGACGAGGCCCCCGCCCTGATCGTCTACACCTCCGGCACGACCGGCCCGCCCAAGGGTGCCGTCCTGCCCCGCCGGGCGATCGCCACCACGCTGGACGCGCTCGCCGACGCCTGGCAGTGGACCGGTGACGACGTGCTCGTGCACGGGCTGCCGCTGTTCCATGTGCACGGTCTGGTGCTGGGCATCCTGGGCCCGCTCCGGCGCGGCGGATCCGTCCGCCACCTGGGGCGGTTCAGTACGGAGGGCGTGGCCCGCGAGCTGAACGAGGGCGCGACCATGCTGTTCGGGGTGCCGACGATGTACCACCGCATCGCCGGCGCCCTGTCCGAGGAGCCGGAGCTGGCGAAGGCCCTCGGACGGGCCCGGCTGCTGGTCTCCGGTTCCGCCGCGCTCCCGGTCCACGACCACGAGCGCATCGCGGCCGCGACGGGACGGCGGGTCATCGAGCGGTACGGCATGACGGAGACCCTCATGAACACCAGCGTGCGCGCGGACGGCGAGCCGCGCGCGGGCACGGTGGGCGTGCCGCTGCCGGGTGTCGAGCTGCGGCTGGTGGAGGAGGACGGGACGGCGATCACCTCGTACGACGGCGAGAGCGTCGGCGAGATCCAGGTGCGCGGCCCGAACCTGTTCACCGAGTACCTGAACCGGCCCGACGCCACGGCCGCCGCGTTCACCGCCGACGGGTTCTTCCGGACGGGCGACATGGCCGTCCGCGAGTCCGACGGCTACGTCCGGATCGTCGGCCGCAAGGCCACCGACCTGATCAAGAGCGGGGGTTACAAGATCGGGGCCGGTGAGATCGAGAACGCGTTGCTGGAGCATGCGGGGGTGCGGGAGGCGGCGGTCACCGGGGAGCCGGATGCGGATCTGGGTGAGCGGATCGTGGCATGGGTGGTGCCGGAGGACCCCCAATCACCGCCCAGCCCCGAAGAGCTGGCGGACCATGTGGCGGGCCGCCTCGCCCCGCACAAGCGTCCGCGCGTGGTCCACTACCTGGAGCGCCTGCCCCGCAACGACATGGGGAAGATCATGAAGCGGGCACTGCACCGTGCCTGAGCCTCGCCTCTCCGCCCGCGAGATGCTCGCGCTCGTCACCGACCCCTCGACCTTCACCGAACTCCCGTACCCGGCCAGGGAGTCCGTGCCGGACGGCCCCCTTGCCTGGCAGGGTTACGACGCCGCCCGTGCCCGCGCGGTCGAGCGCACCGGCGAGACGGAGTCGGTCGTGTGCGGCACGGCCCGGGTCGCGGGCACGCAGGCGGTGCTGATCGCCTTCGAGTTCGGCTTCCTCGGCGGCTCGCTCGGTGAGCGGACCGGCGACCGCCTGGAGGCCGCCCACGGCCACGCCCGCGCCCACCGCCTCCCGGTCGTGCCGCTGGTCGCCACGGGCGGCAGCCGTATGCAGGAGGGCATGCTCGCCCTCACCCAACTCCAGCGCGTGGCCCGCCAGTCGGCGCTCACCCGAGAGGCCGGCCTCCCCCAGATCGCCGTCCTCCGGGACCCCACAACGGGCGGCGGCTGGGCCACCCTCGGCGCAGGCGCGGACGTGATCCTCGCTCTGCCGGGAGCACAGGTCGGCTTCGCAGGGTCGCGGGTACGGCCGGCGGACGCGGACCCGACGGCGTATACGGCGGAGGCGCAGGTGGCGGCGGGGGCGGTGGATGCGGTGGTGCCTCCGGCGGAACTACGGGAGACGCTGGGGTCGTGGCTGCGGCTGCTTTCCGCGCCCCAAAGGGGCGCGGGGCTGCAACATATGCGACTCCGCGGCGTGGGCGCGACCAGCCACAGCGGCGCCGCGGACGCCATACGGCCCACCGCGCCACCACCAGCAGCGCCGCTCCCCTTCGCCCTCGGCACCCAGGAACTCCCCACCACCGGCTGGGACGCGGTCCACCGCGCCCGCTCCCCCCAACGCCCCCGCGCCCACGCCTACTTGGACGCCTACTTCACGCGCCGCGTAGCGATCCACGGCGACCGCTGCGGCGGCACCGACACAGCGGGCATGGTCTGCGGTTTCGGCGAACACGCGGGTCGCACAGTCGCCTACGCCGCCCAGACCGGCGCCCCCACCCGCCCGGCGGGCTACCGCACAGCCACCCGCCTGGTCCGGCTGGCGGACCGGCTCGGCATCCCCGTGCTGACCCTCGTGGACACCCCCGGTGCGGCCAACGACGCGGAGGCGGAACGGCAGGGCGCGGGCGCCGCGATCGCGGAGCTGTTCGGCGCGGTCGCGGCCGCCCGCGTCCCGGTCACCACCCTGGTCATCGGCGAGGGCGGCTCCGGCGGCGCACTGGCACTGGCCGCGGCCGGCAACACCTGGGCCACGCCGGACAGTTACTTCTCGGTGATCGCACCGGAGCCGGCGGCCGCGATCCTCAAGCGGCCGGCCGAGGAGGTCGAGGCGACGGCCGACCAGCTGCGGATCCGGCCGCAGGACCTGGTGGAGCTGGGGGTGATCCGGGGCATCGTCGGGCCCTGACCGGCATCCCGTCCCCGCAGAACCCGGGACATCGCCAAGCACCGTCGGCGACAATGAAGTTCGGCGAGGTCACACAGCACACGGGGGGCGAGCGGCAGCCATGGACGGGTTGATGGAGTTCAGGACCGAGGACGGTGCCCGGGTCGTCGTGGAGGGCGTGCAGAGCGAGACCGGCGCCCGGCTCGTCTCCCGCGGCGGCGGCCCCGTCCAGGCCGCGCGGACCTTCGAAAACGCCCTGGACGGGGTGCGGGCGGCGGCCGAGTCGGCGCTCAGGGTGTTCCGGGACGGTTCGCTCAGGCCCGACACCGTGGAGCTCGAGTTCGGGGTGAAGCTCAGCGCGGAGACGGGCGCGGTCATCGCGAAGGGCGCCGCGGAGGGGCATCTGGTGGTCAAGCTCAGCTGGTCGCCGGAGCAGTCCCGGCCCGCTCCGGAACCGCCGCAGCCGACTCCCGCGGACTCCGGCCGGTCATGACATTTCCGAACGCCTCCTCACCCACTTCACGGAGGAGGCGCGCCGCGTCGCGGCCGGTGCCGGGTCCGTCGGTGGCGTGCTCGATCGAGCTGATGTCCTCGCGACGACGAAGGCGCCGAACATAAACCGCAGAACCCCCATTCAGCCGCGCCCCGACCGGCCCCCCACAAAGGGCGCCACCCCCCTCCGGCACCGCACGATGCCATTGGGACCCGCTGCCCGGCGGCCCCACGGTCTGCGTTTTTCTGGAGGACCCTGCATGACCGCAAGTCTGGAGCAGTTGCGGCGCTGCCATTTCGCCGTCGACCTGGGGGCGGCCCGGACCCGTGTCTACGTCAGGGGCGTCGGCCTCGTCGTCGACCAGCCGTCCGTCGCCGCCGTGAACACCCGCAGCGGTGCCCTCATCGCCGTGGGTGACTTCGCCGAGCGGATGAGGGGCCGCACCCCGGGCCACATCCGCGTGGTGCGCCCGGTGTCCGGCGGCACCGTCGTCGACATCGAGATGGCGCAGCGCATGCTCCGGGGCCTGCTCGGCGACAGACTCCGCCGCGCCCTGCGCCGCAAGCCGTTCCTGCGCGCCGCGGCCTGCACCCCGCACGAGGCCGACCCGCTGGCCCGGCGGGCGGCCGTCGAGACGCTGGTCGGGCTCGGCGCACGGCGCGTGGAGCTCGTCGACACGCTCATCGCCGCCGCCGTGGGGTGCGGGCTGCCCGTGCAGCAGCCCGAGGCCACCATGATCATGGCCTGCGGGACGGCGACCACCCAGGTGGCCGTGCTCTCGCTGGGCTCGACGGTGAGCTCCGAACGCATTCCCGTCGGCGGCGACGCCGTGGACCACGCGATCGTCCAACACCTGCGCCACCAGCACGAGTTGATGCTCCCCAGCCAGTCCGTACGCCCCCTGCACCTGGCGCTGTCCGACATAGGGCTGACCGCCCAGGGTCCGAAGTCCACCGTGATCCGGGGGCGGGACGTGGTCACCGGTCTCGTCCGCTCGGTGCAGGTCGACACCGCCGCCGTGCGCGAGGCGATCGAGACCCCGCTGACCGCAGTGGTCGACGTCATCGGCCGGGTGCTGCGGGAGTGCCCGCCCGATCTGGTCGCCGACCTCGTCGACCGCGGGATCATGCTGGTGGGCGGCAGCGCGCTGCTGCCCGGGCTGGACGAGATGGTGCGGCAGGCCACCGGCATGCCGGTGCACATCGCCGAACGGCCCGACGTGTGTGCCGTACAGGGCCTGGGCTACATGCTGGAGGGCAGAATCGAGCCGCTGGTGCTCGGCGCGACCGTCATGTGAGCCCCGGACGGACGCCGAGCAGCCGGACGCCCGGTCATCGGGCGAACCAGCAGCGCACGGCGGTGCCCTCCGGACCGGTGTGGACGCGCACCAGGTCCGCGAGGAGGTTGACCATGAGGAGCCCACGGCCGCCGCGCTGGTCACGCGGGACCGGTCTGCGGCCGGCCAGCGGATCGGTCAGATGGCCCTTGTCGCGGACCTCGCACACCACGTACCCGTCCTCGGCCCACACACCGAGCACGCCCGAACCGCCGCCGTGCACCACGCTGTTGGTGACCAGTTCGGCGGTGGCCAGCGCCAGGTCCTCGACCCGCGGAGACGCGAGGCCCAGGCGTACGGCCTCGTCGACGGCGCGGTGCCGGGCCTCGGAGAGGGAGTCGGTGTCGAAGCGGAAGGACAGGGAGGGCGGGACGACCGGTACGGGCGGCAGCGGTTCGTTGTAGCGGGCCACGACGTCCCCGGGGGCGTAGGCCCGGCTGTCCTCCCGCCGTCCGGAGCCAAGGACGAGGGTGGGGTGGGTGGCGTAGGCGTCCGCGACGATCTGCGGGTCGAGGCGCCGGATGTCGTACGGGCACAGGATGGTCGCGCTCCGGCCCCGGAAGGCGGCGTTGATCAGTGCCTCGTGCTGGACACAGGCGGGGTATTCGGAGGGTGTACGGCCGGCCCAGATCGGTTCGCCGATGATGCTGACGCGGGTGCCGGTCGGCTGGGCGTCGGCGAAGGCACGCAGCACCGCGGGGATGATCCGGCCGGGGTTGCGCCCGGCCTCCCGCATGTCCAGGAACCGCACGGACGCGGCGTCCTCGCCCAACGCGTCCCGGATCAGCCGGAGGCGCTCCCCGGGCACGGCCACGGCGACGGGTTCACCGGCCGTGAGGGCGTCCCGGACGAAGGGGACGGTGCCCGCGAGGTACTCGTCCTCGTCGGCGTAGAGGAGCGCGGGGTGCACGAAGGGGGCGAGGCCTGCGTCGTCGTCGGGGGTCACTGCCGACCACTCCCGTCGACGTGCATGCTCACCACCGCCTCCCCTGCCCCACCGGCTCCCTTGATGTCAGCCCGCGTACCCCGGAAGTCGGCTGTCACTCCTCGCAGGATCCGCGGGGTGGTCCGCGTGCGGCATCAGTACGGCAGGATCCGCCCCGACGGCGTCCTGCGGTCGATGGTGGTGTCGCGGGGCGTGGCGGGCCTGCGGTTGACACGGACGCGGGTCTGACGGTTCATGACGCCCTCCTCGGACCGGCTGGCTTACGTGAACCAGCCTGGTCCGCGCGCCACTTCGCCACATCGTGCCCACGGAGACACCTGCCATGCCTCCGGAGTACGACCTGGGACAGAAACCGCTACTCCTCCGTGATGAGGACGACCCTTAGAAACCCATTAGCCCGTTATGTTCGAGCCGGTTTGAACCAGTCGGGATCGGCCCAGTGGAGTACCGCCTCGGGAGGTACGGGACGCGCGCGCCGGCCCACGGGGATCCACACCGGCCGTTGTGGCGGACGGGAGCGTCGGCGAAGGCCTCGGTCAGCGCGGTCGCCGTACCGTAGGCGCCCGGCCGGAAGTCCAGACGTACACCGCGTCCCCCGGCTGCCAGCGCTGCATGAGGGCCGCTCGGTCTTCCCCAGCTCCTGGAGGATCTTGTTCACGGCGGTCTTCCAACCACACTGGCCGTGACGGTCGGCTCCCGGCGTCCGCGGCGCACACTGGAGCCATGCGCCTACGCACACCCCAGGGCGCCGTCCGGTGGCACCGCGCCGCACGGACGCTCGCCCACCGCCCGGCACCCGCCCGCCCTTCGCGCCGGACCCAGTTGCTCGCGCTGGTCGCCGTCCTGGACGAGGCGGTGGCCGCCCAGACACCGGCCGACGAGGCGGTGGCCGCCTGTGGCGAACCGGGTCCCGTCTCCCGCCGGACGGCACGTATGTGCAGCCGCCAGAGCAGCACCCTGCACCGCCTGCGCACCCGACTGCAGGACCTCGAACTCACCGAGCCGGATCTGCAGCGGGCGCAGGCCCAGGCGGCACGGCTCCTCGCCTACGACCTCTGGATGCTGCGCGAATCCCTCGACCTGGCCTTCACGCTCCGCCCCGGCCCCCGCACGGAGGCAGCCCGGCTGCGCCTCAACGGCCTGGGCCGCCACGCCGACGACCTGCGCCGCCTGCGCGACGACCTGCACGGGGAAGCGGGCTGAGAACTGCCTATCCGAGGACGGACGAGGTGGCCGAGGGAGGATCGCTCGGCCGGGGCGAGGTCGCCTCGCCGGAGTCGGCCTGGAGCACGAGAACGACCGCTATGACCGCCATGGTCACGGCGGTCAGCGTGACCAGCCACCACATCCTGATCGGTTTCGCATGCCCGGCCATGGCGCCCTCCTTGGGCGCGAGCGTACGCGCAATGGCACCACCGAGGCTCCCTCTTCACAGCACCCCGACGGGCACAACACCGCACCGAACCCGCCGACCCGCGCAGAATGGGCGGTCGGCGGCCCCGACCAGGGTTCGAGGCCGCCGACCGATGGAGGAAAACGTGGCCGAACTTGTCGACGTGGTGTGTTACGCATGCAGGATCGTGCTGCCGCTGCTCGATTCCCCCCTCGGTCGAGAGGCATGGTGGAGGTTCCTGGACGAGCACGCCTACCACCCGGTGGAGTT
Source organism: Streptomyces longisporus (assembly GCF_039532765.1). NCBI lineage: Bacteria > Bacillati > Actinomycetota > Actinomycetes > Kitasatosporales > Streptomycetaceae > Streptomyces > Streptomyces longisporus. Next base: position 345,824 of record NZ_BAAASG010000028.1, read on the forward strand.
GCTGTGGGAGCACTCCGAGGCCCACGAGCGGATCGACATCGACTACATCGAGGTGGGCAGCGACATCAGGAGCGACCCTTCGTTCGCCGAGTACGCGCGCGAGTGGACCGGCCGCCCGCTCGCCCTGCTTCCCCGGCCGATCGCCCGGGCGGTGGCCGAGATCGTGCAGCGCGCCGACGTCGCACTCGATGCCCACGAGTGGCGGGCCGCGCCGGTCGACTCCGCCGTGGCCGAACGAGTCCTGCGGTCCATGGACTTCGCACCGCCGCCCGGGGAGGCCGTCGACGATGCTGCCGTGCTCGCCCGGCTCTCCGCTGTGGAGACGGCGCTGGAACGACTGCGTCGGGCGGCCGCCGAACCGGTCGGCGAGCACTTCCGCACGCTGCTGACCGACGTGCTGCGCGCCCTGCCCAGCATGGCGGATCTCCCACCGGACGAGCTGTGCGCGGAGAGCGGCCCCCTGGCCTCCCCTCGGCTCTGGGACACAGAGCGGGCGCTGCGGCTGATCCAGCACTTCATGTGGTCCGTCACGCGCGGGGCACATCCCGATCAGTCCCTCAGCGGCAGGTCCGGCAGGGCGTCGTGAGCCCACGGGGCGAGATCGGTGGGCAGCCTGGCGAAGAGGGCCGTGAGCCGTTCGATCGCCCTGACGGCATCGAGGTCGTGGTCGGCCCGCGCGTGGCGGGTGGTCGCGGGCGGAGAGGGCGGGAGCGGCTGGGACGACGAGACCCAGGCCGACCTCTTCGTGGCCTGGCTGCGTACGACGACGCGGCCACGGCTCGTGGTCCTGGACGACGTCGACGAACCGGCGGACCTGCGGGTCGGGAGCGTGGTGACGACCCGTCGGCGGGACGCGGCGGTGATCCGTTCGTCCGCCCGGATCGTGCCGGTCGGAACCTTCGCGCCCCGAGGAGGCCGTCGACTACCTCCGCTCACGGCTCACGGTGGACGAAGGCGGGACGACACAAGGGAACTGCACGCGCCGGCGGACCGGCTCGGACACTTCCCGCTCGCGCTGCCCCAGGCGGCGGCGTTCCTCATCGACACCGGCATGCCCCTGACTGCGGGACAAGCACTCATACCGCCGCACGCGACGCCCGCGACACCGAGCGAACGAGTGACCGTCGCCGACTACCTCATCCGCATTCCGCCCTCGCCCGCGCCCTGCTCCGCCAGAACAGCGGCCGAACGGGAAGTCCTCCACTCGGCCCGTTCCGCCACGGACCGCACCGCAGGCCCGGTCGATCTCCTGGTGGCCGCCGCCGAGGAAGCCGGCCTCACTCCGCTCCCTCACGACCGCGACTTCGAAACCGTCGCCCGCACCGTCTGCGCAGGTTGCTGTGATCCCAACGCACGCTGACAGAACCGGAGTTGAACCCACGAGCAGCGGATTCAGTTCCTGGCCGAAGGCCCTGAGTCGCACCCGTGGTGAGACGTTTCCGCAGGTCATAGAAGTGAGTGGTGGGGCGGGTGGGACTCGAACCCACGGCCGACGGATTATGAGTCCTTTGAGGATCTTGGCGGTCCTTGCCGATCAATGCTCATCCTTGACGTTTTCGCAGGTCAGATGCGGTTACCCAGGTTGGGGCTGGTCAGCCCTTGTCAGTCTGTTCCTGTCCTTGCGGCCTCAACTCGGCCTCAAAGAGGCCCGACAGGATCGGGCCGAAGGCACGAAAGGCGATCGCGCCAGCTCAAGGACGGGCCTTCGAACCCGCCCGCAGCGGATTTTCATTCCAACGCGCAGAGGCTCCGCCCCTCTGCTCGGGGCGGAGCCTCTGTGGCCATTTCCACAGGCCAGACGTTGTCTCGTCAGCCTATCCGGCTCAGTCGCCCCTCTTCCAGAGTGCGCTGGAGAGAGCGGGCGGGGCGAGGCTTGGGGCGCGCGGTGTGAAGGATGAACCCTCCGCCTGGGGCTCTCCCTGCCTCGTGGCGGTCGCCACATGCCGGGCTCGGCGTGCCCTGTATGCGCAAAGGCGGGTCGGGGCGGGGATGTTGCTGCCATCGTGGTGATAGACACGGACATTCGGCGCGGGTGGGGGCGACATGGGACGGAACGTTAGGTGGGTGGTGGCGGGGCTGATAACGGCCGCGGCCTTCGCGGTGCCAGCGTGGCTATGCGGGGCCATCGTGTTGCCGCCTCTACTCAAGGACCCCGCGATCCGCTGGTCACTGGCCGGCGCGCTCGGCGCGGTGCTGGGCTCGCTGGCCGTGCTGTGGGGCCAGGGCTTCGCCACCACTCAGGCCCCAGCGACCGGAACCTCCGGCCGCTCGGTTGTAGCCACGGCCGAGCGCGCCGTCGCCATCGGCGGGGACAACCAATCTCCCGTCTCCACTGGCGACACAACCACGCCCGCCCAGCCCCTACCCGCTCAGCCTGCTGCCGGACCACACCCCGCTTCGCTGCCAGCCCCGGATACGGTGTCTGCTTCCGGGAACCGTGGGATCGCCATCGGCGGAACCAACTCCGGCCCGTTGTCCACCGGCGACCAGGCTGGGGGCGACCACTCGTGAAGTGGCCTTTCAGGCACACCAGTACGCAGCCAGAACCGCCCACCACCGACTCACGGGCGGAGGCAAACGCCGAGCGGGCCGCCGCCATCGGGGGTGACAGCTACGCCCCAGTGCTGACCGGGGACGGTGCCAGGGTGGTGTATCTGCCGCCCGGGGCGGTTCGGCCACCCGCTGAAGTGGCGGCTCCGGCTGGACTGGACAATCTGCCGGTGCGACCACGGATGTTCGTCGGGCGCACGACCGAACTAGACCGGTTGGATGCTGCACTGGCGGCTCCGGGCGGGGTGGTGGTGCAGGCTATGCACGGGCTGGGCGGGATCGGCAAGAGCACGCTGGCCGCCCACTGGGCTGCCACCCGCGCCCACGGCTGCACCCCGGTCCGATGGATCAACGCCTCCAGTGCCACCAGCGTTCAGGAGGGCTTGGTCGAACTGGCCACCGCTCTGGAATCGGGCCTGCCCGATGCGCTCTCGCCAAAGGACTTGGCCGAGCGTGCCCTGCAGTGGCTTGCCACCCACTCCGGCTGGCTACTGATCCTGGACAACGTCAACGACCCCTCCGACATCGCCCCTTTGCTCGCGCGACCCACCAACGGCCGCTTCCTGATCACCAGCAGACTTGCCACCGTCTGGCACAACGTCACCACGACCGTACGCCTTGACGTTCTGGATGAAGCCGAATCCCTGGACCTGCTCACCCGCATTGCCACCCACGCCGGCCCCAGGGACCTGGACGGCGCCTCCGAACTGTGCGCCGAACTGGGCCACCTCCCCCTGGCTGTCGAACAGGCAGCCGCCTACCTCGCGCAGAATCCGCTCACCCCCCGCGCCTACCTCGCACTGCTCGACGAGTACCCGGCGGAGATGTACGGCGACGGCGCCGTCGTCACCCCGCACGAGCACACCATCGCCAAGATCTGGAACGTTACCCTGGATCGGATCACCGCTCTCCAGCCCCAAGCCGCCGACCTGTTGCGCCTGCTGGCCTGGTACGCACCTGACCAGATCCCCGTGACCATCCTGGACGGCCTCGCCAACCCGCCCGCACTGATCAAAGCGATCGGCATCCTGAACGCCTACAGCATGATCACCGCCGACCCCGCCGCCCAGACCCTGGCCGTCCACCGGCTCGTCCAGGCCGTTACCCGTACTCCCGACCCCAGCGAACGCCACCGAACGCCCCAACTCGTCGACCAGGCCCTCACCCAGGCGACCAAACAGTTGCACGACGCCCTGCCCGCCGACTGGGACGATCCCGTCGACTGGCCCACCTGGCGCACCCTGATCCCCCATATCGACGCCCTGGCCGACCATTCACCCGCAGACACTGACACTCACTCCACGGCATACCTCTTCAACCTCACCGGGCAATTCCTCGACGGTCAGGGCCAGCTCACCCGCGCGATTGGCCACCTCCGGCGTGCTCTGGCTGGCACCGTGCGGGTGCTAGGTGAGGACCACCCCAACACCCTGGCCTGCCGCAGCACCCTCGCTAACGCCTACCGGTCGGCGGGGGACCTGGGACAGGCCATCCCGTTGCTCGAACAGGCCCTGGCCGACATGGTGCGGGCGCTGGGCGAGAACCACCCCGACACCCTTTCCACCCGCCACAATCTCGCCTGCACCTACCGGTCGGCGGGGGACCTGAGACGGGCCATCGAGCTGCACGAACGAACCCTGACCGACATGGTGATAGTGCTGGGTGGGTACCACCCCTACACTCTGACCGCCCGCCACAACCTCGCCCGCACCTATCGGGAGGCCGGGGATCTGGGACGGGCCATCGGGCTGCACGAACGGACCCTGGCTGACCGAGTGCGTGTGCTGGGCGAGGACCACCCCGACACTCTGGCCTCATGCCACGACCTCGCCCTGTCCTACCGGGAGGCGGGGGACCCGGAACGAGCCATCGCAATGTTCGAACGGACCCTGGACGACCGAGTGCGGGTGCTGGGTAAAGACCACCCCTACACCCTGGCCTCCCGCCACAACCTCGCCCGCGCGTATCAAGAGGCGGGGCACCTGGCGCGGGGCATCCAGTTACTCAAACAGACCCTGGCCGACATGGTGCGGGCCCTGGGCGAGAACCACCCCGACACCCTGGCCTGCCGCAGCACCCTCGCGGGCGCCTACCTGCGGGCGGGGGACCTGGGACAGGCCATCCCATTGCTCGAACAGACCCTGACCGGCCGGGTGCGGGCGCTAAGCGAGGACCACCCCGACACTCTTGTCTCCCGCAACAACCTCGCGTTCGCCTACGGTGTGGCGGGGGACCTGGGACAGGCCATCCCATTGCTCGAACAGACCCTGACCGACAGCATGCGAGTCCTCGGCGAGGACCACTCATTGACACGAAATGTTCGGAATCTTCTTGCTCGTGCCGTCGCCGAACGCGACGGCGGCGAAACCGGACAGTCCTGACCCTGTGTCACAAGCATGGTTCTGACACCTGCGGCACGCCTGGCACCTGGAGCGAGTGTGCGCAGGTTTGGGATAGCCGTTGGTTTTGCCGCCACTGACCCGCTCCCCCTCAAGGCGTGGAATAAAAGCGAGTCGATCTGAGGCCACCCCGAGCATCGTATCGGCAGATCCAAGGAGGGTCACCAACGGCGCTGGTCTCGTTGGTTATCGCGCTCCGGAGGGAGCGCGGCACGGGCCGTGCTCCCCTGGTCGAGTCGTGCGCGGTCAGGTGGAGCTGGTCTCCGGGCGGCGCCTAGGGGTGGGGTTGCGGGCGCGCTGTTTCGTGCCGGGGCTGGCCTCAGTCGCCGGTTGGATATCCGCTTCACCGCCGCTCTCACCGGAGGGCCCCGGCTCCGAGGCGGGGTTGGTCTCGGGCCCGGAACCCGGGGACTGCGCAACTTCGGGGTCGGGTTCTTCGACAGGTGACGGGCCTTCCTCCTGGACCTCGTCGGCTGCGGGAGTGTCGGCCTGCTGGTCAGCGTCGGGCGCGGGGGTTGGGTCAGGCTGGATCACCGAGTCGCTGTCGGCTTCGGGGCCAACTTCGGTGTCGGCCGCGGGCTCGGCGTCTTCACCGACGTCCGGCGGTGTCGTGTGGGCTTCGGGGCCACCGTCGCGCAGCGAGGTGCCCGTGGCCGGCGGGGCTTCATCCATGACTTGCGAGAGGGCTTTGTCGAACAGGTCTATCCAGGGTCGGTGGCCGACGTATCGGGGCTTGTAGTCGAAGGCGGGAAGGAGGTCGCCTTCGAGGGTGCGCAGGATGATGAGTTCCGGATCTTCGTCGGCTTCGGTGACGAGGGTGGTCGCCTTGTTGTAGCGGTGCCCTTCGGCCAGGCGTGCAGTGAGTTGTGCTTCGCGGAGGGCGCGGTCGGCCAGGGTGGCGTCGTCGGGGAGCGGGTGTACGCGGCCGCCGGTGATCCAGAGTTGGACGGTGGTTCCGCCGAAGATGGGGCGGAAGCTGATACCTCGCCCGTCGCTGTAGACGAGGTGCGCTGCGCCGTCGGCGGGCGCTGCGGTGTCGATCGCCCAGTCTCCGCCGAGGCTTTGGGCGAGGTTGGCCGCGGCTTCTCGGACTGCGGCGTCGGTAATGAGCATGTGGCGTTCTCCAAGAGGTCTGCGGGTGGAGCGGGGCCCGCCCCTGCCGGGGCAGGCCCCGGGTGGCTACGCGGGGCGCACTTCGTCGCCGTCGTCGAGGAGCATCGAGAGGGTGGAGCCGCTGTCCCAGTTAACGGAGAGCATGGAGAGGTTGGCGTCGAACCGGTGGACGGTGCCTTCGTCGTCGGGCTTGAGTTCGGTGTGCGGGTCGGTGGTGTGCACGAGGGCGACGCGGTCGCCCTTCTTGTAGGTCATGTGCGCTCCAGTCGTGATGCGTTGTGGAAGTCGTGGTGGGCTAGGCGTCGTGGTCGCACGCCTCGGTGGGGCAGGCTCCGCAGTCGAAGCAGTGGTCGCAGGCGCAGGCCTCGCAGCCCGGCTTCTGACACCGGATGTCGTGGTTGCGGCAGTACGGGTATGTGAACGGTGGCTCTTCCATGACTCCCCTCCCCTTATGGTTCTATTCTATATGCATTCGGGGAGGAGTTCAAGATCGACTAAGGCAATTCCCGCAGGTCAGGCCGCTATATCGTGCATCAGAGCCTCGACCTTCTGGATGGCCGCGAGGAAGACGGCCTGCGAGTGCAGTCGATCGCGGCGCTCCAGGGACTCCAGTGCCTCTTGGGCGGCCCTGGCGTACACGTTGCCCTCGTGCAAGGTGTCGCCGCACCCAATCAGCACGTGCGGGCCGAGGTCCCAGAGGATTGCGTTGACAGCCGCGCCCGCCGCCGCGAGGGGGTCGATGTCCGTCAGCGACCATCCGAACTGGTGCGGGTCGATGCCCCGTTCACGCATGACCTGCACGGTGGCGCGGTACATGCCGCCGGTCCCGCCCGCAGGCTCGTCGAACTTCATGCCGGGCTCAAGCGGCATGTCGTCGAGCAGCATTCTGGCCATCAGATAGGCGACGTCCGGCGGCGTGTGTATCTCCGCGAGCGCGTCGTGAGCATCCTCGGAGCGCATGACGGTGAGCAGAATTCCAATCACATCGGTGGTGGAGCGGAGATCGGGGTCATCGCTGGTGGTCAGATGCAGGAGTCCGTTGGTGATCGCGGCCTCGACGACGGCTCGTACGGCGACGGCTCGCCGAGGATCGGGCTTCTCGTCGTCGACCCACTTGTGCAGGGGCGTGGCCCGGTCTACGAGGTCAGGTCGCATGATCCACATGCGGGCCCAGCACTCGCGGAAGGCGGCCAGCAGCTCGGTATCGTCGAGGCTGAGCCACCAGTCGGCGGCGAGGTATGCGTCCGGGCCGCGCAGGGGCCACAGGGCGAGCGCGGCGACCGTACCAACGGGGATTTCGATGCGGCTCCCACCATGCGCGTGGTGCCAGGCAGAGCTGACGGCCTCTGCCAGGTCGAATGCGTGGGCGTGCGGGTTCCTCTGTGACGGGCGGTAGTGGCCCAGGATGCGCTTGACCGTGGCGAGCGCGGTGCGGGGCCGGGTGGCGATCGTGACAGGTCGGGGCGCCGGCGGCAGATCGGCGAGGAATCTGCGAGGCGGTGTCACGGGGGTCGCTGGGGTGGGCTGTTCTTCGGGCTCGCCGGCGTCGGCGAACAGGTCGAGTTGGCTCATGGGATCTCCTGGATTCGGTGCGATCGAGGCGTCCCGTGGCGGCACGCAGGCCGCCACGGGGGAATGTCAGCGCGCTTCGCGCTGCAGGCGCCGGAGCGTGGCGGCGGCCTCTTCGGTGCGGCCCGTCGCCGACTGCGCGGCGTGCCGCAACAGCTCGGTCAGTTCCTCGGTGGTGACCTGGGCGAGCAGGTCCGTCAGGCTGAGGTGCCGTTGATCAGCAGTGCGGTAGGGGTATCCAAGCGCCAGGGTGAGCACGACGCCGGAGACGAGCTGGTCCGTGCATTCGCCGCAGAGGCCGAGCTGACGACCGATGCGGTGGATAGCGTCGGCGTCGGCGAGGAGAGCCGTCTTCGATATGGCCTCATGGGCAAGCCTGGCTGTTTCCTGCTCCCGCTGTACGTACGCCTCCCAGTTCAGGCGGGCGTCGGCTTCTCGGCCCTCGGCCTTGAGGGCGGCACTCGCGAGGGTGGCCTCGAAGCGGGGGGTTGAGAGGGACCGCCGGACGTACTGATCAGGGGTGAGTCCGATGTGGGCGACGGCGGGATTGCGAGATTCACCGCTGAAGTGGTGAAGGGTGACCAGTAGCGCGGCCTCGACCGTGGTGGGGCGGAGGCTCAAGCGGCTCACGACGCTCGCGCACAGGTCCTTCAGCATGTCGGGGTTCATGTCGTTCTCCAATTCGGTTAGTTGGGCCGCCGGTTGGCGGCGAGGTACGCCTCAGCGGTGGCATGGCGTGCCGGGTTGGTGACGAGCTCTTCGGCCCAGGCCCGGCCGGCGATCTCTGCGGCGGCGTCTTGGTCAGGCGCGGAGATGACATAGGCGAGTTGGCCGGATGCCTCCAGTTCGGCGCACCGCTTGTCGTGGGCGGCGTCGTCGCTGGGAGGAGGCTCGACAGCGGTGATCGTCATCTCGATGGGGGTCGGTTCGTGGTAGATGACCCACCACTGCGGGTCGGGTGGACTGGTCACGGTTCTCCTTCGGGGTACTGCGCAGGCCAACAGGCCTGTCACGCCTGGGGGTTCGGGGAGGGGTAGCGCGGGTGGACTTCCGCCATGACTCCGGCGATGTAGTCCATGAGGGTCCGGATCTGCTTCCTGTCGCCGCCCAGGAACAGGGCCAGGTCGAAGACCTCGGAGGCGGCGGTGTAGTCGAGGAGCTGCCGGTACTGCTCGACGGTGAGGGTGATCAGCCCCTCCGGGCGCAGCGCCCAGGCAGCGACGGCGGCGTTTTCGGCGAGGCGCAGCGCAGCGCGCAACGTCTCGTCGTCCGGCGAGCGGGTCATGAGGATCAAGAACATGGCGCCGAAGTGGTGTTCGGGCGTGTTGAGCGTCGGTGTCGAGGGGCGGGCGGACATGGGTGCCTCCGGTTGCGGATGTGAGCCACCCCCGAATGCTTCTTTTCTATATGCATTCCGGGTAGGGGGCGGCTGCTTCTCGGACAGACAAGGGGGAGGTCAAGCCTCAGCGATGTCCACGACGAGCGCGGTGGCGTTGTCGGCGGACTCGTCCACGCTGGCGGTTATCGCGTCGTCGACGACCAGGGCGGCGGCATCCTTCGCGTCGTCGACGAGATCGAGGATTCCGCCGACGCCTTGACCTCGTTCTTCGAGCGGCGCGTACGCGCCGTCGGTGCACAACAGCAGTCGGCGTGTGTCGTGGCGATCACTGAAGGGGTCCAATCGTGCGCGGGGGAAGGCCCCGGGGGTTGGCGGGAAGAGGGACGGCGACGTCACGCGGGTCGGCAAGCGGGTGGACGTAGTAGTAGCCGGGCGGGTGCGTGCGCAGGTCCGCGAGCCGCGCGAGTAGGCATAGATCAGCGGTGAGCTTGTCCCAGATCGGGTCCGCCGGCTTTTGCAGGTCGAACCGGAGGAGGAGTCGTCCGTCATCGCCATGCAGACGCCACAAGGCGTAGCCCGGGTCGTTGCGGGTGGCGACGAGAGTCCTGATGCGAGGCTCGATCGCCACCGCCGTCACGGCCATGCGTCTCAGCACGGCGAGAGCGAGGGTGCGGGTGGCCCCACACACCCGTCGGTCCGCGATCGGGCAGGGATCTTGCACTTCACTTGCCTCCTTGACATAAGGCCGCCCGGCGGCCGGGATGCGGCGGTCACCGGGCGCCGGGCGGAGTCGTTGACAGCGTCAGCCGACGGGGATGGGACGGTTCTGCAGATCCAGGAAGATGCAGGTGACTGCGACGGCGGGCATGCGGTCGGCCACGATTCGACCGTCCTCGTCCCAGGTGAGGAGTTGGACCAGGACGTCGAGCAGCGGCTCGGGGAGCATCTGCCGCCAGTTGTCGTATTCGGCGCCGGGGAACCACTCCTTGCAGGTCCGCTGGAGGGACTCCGCGATGGCCTCGGCCAGCCGGTCAACCTGGGCAGGGCTGATCTGGTCGACGCTCAGGCGCTGGCGGATACCCTCGGGACTGAAGGGGTCTGTCACGGTCTCTCCTGACGATTGAAGAAGGGGGTCGCTCCCCCTTCTTTCTGGTTCTATTCTATATGCATTTGGGAGGGGGGCAAGATTTTCGGCGAATTTTCTTGATCACCGGAGAACTTTATTTCCGCAGGCCAGCAGCCATTTCCTCAGGCGTGAGGTCGCGTATGTGGAGGACTAGCCGCGCTCCTGCGACCACGTGCCCCATGCGCATGTCCGGGCCGACGACGCGCGTGTGGTCGTCGTCGGCCAGGACGCCTTGGTCCACCAGCCCGTCGACGCACGCCTTGAAGCTGGGGTACCAGTTGGCCGGATCTCTCCTCTGCCTGTCCTCGGGGTGCAGGACGCCGATGATGTGGACCCGTTCCAGGTGCGGCACCGCACGCGAGGCGGCCCAAGCCGCGCGCCTCAACACCCTGGTGATTTCCGCGCGTTTGTGATGGTGGAGCCGCTGGTTGGCGTTCAGGAGCGTCAGCCGGGGCGGCAGCGCGACCCTGAACCGGCGACCGGGCATCCCCTCGAACCAGTCCGGTTCCTCCTCGCCCGGAACGCCGACCGGGGCAACTGCTGTGGGCGGTGCCGACTCTGCTGTTTCGGGGGCGTATCCGCTCCGGCGGGGCACGCCGGCGTTGGTGAAGGCCGACGTATGCAAGGCCGAGATCAGCATGAGGCGGCGCCTCCGGCCGGTCGCGGCGTCTGCGACCAGGGCGCGCATGTCCCCCGGCTTGTACTGCTCGATTCGTATGCGGATGCTGTCCCGCGGGTCGCAGGCCGCGAAGATCCGTCCAGGCTTGATATGAGTCACCTGCGGCCCCGGTCGACGAGGTCCGACAGGGCCTTCGCCGCCACCGCCGCCGGCCACGCGACGATGACCACTGCGAGGTACAAGGCGACGACGCCCGGCCGCAGTTGGCAGACCAGTCGCAGGATCGGGTCGTGGGCGAACAGCCTCCGGAAGGCGTCCGCCAGCACCACGGCCCCCGCTACCCACGCGAGCAGGACAAGCAGGGCGAGCACGCTGGTCACGACTCCACCTTTCTGGTGTCGACGTGAACCCAGACGGCGCGAAGGACACGGGCTCGGGCCAGGCGCAGGGCGAGGGAAGCGGCACGACCGTTCCGGTGCGCGGCGAAGCCCGCGCAGATGGCGGGGGCATCGGTGCCGAGTGTGGCGTGGCAGACGATGTGCCCCTCCTGGGCGATGGCGTTGGCGACCATCTCTGCCACGCGCCCCTCTTCCAAGCGCATCAGGTTGCCCGGCCGGAAGATGCACGTGCCGCATCGCCCCGCGCAGATCCGGACGCTCCATGTCACCGGGTCGGCAACGTCGTGGCGCAGTCCGTCTGACGAGTAGGTGGCAGAGCTGGTCATCGATCGGCCCCCGGAGTGGCGGCGCGCACTGCCTCACCGGTGGCCGCCAACAGCATCTCCAAGCAGTGGGACAGCAGTTCGGGATCTGGTGCGGTGAATGCGGCTCCATAAAGGGCGAGCGTGGTCGCGGTGTCCCCGTTAGCGAACGCGGTGATAAAGCGTGCTGCGAAGAGGTGTGGCTGCGGGAGGATGTCCTCGGGACGGCTGCCGTCGGAAGTCAGAATGATCCAGAACGCCGTGTCGGCATTGAGGCCCTGCATCTTCGCCAAGGCTTCCTTCGCCATAAGCGCGAGACCCGTCGCGGCGCCGTACAGCAGCGAGGGGGTCCCGTTCCGCGCAAGGTCCGCTAGGACTTCCCGGGCCTGGTCGTGGCGTCCCTCCGCCCAGTGAGAGACCGCCTCGACGAGACGCTCGCCGACCATCGTCTGCGTATCTGAAGTGTCCCCGTTCGTCGGTATGACCGGAACGGACCAGGTTCGGGGTTGCCCCGGGACCTCTCTCCAGCCGTTCACAGCGTCCGAAGCTCGGGCGTCGGGTCGGATCCTGTAGCCGTGCTCAATCAGCCGGTGACCGGCGCTGGCCGGGCGGAAGCTGTCCCAGTCGAAGAGGAGCTGCACCAAGCAGACGTCGTGGTCCTCGTCCAGAACTCGAATCCGGTAGCCCTCCGGGGTGCCGGTGCATGTGGCGGTCAGGTGCTTCACTGTGAATCCTCTCGGTTGGTCAGGGAGCGTCGGGGAGTTCGAGCTGCTGCGCGGACTGCTCCTCCGCGTCCAGTGGGTTCGGTCCGGGGCGGTAGTGGGGCAGGCACCGGGAGCACTGCTGCTCTACGGCCCGGCGGTGAGCACGCGATCCGGCGGCCGTGCCGCACGATTTGCGGATGACCGGGACTGGCAGCTCGGTGGGGTCGGCATCCGGCAGTTCGTGGATGATCACGCCGTTGAGCCAGATCCGGCCGCCGCAGACGCCGGTGAACAGGCTCTTGGCTGGGACGACTTGCCGGATGCAGGCGGCCCGATAGGGGCAGCGGCCGCAGACGTAGAGGACGGGTTCGCAGATGGCGACCAGTTCCAGGCCGTTCTTCCACCTGTCGTCAGCAACGGCGAAGTCCTCGTCGCCGAAGCACGGAGCGTGCGAGGTGACGTGGGTGCCGATCAGGGTTCGTGATCCGGTCACAGGACAGGCTCCAATCGCTGGCCTATCCACCGGGCGACGTTGACCGAGACCGCGTTACCTGCCTGCGCGGTCTGCTCGGCCTGGTTGCCGTAGACGACGTACTTCTTGGGGAACCGCTGCCCTTCGAGCTGTTCGCGGGGCTTGAGCATCCGGAAGTAGCAGTCGTAGATGTCCGGGACGTTCTGCACCAGAGCGGCTGAGTCGCGGGTGGAGAGGGTGTGGATGGGTTCGGCGGCCGTCGTCACCGCGGCCTTGCGGTACGGCACGACGAGGGTGTTCCGCGCGCGGTCGGCCAATGCGCCGGCGTGCGTGACGAGGCCGTGATGGTTGCCCTGGGCGGTGACGACGCTGAGCGGGTCGCTCGCGGGGCTGGCGGTGGCGTGGTTGCGGTACTCGATGATGAACGGGTCCATCGTCAGCAGGGCTTCGCTCTCGCGGGTGGTGCGCGTACGCATCGGCACGTCGAGAGGAACGGCGTCGGTGTTCCACGAGCCGCCGGTCGGCACCAGAAGAGCGTCGCCCTGCTTCACCGTCCGGGCGGGCAGCGGCCGGTCCTGGACAGCGAACGCCCTGTCCCCGCCGTCCTTGCCGTGGGTGAGCGAGATCGCGTAGGGACGCCAGGGGAACTTGAGGCGGCCCGCGCGGATGCGGTCCATGGTGGTGTCAGCGAGGGGCTTCTTGCGGTCGCCGATCCGCTTTCCGAGATCGTTCCAGTCGATGATGTCGCTGGCCGGACGAACGTACGGCTCGACCATGGCGTGGCGGCAACGGGTGTTGGGGCAGCGGTAGATGTAGTCCCGCCGGTACTTCCCGATGCGCAGGCCGTCGGTCTTGGTCCACGACTGGACGGCGTGGACGTCCTCACCGCAGACGACGCAGGGAGCGAGCGGCCTGGGCTCCAGGTCGGGCTTGCGCATGGTCTTGAGGGTGAAGACCACGTACATCCGATCACGCCACTGCGGAGCGCGCAGGTTGACCTCGTCACCGACGTGGGCGCTGCTGACGCACACGATCTGGTACTGGTATCCGAGCAATTCCATGGCTTGAAGCCAGGTCGCGAACAGGACCCAGTCCAGGCCGAATTCGACGACGTTCTCGACGACGATGGCCTTGAACCGCTTCGCCTCAGCGGCTCGCACCACGCACCACGCGGTAACCCTCGTCGCCTCGAAGGCGTCCTTGGTCAGGGACTCCCAGTCGTCGCGTTCCTCCTCGAGCAGGTCGAGGAGATCAAGTTGGTTCGTCTCTCGGGGCTTGCCGCCCGCGGGGCTGATCTCGGTGCAGATGACGGATGCCCACAGGGCGTCGGCCTTGGGCAACATGCGCATGGGGAAGCCGTCGCTGAGCGTCATGACGGCGTGCTCACAGTTGGGATGGTTGGCGGCGTGCGTTTCGATCGCGAGCCGCCAGTGGTTGATGCCGAGCAGCAGCTCGTGCCCGGCTTCGACAAGTCCAGTGCTGCTGCCGCCAGCGCCACACAAAAGGTCAATCCACGTGGCCATGTGGGTAGTTGTTCTCCAAGAGGTCCTGCGCGCCCGGCCCCGTATCGCGGGGCCGGGCAACGGCCGAGATCAGTGAGTGCGGAATCCGCCGAGCGCCTGCGCGTGACGCAGGAAGTCGATCCAGATCCGCCAGGTCGGGTCACCCACGGGCATCTCTGCGATGGCCACGCCTGCATGAGCGTCGTAAGTGGCCAGGGCGGCGGTGATCTCGGCAACCGTCACGAGGAAGCCGTCGTTGGAGTCGATCTTGTACCTGGGTATGCCGGTCGGCACTGCCTCGGAGGCGTCCTTGACGGCCTGGTAGGCGGTCCGAAACTCGGCGACGCGGTTAGTCGTGCTCGCGTCGTACTTGGTGCCGGGCCGGAGGTCCACGCCCGCGAGCCCATAGGCGGCCAGCTCCGGGTATAGCGGGACGGGCAGTTCGACGAGCATCCCGAAGTTCTTCATCGCGTCGAGGGTGCGCGGCAGTGCGGTGAAGGCGAACCGGAAGTAGGTGCCGTTTCCTTCGGCTCTCCTGCCGTCAGAGGTCTGGATGTAGACGTCGTTTCCCACGGGGTGTTCTCCAAGAGGTCTGTGGCTGCCCGGCCCGAAATCGGGCCGGGCAGCGCGATCAGCGGTGAGCGGCGAGGCTGCGGTGGGCTTCGCCGTACGTCGTGGGCCGCGGGACCCGGCTCCGGGCCTCCCAGCGGCGCTCTTCGATCACCATCACGGCGAAGCCGGCACCAACAGCGAGGGCGAGCACGATCAGCACGTACAGCACGGTCACCGCGCCACCACCTCGTAGCGAGCCGGGCAGGGCTGAAGCAGCTGCATGCACGCGACGAGCACCCCGTGGGCGTCATTGGTCGCGAGGCCGTTGTCCAACGCGGCCTGGGCTCGGGCTCGTTCGGCCTCGTCCTGCGGATGGGCGATAACGCAGGCGCAGCGGCGCTTGCCGGTCTCCTCCGCCGAATTCGGCGGGACCGCTTCGGTGCCCGGCATCAGACGATCACCTGCCCGGCGGACGCGAGGTAGAGGATGCCGACCTCGTCGTTCAGCGCCCAAACGCTGAGCGGCCAGTCCGTACCGCCTTGCGCGTGGACGCACGTCCAGCCCTTCTGCGCCATGGCGCGTACGACGTTGCCGTACTCCGTGATCGCTGCGTCGTTGTCCGTGCACGGGCCGTTGAGCAGCTTGGACAGCGGCAGGCGCTGCGCTGTCACGCCCTGAAGCCGGACGGAGACCTGGTCAATGACGCGTGGCGCGAGGCGTCGCTCGGTGACGAAAGCCGTGATGGCCTGGATGAGCGGGACGGTGTTGTTGCCGTGTTCTGCCTGCTCTCCGTTCTCCGTGGAGTCGTAGAGCACCTCGTCGATGTTCGGGTTGTCGTCGTGGAGGCGCTTGACGTGGAAGCCCTCCAGCGCGCCCGGGTCCATGGGCAGGTCCTCGGCCGAGGAGATCCACAGATGCGAGCCGTCGGTGAGCTCGGCGGTGATGGCGAACATGTTCCCGGACTCGACGTTGGTCACGAGCGGGATGCGGCGCAGCGCGGTGATGACCGGCTCGTACGCGTTCCACAGGGCCAGCCAGAGCGGGTCGTCGGTGTTGTTGTGCACGGGCATCGGGGCCAGCGGCGCCAGTTCGTTGCTCACAGTTCCTTCTCCAAGAGGTCTTGTGGCTGCCAACAGTACAGAGTTGGGATCTATCTCAGGGCAAATTGATGCACCTGGGTGTGTTCACCAGAGGCGGGTGACGAACACCAGTCGGGGCGCCGTGCGCCGCCGCTCCTGCCGGGCTCGCGCGGTCAGGGCCTCCAGCTCGCCGACGCGACGACCGGCGACCTCGGCGATGTCCTGCGCCTGGTTGGTGAGTTCGCGGGCCTGCATGAGCGCCCTGTGGTTGTCGCGGTGGTCGAGGTGAATCTCGGCACCGCCGATGTCGCCGAGGAGTTCGCCGACAATCTCGTCCCGCACCGGCTTGGCGTACCCGAGCCCGCCGAGGTGACGCTCGCAGTCAACCAGGTCCTTCAGGTCGGCGATCTGGATGAGCAGGTCTCCGACACCCTCGGGGTCCTGTCGGTAGAGGTCGGCGAGGCTGTGGATCTGCTCGCGGGCAGCAGCGCCGTTGTCGAGCACGATCGCACCCTTGTGGCAGCGACGGAGAGTGGGCAGATAGTCCATATCGTCCTCCCGATCAAGAGGGGGCCCTTCCCTCTCTTCTGGTTTTATTCTATATGCATTACCAGGGGTGTCCATATTTCTGGCGAAATTTTCCTTCGGGGGTCTAAGTTTTTCGCTGGCTGCCGCCCTTCCGAGCTCGTACGGCCTCGCGCACGGCTCTGCGCGCCCCTTCCGTCGCCTCTGGGTGCTCCGCAACCCGTCGACGGCGTCTGGCGGCGTCCTCGTGCCAGTCGTCCCAGAAGCGCCCGTGCGCCCGCCGTTCCTCGTCCTTGGCCTCCTCCTGTTCCCTCCGGCGCCCTGCACGCGGATTGGTGCCGCACCCACGGCAAGAAGCAGCAGGGCGCCCTCTGTGCTTCGTGCACCCCTTTGACGGCTCCCCGCGTTCCGGGGCGGAGTCGTCTGGCGGAGCGGATGCGGGCTCCCCTGCGGCGTCAGCCGTGGGGGTAGGGGGGGAAGGAAGGACAGAGGAAGGACCAGGAAAGGAAGGGGTTCCACCGTTGGAACCCACTGGGTTCCCCCCGTGAAACTCACCGGGTTCCACCTGTGGAACCCGGCTGTCCTGCTCGTCTGGGTTCCCCCGGTGGAACCCTTCCCCCTTGCCTGGGTTCCCACCGTGGAACCCAGCTTCGACCTGCGGCGATTCGGCCTTCTCCCGGCGAGCGGCCTCACGGTCTTCGACGTCCTGATAGGTCATCGCAGGCTTCGCGGGGGCCGAACGCGCGACTCCGGAGCGGGCCTTGTTGGCGTTCTTGGGAGCAGCCTTGCGGGCCTCCAGGCGCTCCTTCAGCTCCTGCGTGGTCGGTGTGGGCGGTATCCCGAGAGGGAAGACCCGGTAGACCGCCGCGCGTCCTGCCTTGCCGGTCTCCACGCGCTCGACAAGCCCTTTGGCTATCAGCTCCGTGACGATGGTGATGGCGCGCTTGTCGGTCACGCCGACCCAGGCCGCGAGACGGGTGAGACCGGGGCGCGCGAGGCGCGTTTCGTCGTCGGCGCTGTCCGCGATCTTCATGAGGGCGAGTTTCTGGCTCTGGCTGAGCTCGTCAGGCGGCAAGTAGGCCGCGGCGATCATCAGTTGGATGGACACGGTTCCCCTTGGGCGGTACAGGCACAGCGGCAGGACGGGGTGCCCCGCCCGGTTGCTCCCGGGCGGGGCTGAGACTCATCGGAGTCGGTCAGGCCGGCGCGATGTTGATGACCGCGGGCGTCTTCTTGCCTGTCTTCCGGCGGGGAATCGGCAGTCCTGCATCCTTGAGGTTCTTGACCATGCGGTTGACGTCCGGCGTCATCGGGACCGGGATTCCGGCGATCTCATGCAGATCGACCATCGCCTCCACGTCGTCCTTCTCCTCGTCGTTGCCGCCGCGCCAGGACAGCTTGTTCGGGCCGTAGATCCCCTCCGGGGACTGGTCGAGCTTCTTGCGCGCGAACTTCTTGATCCTGTCGCCTTCGCTGGCGAGTTCGTGCCCCTTCACGTAGTCGATGAGGGCCTGCTCGCGGTCGGCGTCGTTGCGGATGAGCGCGGTCTGTTCGGGCACGCCCGGAGCTGCCCCGGGCCAGCACAGGGAGCGGAACGGGCAGTAGTCGCAGATGGCGTCCAGGCCAGGGCCATTGAAGTCGCGGGGCATCTCTTCGGGACTGCCGGTCTCACGCACACGTTCCACCCACCACTGGGCCTCGGCCGCGCGCTGCGGATCGAAGTCGATCTCCTGGACATGCTCCGCGCCGGAGTCCCGGTTGATGAACCGGAAGCGAATACGACCGATGTTCAGAGGTCCCAGGCGGGACAGATACCGCTGGCCGGGAACGTCCTCGAACCCGACCTCGAACAGCGCGCCCGCGTACAGCTGGACCTGCCGCAGCTCGGCGGCCGTGGCTCCGTAGCGAAGAACGCGGTCCCACAGGTATGTGGATTTGGTCTTCACGTCCTCCACGGTGAGGATGTCGGCGGGTATCGCTGGCCGGTGACGAGCGGGCAGGCGAGCGGCGGTCGCCGCGTCGAGTTGTACGACGTCGACATGTCCTCGGATCAGGTTGTCCTGGACGCTGCGCTCCACCAGCCATCCGTACTCCGTGCGCGCGGACTCAAGCAGCCCGTGGTGAATGAAGGTTCCGAGGATCGCCGCTCGCTTGTCGGGGTGATCGGTCGGTGTGGTGCCGTGCAGGATGTAGGCGGCACGTCGGCCGCACACGGTGTCGGAGGCGCCGAGCTGCGTCTGACGAGAGCGGGGACGCCGGGCGTCCACGCCGTGTGCAGCATCCCAGATGGAAGGTGCGATGCCGTCAACTGTGGCTACGGACATGAGGGTCTCCAAGAGGTCAGCGTGGGCGGTCACTGCTCGGCGTCCGCGTCCTGCTCGTCGGCCTTGCGCTGGGCGGCAGCACGGAGCTTCTCGGCGTCGGACAGTGGGCCCTCCCCCATCTCCCGCCGGGGGCTGTCGAGTTCGGCGGCGCGCTGCTCGGCGGCGGCCCGGATGGTGAGGATCTCGTCGTGGCTCAGGCGGTTCACCGGATCCGGGACGGCCCGCCACAGGGCCTCCAGGAGCTTCTTGTCCGTCAGGCCGGCGATGCGGGCGAGCCAGGGCTGTACCAGATCGCCCACGAGCGGGGGCATGATGCGCGGCTGGGACTCGACGGAGCAGCCCAGCTTGTTGAAGACCAGGTCCTCGATGCTGAAGTCCCGCAGCGGCAGCGGTTTGTTCCGCTCGACGCGCATCCGAAGCGATCGGACCTTGATGACCTGCGGGTCGGCATTGCGCTTCATACGCACCCAGCAAGACGAGTCGAAACCAAGGTCCTTCTGAGCCGAGACCTTCCACTCGGTCTTGTTCGGGACCGGCTGACCGTTGTCGTCCGTGGCGCTGACCTGCTTGCCGCGGGCCAGCACGATGGCGATGCCGGGCAATGTGCGCAGCAGATAGATGATCCTGTTCCACCGCTCCGTGGCGTCGTTCCAGAGGTTCCGGCCGATGTCAAACGCGGCGTCCGGGTCCTCCTGAAGCAGGGCACGGTTCTTGCGTGTCCGGCGACCGCGTTCGTACGTCCAGTTGGTGAGCATCCGCCAGAGGGCGGATCCCGAGTCGATGGTCAGGACGACCGGAGGCTCTCCGGCTGCCGCCGCACGCCTGGCCTCGGCATGCACGGCCTCAACCTGTTCGAGAATGTCTCGGTAGGTGCCGTCGTGCTCGATGATCAGATAGTTGGCGCCCTCGATAGCCGCGTACTCGTCGGCCGATCCCTCATCGAGGTCGATCCAATACATCTGTCCGATGCAGTCGCTGCTGGAGAACTGGGCGGCCGAGTAGGTCTTGCCCGCGCCCTCCTCGCCCTCGATGAGGAGGAGGGGCCAGGGGACGATCCCCGTGGGCTTGCGAGTCTTGAGTTGGACTGCGGGCGGCTTTGCGGTGCCCGCCGGTGCGTTCACGATCCGGCTCCAAGAGGTCGTGGTCAGTCCGCGCGCAGGGCCCGGACTTCGAAGAGGGCTGTCCACTCCGGGTGTTCGGCCAGCAGGAGCCGTACGTACCGGGAGCGGTAGTCGTTGTTCAGCGCGAACTCGTCGCCTCGGGTCGCCGCGCCGTACTGGTAGCGCAGGAGCTCGAAGAGCATCCCGATACCGATGCGGCCGAACCCCTTCTCCGCGCAGTCGGCGGTCATCCGGATCAGCGCCCTGAGAACCCAGGGGTTGAGCGCGTGAAACGCTTCGAATCGCTGCTGGATGGTCAGGCTGCCGACATCGGCGGGGTGGCGAACGGGCTGGATGGTGCCGAACAACGGCGGCTGTTCGATCAGCAAGACTCCCCCCTCAGACATAGACCTAGCACATTGAAGTGTTGGAATCTATCTTCAGGCGGAAGGATTGTCGATCGACAACACCATCAAGGCACCCTCGGCGGCCCTCTGGAACGACACATGATCCCCCCTGAACGAACGGAGCGCACCCCCTCGGGTGCGCTTCTATTCTATATGCAATCAGGGGTTAAATCAAGAATCCAAAGCCTCTGACCTGCGATTATCCGGCAGTCTTGTTCGCCGCCTTGCCGCGCGGCACGATCCTGGATCCGGGCCCGTCGTAGCTGCCCTCACGCAGGGCAGCCAAGACCTTGCTGTCGATGGCCCAGTCCACGGCACGTGCACCCGCCTGCAGTGCGGGTGCATCTGCAACGACCGGTTCCAGAAGCCAGATCGGCGATCCGGACAGGTTGTAGTCGGCAGGCCGGAACCGGCCGGTACTGATCGCCTTGCGCAGGAGCTCGCCGGAGGGCAGCTGGAACAGGGCCACCAGCTCAGCCTGACCCACCAGCGGGGGGAGTTGCTCAACTTCCCGCACCCAGTAGCCCGGGTCCTGCTCCTTCGTGAGCCTCTCAAGCTCCGCCTGATTGAGGTGCTTCGGGCGCGGCGTCGTCTCTCCGAAGCCCTTCACGAACTGGAGGAGCCAATACGGCGACCCGCTGATGATCTTGGCGTAGCGGTAGTCGAGGGTGTGGTCCCTGCTGATCCACTGGCTGACTTGAAGCCGCTTCACGCCGTACAGCGCGGCGAACTCAGCTCCGCCGGCCAGGTACGGCTTCCTTCCCGCCGGCGCCCTGTCCTCTGCCACTCCATCGCCTCCAGCTCACGTCACGTCTGCATATAGATTGTAACCAACATGGAAGCAGAGTCGGAACCCGCCTGAGGGGCGGTAGGCTGGAGTCTCCAAGAGGTCGAAGACCCCCGTCGCGAGACGGGGGTCTTCTTCCATGCTGGCTCTCGGACTGCTCGACGTCACCTCATCGTGGGTCAGGTACGCGGCAGGGTGAGCGCCGTGTTCTCGTACTTCGGGGGACGGGCGTAGCCGAGCAGCCAGCCGAACCGAGGCGACAGGTGCTCCTCGGCGAGCCGGAAGACGCTGTAGTAGGAGAAGGTGGCGACCGGGGTCAGGACTCCCGTGACGGCCGTGGCGTCGAGATCGAGTCCGTGGCTCAGAGCCACCGCGACGAGCCAGCCGACGGCGGCCGGAACTCCCGTGCGCAGCAGCGAGGCGTAGAGGTTCATAGTGATGTGCTCCTTGTGCTGGTCAGGGCGATCAGGCGAAGAGACGGCGCCAGGTTTCAGGGCCGGGGTAGCCGTCGGCGTCGGATCCGGTCCACTTCTGGGCATGCTGGAAGTCGACGACGTTGAGGCGGTCCGCCTCACCCCAGTCGCGGGACGGTCCGACGCGGTAGTGCTTGCCGCAGCCCTTGCGCACGAGCTGCTGGCCCAGCAGGAGAATCGAAGCGTTCGACTTGCCGGGCCCGAAGGCACTTCGGCCGGGGAACGCCGGCGGACCCGGCTTGGGCGTCGTCGACGTCGAGGTCGGCCACTTCGGCATCGGGCCCGGGTCCGTGTGGGTGTTCTCGGGCGTCTGGCCGTGGCCGTAGTGCCCGCCCTCGGTCTCCCAGATGTGCTCGCTCCGGTTCACCTTCCAGGTCGGGGCGCCCATCGGCCAGGCGTCCGGCACCCCCCAACTCCGCGCCCAGGCCAGGATCTTGTCGAGTCCCTTGGCCGGGGTGTCCCGGACGGTCGCGTACGACTTGCCATTCACACGGCAGTACGGGAAGAACAGCGTTTCGACCTGGAGGCACACCTTCCCGGTGCGGTTCGTCCGGGTGCCACCGGCCAGGTCGACGACCGACTTGGACCGGCTGTTCGCCGGGTAGAACTGGGCGGTCCTGCCCGTGAAGGGATCCCAGAGCAGATGCGGCGCGACGGCCTTGCCGCCACCGGTGAAGTACTGCACGAGCTTGTCGAACGCCACGAGATCGGCGGGCTTGGCTGCCGTGGCGTTCTTGTCCCATGTGATGTGCCAGATGACGCGTGGGTCGTACTGCGTGTCGGTGGGTGCGGTGTCGCTGAGCGGGTGCCGCTCAGCTCCAGGCAGCCAGAGATGAGGCATGGCGCGTTCCTTGTTCTCCCCCGCGCCTGCTGTTCTGAGCCTACAGTCCGAGCTTGCCGGTCACGATCGCGACGATCACGCCCACCACGACCGGCGCCACGAGGGCGGTAAGAGCCAACCGCCGTACACCGCGGGCCTCTTGGCGCTCCGCCTCGCGCTCGCGCCGCATCTGAGCGACATCGTCCTCGACGGCTTTGATCCGTACCTCGTCAGTCCGCCGGTCGGCGTCGTACTGGATCTTCGTCACCATCTCGGCGAGCCGCGCGCTGAAGGCAGCGAAGTCGGCCCGGAGGTCGTCGCGCATCTGCTGCATGGCCCGCAGCAGTTCCCACGGCGTGGGGTCCTGTCCCGGCGGCGCGCTCACGGTGCTCCCTTCGGCAGCCCCGCGCCGCTGAAGATCAGTCTATGAGACGCGGGGCAGTGCTGGACTGGCCACCTTGAGGGCCGTTTTTCGGGGTTGTGCCCGAAACGGCGGTCAGCGTTTTGATGCGTCCGCGGATGGCGAGAGCGCCTAGAGCGAGAAGGGTAGGTTCGAGGAGGCGGGATGCCATCTCGATCTAGGTACGGCAGTGGTGAGCTTCTGGCCGCTGGAGCGGAAGCGACCGAGTTTACGGCGACGCGAGTGGCTTTCTCGGCTCGAGTCCAGGTGATGCGCTTGGGTCGGGTGTTGAGACTAATCCGGCTGCCGTTCAGGGTTCCGGTGGTGGCGAGGTCGGGGTCGTGGGTGGGCAGGCCGACGCCCATTAGGAGCAGCACAGTCACGCTCATGACGGCCAGCAGCCAGGTGAAGGCGCGAGCGGCGCGGGCCGTAGCCGGACTGCAGCCAGTACGCCTACAGTGGGCGGCGTTCGCCTTGATGGTGCCCGTCAGGTCGTGGCGGTGCATCTCACACTCGCCGTAGTGAATTACACAGCTTCCCCATCGGGCCTAAGCGAATACGGTATTTCCGTCGGCATGTCAGCGGGATCCATCGAAGAGCTCCCGCCGTCTCCTAACACTTGCGCGAACGCGAGTTCGTGCCCAGTAACTGAATGCCACTAAAGCAACACCCATCGCCAAACCGCGCAGCCCTTGGACCGGCGCACGTGCAAGCCAGGCACCGAAAAGAGTGCCGACAATCTGACACCCAAAAGCGAACCAAAATACGCGAATTGCCCTGAAGTATCTGCGAAGCCAATCCAAAATTCCTGACGAAACTGTAGCGGTGACCCATACGAACAGAAATCCTGGTGCGGGAATCTTGATGCCAAAGGTGATCAGGAATGTTGCGAGAGCCTTGCTGCCCGCGAAGGTGAGTAGGGTCCACTCGACTCCGGCGAGCGCCAACCCGCCCATCAGACAGCAGGCCAGTGTCGTGACTATAGTGCGCGGGCGAATATAACGCCGAGTTTTGGCCAGGCGTTGCAATTCGCGCCTTAATTCCGCGACCTCGCTCCGGAGTTGTTCCTGTGTCAGGGAATCGATACCGAGGCCAGTTTGTCTCGCCGGCGCTCGCTCCCTGAGAGATTCGACGGAGGATGCATCTCGGCGCTGTTTCGGGAGCTCCAGGACGAACTCGGGCGTACTCTTGGGTGGAACCCAGGTCGTGGAGTTCAGTTCTTCCTTTGAATCTGCCACTGAGGGCATTGCAGCCCATTCATGTAGAACTGCTAGCTGCGCCGTCAGGTTGCGGCTGGCCGCTTGAGCAGATCGACGTAGCCCGTGAAGACTTTCTAGTTCCTCAGCTGAGATTTTCACGCCGTAATCTGCAAGGAAATCCACTAGGCAGGGCAGGCGCGGCCCCGTTCGACTTTCTGACTCGATGAATTTCTTCGGGGCGATTCGCTGACCCGATAGGTAGCGTGAAACGGTGGACTGCGAGAGGTGAAGCTGCGTGGCAAGTGACGCTTGCGTCGCGCCATTGGCTTTCGCTCGATCGAGCACCTCCCGTAGGGCTGCCGCGTAGGCATCCGCAAGCGGGTCGGTGCCGGCCGGCTCGTTCATGCGTTCCCCTCCTGCTCTCTCGTCGACAAGAGCCTTGCACCTTCCCGGCCCGGGAACCTTGCCGATCTGCGGAAATGCCCCTTGCCGCTTCCCGCAAGCTCCCGGCTCCCAACACAGTGGCATCAAGTCGGCATCGAAGGTGTCTAGTTCCATGAAACGAGGTATGGCCGTGTCCCGTGCTCTGCCACCGCAACCCAGCCCGGTCGGGCTTAGTGAGATCGCCTCTGCGTTGCATGGTGTGCCAGCGTGGTGCGTCGCGACCTGGTTGTGCCTGGGGGTGGTGGTCGCGGTTGTGCGTACGACCTTCCCTCAGGATTCCCGTGACCGCTTGCAGTGGTGGAAGGACCGTCGTCGTCACCAGGAAGCGAAGACGCGCCGACAGGCTCGCCAGAGTGGACTCGCGCGGAAGCCACCGCGACGACGCGGTTAGAGTCGGCGCGAAATTCGCTGCTACGGGCTGGGGGGTAGCGCGATTCCGTATGTGGTAGGCCGTGAGGGATAGGCGTGGGTGGGCTGGGCGATGAGCGGGAAGCCCTGGATCGAGACCATAGCGTCCTGCACTAGTCAGCCAGGAACGCCAGGCCATTACCTGACCGGTTCCGGTCAGGTAATGGCCTGGCCTGCGTAGTCGTCGGCGGACCCGCAGTCCTCCAGCAGGAGGTAGGCGACGTTGCTGCTGTTAGCGGCGAGCGTCCACGTCTGCGCGACGGCGCCCTGAATTCCGGTCCAGCACAATGCCGCTGTGATGTCGTTTCCGGTCGTGTTGGTCAGGATGGTCTGGACGGAAACAGTCGCGTTCGCTGCGGAGGCTTGCAGGTTATTGACCCGTATCTGGTCCTTGTAGATCGTTCCCGACACGGAGTTCTTCCGGATCCGGTACAGCGCATAGCTGTCGCTAGCTGCGCTGTGCAGGCCCGAGAGGGAGACACGGTAAGCGCGGCCGTCTTTGAACGTGATGGCCGTGGTGGTGATCAGGGCCGTTTCCGTGCTCGAGAAGGTGACGTTGGCGGTCGCGGTCTTCTGAGTCACGAATCCGCGCCCCTGGGATTTGCCATTGACGCTGAGGTCTCGATCGATGGCGAATCCGCTGGAGGTGAGCTTGGCCGCGGACTGGGCGGAGCTGGGCGGTGCGTCGCGCACGTACAGTTCGATCGAGGATCCGGCGGCCAACGTGTCGGCACCGTAGCCGTTGATATACGCAACTCCGTTGCCGATTAAGTCGTTTGCGTAGAGGTTGAAGACTCCTCCCGCGTACCCCGGTGAGTGGCTTTGCAGGAACAGTCCTGTCTCCTGGATCGAGCCGGTGACCCTGGGTGCGCTGAGGGAGACGCTGGGCACTTCGTAGGTCCTGGAGGAGTCCGAGGAGTATGCGATGGCGGTGTTGAGTTCTGCCGGTGCTGACTCATCGGCGCTGCCGGAATAGAACTCAATCGATCCGGTCTCCGGACTGGTGTTTCCGGGGCTGATGACAACTCGCTGTCCGCTCGCGGCAGTTTGGAGGGTGCTGCCGGTGAGGACGGCTCCGTTGATCGTCTTGCCGTTGATGGCGTCGGCGTCGAGTTTGTCCGCCGTGATTGCCCCGGCCTTGATGTGGGTCGCTTCGATCGCGCCCGCCGAGATCTTCGTTGCTGTCACGGCGTTGGCCGCGATCTTGTCCGCCGTGACAGAGAGTGCGTTCAGTTTGTCCGTGGTGATGGACAGCGCCGCAATCTTCTCGGCCGTGATGGCCAAGGACGCTATCGTCTCGGCGGTCACCGCTCCGGCGAGGATCTTGGGCGCGGTGACGGCGCCGTCGGCGATCTGTACGCCCGGGACCACCGGGCGGACGACGGCGTTGTCCCACAGCACGGCTCCGGCGGTCGACTGGTAGGTCTCCACCCACACCGTGGCGGCGGTGGTGTTGGCCGGCGCCGTGACGGTGGCGGCGAGGCGCTGCCACGAGCCGCGGGCCGGGACGTCGACTTGGGCGACGCCGAAGCCGACGGTGGCCCCGGTGCCGTCCTGCCACCGGGCATAAAACTTGAGGGCGCCGCCCGCCCAGTCGGCGGACGCGTTAGCGTCAATGGCGAGGTAGAGCTGCTCTCCGCTCAGGATCGGCATCGACGTGAGGTTCAGGGACCGTGTCGTGGCGGCCGTCGCCGCAGCGTCAACCCGGAGCGCCTTCGCGGAGCCGTTGCCGCCGGAGACGACGGACCATACGTTCGCGGCGATCGCCGCGGTGTAGGCACCCTCGAACGAAGGGTCGCCAAGCACGTTCGTACCGCCCGCGACGACCAGCTTGTCGGTCGAGATCGAGGCCGCCGCGATCTCGGTCGCCGTGACCGAATTCGCGGCGATCTCGCGTCCCGTGATCGCATCGGCCGCGACCTTCCCGGCGATCACCGAGTCAGCCGCGAGTGCGGCGGCGGTCACCGAACCGCTCACGAGGTTGGTCGCGTCGACGATCCCCGTCTTCAGCGCCTCAATGGCAACGGCGTCGACCTGCATGACGGCCGGGGAGCCGGAGACGCCCATCGAGGCGTAGTTCAGCCACAAGTAGGGGGTGATGAAGCGGACGGCGTCGTGCACGATGCCGGGCGAGCGCGGGTCGTTGTTCGGGCCGGCAGAGCCCGCGGCCGCGCGGTCCTTGAGGTAGCCGACGACCGTGACCCAGCCGTCCGTGGTCGGCAGTGACCGGTACGACGCCGCGATGTAGTAGTGGCTGTTCGGGCTGTTCGCCCCGGCGCGGTTGACCAAGGTGGTCTGGTCTGCCCCCACGCCGAGCACCCCGACGTAGAACGCGTCCGGGCCGGAGGCGAGTTGGGCTGTGGCCCGGATCCGGGCGCTGATCCGGTACAGGCCACCGGGCTCGTACGGGACGAGGGTCGTACCACGGAGCCGGATGAAGCCGCGGGCCTCACCGACGCTTCGGCCGGTGGGAGCGTCCGGTACGCCGGTGAGGTGCACCCACGTGGCGCCGCTGCCCTGGTCGGCGGTCTGCCAGGCGGCGGCCTCGCCCATCGTGTCGACGAGGCGCTGGCTGGTGGCGTCCGCGAGCGCGCCGCCGAGCGCGCTGAGGGTGATCGCGCCGCTCGCGACCTTGCCCAGCGTCACGGAGTTGGCGGCGAGCTTCTCGGCAAGCACCGCGCCGTCCGCGAGCGCGGTGGAGTTGACGGCCCCCAGGGCGAGCGCCGCGTCGGTGACCGCGCCGCGGGCGAGCTTGGTTTCGTCGATGATCGCGTTGACCAGGTCGGCGGGGACGGCCTTCCGGGCCTGGCCCTGCACAGCGGTCGAGGGCTCTCCGGCTGTGCCGGATGTGTTGACCGCGATCAGGTGCACCCACAGCGGGGTGTAGGTGTCGGTGGCGAGGGTGATGCTTCCGCCGGCGGTCGTGTGGAAGGCGGCCACGGCGCTGGTGGTGTCCGGGGCAGCGTCGGCGGTCGTCGCCAGGTGGACCTGGACTTCGGCCAGATCGAGCGGAGCGGTCTCGGCGTCCGTCCACGTTCCGGGCCAGGTCACGGTGAGCCCGGACAGCGCGGACTCGACCACGGGCGGCGTGGGGGTGGGAGGTGGCGGCCCGTTGTGGGCGACGAAGCCGACGGTGCCGTCGTCCTGGAGCCCCATGCTGCCGCGCAGGGTGCCGTCCTGGTCGTAGACCTCGATCGCGCCGTCCTCGATGGATGAGTACGCCATGCGGGCGGTGCGGGCGGTGCGGGCCAGCTGCCGTTCCAGGACGGCAACGCGGGCGGCCAGGCGGGCGATGTCGCTGCTCACGCGGTGCCTCCCCCGTAGGTGAAGCGGTCTGCGCGCTGGAGCTGGATGACGGCCTGTTCGGGGGTGTCGCCAGAGGCGGGCTGGATCTGCCAGCCGACGATGCGGGACCAGACGTCGAAGTCGGTCCACTGGTCGTGGACCCGGGCCCGTACATCGTCGCCGATCTGCCAGGAACCGAAGCGGGCTGCAGGGTGGTCGCGGACTGTGATCTCGGTGACTTCGCCGATGACCTGGCGGGAGATGCGTTCCGTGCGGGCGCGTGCAGCCAGCCGGTCGTTCGCCTTCTCCTCCGGTACTTCGAGGAGGTGCTCCAGGCGCAGCCGACCGTCCCGTACGGCGTCGACGGCGCGGCGTCGGTTGCGGCCCTCGCCGGCGCCGAGCGCGATGACGACCTGGGCCAGGTTGTCGGCGTCGTACTCGACAGGGACCGCCTTGACGACGTTCACGCCGGACTCGAAGTCGATGTCCGTGCGGCGGCGGCCGAGGCGGGGCCAGCCGATGCGGACGCGGCCCTCCGGCGTGCCGTTGTGCCAGGCGGCTTCTTCGGTCCACTCGGGGCCGCCTTCGACGGCGACCATGTCCGAGACGACATCACCGAGCGAGGGGGTGTCCCACCAGTCGATCCGGTAGGGGTCCTCCGGAGTCCCGACGGTGACCTTCGAGGTGGTGTCGTCGACCTGGATACCGAGCTGGCCGTCCGGCGTCTCCTGGCAGTACGCCCACACGTCGCGGATGACCTTGCACGGATCCGCGTAGGTGTAGGGGCCGCGTGCGTTGAGCTGGCCGTGGAGGTCGTAGCGCCGGTAGGGGTAGGAACCCCAGCCGGCTGCCTCGATGTTGAGCTGCTGGCCCTGGGGGTCGGCTCGCCAGATCAGGCCGCCCCACAACAGCCGACCGTCACGCTCGGCGTAGATCTTGGTGTTGCCGGGGTCGAGTTGGGAGCGGACGAGGTGGGCCAAGCGGGGTTCGACCGCGCCGGTGAGGCTGCCGGTCGCGCACAGTGCGGGCCCGAACTCGACACCGGTCAGGGGCAGATCCCAGGCCAGGACCTTGTTGGTGAGCGCGTCGGTTGTGAGATAGCGGTACGACGGAGATGCCATCGGGCGCGTTCCGGCTTCTCCCCCGCGCCGCATTTGTTCATGCTGGGTAGCATGGTCAATAACGTATCACTCGTTACTGGAACGGCAAATCACGCATACAGCAAGCTGGAGCCAATTTCTTCAATGCTTCGCGCCGCATCGAAAAGCGTATTAACGAGTTCTCGCTCATGCCGCCCTGAAACTAGATCACTCTCTTCCAAGCGGCCAGCGAGGCCGACGAAGAAATCTCTTGACTGGTTCATCAAAGAGACCACGTTTGAGGCGTTAATATTTTCTCCGCCCAGCATTACATGAATGTCATTCTCGTACAGTTCCAGGTTTTGCTTTATCTCGTCACCTACTTCTTTAGGGAAGTCACTCCTGGTGACCAAGAGCCGGATTCGCTCTCCCCAGGTAGCCATTTCGCGGATAAAGTAATACGCCCTGGAACCTCTGACCGGAGGAGCCTTTCCCCTCTCAACACGGCGACTACTCACGCGCTCCCTAGCAACCACTGGCTCGTACGTGCGAAGGTCCATAGCTGAAGTCGATCGCAAGGCCGAACGGAAACAAGGATGGATCAAAAATTCATTCTCATACGGCTCGATTTGATTGGCGTCGTCGTAGACGTAAGAAACATTTCCATTACGACGCACACCAAGGAATCCAACGGCGTAAAGGATGTCGAGAATTCCGCTGACCGTAAGAATCTCTGCACTTCCCGGGTAACGTGAAGCTAGAGCCTCCCTTAGTGAAGCAACTCGCCCCTCAAGCACTCGGCGGGTAACTAGATAGCCAGAATTTTGAAACAGGACAAACAAATCCAATAGGAAAGGATAGTTGACGACGTACTCTCTTACGAGATCCGCTTGCTTCCAGTTCGAGAACTGAACACTAGCCTCCTTTATGTCGGAGTCCCAAACTGCATCGTGTCCGTTTTTTACCGCAGTATCGCGGCACACATTGCAGAGCTGGATCATATCCCGAGGCCGCATAAGCGTTAGGCTAGTCAGGTATTCATCGATCGGCTTTCCAGAAAACCTACTGGGGAATAGCGAGTGCCACACTTCGGTATCAGACCCCTCTAGGCCAAGGGAGGCGCACGCACGCAGGCTGGCCAACTTTACGAGTCGCTCAGCCGTCCAGTTGATATGAATCTCGTCGCTGTGGAATTTGTCTTGCTCGGCAGACTGCAAGAAATCATAGATGTCGGTCCGGAGGAAGACGACACAGTTCACTGCGGAGAATACTGAGGATATGTGTTTGGCCGCATCCAGCAAGCCGACTACCATTGCGTCGGAATTACGATCGTTTGACCAAACATCTTCCAGTTTGTCCACCAAAATGAGGATTGATTTATGCCCCTCCTCGCAGCGAAGGTCCTTCATTGCTTGAACAACCTTCTTTTCTAGAACATCCAGCTCGCTTGAAGCCCTTATGCCCTCACTTGGATATTGAGCGTCCACGGCTACTTTTACACCGAACGCATCAAGCGAGATGGAGGACTTTAGTCGCTTGATAATAATCCAAAACTTC
The DNA here is from genome assembly GCF_039532765.1 of Streptomyces longisporus. Lineage (NCBI taxonomy): Bacteria > Bacillati > Actinomycetota > Actinomycetes > Kitasatosporales > Streptomycetaceae > Streptomyces > Streptomyces longisporus. The sequence goes on from NZ_BAAASG010000028.1 coordinate 376,356, forward strand.
TCGTGCAGTCGAGGATCCTCGAGTCCTTCTTGGTTGTCCAGTAGGAATTTTCGCAATGCGGCCACAGAGGAGGGTGTTCCGCCATTCTGATGCTCTTCGCTAGCGTGACTCACGATCGATTTGGCTACTTGAACTGCTAGGACGTACCGCCAAACCAATTCCTTCGCCAAAGGTGAGGGAATCCCAGGCAATTCAAATCTAAGGAGTTCGTCTGCGGATATCTTGTCTGGAGTGACAACATATGTCTTCTTGGGGAGATCCGGCGCCGAGTGAAGCATTACGCAGATCGCACTCTTCCCTGAACCTTTACGCCCGATAACGAGCATTTTCCGTCCAGTCAGAGCAGCCTCGTAAGCCGCGGTCTCGAGAAAACCACGCCGCAGGAGACCGCCGGCCGCGAAATCAGACTCTGCGTCGTCCTTGCCGAAGAACAGCCTACTCAACTTGATATCACGATCGGTGGCCATCTCGATCTCCCATTACCCTGGAGTCGTGCGCCCGATACCCGTCGTCCGTTATCGATGGAGAGGCGTTCTGAGTGAACGCCACTGGAGCTTGGATGGACTCGCCTCCCCACCGCTCACCTCCATACTGCAACAATCGTTGGCGACCTGCACATCTTCTCGCAGGGGAAATACATGCGATTTCAACCATTGAACCTTTTAGAGGACCGCTTCAGTGAACTCGACGTCCGAGATGATCGAGGTCGAGCTGTCGACAGACAGGTCGCCTGTCTCGGCTTTGGACATGTAGGTCTGCAGCGACAGGGTCTGGGTGGTACCGCGCTGGGCCGCGCTGACGCTGATGTTGTCGGCTACGACGACGGTTTGGCGGCGGACGACGGAGCCCTGGTTGTCGTCGATAATCGTGTTCTCTCCGAGGTCGGAGCCGAACTTCGTTTGCATGGAGGCGAATACGTCCGCTCGCGCCATGCGGAGTCCGGCGATGGTGATGACGACCTTGGCTGAGACGGCCCAGGCGGGAATCGGGACAGACCAGCTTGCCGCGACCGGCCAAGCGTGCCACTTGTTGTCCTGGTACTTCAGCTCACTCAGGGCAGACGGGTAGGCCATGTAGAGCTTCCGTTCGCGCCGTGGGTTCGCTATTTGCCGCAGATCCTTAATCATTGCGCTGGTGAGGGTGGCAGTGTTCGCTGGAATGTCAAGCCGAGCCAGTGGGATCGCCGTCATGCCGGTCGGAACTGTCTTCGTCGATGCGGAGACGCCAGACACGACGTGGAAGTAGCCGATCTCGTCGGCAGCTGGGTCACGGTTGCCTTCGTACTCCGGGTCCTCAACTCGCAGGCACACGAGGTCGGATCGGGCTGAGGATCCGGTGGGGGCGATCGGGACGATGGCGTCGCCCACGTTGTACTGCGTGTAGGAGCCCTGGCCCCATGCGGCTCCCGACACGACCGCCGAGCCGTCGCCGACGCGGACGCCGGCACCGGGGGTGGACCACTCTCTGACCTTCAAGTCGTTGCCTTCGGTCACGCCTTGGTTCCCGCTGATGGCGCTTCTTGAAAACGGTCACCCGTGATCTGGTGGTTGGCCAAACCTGCTCGGTGGAT
>NZ_BAAASG010000029.1:0-101450 GCF_039532765.1 Streptomyces longisporus
CCTTCACCGCCATCGCCGCGACCCTCATATGTCACCGCAGACTCGCCAAGTGAAATGACTTCTAAGGCTGCCAATGGGTCTACCTCCCGCACGACTTTGCCCCGTGGCCACGGTGTACGGGCAATGCGCCATGTGCCACCAGGACGGCGTGTTCGAGCCGCGCATCGGTCCGCTGTGGCGCCTCGTCCGAGAAATCGAGGGCCGTGCCGCCGAGCCGTCGGCCTGCGTGCTGGACTCCCAGGCCATCAGGACTCCCGCCGACGTGCACCTCGCGGATCAGGGCACGGACGCCGGCAAACGAATCATCGGGCGCAAGCGCCACTTCGGCTGCCGCCCCCCTCGGCCTGCTGCTGACTGCGGCAAGAACCGGCCAATCCAATCAGTGGCGCCTCACCTCACTTCCATCCGTGATTGCCGCATGAGGCATGCGGTGAACTGGTGGAGCATCATTCCGGCCACGAGGCGGACAGAAGCGCTTTCTGGCCGTGTTTCACTGCGCGGAACCTAGCGTGTGCATGTTCGATTAAGGTGATCATGCCCCGAGCAGTGGCCCAGACCACCACATGATCGATGGGCGCAGCGCGACCGGCTACGGGGCGGCTCCCGTACGCCGAGCTCAACCTCAGGGGGGGTCCTGTGCATTCGAAGCGTGCCGTACCGAAGAGACGCATTCCGGCAGCCGACCTGATCGCGGCTGCGGCCGTGGGGGAAGTCACGTCCACGGTTCACAGTGGCTCGGCCTTCAGGTTCCACAGCTACTACGACTCTGGCGGCAACGGCGCACACCGGAACACCGAGTCCACCATCCAGCGCGCCAAGATCGCGAATCACCTCAAGGAATTCAACGCCGCGGCCCAGTCCGCCAATGAGGCCGCTGTCAGGGCGAAATCAGCCTGAACATCCGTTGCCGTCCGCGTCAGCCAGCCATCGGTGATTGTTGCGGCGGTGTGCTTCCTCCGCCGCGGGTATCAGCACTCGCTGCTACCTCCGGTCCCTTGGCCTCGCCGGGATGGCTGCGGTCGGCATCCCCCACACCACCCTGATCGCCGTCAAGGAACGGATCGCCAAGTCCTGCTCCGACGCGCCCTTGGAGCCGGCGTCAGCCACATCACCTGGCAGTTTCCTGACCGAATCGGCCGCGCTCGGTCCGCTCGGACAAAGCGCCGGAACACCAATCGGCACCGCAGTCGTTGTCGGCGTCTCGTTCCACATCGAGCGGCCCCCCGGTCCTCGACCCCCTGGCCCTCGGCGCGCCCCCTGATCCCGTCCTCGCACCGGCCCGCTCGCCCTTTGCCCCCGTCCTGACACACCACCACCACGCTCATTCCGCGTACCCGCACGAGAGGAACAAATCGTGGCAGACGAACAAGTGCTCAGAGCCCAGAAGTGGGTGAACGCCACCTACAAGGGCGTCGCCGGTTACGTCGCCTGTCCGGAGGACGGCCACACCGGCTGGGGGACCATGTACTCCCTCATCATGGGCCTCCAGCACGAGCTGGGCGTCAGCCCGGTCGTCGCCTCGTTCGGCCCGGGCACCTACGCCAAGTTCGACGCCCTCGGGACCATCGGCTTCAACTGGGACAAGAACCGCAACATCGTCGCCATCCTCCAGTACGGACTGTGGTGCAAGGGCTACTGGGCGGTCGAGCCGGGCAGCGAGGGCTGGTTCACCGGTGTCACCCGCGACGCCGTGGCCAAGCTCCGCGGCGACATGGGCATCGGCGGCGATGGCGTGATCAACGCCAAGATGGCCAAGGCCATCCTCAACATGGACGCCTACGTGATCGTGGCCGGCGGCACCGACGGCATCCGCTCGATCCAGCAGTGGCTCAACGGCCGCTACTGGGACCGCAGCGCCTACTACATCGGGCCGTGCGACGGCATCTATTCGCGCGACGTCCAGAAGGCGCTGGTGATCGCCCTCCAGTACGAGTTGGGCATCGCCTCGCCGAACGGCAACTTCGGCCCCGCGACGCAGTCGGGCCTGCAGAGCCACACCCTCGCCCAGGGTGACTCCGGCGTCTTCGTCCAGCTCTTCTCCGCCGCGTGCCTGTTCAACTCGCCGACGTACGACAGCGACGACAACCCGGTCACCACCACGTGGCGGTCCAGCTTCGACTCGGGCCTCGCCGAATGGGTCTCGGTCTTCCAGAAGTTCAACAAGCTGACGGTCAACGGCCGGGGCGACTACCAGACCTGGTCGCAACTCCTCGTTTCGATGGGAGACCCGGATCGCCCGGCAACCGGTTCGGACACCCGGTTCGAGATCACCGCCTCGCGCGCCAAGTGGCTGTACAGCAACGGTTATCGCTTCGTCGGTCGCTACATCTACGACCCGCCGAACTCCACGCTCGACAAGGAGATCAAGCCGGGCGAGCTCGACACCATTTTCGCCGCCGGCCTGCAGGTGTTCCCGATCTACCAGGACAACGCCCGTCAGCTGTCCGACTTCACGTACACCAACGGCTACCAGCACGGCCTCAACGCACACAAGCACGCCTCCGACTACGGCTTCAACCGGGGCACCACCATCTACTTCGCCGTCGACTACGACGCCACGGGCGAGGAGATCGAGAGCGCGGTCGTGCCGTACTTCCAGGGCGTGCAGGCGGCCCTGGCCAGCCAGGGCAAGAAGTACACGCATGGCGTGTACGGCTCACGCAACGTCTGTACGATCGTCAGCAATAAGACGTTCGCGCGTTTCTCCTTCGTCTCCGGCATGTCCTGGGGCTTCTCCGGCAACCTCGGCTTCCCGATCCCCAGGAACTGGTCCTTCAACCAGATCAAGGAATTCAAGGTCACCAACGGCACCGACACCTTCGACCTGGACCGCGACGTCGCCTCCGGACTCGACCGCGGAGTGTCGTCGGTCAACGACAAGGGCGGCCCGGCGGACGACTTCATCGCGTACGTCCAGAAGCTGTACGACCTCGCCGGCGCGTACGGTGCCACCGGCCAGAAGCGCAGCCAGCTCATCATGGAGTACATCCGCCACTACGCCTACGGCAACCGGGGCACGGCCAACAAGCTTGGCTGGTGGTACCTGATCGGGTCGTACGACTCCGGCTTCGTCGACTACTGCGACAACCACGGCATGAGCATCAAGGGATCGTTCACCGACCCGTTCACCGGCTACCAGCTCGGCTCCGAGCACATGATGGCCACGGCCAACGCCCACCTGCTGACGAACCAGCCGGACAACAAGAAGTCCGCGAACGGCGGCGACGTCGGCGGCTGGGCCGGTGACCTGATGACCTTCTGGGCCGACTGGCGCAACTCCGAGCAGCAGTACGCGGACCCGCTGAAGTTCGCCCACGACAAGCTCGGCGTGCCCGGCGTCGCCTCGTCCTTCGGCTTCGACGACCTCATCGAGGACGCGGACGGCTATCTGCTCGCCAGGGCGGTGCTCGGCGGCAAGAACATCGTCGACGCCGTGAAGGACCACTACAACGGCTCCGGCGGCCTGACCCGCTTCAACGCCTACTTCACGGGGCGCTGGGGCAACGCCTCCGACTGCAAGGACTCCGCCCACAACGCGCTCACCGCGCTCGACGGAACCCTCTCGGTCGCCCAGGCGTACCTCATCACCGGCGCAGGCGCGGTGCTCCCGTCCGACTACCAGAACCTGCCGGGCGGCTACGACAAGCTCAGAAACTTCGAGCAGGGCTTCGTCGACGCACTGCTCGCCCGCATGGGAACGGAGAAGCGGCAGCTGTCCGTGTACAAGGAGAACCACGCGCGCTACCTGAAGGCGGCGCGCGCCCGCTCGGGAAGCTGACAGCAGCAGAGAGCCAGGCAGAAGGCATGAGGGCATGAAGGCACTAGGACTCCTCACGGTCATCGCCGTGCTCGGCGCATGGCTGGTGTGGAACGCGTGGAACGTGTTCCGCCTCGTCACCGGCGTACGGGACGGCTCGTGGCGGCGCGCCATGTGGTGGACGCGCCTGTTTTCCGTCGCGCTCTTCGCCGGTGCCGCCGCATGGATCCGAGGCCTGTTCGCCACCGGCCTGGACACCCGCAAGACCTGCCTCTTCGTCCACCACGAGCGATACGACGAGGCGTACCGGCGTACCCACGACGCCGAATTCGACAAGATCTTCCCGCTGCACAACATGTGCAACGCGCACGCGGACCTGGTTCCCGCTTGGGTCAACCCGACGATCGCGGTCTGCGGGATCGTGGCACTGGCCGCCGCCGCGGTCCTTCTGTGCCTCGTCATCGCACACGCCAGCAGACTTTCCCCACCTGCGAGAAAGGAGCACCAGTCATGACCTTGACTGGTCTGTCACGCCGCCGCTTCATAGGCGCCACGTCCTCGGCCGCCGCCACCGCGGCGCTCATCAACATCGGTGGTGCGGGTACGGCAGTGGCCGCCACGGGCAAGCAAGCCGAGCCCCACGCCTGGAAGGTAAGAAAGTCCCGCAACGGCTGGCCTGTCCTCGCGCAGGCCCCCAGCCACCGCATCGAGGGCAGCAGCCAGACGGTGCGTCTGGCGGAAGGCGGCGCATCGGTGATCCTCCTCCATGTCGCCCGCCGCTTCCACTACGAGATCGACTCCCTGCGAGCGGGGGACGTGCACGGCTGGACGGCCGACGCGGAGGTGACGCAGCCCTACGAATCGAACCATCTGTCGGGCAGTGCCCTGGCGATCCGCCCGCTCTGCTATCCCAGCGGCTCGAAGGGCAACTTCTACCCGAACGAACTGGTCGTCATCCGCGACATCCTCAGCGAGCTCGACGGCACGGTGGCCTGGGGCGGCGATTTCGAGGCACCCAAGGAATCCCACTTCGAACTCACGCTCCGCCCCGGCCACCCCCGCCTCAAGGGCGTGGCCCGCAAGATCCAGGGCTGGCAGGCGGGCCCCGGCAACCAGGGCGCGGGCACGATCGACGCCTTCGACCCGCACCGTCGCAAGGCGGCTAGCGCGTTCGAGCGGCGCACAGCGAACTGAGCCGGCTCTGAGCCGGAAGTTGGGGGCTGGCCAGGCCACCGCCCACAAGGGTGACGACGGAAACGAGGGGGACGGCGATCGACAGCAGCCCTGAGTCCCCCTGGCCCGGGACCCCCACCTTCTGTGCTGGCGGGTTCCAGCCCTCTCGTCGGCGTTCTTCGTCTCCACACTGATGTCTTTCTGCTAGGGCGTGTGCAGGAAGTGCTCTAGCTTGGCTGACGTGAGTGCGCGGGGGCGGAGTTATCGATATGTCGGACCGGCCGGGCTGAAGGCCGCGGTCCAGCCTGGTGACGGCGGGCGTCGGATCGGCTCGGCGGTTGACTTCGGTAGCTGGGTCGTGGAGCAATCGGCGGCGGAGCTGGCCGAACCGTTCACCTTCGTGGTCGGTGTGGATGGTGTGCTTCGGCTTGCGCCGCGGCGAAGCGAGCACGTGGCCTGCGCCGGCGGAGGCATGGTTCTGAGTGCCGGTGAGATCAGCTTCATGCGCGAAGCAGACCGGTGGACCGTGAGCGAGGTCAGCAACCAGTCCACCGGGTACTGCCCGGATGTCAGCTCCTGGGCGGAGGTCGCCCGTGCTCTGGACGTTGTAGGGCTCCAGCGGCCTTCCGGCTTCACCCACGAGATCGTGTTCCGGCGGTGTCCCGACTGCCAGGAGCACAACGTCGTGCGTGAGGACGACTTCGTCTGCGTCTTCTGCGGCAGCGATCTGCCCGCGGCGTGGAACGTGGATCCCACCGCGTGACGGCCGATAGTCACAGCCGCTCGTTGATGGCAGCGACGAGAACGGTCGTCTCGTAGCGGACCGTGAGCTTGTCCTAGCGCGTGGCGACAGCGCGGTGTCTCTTGAGGCGGTTGATCCCGCACTCCACCGCATGGCGCCGGTTCTTGCGGCAGGCGTACGCCTGATAGGCATGAGAGTTGGCCAGTTGGGCCAGTGGGCAGGGGCCAGAGCGAGACGTCTGGGATATACGCGAGGCGTTCGAAGGGGGCGCCGCGGCAGCCGTGCGCTCCAACGTGTGGTGGAGGTCGCTTCCTCAGGTGCTGAACACGGCGTTGCGGCGGAGTTGTTGTGTGCACCAGCGGAAGTGTCCGTCGTGGTCGTCCAGGCCGAAGAGGTCGTAGGTGGTGAGTGCGTATGCGGCCTGATAGGCGGTGAGGGTGGCCGGCGAGTATCCGAGTTCGCGGGCGAAGAGCCGGGTGAGTTGCGCGGTGTGCTCCGCGGCGTGCGGCCCGTACATGTCCCAGATGGCGGCGGTGACGGCGGCCTCGAAGGCCGGGTCGCCTGCGGTGGTGTAGAAGCCGAAGTCCAGGACCGCGACGGGTCGGCCTGCCGAGTCGACGTGAATGTTGGGCGGGACGAGGTCGCCGTGGATCGCCGTCACCGGGGCGTCGGGCAGCGAGTGGAGTGTCTCTCGCGTGCGTTCAACTCCCACGTCAAAGTCCGGCACGTGGGCTGCCAGGGCACTGCCGTGCCGGGCTGCGGCCCGGGCGACCAGTGCAGCCAGGGCGGTGCGAAAGCAGTCGTGATCGCGCCACAGCGGACGGTCGTCACCCTGGACGGTCAACTGGCGCATGGCGTTGGTTGCGGGCACGGACGCCAGGCCACGCAGAACGCCAAGGAGCGCGTCGCTGTGATGGGCGGACACGCCGCGCTCAAAGTCCGCCTGTGCTGAGTCGACCCGCATCGAGACCCCGGGCAGCTCACGCTCGTACGTCACCAGGACGCCCTGGTGATCCTCAACGTCCAGGATCTCCGGAGTGGAGAACGGCAACGGGTGGCGCGCAATGTCCGCGTACACCTGACGGGTGAGCTCGAAATCGGCTGGTGGCCGACTGCTCCACACCTTGGCGACCCGGCCCCCGCCCAGCCGGTAGACGACGCCCTCAACCCCAGCGCCGATACGGCGCACACCCGTGTGCCCGCGCTCGGCGAAGTAGGCAAGCCATCGGTCCGTGAGCGGGGTTTGTGCCTCCGGGATCTTCTCCATGCGCTTATTGGACCAGCAGCCGCACCGGCATCACTTGGCGTTCTTGTACTGCACCTTGCCCGCATGCCGAGCGAGGCAATTCACTGGGCCGGAGCCGGGTCGGACGACGGCTGCCACTCCCGCCTGAGCAGCCCGTAGACCCACGAGTCAGAGACCTCGCCGTTGACGATGCAGTCTTCCCGCAGCGTCCCTTCGCGCACGAAGCCGAGCTTTTCCAGCACGCGGGCAGAAGCCAGGTTGCGTGTGTCGGTCTCGGCTTGGACGCGGTTGAGGTCCAGTGTGTCGTACGCCCATCGCAGCAGGGCGCGTGCGGCCTCGGTCGCGTAGCCGTGCCCCCACGCCGCATCGTGGAAGCAGTAGCCGAGCGATGCGCTGCGGTAGTCCGGATTCCACCTGGTCAGGCTGCACCAGCCGATGAACATCCCGTCGGAGTCACGATCTACGGCCAGCCGCGCCCCGGTGCCCTCCAGTGCCATCTGCCGGCAAGCCGTGATGAACTTCTCGGCACGCCCGCGTTCGCTCCACGGCGGCGCGTCCCAGTAGCGCAGCACGTAGGCGCTGCTGTGCAGTGCGAAGAGGCCGTCCGCGTCGGCGTCGTCGAAGGCACGTAGTCGAAGGCGAGCTGTGTGCAACGAGGGGGTGGGCAGCGACGTCCTCACGTTCCCTCCTTTGATCGGTGGCTGGTCCATCAGACATCCGATGCAGGTCACTCGCAACGGATTTCTTCGGCCTGATCGTTGAAGACCTCCTCTGCCCGTCGCCGGAGCCGTGCGTCGTCGAGGCCGGGGAGGGTTGTCGGGGTTCAGAGGGCGGGGGCGAAGGGTTTCCAGTGTCCTTCGGAGACGACTTCCACACTGCTGCCGGTGACTTTGATGGCGGTGTCGTCGTCGATTGCGTTGGCGGGGCCTGCGATCTGGGCGGCCCATCGTTGTGCGGCTGCGATGGTGTTTCCGGGCAGGTCGGGGTGGTTCAGGGGGGGTCAGCACGAGACTTCCGGCGCTGAACCCCACGTAGACCCTCTCGGTCAGTGATGGCAGGAGGTCGGCCAGTCCGGACTGTGAGTAGAAGGTCGCGTTGAGCCGCGATTTCGAACTCTCAGCAAAGGAGCGCGGCATCCTCGCTGATCACCTCGTGTACGACCGCTCTTACGCACCCCCTCACCTGCTCCGCCACCACCTGCGAGAGGACGTGTGGGGTGGCACCGACCCGGGGACCGTCCTGCACGCCTGGGCCGGCGGCCGCCGGCCCGCCGGCATTCCGCCCGACTTCACCGCGGTCATCGACCGTCACGCGGTTCACGCCGTCGTCCTGGACGACTTACATCGTCGGCTGTTGACGCGGAGCAAGCGCACCGCGTTCCCCGCGGCTGCGCTCAGGCGGGCCCTGACCGGCGCATCAACGCCACGGCGCTGAGAGCCCGTTGTGCTCCCGGCCGGGCGCCCGGTCCGGTATGCCTGGGGCGCCACGTCCCGGAGGGTGCGCATCCTGCTTGCCCCGGTGCGGCCGGGGCGGGTGTGGTGCCGGGGCGGGCAGCGCCCGGCCTGGTGATCAGCTCGTGGCGGGGTGGGTCGGGTTCCTTGTTTCACCCTTCGGTGCGGCGGACGGCGACTATCGCGCTCAGGTCTCTCGCCAACGGCAGGTCCACGGTGCGCAGAGCGGGATGCTGGAGCCAGTACAGGCGGGCGGTGTCGGTGTGGCCGGCGTGGGAGGGCGGCCATGTCCGTGAGGGTGTGAAGTCGTCGACGACCAGGACGCCGCCGGCTTCCAGTAACCGTTCGGGGTCTGCCGCGTCTGCCGCACCGCCCCCCTTGGCTTGGCCGCCGCCGTCGAGGACGAGCAGGTCGTAGGGGCCGTGGGCGTAGACCTCTGTCCAGTCCGCGCACACCACTTGTACCTGTGGCACGTCGGCGAAGACGTCGGCCGCCACCTTGGCCCGTGCCGGATCCCGCTCCACGCTGAGCAGTTCGATGTCCGGTGCCGCCCCGCTGGCCAGCCAGGCCAGGCCCACTCCGCAGCCGGTGCCGGTCTCGGCGACGGCGGTGCGGGCCCCGCCGGCCAGCAGCTGGAGCAGTCTGCCCTGCTCGGGGCGGCAGGAGTAGCCGAAACCATGCTGGCGGGCGGCGTGGACGGCGCGCTCGACGAGCGGTGGCAGCGGACCGGTGTGGGCGTTGTAGGCGGCAGTGCCATCCATCGACATGGCCGCCAGTATGGGCTCACCGAAACCCGCCCGGGGCTGGAACGGTCTGACCGGCGCGGCCCTTGGCGGTGACGGCCGGCAGCAGCTGCAGTCTTGACCGGCGCGGTTTTCACCGCCCTGCCGAGAGGATCTCCCGGCAGCAGCCCGGCGGCCTGTCCCAGAAATGGCTCTTCACCCAAGGCGAACCGGCGTCTACCTGAAGGCATGGCCGGCTGGGCGGGCGTTGAAGGCGGCGAGGAAGGGGTCAAGTGTCAGGCCTGGTGCCCCGGTGGTGCTCGGCCTACAGTCACGGGCGCAGGTGGTGAGGCCCTGGTTGAGGAAGATGGCCTGCCCTTGACGTCTGACCGCTTCGGCTCGGTGAGTGCACGATGTGGCCGTAAGGTTCGTTGACGATCGGCGTGTACGGCTGGATGTGGCCGCACTCGATGTCAGCCATGATCGGCACGTTCAGGGAGCTGAGAGCATCGTGGACGGCTTGTGATGCCAGACGACAGTCCGGGAGCCACCAGTCCGGCGGCCGTTGACGCCGTGGGTCCCCCGTCGTCGGGGAGGAGTTCAAGCGGGGGGCGCGGTTGGAGACCATATGCCGAACCACTGCTCGGCCCCGTATGCCTGGAACCGTTCCCGTTCGGCGAACCCGAGCCTCGCTGCGAGGCGCATCGAGCGGGTGTTGGCAGTCTGGGTATAGAGCACCACCGGCTCGCCGGGCAGCGCGCCGGCGAACCAGTCGAGGGCTGCTGTGCACGCCTCGGTGGCATATCCGCGTCCCCATGCCTGCGGCAGGAACTGGTAGCCGAGTTCGGTCCTTGCGGCCTTTCGGCGGTGGTTGTTGTCCGGCGCCTCGGGGGCATGGAATTTGAGCTGGATGGTGCCGATCAGTGCTCCGGCGAGTTCGACGGCGAACCAGCCAGGGTGCCGCCCGGGTACTTCAGGCATCTTGCGTTCGAGTTCGTCACGTGATTGAGGGCCGCCGAGGTAGGTTCCTACCTCTGGCGAGGCGTTCAGCTCAATGACCGCAGCACGGTGCCGGGCCTCGGACTCGCGCAGTACGAGCCGCTCGGTCTTGATCGGGGCAGGTGGCCAGGGGAAGGGTCTGGGATCGGTCACGCCGGCCAACCTAGCCAGCAGGTTCGACCGCGATCAAGACGCGCGAACCGGTCATGCCGTCGGCACGGGGCCTCCTCCTTCCCAACGGGAGGAGCCGGCAATCCAACGACCCCTCCTCACCGGTTGGTGTCCGCTCTTACCCCACCCCGGCTCGTGCGCTCGAACCCATGTCCCGGCTCCCGATATCCCGCGCGCAGCGTCCGCAAGTTCACCGGGCTGCGCCTTCAGAAGAACGCGAACTCGCGGCGGAGACGGCGACAACGGCTCCGCATTCGTGGACGCGTGGCTTCCGCGGCCTTGCGCGAAGCCCGCGATCTGCGAGTGCGCAGCTATCAGCCGGCGGGTGTCTGCTTGCTCATTGCTCACTCAACCCAAGGACGGTTTCTCCGTCGTGAGCCGCCTGGTCACGAGGGTGCTGAGCGACCAGTACGGGTGGGCTTCGCAGGGTACGCGCGGGAGGAAGACTTCACGCGTCCGGGGCGCGAAGCAGACCCCGCCCCCGAACGAGCCCGGCGCTGTCACCGGCGGTCGATAGGGTGACCGTCGTGATGGTGGGCAGCGAAGAAACCCGGCTGGTCGTCCTGCGCGGCAACAGTGCCTCGGGGAAGTCGTCCGTCGCGGCCGGCCTGCGCGATCGGTTTGGCCGTGGCCTGGCCCTGGTCGGCCAGGACAACCTCCGCCGCGTCGTGCTGCGGGAGCGCGACCGGCCCGGCGCCGCGAACATCGGCCTGATCGGCCTGACCGCCCGCTACGCCCTGGACGCCGGATTCCACGTGGTGGTCGAAGGCATCCTCTACGCCGACCGCTACGGCGACATGCTCGCGCAACTGCGCGCCGACCACCGTGGCCCGACCCACGCCTACTACCTGGACGTGCCGTTCGGCGAAACCCTCGTCCGGCACGCCGCCAAGCCGATCGCCGATGACGTCAGCGAGGCGCAGCTGCGCGACTGGTACAGGGCGCGCGATCTGCTGCCCGGCGGCATCGAAACCGTCATCGGCGCCGACAGTGCTCTGCACGAGACCGTCGACCGCATCATGAACGACACCGGCCTGGCCCACCTGCCTGCCATGGATCGCTGACGCCACCCTTGCGTCGGCCCAGTGCGCACTCCTCTCGCAGGATTGCCGTCTGCGGTGGGCGTCGCCGAACCGCGTGGGAGCAAACGCAGTAGCCGAACACCTCGCGAAGCCTTCGAACGCCCCCGAACGTCCTCCACGGACCCGACGGTATCTGGCTGGATACCGGCTCCGACTGCCCGACCTGCGGGAACATCGCGGCGGACCGGGTGCGGGGCCTGCCGACCCGTGTGGTTGACCGCAATTCTCCCCGAGATCTACGCCAGAACCGGGAACGACCGACAGATGCAGGCCACTTCGGGAGTCACCCGGCTGCGGACAGCAGTCGAACTGTCCGGCAGACACGACAACCGCCGGCACCAGTGTGACGGCGCTCCCGGCGGTGGCCGGGCGTCGTTGGGTTACTCGTGCGGCTGAGCATTCACTGGGAGATGCGCGTCACCGCTGTCCGTGCCCAGGCCCGCGAGCAGGTGCAGTCCGTCCTCGGCGGGGCTGCCGGGGGCTGCGGACAGCACGAGCAGTTCCATGCCTGGCTCGTCCGGTAGCGGGAAGTTCTCCTGGTGCAGCTCCAGGGGGCCGACCAGCGGGTGCCGGTAGGACTTGCGTCCATGGGTGCGGGCACGCACGTCCGCGCGAGCCCAGAGACGGCGGAAGCGCTCGCTGCCCATCGCCAGTTCTCCGATGAGCGAGGCCAGTCGGGGGTCCTGGGGGAATTTCCCGGCGGCCAGACGCAAGTGCCCGACCACGTCGAGGGTGCAGTTGTCCCAGTCGGCGTAGAGGCCGTGCTCGGCCTCCTCGAGGAAGATGTGCCGGGCTGTGTTCAGGCCCGGGACCGGCCGGCCGAAGAGGAGCTTGGCGAGACGGTTTGCGGCGAGGACGTCCAGACGGTGGTTCATGATCAGCGCGGGTGCGCCGGCGACCAGGTCGAGGACGCGCAGCAGTTCCGGCCGGACTCGCCCGCTCGGTGCCTTCGCGCGGCGGCGGCGCCGGCGGGCCAGCCGGTAGAGGTGCTCGTGTTCGGTCTCGTCGAGGCCGAGGACGCGGGCGAGCGCGTCGAGAACCTGCTCGGAGGGCTGGGTGGCACGGCCCTGTTCCAGGCGTACGTAGTAATCGACGCTGACACCGGACAGGTGCGCCACCTCTTCACGGCGTAGCCCTTCGACCCGGCGGCGGCTGTCGGTGGGGATGCCGACGGTCGCCGGGTCGACCCGGGAACGCCGCCTTCGCAGGAAGCCCGCAAGATCATCCATCTTCCCAGTATGGCCTGGGCGGTGCCTGTGTGGGTGGCCCTGCCATTACCAGGAAGTCCCGTCCGATGGACAAGGAGCCCCTGAACGCCGGGGTGCTGCGACGCCCAGGATCGAAGGCACCGATCCGAAGGAGTTGTCATGAAGACGCTGATCGTCTACGCCCACCCGGAGCCGAAGTCGCTCAACGGCTCGCTGAAGGACCTCGCGGTGTCCAGCTTGGAGGCCGCCGGGCACGAGGTGCGGGTGAGCGATCTGTACGCGATGAGTTGGAAGGCGGTCGTGGACGCCGCGGACTACGGCTCCAACGCCTCAAGCCCGCTGAAGGTCGCCCTGGATTCGGGCCGGGCCTTCGACGCCGGGACGCTCACCCCGGACGTCCTCGCCGAGCAGGAGAAGCTGCTGTGGGCCGACACGATCGTCTTCCAGTTCCCGCTGTGGTGGTACACCATGCCCGCGATCCTCAAAGGCTGGGTGGACCGGGTGTTCACCTACCACTTCGCGTACGGCGTCGGCGAGCACAGCGGCACCAAGTACGGCGAGCGCTTCGGTGAAGGCACCCTCGCGGGCAGGAAGGCGCTGCTGTCGGTGACCGTCGGCGGCCCGGAGTCGCACTACGCCGCTCGCGGGATCAACGGCCCCATCGACGATCTGCTGTTCCCGATCCAGCACGGCATCCTCTACTACCCGGGCATCGAGGTACTGCCGCCGTTCGTGTTGTACGGCGCCGACCGGTTGAGGGACGAGGACTACCCGGACGTCGCCAAGGCCTGGCAGCAGCGCCTGCTCACCCTTGATTCGACCGAACCGATCGCGTTCCGGCGTCAGAACTTCGGCGACTACGAGATCCCCTCGCTGCACCTGAAGGAGGGACTGGAGCCCGCGGGCCGCACAGGCTTCGGGCTGCATGTGCACGGCTGACTGTTGCGGCCCGGAGGTTGTTGACGCTGGCCGTACGGGGCCGGAGTGGTCGGACTTGCTCCGCGCCGGCGGCGCCGTGACCCACCGGGAGGCGTGACCCACCGGGAGGCGTGAGCCGCCATCTCGCGGTTGCTTCGGCGCTGATGGACCGGAACAGGTCGCCGGCCGCTGGGAGTGTCAGGCGTGGTCCCTTGTGGTCAGCGATCATGCAGCACAGAGGTCCGTCCTGTCGACGTCCACGGGCCTGCCGTGGGCGTCGGTGGGACGCTGGGAGCGGGAGACCACTGTCATCAGCGAGAACTGAGGGAGTTTCAGCCGGCGCGCAGGTGTGCCGTTCGCCCCACTGACGCGCAGCCACACTGACGGCGAAGAGGTCTCGGCCCGCTCTGTGAGGACGTACTTCTGTCGCCGCCCTGTCGGGGCAGCCCGCCGATCGAGGATCCCCCGTTCGACCAAGCGTCGTAGCCGGTCGAACGGTTCGCTGGCCATTGGCAGAACGGGATATCGGTTTTCGACGGCCGCGGGCCCTTGATGGAGATCTTTGAATTCGATCCTGTCCGCAGTCCAGTGCGCCGGTTAATAAGGACCGGGAGATTCCTTCGAGATCATCGTGGGCCTGTGCCGCGAACTCCTCGAAGCCCAGGTTTCCGATGCTCGGGTTCGCGTGGACCTCCTGGAGGCTTGCAGGAATGATACGGAAATCACGACCGAATTCGGTGAGTTGTTCGTCGTCCTCTTCGTTCGCGCATTCCTCCCGCGTCAGCGTGGTGACCGCCAGCAGTGGGTGGTTCTCGGTTTGCATGGTTGTACGGTCGGCAAGGTCGATGAAGTGGACGTCTGCTTTGTATTGTTCGTCTCCCAAGGGCTTCGTCAGCGCCGCCGTGACGACCTGCCACGCCTGGTCGTCGAGGTAGCCGGTTCTGACGACCAGGGCACGAACTCATCACGGCCCGTGACGGCGGGCAGCGCTCTCATGAATTCTTCTCCTCGGTAACGATCGGTGAGGTCGCCCGACTGTCTCATGGCCGTTTCCGAGGGCGCGGGTCTGGGGGAGGCAGGACACCACCGTCCTTCCTCTGGGCACTGCAGGTCCCGGCGGGCCCTGCGCGCCCGACCCGCGGCGAGCCCGAAGCACCGGCCTGCCGGGCGATCGAGGAACTCGGGCGAGCTGTTCGTACGGCGTTCATCCGTAGCTATCCCGCGGATGCCGACTCGCGCCGAGAGGCCAACGCCGGCAGCCGGGGGAGCGGATAAGCAATGCCGTCACAGGCGTCGGCGCCGCTGGCGCACTCCGTCCGGGCGGCGGCTTTCGCGGCGGACGGTTCGGCCTGCGGCGGGTGTTCCGCCTCGCCGGTGTCGGTGTAGGCGTTAGGGATCCGGTAGCTCGACTTCGTACACACCGTGTCGTCGTGTACGAAGCAAGGTCGGACTGCCCATCGAGATCAGGGCCGTTCACCGTGACGGTTGCCGGTCTCCCGTTCATGCTCATGCAGGGAGCGGTCCATCACTTTCCGGGCCGATCCGCCGTTCGGCATGCTGCGTTGCCGCGCGTTACGTACAAAATGCCCCTGCCTACCGCCCAAGAGCGACGCTGTCCACGGCGAGGCCCAGACGCCCGGCGGGGGTGGTGTTGCGTATGGCTGCCGTCAGGTGGAGAGGGCGCGGGCCACCTGCTCGATGGTGGTGCTGTCCACGGGCGCGGTACCAGTGAGGGTTCCGGCGAGTGCGCGGGCCAGAACGGTCGCGGCGCTGATCCGGGTGTCTTCCTGTTCGTCTCCGGTGACCTTTGCGATCACGGCGTCGCGCACCGCCTGTGAGATGTCCAGACTCCCGAACAGCTCGGGGTAGGACAGCATCATCAGGCACACGCCGACGTTGGCGGCCAGAATCGACTGTCCGGCCAGTTCGGGTGCCAGACGCAGCCTCCCGGCGTCTCCGCAGCGCCTCAGGGCTTCGAGAAGGAGGTGCTGGGCCTCCTTGACCGCCTGCGGCTTGGGTTCGCCGCTGGGGGTGAACATCAGCCGGTACAGGTGCGGGTTGGCCAGTGCGAACGCGACGTGACTGTCCCATGCCGTCCGCAGGTCCGCGACGGGATCGGCCGTGCGGGGATTGCGTCTCTTGTTGGCCAGGAAGCGTTCGAAGCCGAGATCGGCCACCGCTGCGAGCAGTCCCTGCTTGTCCCCGAACTGGCGGTAGATCTCCGGGCCGCCCACCTTGGCGCGCTCGCAGATGGCGCGTGTGGAGATGGCCGGCGCGTCACTCTCGGCGAGTAGCTGCGTGGTCGCTTCCAGGATGCGCTCTCGGGCCGTCGTCATGCACACATGTTAACAGTGGATGCTAGTTCCGCTTACATGCGTGACCTGGGAACTTGTGCCGTGAAGGCGGGAAAGTCTCAGCCTGATACCGAGCCTGACGCTAACGTCGATTACGAGATGTGTTAGCGTCGCCAACGTCATGGGGTGGCCCCGGCTACGACGCGGGGTGATCGCTCGCGCCTCATGGCACGGCATCCGGCCCCACATACGAAGGTGGTTTCCCCCGTGGCTACGACGACCCTGCGCGAACTGAACGGCTTCGACGAGACCCCCGCCTCCCTGACCGACTCCGTAGTGGTCCTGGTCGACTTCCAGAACACCTACACCGGTGGCGTCATGGAGCTGGACGGTCACGCCGAGGCCGTCGCCGAGGGCAAGAAGCTCCTCACTGCCGCCCGCGAGGCCGGCGCCCCTGTCATCCACGTCCAGGACAAGGGCTACGACGTGGAGTCCGAAGGCGGAAAGATCATCGCTGACGTCGCCCCCGTGGACGGCGAAGGCCGAGTCATCAAGTCAGTCCCCAACGCCTTCCACAACACCGACCTGGCCCAGCGGATCGAGAAGACCGGCCGCAAGAACGTCATCCTGGCCGGGTTCATGAGCAACATGTGCATCCTGTTCACCGCCCAGGGCGCCTTCCTGAACGGGCTGCACCCAACTGTCGTCGCGAACGCCTGTGGCACCCGCGCCCTGTCCACACGCGTCAGGGGCGGCGGCACCGCCCTCACCGCGCAGCAGATCCACGACAGCGCCCTGGCGACGATCATGGAACTTTACGGGGTGGTGGTCTCCTCGGTCTCCGACCTGTCGTAAGACACCTTCCTGCACGACGCACAGGGCGTCCGGGCTTCAGCTCGGGCGCCCCTTTTTGTTCCTGCATCCGAAATCATTCCGTCCGGTTTTATGTGTTCGCATAGCACCCATGTGTGATCCCTGTGTCATCTACTCCTATTTGCCGACCAGTTGAGGCAGTAGCGTCTTTTTCGTCGGGCGCGACAAAAACCCGTCATCTCCGACCTCGGCGGAATGCCCCGGTCGGAGACGTAAAAACGCAGCTGGGGGAAACAGCACGTGACCACCCGTAGAAACTTCATCGGCGCTGCAGGCACCGCCGCAGCCGCCACTCTCCTGACCGGCACCGCCTCACAGGCGGCACACGCCACGGCTGCCGAGGCGGCCACTCCCGCCGGAAACGGCACCGCAGCCGCCGACACCACGACCGCGAGGAACAACATCCTCCAGGTCGACACCGACATGCGCACCAACTACGACAAGCTGCGGGCCAACGTCCTCCAGCAACTCGGTCCGGTCATCGTCGTGGAAAACGGCATGCAGGGCGGTAAATACACACTGGTTCACCAGGGCCAGCAGTTCATCGAAGAGCCGATCTCGCCAATCTTCCAGCTGGCGAAATCCATCGCCCACGTCTCGCTCGGCATCTTCTCCGTCATCGCACCGTCCCTGGACCCCAAAGTCCCGGCGGGACAGACCGACATGGACGCCCGCGACCTCCAACTCGTCGCCTACGCCGGACCCTCGAACACGGAATGGATCACCCCGCTCCAGGCATTCGCCACCGACCTCGACGCCGCACGACGCACACTGGAGGACGCAGGTCTCCCCGTCGACCTGAAAACGTCCTGCGCTCACATCCTCGACGCCGGCCTGACCTACATCAACGAGATCACTCGGCGTCGTACCTTCGACATGCCCGGATTCCAGAAGTTCACCGGGAAGATCGCCGACGACATCAAAACGAATATGTACTGGGCCGCGAAAGTCCAGATCGAAGCGGTCAAGGACCTGTTCGGGCGCTGGAAGGACAAGGTCGGCGCGGACGCCTGGCACGAGCTGTACGTAGTCGTCCTGTCGATGTGGACGACGTCCGAGCTGAACCAGAACTCCATCATCATCAAGCACCTGATGGACAACGGCATGGTCGACAGCCACCTGATCGACCTGGTCTGCGAGGCGCCTTCCCTCCCCAACGCGGTCCACGTCGCACTCGACAACCTCGCCCGCATCGTGATGGACAACATCGCCGCCGAAATGGTGTTTTCCAAGGATCAGCAGCTGGCCGACGCCCTCAAGGGCAAGCCCGACCTGCTCAGCCAGGAAATCCTCACCCTCCTCGGTGACACGAACGCAACCGCGAACGCAGCAGCCCTCAACGCCTGCCCCTTCCACACCAAGACGAAGGCGAAGCAGGCCCTCATCAACGCCTGACCACCCGGGCTGCCGGGGACACCCCTGGCGGCCCGCAACACCAGCGGCTCCCCCTACCTGCTCACGGGGGGAGCCGCTGCCATGTCAACGGGGAAGAACTTCATGCGCACCTCGACCACACTTCACGCTGCCCGCGCCTGGGCACTGGCCGGACTCATACTCCTGACCGTCAACCTACGCGCCGCGATCACTTGCATCGCGCCCCTGCTCACCGACCTCCAACACATCTTCCACCTGGGCGCCTTCACCACCAGCCTTCTGACCACACTTCCCATCCTGTGCCTCGGCGTGTTCGCGGCCCTGGCACCACCCCTCAGCCGCCGCATCGGCACCGAAGGCGCCATCACCCTCGCTCTCGCCCTCATCACCACCGGAGTCCTTCTGCGCACGATCCCCTCCGCACTGGCCCTGTTCGCGGGGACTGTGCTGGCCGGAGCCGGAATCGCCATCGGGAACGTCCTGCTGCCCGTAGTCGTCAAACAGCACTTCGCCCACCGCGTCGGTTCCCTCACCGCACTCGCCATGACCCTCATGGCCGCCTCCGGCGCCATCGCCGCCGGCCTCGCCGTCCCCCTCGACCGCACCGCGGGATGGCGCATCGCTCTCGCCGTATGGGCCATCCCTTCAGCCGCCGGAACCATCCTGTGGGGACCCCTCGCACGCCCCGGAGACGGGAAACGCCGTAAACGCCCCCAGCGCGCCCATGGCCCCACCGTCAGCCGCTCCCCGCTCGCCTGGGCCGTCGCCGTCTTCCTCGGCCTGGTGTCGCTGACGTTCTACGCCCTGGTGTCCTGGCTGCCCGACATCATGCAGAACACCGGCGTGCACCCCGCACAGGCCGGAACGATGATGTCGGTGATGCTGCTCATCGGTATCCCCATGGGCTATCTCATCCCCGTCCTCGCCGCACGGCTCGGAGACCAAAAGCCCCTCGTCATCACCATCGCCATACTGAAAATCACCGCACTCACCGGCATCCTCCTCGCCCCGCAGAGCCCATGGCTGTGGGTGATCCTGCTCGGCCTCGCCACCGGCAGTGCCTTCCCGCTGGCCATCACCCTGCTCACCCTGCGCTCCCCGGACCCGCAGACAGCCGCACAACTGTCGGGCATGGCCCAGACCGGCGGATACCTCCTCGCCGGCGCGGGGCCGCTGACGATCGGTCTCGTCCACAGTGCCAGCGGCGGCTGGGCCCTCCCGCTGCTGCTCCTGCTCGGCGTGGCCGTACCGGAGGCAGCCGTGGGAATGAAAGCGGCACGAAACGGTTTCGTTGTTGGCGCTCCCGAGCTCCCACAGGACCGTGTCCGCATACCTGCCGCTCACACCTGAGCCCCCGACCGCGACACACAGGGAGACGAAAACCCGCCCACATCCCGTATGTGACCCGCCCCGACGCCCTCGTGTCGGTGGCCTATGAAGAGTGGTTCTGGGTCACTTTCAGTGCCAGGGCCACGGAGGGGACATCGAAACCGCGATCACGAACGGCCGTGAGTGATGTGCTCCTCCCGGATCTGTGGTTCCAACAGGTCTGGTCCCTCGTCTCGTGGGTGGTCTGCCACGCCACCACGCTGCACGCCACCTCCGTGACGTTCGAGGGCCGGCACTGGAGCAGCACTGCCTCGGACCAGGGCTTGACGCGTACGGCACCGGGGCCCGGGGCGGGGGTCGCCTCCCGGCCGGGGGCAGGGGCGCCGGACGCCTCGACAATGACGGTGACGCGGGCAATGCGCACGTACGGCCTGGCAAGGCCTCGGCACTGGGCAACTATGCCTGGACGGGGCGCTGGACCTTTATCGACTGAAGAAGACCTACCGCTACCCACACGGCGAACATGGACGAGCCGCCGTAGGAGACGAACGGCAGCGGGATGCCTGCCACCGGCATGATTCCGAGCGCCATGCCGATGTTCTCGAAGGACTGGAAGGAGAACCAGGCGACGATCCCGGCGGCGACGATCGTGCTGTACAGCTCGGACGACTCGCGCGCGATCCGGCAGGCCCGCCACAGGATGACCCCGATCAGGGCGATGATCAGGATGCCGCCGGCGAAGCCCAACTCCTCGCCGGCGACCGTGAAGACGAAGTCGGTCTGCTGTTCCGGGACGAACTGACCGGTGGTCTGCGTCCCGTGGAAGAGCCCCTGCCCGGTCAGCCCGCCAGAGCCGACGGCGATCCGGGCCTGGTTGGTGTTGTAGCCGACGCCCGACGGGTCCAAGCTCGGGTCGGCGAAGGCCGCGAACCGGTTGATCTGGTACGCGTCCAGCAGGTGGAGCTGCCACACCGCGATCGCCCCCACGGCTCCGACGGCGAGCAGCCCGAAGATCCACCGGATGGACGCGCCCGAAGCGAGCAGCACGCCGAGAATCGTGACGGTCATGACCATTGTCGAGCCGAGGTCCGGCATCATCATCACTACCATGATCGGTACGGCGGCCAGTCCCAGCGCCTGGATCACGGTGCGACTGTCGGGGTACGGCCGGTCGCCCGCGTCGACCTGGGCCGACAGCAGCATCGCCATGCCCAGGACGATCGAAACCTTCACGAACTCCGAGGGCTGGAGCGAGAATCCGCCGCCCAGCACGATCCAGTTGCGGTTGCCGTTGATGGTCGCGCCGAGCGGGGTGAGCACGGCCAGGACGCCCACGAGGGACAGGCCGTAGAGGACCGGCACGGCGTTGCGCAGGGCGCGGTGGCCCAGCCACAGGGTGCCGATCATCAGGGCCAACCCGATACCGAGGTTCATCAGGTGCCGGACCAGGAAGTAGTACTGGTCTCCCTGGTTGATCGTCGTGCGGTTGCGGGTCGCGGAGAAGACGAGCAGCGATCCGATGCACGACAATCCGAGCGCCGACAGCAGTATCGGCCAGTCCAGCCGACGCACCATCGAGTCCCGCGCGAACAATCGCTTCCACCGGGGCCGTTCGGGCCCGTACCCCCACACCGAGAAGCTCTTCACGCTGGTCATGTCAGCCGCCTCCGGCGCTTCGGGCTGTCCGTGCCGGAATCATAGCTGCGCGGTTGCGCAAGTCAGCAAATTCGAGAACAGGGGCATGTCGCCCCGATCTTGACAGGCGGGTCTTGCCGTGTCGTTCTCACGTGGCGCGGGGTGGTTCTACGGGTCATGCACGGCAACCGGTTTGCCTGACCTTGTACGTCTTCGGGTCGGTGACCGACACAGTGTCGGAGTTGGTGCGTGGGACGTAAGTGCGTGCTTTCGAACCTCCTTCACAGCTGAGTTAGGCGCTCTGCTCTGCCTGGGTGCCCTGGTCGGGCTGACATGCCGCCCAGGCTGCGGCGACCAAGGGGCGGTGTACGTCCGCCCTTCGGATGCAGACGCCGATGGCGAGCCGATCTGGTACGGATGAGGCGGTCACCTGGCGAAGTCTGGCGCGGAGTCCGCTGTGTTGCAGGACAAGATCGGGCACGATGCCCGTGCCGTAGCCCAGAGCGACCAGGGTGAGCAGCGCTTCATGGCCGTCGGTCTCGGCAGCGATGCGCGGACGGATACCCAGGTCTCGGAACCACTGGTCTGCGGCAGCGCGCACGAGTCCCTGCCGTGGCAGGACGAAGGGTTCCGCCGCGGCGGTGAACTCCTCGCCGGTCAACGCTGGACCGGCCTGGACGAGGACGAGCGGGGTCTGTGTGATCTGCCGGGCGAGCACGGTGGCGGGAATCCGGGGTGGGAGGGCTGCGACGGCAAGGTCGGCCTCGCCCTGGTCGAGCAGGGCAAGGGCGGCCGCGGCGTCGCCTGTACGTAAGGAGATGCGCACGCGCGGGTGCGCGTCGCGGAGCGGGGTGAGCAGGTCGGGCAAGAGGGTGTGGCATGCGGTGACGGAGGCGAACACCCGCAGGTGTCCGCTGAGGTCGTCGTCCGCTGAATCGTCGATGCGGTAGCGGGCCCAGAGGTCCAGGGCTTCGGCTGCGTAGTGGCGGAAGGCGCGGCCGTGTCTGGTCAGGCATACCCCGTGAGGGCCGCGGTCGAGGAGGCGATGGCCGGTGGCGGCCTCAAGCCGCTGCACGGTCCGGGACAGCGTGGCAGGGCTGACGTGGCAGTCAGTCGCGGTGCGGGTGAAGCTGAGCGTCTCCGCGAGGTGGAGGAAGAGCCGGTACTGGTCGTGGTCCTGCACCTTTCACCTTTCGCAATGCAGCGGTGCGTAAGTTGCCGTTGCCGTAGGTCCTGTGGGGAGCCTACAAACGGGGCATGCCACGAAGCGACACCACGCGTCTCCGCCCCGTCTGGTACTTCTCTGAATATGCGCCGGTCGGCATCGACTTGGGCAGCAAGGCCGCAGTCGCCGCCTACGACCGGAACCAGGGCACTGACCCGCATGCTGATGACGCGCTGCTGGACCGCTTGGGCGTCAGCGAAGGCACCCAACTGGTCGATCTTGCGTGCGGTACCGGCTCACTGGCCGTCCAGGCCGCACGGCGCGGGGCAGTCGCGCACGGTGTTGACGTTTCCGAGGAAATGCTGGCCTTCGCCAAGGCGCGGGCCGATCGGTTCGGTGTTGCACCGCAATGGCACCATGCCGGTTTTCTCGACTACACCCACCAGGGCCCTCTCGCCGACGTGGTGACCACGAAGTCGGCCTTGCACCAACTCCCGGACTTCTGGAAGCAGCAGGTGCTGATCAACGCAGCCGGGATGCTTCGTCCCGGCGGGACCTTCTACTTGTGGGACGTGATCTTCAGTTTCGAGCCCTCCAGCGCAGAGACACACCTGCAGCAGTGGATCGACACAGCAGGCCGCCCGGACGGCGAGGGCTTCACCAAGGCCGACTTCGAAGCCCACGTCCGAGACGAGTTCTCCACCTACTCCTGGATTGTCGAGGGCATGCTGCAACGAGCCGGGTTCGACATCGTCTCCCGCGCCTTTCCCCGTCCCACCCATGCGGAGTTCTGCTGCCGCCGCCGGTAGCCGCTCACACCACGCCTCGTTGGCACAGGCTCAAGAATCGGCCGGCGCCGGTTTCCTCGGCCAGCTGGGGGTGGCGCCTTTCCGGGCGAGGCGCCTGGTCATGAGAGTGATGGCGGCCCAGGTGATCAGTGTTTCGGAGTGCTGGATGAGCTCCAGCTCGTAGCGGAGCTGTCGTACGGCACGCTCGTCCGTGTCCAGGTCGCGGGCGGCCATCCCGATAACGCCGCCTGTCTGATCACGACGAAACCGCACAGGCGTGGTCAGGTGTCTTCGGGATCCAGCTCGAAGGTGAAATAGATGCTCAAACAGTAGGGCTCGTCCTCGTCGTGGAAGAAATCCCACGACACGTCTGTCAGACGGATGTCTTGTTCCCGCACCCACTCATGGGCCTTCTTGAAGGCTTCCGCGGTAGTCGTGGCGGGGAACAGCTTCCTGGCCACGGGATGCACCCCAGTTTCAGCGTCCGAGTCGTCGAAACCCTCCGGAACGTCCAGGCAGAAGTCGGGATGCAGCACCATGGGGCGCGCCCTTTCCAGTCGGTTTGCCAGTACGAGTCGACAGAGGCTGATCCTCTGAGGACTGCGTCAGGTAAGACTGCCGCACTCCCGGGAAGGGTTGCTTCTGCCTACCCGGCGGCGAGGTGGCGCGCCCCTACCCGCCCGAGCTTCGTGAGCGTGCGGTGCGCATTGTCACGGAGATCCGTCCCGACTGCCCGAAACCGAGTGGGCCGTGATGAAGGCAGGCGCGGCGAAGTTGGGTATCGGTGCGGCTGAGACGGTGTGGACCTGGGTCCGGAAGGCTGAAGTCGACGCCGGCCGGCGGCCCGGCGTCACGTCCGGGGAGGCCGCGGGGATCAAGCGGCTGCGGGCCGAGAACGCCGAAATGCGGCGGGCCAACGAAACACTCCGGGTAACCCTGCGGGTGCCCCGCCGGCACGACCGAGAGGCGGGCGGCGTCGGGCGAGTTGGCGGAGGGGTCGCGCGCCGGCGTCTCGGTCCGCTCCGGACGCTCCCCCGAGTCCCTGTGGCTGGGCTCGCGAGGGCGTTCTCCCTCGTGACCGTGACGCGGCCCGTGCCGGAGGGCCCCCTGGCCGTACGCCGGGCCGCCCACGTGGGGCCGGTCGGCCACCGTCGCCGTCGTCTCCGTGAGGAGTTCGGCGACCGGGCCCGGCCGCCCATTCGACCAGGTCGAACCTGTGCGACCCGATCTCGGCGAACGCCCGTGAGGCGACGCCGGCCGCCGGATCCACCCGCCAGTCCTGGAGGTGTGACCGTTCAGGAGCTGCCAGGCGCCGAAACCGCTCGCCGCGATACGGGTCCGGAACTCGCGGACCATGGGGTGGTAGTGGTGGATGAACGGCACGGTGACGATCCGGCCCGCCGACTCGGCCGCGTCCACGAGGAGTTGCGCATCCGCCGCGATCGTCGCGACGGCTTTCTCGCACACGACGTGCTTGCCGGCCCGCAGGCGGCGACAGTCTGAGCGACGTGCAGGTGGTTGGGGGGAGACGTGGACGACGTCGATCGTGTCGTCGCTCAGGACGGCATCGAGGTCCGGGTATCCGACATCGACCTGCCAGCGTTCGGCCGCCGCGAGGCTGCGCTCGGCCGTGCAGGACAGGAGGCCGACGACTCGGCCCCGCTCGCGCGTGCGCTGCCGGCGCCAAGGACGGCGACCCGCAGGCACTGGGTGCGCCAAGCACGTCACCGCGGTCGAGCGGAATTGGGTGCAGTTCATCGTGGACGGTGCGTTGGCGATGGCCGACTTCACCGCCATGCCCCAGGACGACCGGACCCGCTGGGCCGACGAGTTCCGGATGCTGCCCGGTGAGACTCTGGCTGGCGTGCTCGCTGACCTGGACGCCACGCAACCACTGTCGAGGCGACCGTGGTTCGATTCGGGCGCGCGTTGGCCGGCCTGCCGGTATCGCTGCACGTCCTCCACCGCCGGCCGCACCCTTCTTGGAGCGGGCCGACGCCGATCAGCCCGCCCAGTGCAAGGTCAGGGTCGACGGCGGCTACCGCAAGCACCTCGTCGAGCACGCCGCCCCCTCGGCATCGACCTGGAAATGGTCGAACGCACCCCCGGGACAGGGGTTTCACCCCGATCCCGAAACGCTGGGCGGTCGAGCGGACCTAGGGTTGGCTGATGCTCCACCGTCGCCTGGCGCGCGACTACGAGGCCCTCCCTGCCAAGGTCATGATCCACCTCGCCATGACCGACCTGATGGCCCGCCGCCCCACCGGCGAGGCCACCAGCTCCTGGCGGGGCCCCGCATCAGCGGATCAAATGTGCATCCCGGGATGAAACAACGGGAGAAAAGGACCTCTGAGTTGAGTGTCCGACTGCACCTCGGTCAGTCGACGCCTTCGACTATGCGGAAGTCGCGCTCGACGCCGTCGGAGAGGGCGACCAGCGCCTCCTGGTAGGCCGCACTCTCGCGCGCCGCGACAGCCTGCTCGAAGCTGTCGAACTCGACCAGGACGGTGCGCTCGGCGATTCCGGCGTCATGCGCCACGACCCGACCGCCACGGACGAAGGTCCGGCCGCCCCCGGCCTCGACGGCCAGGCGGGCCAGCTTGTTGTAAGCAGCTAGCTTCTCAGGGTCTGAAATGGAGCGGTAGACGCTGACCCAGTAGCCCTTTGGCATGGGACCTCCAGTGTCGGTATGACTGCATCTGACTTGCGGGTTGCTCTCGGATGGGCGTCGGCGGGCCGGTGCCCGCGGCGAGGATCAGGCCGCCGATGGCGCTGCCCAGGGAGTACACGACGCTGCGGACGACGTGGTTGAAGCTCGTGGCGCTCGACGTCTCGGTCTTGGGGGTGACGGTGTCGCCACGCTGGTGATGAGCGGTGCCCCGAGGTTGGCGGCTGCCGCCACGACCAGGGCGATGAACATCAGGGAGGGGGCCGGCAGCCGCGCCTCGGAGTGCTCCCGGGTAGTGCTCACCGGTTGGTCTCGGTCGTGATGGGGAGGAAGTCGGCGAAGCGAGGCGCGCCGGGCTCGTGCGGCACGCGCGTGGCACGCGCGGCGAAGCTGACGGCGTGGTACCACCCGCACAGGAGCAGCAGATCGAGCAGCTGGAGCTCGTCGAAGACCGACACGAGTTGTGTCCACAGCGCGTCATCGATGTCGGAACGCTCGTGCAGCGCGTCGACGGCGAGGATGAGCAGCCGTTCCCGCTCGGACGTCCAGCAGTCGTCAGCGGGGCCGCCGTGCACCAAGGATGCCGCCTGCTCGCGGGTGAGCCCGACCCGCTCGGCGAACGTCATCATGTGCACGCCCCACTCGTACTCGCAGCCGCACAGCACGCATGTCCGGTTGATGGCGATCTCGCGGTCCCTCATGGTCAGGGTCAGCTGTCGGCCCAGCTCATAGCGCCCCCATCCGTGCATGGCGCCGGCCATCGGGAGGTTTCTCGCGAACATCCGGAACAGCCCGATCGGGGGCACGTCCCCGGGCATCATGCGAGCGAGCAGCGCGCCGGCCTCGTCGGCGTACGGCGGTTCCAGCAGGGCTATTCGCGACATCGGCGCTCCCGTTGAGGTTGTTTCGAAATTCGAAACACGGCACGGATGCTAGTGTTTCGAATAACGAAACACAAGGAGGGTCATGCCGACACCGCGCCCAGGAACACCGGTCCGTGGATCGACGACCGGCCGTCCGATCATGGCCGCGATGGACCTCTTCGGCCGTCGGTGGGCGCTGCGCATTCTCTGGGAGCTGCGTGCGGGCCCGCTCGGCGCCCGCACGCTACTGGCGCGATGCGAAGGACTGTCATCCAGCGTCCTCTACCAGCGGCTTCGCGAACTCACGACAAACGGGATCATCGCCCCCTCGGCCGACGGCTACGAGCTCACTCGCCTGGGGGCAGCACTCAGTGACGCCCTCCGACCGCTCAACGAATGGGCGATCACCTGGGCGCAGGCGCAAGAACAGAACGATCAGAATCCTGCGGAGGCCTGAAGGTGGAGCCGGTGGTGGGCGGGGGAAGCAGACTCCGGTCCGGCACAAGGATCACGGCACTGCGATGAGTAGGCACGGTCTGCCTGTCACGATCGTCCGCGCGTGCATGCGCGACGGCAAAGGCGGCAGTCCCACCGCGGTACTGGACGAGGCGCCGTTGAGTGACGATGAACGCCGTCGTGTGCCGGTTCAGATGGGAACGTCGCACGCCGTTTTCGTCTCGGTGCACGACAGTCGACGAGGCAGTCCGGTCGTTTCCCTCCGTTTCTTCACCGCCGCTGGCGAACTGCCCGCGTGCGGTCATGGGACGGTTGCCGCTCTGGCCTTCCTGGCCGAGCGCTCGGAGAGCCAGGAGAATCGAGCCACCATCCATGCGGCAGGGCGTGTCTTCCCTGGTTGGTCCGTACGGGAGAAGACGCATGTCCATGCCGCCTTCGACCCCGGTCCCGTAGACCTGCGCAGGCCCACAGCGATCGAGTGCGACCTTGTCCTGCCCGCACTCGGTGTCACCTCGGGCACACTCGCTCCCGGTACCCGCGTCGCCTCAGTGGGGCGGTCGCGGTTGCTGGTTCCCCTTACTACGCGGTCCGCGCTCACCACCCTCAGCCCGGACTTCGAACGGCTCCGTGCCGCCTGCGATCGTCTCGGGTTTCTGGGCTGCTACGCCTACTCGGTGCCGACGCCCACCGGCCGCGTCGCGGCCCGCATGTTCGCCCCGTCGATCGGCGTCGCGGAAGACATCGCCAACGCCAACAGCACCGCCTGCCTCGCAGCGCATCTGGCCGGCCAGGGCATCAGCGACATCGCAGTCGACATGGGTGACTCTCTCGGCAGTCCCTCCACGATCACCGCCACCGCACAACCGGACCCGTTGGGGCTGCGGGTCCACTTGGGCGGCGCCGCGGAAGTCACACGCAGCATCCGCATGCCATGACCGGTCCGCAGCTCATCAGCGGCGGCATGTCAGGCGATCGTCACCCGCCCTGTCCTCCCGCAGCAACGAGGGACGAAAGCGGCTCCCGCCAAGTCCCCTGCTCCGCAGCCCTCTTCGTCGCCCGCCGTTTCCACAGCTCGTCTCCGCGCCCGGCCGCCGACCTGAACGTGAGCCTGTCGCGCGCCGGCCAGCGTCGTCGGCGTGCCGATCGGCTCGTTCGTCGGTCAGTACAGCGGCTGGCACGGCCTGTTCTGGGCACTGGCAGTCCTCTCCGCCCTCACCCGTCCGACCGGATTCACTGTCAGAAAGGCCGAAACGACCGGGGTTGCTGCCAAGCGCTTCGATTGGGTGACAAAGGACCGCCGCGCCGCTACCTCAGGCCTGTGAGGCAACAGAGCCTCAACCACCCGCGCGTACGCGCGGGCAGCGTCTCGCCCGACT
Organism: Streptomyces longisporus; assembly: GCF_039532765.1. Lineage (NCBI taxonomy): Bacteria > Bacillati > Actinomycetota > Actinomycetes > Kitasatosporales > Streptomycetaceae > Streptomyces > Streptomyces longisporus. Next base: position 28,291 of record NZ_BAAASG010000029.1, read on the forward strand.
GGCTCGGCCACAATCCCCCGGACGGGAGGCTGGGCGAACGACTCCTGGATCAGGTCACCGGAACGGAGGCTTGTCGTGCCCAAGTACTGATCTGGGTTCGTTCGGGTTCGGACCATCCGGTCGCGATGATCGAGCCCTCGTACTGATGTGAGCAGGCTCGGCGAGCCCGTATCGCTGGAACAGCACGTAGGCGTGTCCGACGGCGCTTCGGTTGGCCTGGGCGCTGCCGTACGCCCATCGCCTTTGGAGCGGGGGCCTCGTGGGCGAGGTTGATGGCCTGCACGCGAGGGGTGTTCGGCAGAACGATGCGGTGCTCTACCGGCGTATCGCTCTCCAGCCGTACGCGAACGGCGGCTGAGACTTCCTGCACACCTACAACCACCACCGCTGCCACACCGCACTGGGCGGCCGCCCACCCATCAGCCGCGTGAACAACGCTGCGGGTCGATACACCTAGGGCCTGTTCGGCGGGTCAGGCGCTGGTGTCTGTCCAACGGGGTTCGGGCTTGCGCTTTCCGTTGCGGCAACTTCTACGGTCATGTGTGTGGCCGGAGAGACCGGCCCGGCGAGGGAGGCACCGGCATGGCCTGGTCGATCGCGGAGGTGGCGCGGATGTCCAAGGTGACATCGCGGACGCTGCGGCACTACGACGAGATCGGCCTGCTGCCGCCCGCATGGATCGGGAGCAACGGGCACCGCTACTACGAGGAGGCCGATCTGCTGCGGTTGCAGCAGATCCTGCTGATGCGGGAGCTGGGCCTGGGTTTGCGCGAGATCCAGGCGGTCCTGGACGACCAGCTCGACCAGGTGGCCGTGCTGCGTCAGCACCACCAACGGCTGCTCGCGGAACGGGACCGGCTGGAGACGCTGGCCCGTACGGTCGGGCGCACCATCGCCGAACTGGAAGAAGGTAGGGACAACGGGAAGATGACGAAGATCAACAAGCCGGAGAACCTGTTCGAGGGGTTCCAGGCCCCCTCCGAGGCCGAGGCCGAGGTACGGGAGCGGTGGCCGCAGGCGTGGGAGCAGTCCCGGCAGGCCGTCGACGCGATGACCTCCGAGGACACGGAGCGCTGGCAGCGTGAGGTGACGGCGCAGATGATCCGTATGGCGGAGTTCATGGTGGCCGGCACGCCGGTCTCCGACCCCGCGGTACAGGCCGAGGTGGACGCCAACTACCAGCAGATCTGCCGGTTCTGGACCCCGACCGCGGCCGCGTACAAGGGAGTGGGCCAGACCTATGTCGACGACCCGCAGATGCGGGCCAACTTCGACAAGATCGCCGAAGGTCTCGCCGTCTACCAGCGCGATGCGATGACCGTGTACGCCGATGCCCGGCTGAGCTGACCGCACGCGCCAAGACCAGATCTCATGTGGCCACTTGGTGGCAGCCGGCGAGGTGAAGACGCGACATCTGGACCGCGGCTTCGCATGATCAGATAGCGTGCTCGCTCATGGGGGAGCTGATTTTGATCAGGCATGGCCAGACCGAGTGGAGCCTGTCGGGCCGGCACGCGGGCCGCACCGACGTGCCCCTGACCGACGCGGGTGAGGCAGCGGCACGGGCGCTTGCTCCGAGACTGGCCCGACGCCCGCTGGTCGCTGTGTTCAGCAGTCCTTTGAACCGTGCCATGCGGACGGCCGAGCTCGCGGGCCTGAGCGGCGTCAGGCCCGATCCCGACCTGGTGGAGTGGGACTACGGCGGCTATGAGGGCCTGACCGCAGCGCAGATCCGCGAGACGCGGCCAGGCTGGGACTTGTGGCGGGACGGCGTTATTCCCGGCGGCACCGGCCATCCCGGTGAACGGCTCGAGCAAGTGGCGGCTCGGACGGACGCGGTGCTGGACCGGATCCGGCCGCTGCTCAGCGAGGGTGATGTCGCCGTCGTCGCTCACGGTCATCTGGCGCGCGTGCTTACCGTGCGCTGGCTGGGCCTGAACCCGTCGGCCAGCCGACTACTCGGCCATCCGCACCCAGGAACCCTGAGTTTCCTGGCCACTGAGGACGGACAACCGCTCATCTCCGCCTGGAACGTCCCCTAGCGCCAACCCGCCGCATCACGCCTGCCGTGAGAGACGCCGCCAGCAGCGACCTGCTCGGCGTACTCGTCTCCCGCGTCACCGGTCAGCCGTTCGAGACATTCCTCCGCGAGCGCATCTTCGATCCGCTGGGCATGAACGACACCGGCTTCCACGTCCCCGCCGACCAGGTCGACCTGCTCCCGGCCCGCTACGCCCCCGACCCGCGCACCGGAGAGTTCACCATCTGGGACGAGCCCGAAGGCGGGCGGTGGAGCCGGCCCCGGCCTTCCAGGGCGGAGGCGGCGGACTGGTCTCCACCGCAGACGACTACCACGCCTACTTCCGCATGCTGCTCAACCACGGCCTGCACCGCGGCGAGCGGATCCTCTCCCGCCCCGCCGTCGAGCTGATGACCACCAACCGCCTCACGCCCGAGCAGAACAGCGCCCGCAACGCCCTGGCCCGCGACAACGTCCACGTCTCGTTGCCTTCCTGGTCGCAGCGCTCCCACCATCGTTTGGGCGTGGAGCGGCAAGTACAGCTCGGCGGCCTTGCGCTAAGAACGCGCGCGCCACGAGCTGGTGCATCGGCATTGGTGCTAGAGGGCGGCTCGGGGGCGGACCGTCATCCGCAGGTTGCGCGGCCGTACGGTGAGCCGGGCGACCTGGCGGATGACCTGGCCCTCGGCGAGTTCCAGCCGTACGGAACGCAGCATCGTCGCGAGCGCCGTGACCATCTCGGTGAGGGAGAAACGGTCCCCCATGCACTTGTGCTTGCCGTCTCCGAAGGGCACGAACGCGCCCGGCGGAGGCTCCTGAGCGGGGTCGGTCCACCGGTCCGGGTCGAAGGTGAGCGGGTCGGGGAAGCGCTCGGGGTCGCGGTGCAGGGCGTGCTGGCAGTACGCCAGTTCGGTGCCGGCGGGCAGTGTCCACTCGCCGAGCCGGGTCTCCTCGGTGGTGCGGCGGGTGACCAGCCAGCCGGGGTGGTGCAGCCGCAGGGTCTCGGTGATCACCCGGTCCAGGTACGGCAGCCGGATCATGTCGTCGAAGGTGACCGGCCGTTCGCCGAGGACCTCGTCCAGCTCGGCCAGGACCCGGGCCTCGATGGCGGGGTTGCGTGCGAGCTCGTACAGGGTCCAGGACAGCAAGGACGCGGTCGTCTCGGTGCCCGCCACGGCCAGGAGGAAGATCTCGGAGCAGATCTGATGCGCGGTCAGCGGCTCGCCGGTCTCCTCGTCGATGGTGCGCAGCAGCGTGGAGAGCATGTCCCCGGTGTCGTGCCCGGAGGCATGCAGTTCGTCGACGGCGGTGCTGATGGTGGCGCGCACCTCGGCCCGGGCCTGGTCGAAGCGGCGGTTGAAGGGCAGCGGCAGGCGCTCGGCCCAGTCCGGCAGCATCATGCGCAGACCGACGCCGCTCATCACCACCGACACGTTGCTGCGCAGCCGTCGGAAGACGGCGTCATCGAGGCTGCCGGCGAACACCGTCTTGGCCAGCATGTCGAGACTGAGTCCGACCATCGCCTCGTGTACGTCGAGGGGCTGTCCGCGTTCCCAGGCGGCGACGGTGGCCGTCACCTCGGCGCGCATGAGGTCGACGTACCGGCTGATCTCGGTGTGGGCGAACGCGGGCTGAAGCTGGCGGCGTCTGCGTACGTGGTCGCGGCCGGTGGCGGTGACGACGCTGTCGCCCAGCAGCTGGCCAAGCTTGTCGTAGAGTCGGCCCTTGTCAAGGCTGGGTGCCAGGGGCTTGAGCATCTGGTGGATCAGGGCCGGGTCCTGGACCACGATCGTGCGCGTCCCGGGTTGCAGGACGATCTCGACGAGTGGCTCCCGTGTCTCGCGCAGCGAGTCGATGAAGCCGAGGTTGTCGCGCATCTTCAGCGCGTGGCCGATGAGCGGAAACGATCCTGCGGCCCGGGGTATGGGGGGAGGCGCAGTGGACGTCACGGGTGATCCCTTCACAGCACTCATGGACGCCCTATGACTGCCCTGAACCTTCCCCAGCGCAATCCTGTCATGAACGTGTCCTACGCCACGTGCGGCAAGCCGGTTGGTCACCTGCGGCGCCGGGCATCAGTGCGGTCACCCCGGCGAACCGCTCCGGCTCCCCATTCCTCACCGGCCGGCCATAGCCGTCGGCGCCGCGGCCGCGTCCTTCGGGAACGCGCGCTCCCTGCTCACGAGCGCCCAGGCCGTCCTGATGGTCGGCCCCCTCCGTCACGCTGAACTGATCGTGTCGCCGTCGGTTTCGGCGCGCCCCTGCGCTTCGGCCTGCCGGGCAGGCTGCTGCGCGCGTACGCCACCGCCAGGCTTGTACAGGCCGACGATGCACTCGTCGTAGCCGTCACGGAAGATCGGTCAAGACCGGTGTGACCCTCTCTGTGGCCGCTGAACGTGGTAGGGGCCGTGGCCCTCGCCCAAGGTTGTCCCGTATCTGGTGGGGCGGTTGGTGCGTTGGCTGAGCATGGGTGGGGTGATCTCAGCGGATGACATGCCCGCCGGGGCGGCCACCCTGCAGTCGCGGGGCGTCGGGCATGCCGCAGACCGGTGATCGGGCATCAGCCGTCTTGGGGCTGGGACAGCTCAATCCGGCTTAGGGCGGGATCGCAGGTGCCGCATTTGGGCGTGGCTGAGGTCGCGTGCCCGTCGCATGTGCCGGGTGATCACTTCAAGCTCGTCCTCGGTGTGGTCGTCGAGCAGCGCGTGCCAGTTCTGGCCGAGTTCGTCCCACAGCGCTGTGACGCGGGCGATGCGCTCCGGTACCGGTGTGACCAGCACGCGGCGGCGATCCTTCTGGTCGGGGGAGCGGAACACGTAGCCGCCACGTTCGAGCCGATCCACCAGTCGTGTGGCCGAGCCTGTGGTCAGGCCCGTCATCTCAGCGATCTGCTTGACCGTGAGCGGCCCGGGCCCTGTCGTCAGCAGGCTCAGACACTGCACGTCGGTCGGGTGCAGGCTGAGATGGTCGGCTATGGCTTGGTTGAACAGCACGTAGGCCGCCAGGTAGCGGCGGGACTCCCTCGACAGTTCCTCGGCTCGGGCCCGACGTGAGTCCGTCATCTCGCTCACTCCAAAATTACTGTGCGACGCAGCAATCTTCCCGTACTCTTCTGCGTGACGCAGCTAATGCCTTACGCAGCGATAGTATCCATTGGAGAATCATGCTCACCGTCGCCGTCACCGGAGCCACCGGAGCCCAAGGTGGAGCCACCGCCCGCGCCCTGCTCGCAGCCGGCCACCGGGTGCGCGCGCTCACCCGCCATCCCGACTCACCCGCAGGCGCCGCCCTGCGCAGCCTCGGTGCCGAGGTGCGCCACGCCGACTTCGACGACCGCCCCTCGCTGGAAGCCGCCCTCACCGGAGCAGACTCCCTTTTCGCGGTCACAACCCCGTTCGGCACCGACACTGCCACCGAAGTCCGGCAGGGCCAGGCCCTCGTCGATGCCGCGGCAGAGACTCGCCTCGGGCATATCGTGTTCACCTCCGCCGCCCACGCCGACCGGGGCACCGGTATCCCGCACTACGAGAGCAAGCACCTGGTCGAGCAGCACCTGCGTACGGCCGGAGTGCCCTGGACAGTGATCGCCCCGGCGGCGTTCATGGACAACTACGCCAGCGGCTGGACCCTCGACGGACTACGAGACGGCACCTTCGCCTGGCCCATGCCTGGCGACCGGCCCCTCACGCTCATCCCTGCGTCGGACATCGGCGCGTTCGCCGCGCTGGTCCTTCAGCGCCGTGACGAATTCACCGGCCGCCGCATCGACATCGCCTCCGACGAGCGCACCCCCAGCCAGATGGCGGAGATCCTCACGAACGCCATGGGTCGCCAGGTCGCCCACCAGGAGGTACCCATAGCCCATGTCAAGACGCGGTCGGCCGATCTGGCTGCCATGTTCGAATATTTCACCACCATCGGTCTTGACGTCGATGTCGCCGCCCTGCGACGCGACTTCCCCGAAGTCAGTTGGCACAGCTTCACCGACTGGGCCCTCGCCCAGAACTGGCCCGCGCTCCTGTCCACGACGCCTTCGCATCGGTGACCTTCTCCGCCCGCGGTTGCGGCTCGGGCACCAGCCGCCTCCACAGCAACACCCTCGCGTTCTGCATCAACTCGCCACACCGCCACACCGCCACACCGCCACACCGGGCTACGGTCCTCGCCCGGATGACGCGGTACAGCACGCACCGCCACCACTGAAGGAGCACGCTCATGAAACCGATCGGCTACTGGCTCAACCGCACCGACAAGGCCCTCACCCGCTACATGAACGACATGCTGGAGGAGTTCGGCCTCACACGAATCACCTGGCAAGTCCTCAACGTCATTCACGACACCCCCGAGGCTCACGACACGGAAGTCTTGTCGACTCTCGCCGGCAACGCCGACAGCGCCACGCTGACCGCCGCCATCGACACCGCTCTCGCCGACGGCTGGGCGGACCGCTCCGCACCGGGCCGGCTCACCCTCACCCGTGGTGGTAGCCAGCGTCTGACCCACGTCGCTGCGCGCGTCGACGCGTTCCGTGAGTTATCCATGAGCGGTATCTCCTTGGATGAGTACCGCAGTGCCGTCGAGGTCCTGGAACGCATGAGCCGCAACCTGGAAACGGCGACGGAGCCGATATTGACGACATGAAAGCGCGGTGATCTTCAGACCGCGAGGAGGAGTACACACAGGCCGTTGGCGAAGCCTCGTAGCTCGGGCAACCTCGCCGTCCGCGGTCCACGGCTCGAGGTCCTCGGGAGGTGACCTGGCTGATCCTCCCCCCGGTACTACTGAATGCATTCCGGGACCGCTGCCGCGAGGCATCCCCGTCGTCGAGGCTGCCGTCAGGGTCATGCGGGTTGGGTGGCTGGTGGGGTTGGGAAGGGGACCGGCTGTCTGTCCGTGCACACGATGTCGAGAATTGTGCCCCTGCAGCCGGGGGGCTCGCACCGATTGCGCCGTCAAGCGCAGCCGCTGCGCCAGGGACTGAGACCGTTCCGGCACGCGAGCTGCTCGGTTGAGAATCCTGCTGCTGAGAAGTCGGTGCCGCGGGTCATGAATCCCTCGACTCACTGCGTGCCGTCGCCCAGGGGCCGGTCCGGGGTGTCGTGGCCCTGGCCGCGGCTGTCGACGACGAGCTGGGCTGGCCGGCGGCGGGCCAGAAGAGGTGGTCGGTGGGCAGGCCGCGGTCGCCGCTGTAGCGGATGTAGCTGACGAGGACGGGCAGCGGGCCCTCGGCTCCGCGCGGGCGGAGCAGTCCGGCGGCCACCGGTTCGCCGTTCCGGCCGGGCAGGCGCAGGTCGTCCACCTCGACGGTGCGGAGCCGGAATCGGTCGGTGACTCGCTCGACCTTCACCGCTCCGCCCCGTGACGGGCGTCGTCGAGGGCGAGCTGCCAGAAGGCGTCGAAGTCGTGCGGTGCGGTCGACACCGGTCGGTGGCCGACGAGTTCGTCAAGGCCGAAGTCGGTGACAGGTATGGGGACTTCCTCCGGATGCAGACGGCGAAGCGTCGGGGTGCTGGAACGTGAACAGCGCGATGACTCGGGGGGAATGAGCGGCGGCGGCCCTTCGCCACCCGAGGACGGGCGGCCGCGTGGCGGTCATCAGCTGCTGGCTCGCGGCTCATGCGAGCACCGCGCAGCCACCGGGCGGCAGTTCGTGTGCCACGGCACCGGTGAGCAGGTCGTGGGCGGGCTCCGGCATCGGCAGGGTGTCGGTGCGGTGGTTGATCAGGACGTGCCAGCGGCGGCCGTCGGGCGCGTGCCGGGTGACGGCTTCGACACCGGGCGGCAGGTCTGGCAGTTCGGGTTCGACGTCGGCCTCCTTCAGCAGTCGGCGGACCAGGGCGCCGTAGTCGGTCCCCTCCAGGCGGGTCGAGAGGTACCAGCCCTGCCCGGTGCCGTAGCGGTGCCGGGTGAGCGCGGGACTGCCCGCCAGCATGCTGTGGGTGTAGGCGGCGAGCGTCTCAGCGCCCTCGGCACGCACGGACTCGCTCCAGACGGTTCCGTACGACCCGTCCGACAGGGCGATCCGCTCCTTGCGCCGCAGCGGCCGGTACTCCTCGACGCGGATGCCCAGCGCCTCGCGGAGCGGCCCGGCGGGACTGCCGCCCAGCCGGGCGTGCAGCCGCTCGTCGACGAACCCGCTCGCGTGCTGGACGAGCAGCGTCCCACCCCGCTCGACGTAACGGCGCAGGTTCTCGGCGCCCGCGTCGGACATCAGGAACAGGGCCGGCGCGATGACGAGCCGGTAGCGGCCCAATTCGTGCTCGGGCTGGGCGAAGTCGACCGTGACGCCCGCGTCCCACAGAGCTCGGTGCGCTCGGGCCAGTGCCTCGTGGTAGCTGAGGTCGGGGGAGGGCAGGCCGTCCATGCTCAGGGCCCACCAGGCATCCGCGTCGTGGAGGACGGCCACCGGCGCGGCGACCGTCGATCCCGCCAGCTGCCCGAGCCGGGCGACCGCCTCGCCGACCTGCGTGACCTCGCGGAAGATGCGGGTGTCGGGGCCCGCGTGCGGGACCATCGCCGAGTGCCACATCTCGGCTCCGGCCCGGGACTGCCGCCACTGGAAGAAGAGGGCGCCCTCCGAACCACGGGCGATGTGCCCGAGGGTGTGGCGCAGGATCTCCCCGGGCTCCTTGGCAAGCACCCGGTCACCGTCGTAGATGGTGCTGGTGCCCTGTTCCATCAGCAGCCAGGGGCCGCCGCCGGCCAGGGAACGGGTCCGGTCGGCGTGGAAGGCGGCGTCGGCGGCGGCGTCCAGACCGGGTGAGCTGGGGTACTGGTCGGATGTGACGACGTCGAGTTCGCGGGCGAGGGCCCACAGGTCGACGTTCTGGTAGGCCGGGAGCATCAGGTTGGTCGTCACCGGCCGGTCGCTGTGCGCGCGGATCGCGTCGCGCTGCTCGCAATAGGCGGCGATGATCTCGTCGGACCAGAAGCGGTGGAAGTCCAGCGCCTGTCCGGGGTTCTTGTGCCACTGCGTCGCACGCGGCGGCAGCACCTGCTCCCAGGAGGTGTAGCGCTGGCTCCAGAACACTGTTCCCCAGGCCTCGTTGAGGGCGTCCAGCGAGCCGTGGCGGGCGCGCAGCCACACCCTGAAGGCCGCCGCCGAGTGATCGCAGTGGCAGATCGTGCCGTACTCGTTGTGCACGTGCCACAGCGCGAGGGCGGGATGGTCGCCGTACCGCTCGGCCAGGGCGGAGGCGATCCGGCGGGCCGCACTGCGGTAGGCGGGCGCGGTGAGGCAGTAGGTGTCGCGGCTGCCGTGGGTGAGTCGGGTGCCCTGCGGGGTGACCGGCAGCGCGTCGGGGTGGGCCAGGGTGAACCAGGGCGGCGGGGAGGCCGTCGGGGTGGCGAGGTCGACGGCCACACCGTTCGCGTGCAGGCGGTCGATGTGGGCGTCGAGCCAGGCGAAGTCGTAGCGTCCCTCCTCCGGTTCCAGCAGGGCCCAGGAGAAGACCCCCATCGTGGCCAGGTTGACCCTGGCCCGGCGCATGAGCGTGTCGTCCTCCTTCCAGACCGGTTCGTCCCACTGCTCAGGGTTGTAGTCCCCGCCGAAGGCGAGCCCGCCCAGGCGGTCGGTGATGCTGCGTGTGGTCATGACGGGCCTCCCTGCGGAGAGTCGGGCGCTGCTTTTGGGCCGCCCGACCCTCCGTCAGTCGAGTCGGGCGGTGTTTCCGGGCAGAGGGCGGTCGGTCACGGGTCCGCCCTTCTGCTTGTGGCGGCGTCAGAAGCCCACGGCGCCCCAGGAGTGAGCCGTGTAGTCGCCCGGCCCGAATTCCCAGCCGGCCATGACGCTGTTGAGGTAGTGGTCGCCGGTGTAGAAACCCCTGTTCTGGCCGTAGTTGAAGAACGGAGTGAGGCTGCCGGACCACCAGCCGGACTTGTTCCTGTCCAGGAAGCTGAGGGTGTGGCCGCCGTTGCTCCAGGTGTACTCGTAGATGTCCCAGGTGCGGCCGCCCAGGCTGACGTTGGTCGCTGCCGGGATCGCGTTGCCGTTCGCGTCGTAGTGGTCGGCCAGCGGCTTGGTGTTGTACCAGTTGAGCCAGATCATCAGCTCGGTCTTGGAGTTGCGGTCGGTCGGCGCGGGGTAGGGGTCGATGAAGATGTCGTACGTGGCGTCGTAGTACGAGCCGGACTTCGGGTAGGCCGACTGGCTGAACCAGGTGTTGTTGTCGGGGCTGACGTCGCGGATCTTCTTGGGGAGCGTGGTCACCGGGGACGACCAGCCCCAGTCCTTGCCGTTGACCATGGCGACGAAGCCGGTGCCGGTCGAGGAGTTCACACCCCAGTTGTTGTCGTCGCTGTACCAGGTCGAGGCGTTGCCGCCGGTCGCGTAGTGCTTGAACCAGTACGTCGATGAGTCTGCCGCTGCCGGGTTCGGCAACGTGAGAACGAGAGCCAGAGCCGCGAGAAGCGCGGCCCAGCCGAAGCGGAATTTCATCTGCCCTCCGGAATGTGTGCTGAGTGGGGGGATCACACAGGAGAGGAGAAGTCGGTCGTCCTGCCTGGCGGCAGGGCCACGTCGGTCTCCCCTTCGGGACGGCGGGGGCGGATCGCGGTGACCGGGAGCCGGACCTCACACCGGGTCGCCGTAGAGGACTCCGCGCCCGTTGGTCCCGAAGTAGACGCGACCGTAGATCCGTGGGTCTCCGGTCATGGTGTTGCCGGTCCAGGCGTACTGGTGGCGGTCGTCGTTGATGCGGGTCCAGGTCCGGCCCGTGTCGTCGGACCGGAAGATGCCGCGCACGCCGCGGATCTTGGAGCTGGTGTAGACGGCGGGGTATGCGGCACCGGGTGCGGCCTTGCCGAATCCGACGACGTCGCCCTCGTCCACCGCCTCGAACCTGGTGAAGGACGTTCCGGAGTCGGTCGACCGCCACAGCCCGTACGGTGTGGGGGTGGTGGGCTTGGTGGTGCCGCCGGCCAGCCAGATGTCGCCCTCGTGGCCCGGGACCGGCTTGAACCGGACGTTGCCCGCGGTGGGCAGACCGGTGGCCGCCGTGGCCTTGAAGCTCTTGCCGCCGTCCGTGCTGAGGTAGAAGACGCCGGAGTCGTAGGCGTAGAACTTCGCCGGGTTCACGCGGTCCGCGCGTACGGGGGCGCCGGCCGGCAGCCCCTGCGAAGCGGTCCAGGTCGCTCCGTGGTCGTCGGACCAGTTGACCGGCGCACCGGCCGGTGACCAGACGATCCGCCTTCCGTCGGCGCTGATGGCGACGGCCTGGTCGTCGGCTCCGGGCCCGGTGACGCCGGACGGCTCACTGCCCGACGGCTTCCAGGTGCCGCCGCTGTCCATGGAGATGGCGAAGTGCTGGGTCCAGCCGCTGGTGGGATTGCCGACCCGCACGATGGTGTGCGGTGCCAGCTCCGCGTAGTCCAGTGCCGGGGTGGCGCCGAAGGTCGGGCTGTCGTACATCTTCGTCGCTTTGTGCAGATCCGTGTGGCGGAAGCCGCCGACATCGCCCACGCCGGAGAAGAGGTGCGCCGGGCCGACGGGTGGGCTGATCACGCAGCCGATCGAGCACTCCTCCAGGCCCTGGGCCCGCACGGACAGGTGTACCGTGCCGCCGCTGTCCCAGTCGGTCAGGTTGTCGGCGCCGTAGATCGTCGCGCCGGTGCCGTACATGAAGTGGTCGGAGTCGAAGGGGTCGATCTGGACGGACTCCATCATCCAGCCCAGCTTGGGGGCCATCTCGGGCAGTGACGGGGAGGCGTTCCAGGTCAGCCAGGGGGCGGCGGAGATGTCGATGTCGTAGCGCAGGGTGCGCTCGGAATTCGGGCCCAGGTCCCACGCGCGGGTCCAGCTCGCGCCGCCGTCGGTGGAGCGGAAGAGGATGCAGTCGGGGGACCACTTGACCTGGGTGGACACCATCAGGGTGTCCGGGTTCTGCCGGTCGATGGTCAGGCCGCTGTATCCGTAGGTGTCGTCGTCGCTGGTGGAGGGGACCGGGCTGATGCGGGTCCAGGTGTCGGTGGCGGTGTCCAGCTTCCACACGTCTCCCTTGGAGCCGTCGTAGGGTCCTGCGGTGTTGCTGGTCGCCAGGTACAGAAAGCCGCCGACATGGTCGAAGACCGCATGGTGCGGGATGAAGCCGGTCGGCTGTCCGGGGACGCGTTCCCAGGTCCCTCCCGCGTCGGTCGACCGGTACAGGATGTTGTCCTTGTCGGCCACGGTGACGTAGAGGGTCCGGGTGGCCCTGCCCGCTCTGCCGGTGCGCTTGTCGAAGACGACTTGCAGCACGCCCAGGTTGTCGCCGTTGTAGCCGCCCGTGTCGGTGGGGTCAGGCACGAAGTTGCCCGCGTTGGGGAAGCTGGTCACCCTCGCGAACGTCTTGCCGTAGTCGGTGCTGCGCCACAGCCCATGGCCCCCGCGCACTCCCAGGTACAGGATCCTGTTGCGGCTGGGGTCGACCACCAGCCGCTCGCCGATGCCCCGGCCGGGCATATTGCCGCCCAGTCGGAACGGCAGGGGAGTTGTCTTCCAGGTGCGGCCGCGGTCGGTCGAGCGCAGGACCGCCGCCATGGTCGGGTCCCAGTCGGGGAGGGTGTAGGTGCCCGCCGCCAGGTAGACGCGGTCGGGGTCGACCTCGTCGGTGGCGATGCTGATGATGCCGGTGTGTCCGTACTCGTCCCAGCCGATCCAGTCGGTGAGGGGGTTCCACCGTCTGGACTTCGTGTCGAGGCGGTAGGCGCCGCCGATGTCCGTCCGGGCGTACACCAGTCCGGGTTCGCGCTGGTTGAAGACGATGCCGGTGACGAAGCCGCCACCGACTATCTCGGCGTTGCGGAAGGCGTAGGGCGCGCGTCGGACCTTGCCGACCGCGCGGGCGGAGGCGGCGGACGCCGCGGCGGGAGCGGACAGGGGGAGTGCGGCCGCGGCCGTGCCGGCGGCTGTTCGCAGGACGGCTCGGCGGTTCATCTCGAGGCTCATGTCGTTGCGGCCCTTCGTGTTCGTGGATCCGACGGGCGGGCGGGCCGACGCTGAGTCGTCCGGCGGCCTGACGTCGGGAGGGCGGGAGAATCCGAGTCGATGCGCTTCGACATTTCGGTGACAGTAGGGCCGTGTTACGGACGCGACAACGGGCCGTCAGGTCACATTCCGGTAACGGACATGGTCGAGGTGACAGGGAGCGCCGCCCTTCCTGCAGCTTGTCCCCAGTGTTCATCTGGGCGACGCCAAGCTGGACAGGCGACTCGTGATGGCTTGACGACATGTGATTGACACACAACTCAGCGTCATGCCAATGTCGAAGCGCTTCGACCAGCGACCGTGCGATGGAGGAAAGCCGTACGTCGCGCGGGCCCGCCGTCGCCCACGCCTTCCCCTTCGACCTCCACCAAGGGACATCCCAGGTGACTACCGCCGCCACAGGCCCCGAGCCGCCCGTCACCGACCTGCCGTTCCGTGACCCCGCGCTGCCCCTCGCACGGCGAATCGACGATCTGCTCGCCCGTCTGACGCTGGATGAGCGCATCGGGCTGCTCTACCAGTACTCACCAGGAGCCCCGCGCCTCGGACTGGCCCCCTTCAAGACCGGCACCGAAGGGCTGCACGGCGTGTCCTGGCGGGGGCCGGCCACCGTGTTCCCGCAGGCGATAGGCCTGGGAGCCACCTGGGACGAGGAACTGCTGCGTGAGGTCGCCACGGCCGTCGGCACCGAGGTCCGTGCCTTCCACCAGCGCCCCGCCGTCGACGGCCACCGGCACAGCCTCCAGGTCTGGGCTCCCGTGGTGAACCTGCTGCGCGACCCCCGCTGGGGCCGCAACGAGGAGGGGTACGCGGAGGATGCGGTGCTCACCGGCCGGCTCTCCGTCAGCTTCTGCCGCGGGCTGGCCGGGGACCATCCGATCTACCTGCGGACCGCACCACTGCTCAAGCACTTCCTCGCCTACAACTACGAGAACGAGCGCGACGTCACCTCCTCCGTGGTGCCGCCCAGGGTGCTGCACGAATACGACCTCGCCGCCTTCCGCCCGGCGATCGCGTCCGGCGCCGCCACCGGCGTCATGCCGGCCTACAACCTCGTCAACGGCCGCCCCTGCCATGTCAGCCCACTGATCGAGACCGAGGTACGGCGCTGGGCCGAGCCCACCGGCCACGAGCTCTTCGTCTGCAGCGACGCCACCGCCGTGACCAACCTGGCCGAATCGCAGGCCTGCTTTGCGACCGGAGACACCACCAAGGGCCTGGTCATCCCCACCCGGTTCAACGGCGACGTGCTGGCTGAGATGGAAGCCAAGTACGCCGACGGCAGCGGCGCCGGCCCGGCGTCCTGGACGACGTACCAGGAGTACGGATCCTCGTTCGTTCCGGACGCCGCGGGCAACACCATCACCATGACGCCCGACTTCCTCAAAGCGATCAACGACGGCGTGCCCGTCACGCTCACCTTCTCCTACTGGAGTGGCGCCAAGACGACGTACACCGTCACCAAGTCGGGCACCACGGTCACCGGCTCGACCGCCTGACCTCAACCCCCTCCGCAGGACCATGGCCCGGCTCACGAAGTCATCCGCATCGAGCCCGGGGCGCGCACGCGGTGCGCGTGCGCGCCGCGCCCGACGCGCTCGTCCAGGACCTCGACAGGGCCTTGGACGCACCCCCAGAGGCTCAGTGTTCGCGGTGCTCGCCCTGCTCTGGGGGCTGACCTCACGCGGGCACGAGCCCGCGTACCGCCGCTCCAGCCGCCTCTACGTCACCGGCACCGCCGTCTGCGCCGTCATCCTCGTGGTTGGCTCTGCTGCTCGCCGGCGTCGGAGCAACGCGAAGGCGCGTGACATCACCGTGCTGCCCTCCGGGCACGACGCGGGGGTGATTGCGACGAACCGGTCGTGGCCATCGACTGGCAAAGGGCGCGCTCCACTACGGCGAGAAGACCTGAATCCTCCTCGCCGCCGGTACTACTGGGCCAGTCTTCGTACCCGGCCCGCGGGTGCAGGTATGCCCTGGCCTGGTCAGAAGTGGTGGCTTGCAGGGACAGGGGCCGAAGGAGGGTTTCCCTACGGGTTCCGGTCTGGAGTGCGCGTTAAGCCGTCGGCGCGGGGCGCCCCCGGCGGGTGAAGCGGCCCCGAGCCGGTCTCCGGCTGCACCGCGATGCCGGCCTCCTCCGAGCCGAAGACCGTGAGGTCTTCCCGCTTCGCTCGCCCCGTGGCATGCCGGGCCCGCTCATCGACGCGGGCGTAAGGTCGAGGAGTGAGCGGTAGCGGTGCCTGTCCCCGGATGCGGCTGGCCGAGCTTGTCGCCGCGCTGTCCCTGGGCGTCGACCTGGGCTTCGGCCAGCCGATGGAGCATGTCCTGCGCCAGTGCCTGATCGCCCTGCGGCTGTCCGAGCGGATCGGCCTGGGCGACGAGGAGCGCCTGGCCGTGTACTACACGGCGCTGCTGGTGAACGTGGGCTGCCACTCCGACGCCCACGAGCAGGCCAAGTGGTTCGGCGACGACATCGCCCTGAAGTCCGGCAAGTACCGGCACGAGCAGCGCAGCCTCGCGGCCGCGGCGTCGGCGCTGCGTCTGATCGGCTCGGGGAACCCGCCGCTGCACCGGTTCCGGGTCGGGCTGGAGTTCACCCTGGGCGGGTTCCGTGAGGTGGAGACGATGATCGCCGGCCACGCTGCTCTGGCCGCCGCATTGGCTCGCCGGCTCAGCCTGCCCAAGGACGTCCAGCAGGCGGTGGGAGCCGCCTACGAGCAGTGGGACGGGCGTGGCTGGCCCGGGGAGCTCAAGGGGGAGGACGTTCCGGTGGCCTCCCGTCTGGCCCAGCTGGCGGAGTTCACCGAGGTCGCGCACCGTCTGGGCGGCGTGGACGCCGCCTTGGAGCTGGCCCGCGGCCGGGCGGGCGGGCAGTTCGATCCCACGATCGCCGCGGCGCTGTGCCAGGCGCCGGAGGCCGTGCTGGGTGATCTGGACGCGGCGCGTACATGGGAGGCGGTCATCGCCGCCGAGCCGGCGCTGGGGATGTGGCTGAGCGAGGAGCAGTTCGACGAGGCGCTGCTGGCGGTGGCCGACTTCGTCGACCTGAAGTCGCCGTACACAGCGGGCCACGCCCGGGCGGTGGCGGCGCTGGTCGATGCCGCCGCCCCGCAGTCGGGCCTGAACGAGGACGAGCGGCTGGAACTGCACCGGGCCGCCCTGGTGCACGGGCTCGGACGCCTCGGCGTGTCGAACGCGATCTGGGACAAGCCCGGCCCGCTCGGCACAGGAGAACGCGAACGGGTACGCCTCCAGCCCTATCTCACGGAGCGGATGCTGCGCCAGTCGGCGACGCTGGCGCCGCTCGGTGCCATCGCCGTGCAGCACCGGGAGCGGCTGGACGGCTCCGGCTATCCCCGTGGACTCACTGCCCCGGCGATCTCCCGGCAGGCCCGCATACTCGGAGCCGCGGACGCCTACCAGTCCATGATCGAGCCGCGACCGCACCGTGAAGCACTGACGGCTGCTCAGGCCGCGGCGGAGTTGCGCGCCGAGGTGGCGGCCGGCCGGCTCGACGGCGGGGCCGTGGCGGCGGTGCTCACCGCGGCCGGCCACCGCGTCGCCCGCCGCCCGCCCGGTCCGGCCGGTCTGACCGGCCGCGAGGTGGACGTGCTGCGGCTGCTGGCCCGGGGCTGCTCCAGCCGGGAGATCGCGAGCCGTCTGGTCATCTCGCCCAAGACGGCCCGCAACCACATCGAGCACATCTACGCCAAGATCGGGGCGTCCACCCGGGCCGCCGCATGCCTGTTCGCCATGCAGCACGGCCTGCTGCCCCAGATGGACGACGCCGCCTGACCGTGAGGAAAGATGGGGCAACCGCCCCATGCGGCAGCGCCCACCGCAGCCGTAGCGTCGATCTCGGCATCCGGGACATGGGCCCGGGGGTGAGGAATCGAGGCAGCCATGAGCATCCACAAAGCGTTCTTCGCGCTGACCTACGACCGTCAGATTGCCAGGGCCGAGGCGGCGGGCCTGCGGGATTCGCGCCGCCGCCTGGTCGCCGACGCCGCCGGCGAGGTGCTGGAGATCGGCGCCGGGACGGGGGCCAACCTCGAACTCTACGGCCCGGGCGTGGCCGCCCTGACCGTCACCGAGCCGGAGCCTGCCATGGTCCGCCGACTCGAACGCCATGTCCGGGAGCGGGCACCGCACGCCACCGTGCTCCGGGCACCCGCCGAGGACCTGCCCTTCGAGGACGACAGCTTCGACGTGGTCGTCTCCACCCTCGTGCTGTGCGGCGTCGCCGACCAGCATCGGGCGCTGCGCCAGATCGGCCGCGTGCTGCGACCGGGCGGACGGCTGCTCTTCATGGAGCACGTGCGCTCCGAGGACCCGAAGCTCGCACGCACGCAGGACCGCCTCAACTGGCTGAACCGCCTCGTGGTCTGCTGCGAGTGCAACCGGCCGACGCTGGATTCGATCAAGGCGGCCGGTTTCGAGGTCGGGCACCTCGAACGCGGTGTGCTGCCCAAGGCACCCCCGTTCGTCCGCCCGATGATCCTGGGTACGGCGCGGTGGCCGCAGGCAGCGCGCGCCGACACCCCGGACCTGCACCAGGCCGTAGAGACCTGAGCCAGGCCGACAGGCCGGTGGACGCGATGCCGCTGTGTGGGCGCAGGGCCCCTCGGGCTCTCAGCGGTACGCCGGTGGACGGACAGCCGGCGCGTTGATCCGCTCGGTGCCGACGAAGATGGTCCACGGCTCGATGTTGAGGGTCCTGGGGATTCCGGGAGCGTCAGCGGCAACCTCCACCGGCCGAAGCGACACCACCGTGGACTGCATCGGGTCTTGTGCACATCGGCCTCATCAGCATTCGCAGCTGCGCAGAGTCCCGCCGCTTCTACGACCGGAAGAGAGCCGAAGGCAAACGGCAAACCCAGGCCGTGCCGGCCCTTGCCCGCCGACGGGCGAATGTCCTGTCTGCCGCCCTGCTTCGGGATAGCGAAGTCGACCTCCCATCGCATGTTTCTGATCTGGTCGAGAGCCGGTGTCTGGGGCCGCTTGACGAAGCCGTGCTGCACCGCCTCGACGATGCCGGCCTCGTCGACATCACCCGAAAAGGGGGCGAACACACAGGCCCAAGCCCGTGGACCGGGGCAGGCCGGGTTCCAAGATGCACATCCTGTCGGACGCGAACGGACTGCCCCTCCTCGTCCCTTGTCGGCACGAAGACGCTGGGGCTTGAAGTACCGGCCGTGGTGGGGGTCGTGTCTCGTTTGGTGACCTGCCACCCTGGGCTTCAGCCCTTCGCTGTCGTCGGTGTTGCCGGCCGAGACAGCTGACAAACGCCTCATCCGCCTCACCACGTAGGACACCGTCTGAAGTCAGGAAAGCGGCTCCTGCAACGCTGGTCAGAGGGTGCCTTGTTCGCAGATGCGGCGGGCGACCTCGCGCAGTTTGACGTTCTTCTCTTGGGAGTAGCGGCGCAGGGCGTCGAAGGCTTGCTCTTCGGTGAGATGGTGGGCGCCCATGAGGATGCCCATGGCTTCGCCGATGGTGTGGCGGGTGGCTACGGCTTGTTCCATCTGGGCGTGGGTGCGGGCGCTGGAGAAGGCGACCGCGGCGTGAGAGGCAAGCAGCAGACCGGCCGTCTCACTGGTGGCGGTGAACGCTCCGGGTTCGCGGGAGTAGAGGTTCAGGGCGCCGAGGTCTCGGTCCTCGGTGAACAGCAGGAAGCCCATCATGCTGCCCACTCCGAGCTTGTGGGCCAGGGGGGCGTAGGCGGGCCACCGCTGCTCCTCGGCGGTGAGGTCGGCGATGCGGTAGACCCGCTCGCCCTGCGAGTTGCGAGCGACGTCGAAACAGGGGCCTTGTGACAGACGTTCCTGGAGCCGGTGGCTGTCGGTGACCAACTCGTGGGTAGGGGCGAGGGTCTCGACCTTCGTGCCGTGCAGCACGAGGATGCCTGCCGCGTCGCAGCCGTCGACCAACTCGGTGGCCGAAGCGGTGATTCGTTCCAGTGTGGCGGCCACCGAATCCTGAGCCAGCAGATTCCGTGCCATTGACGCCATCTGCTGCGCGAACCGTTCCCAGTCCACCGTGTTCTTCCTCTCTCGTCTCGCCCGGTTCAATCTCATACCCGACCTTCCCGTGACCTTGTTGTGACATGGGTAACGGTTCAGGCCATGGGCGACACCTGGTCCCGCAGGCCGAGGGGGGCGTCCTGGGGCCGGTCTCATCGAGCGCTGTAATACCTGATGGCTCATCACATGGCGGGAGACCACTCGGTATTGGAAATGAGCAGGGTTCGTTCCACGGTGACCAAGGGCATGGAGCCGCTGCTCGACCACGCGCGCGCCCTTCTCTGCCCCAGGGCGGCTTCCTGCATTGCGCTGGTCGGCCGAGTGCAACACGTTCAACAAGTAGGTTACGGCTCTACGGCATGGGTGCGTCCGAAGCCAGGAAGACTCTGGATGTGGGCCTGCTGTATGCCCTTCGCGGGCTTCGAGCGCTCCCGGGGGAATCATGACATCTATCGAGTCTGATGGCTTTTGCTTCTACTGCCCGATCGAACCTGCAGTTCATCCCGAGGCTGCGCAGGTTGACGAAGCAGCGCGGCGCTGGGCAAAAGAGCTGGGGATCGGGTCAGGTAGGCGACAGGAGACGAGCGACTACGGCCAGATGGTGTGCCGCTGGGCTCCTGATGGGGACCGGGAACTGCTCGACCTGGCGACGCGCCACGCGTACGTGACCTTCGCACTGGATGACCTGCTTTTCGACAGTGGGCCAATCTGCCGGAATCCTGACCAAGTGTCCTTACTGACCGGTCGGCTGGTTCGCTCCTTGACGTCACCCGAGGCGGAGCCGCCGCCGAGCGGTTTCCCCCAACTCGACCGTGCGGTCGCCGCGCAACGTGCGTGCTCCGCGGAGATCAGAGCCAAGTGCCAGCCGGACACCGTGCGGAGATGGATCGACTCGATGGTCGAGTGGTACGTGGGGGCGCTGTCGGTGGTGGCGCACCGGCAGATGGGCAAGGTGCTGGGCTTCCGTGACTATTTGAACCTCGGCTATATGGACCGGGCCATCCGGTATTGCGTGGTGGTGATCCAGATCGCGGAAGGGACAGCGCTGCCGAACGCCGAGTTGGAGTCGCCGCTGGTGCGGGCGGTGACGGAAGCAGCGTATCTACTCGTGACCGTGGACAGCGATCTGTACTCGTACAAGAAGGAGGCGTTGGAGGGGACGCTGGAGATGAACGTCGTGTCGGCTCTGATGCAGGAGGGGCACTCGGCCGAGTACCCCGTGCGGAGAGCTTTCGAGCTCCGGAACATGGTGATGGGGCTCTTTATGCAGCTGATCCGACAGGCAGGAGCGGGTGCGAGCGCTGAGCTGTCGCGATACCTGAGGCAACTTGAGCACCTGGTGCGAGGAAACCTGGACTGGGGGCTCCGAGCGCCTCGGTATGACGTGCAAGGAGACGCCGTGCCGTTTCGGCTCGTTGCCGCCCCGCGGCCAAACCCTTTGGTGCCATCGACACTGCCGGAAATCGCATGGTGGTGGGAATTGATCGCCTGACCCCGCAACGCGTACCGGTGATCCTCGACGGCCTGGACCAGGCGGTGGACGATGCCGTAGTTACACGGATGAGGACGTGCGCGACGGCCGCGCGGCGTACCGGGCGAGCGTACCGATCAGCCGAACCTGTGCGTCAGCCGACAGCTGCTCGGGCGCAACCATCCGGTGGTCTGGCGTGTCCATGAAGTGTGCTGACGATACCTAGAATATGGCGGACGGCGGCGGCCGCCGCTTTAACGACTGCCGCTCTGACAATCGCAACTCCGGCCGCGCACGCCGCCGGAACGACGCTCGTCCTGGATGCCCAGGAGAACTACTACCTTCCCACCGAGGGCGAGGGCCCGAACCTGGACCTCGGCATCACCGCCTCGGGCGGGGCCGCCCATGACGTCTCCGTCGTGGTCGACGCGTCGTCCCTCGCCGGGAAGGCGACGATGGTGGTCACGGGGGACTGCGTGAGCACCGGTGCCCTCAAGGTCAAGTGCGAGGTGGGCCCGCTGTCGGGCAAGGAGTCGATCGACCCGTTCTTCCTGAAGCCCACCGCGGCCGCCAAGGCGGGCGACACCGGCGCCATCACCTACACCGCCACCGCCTCCGACGCTCCTACCGTGAAGGGGAAGACGGACGTTCTGGTCGGCGGCCCGAAGCTGGTCCGCCGGCCCTATCCGGCGCTGAAGGGCATCGCGCCCGGCGCCGTCTTCGAGCGCACCCCGGCTTTCGCCAACACCGGCACAGCCCCCGCCGACAAGGGCGTCATGCTGCTGGTGCAGGACTCTGACGGCGTCTCGCTCGCCCGTGACCACTCGAACTGCCACTACTCGGACCACGCCGACGTCGGCGCCTGGTGCCGGTTCGACACCCCGGTCGTGCCCGGCTCGGCGTATGAGACCAACGCGCCGCTGCGCTACACCGCCGCCACGGACACCATGTACGGCTACAACACCTACGTCGTATGGCCGGTCGGCGGCACCGCGCCCGACTCCTTCGACCCGTCCGACTTCCCCAAGACCGGCACCGGCGCGCCGCTCGGCCTGAAGTCCGTGGCCTCCGGCTCCGGCTTCACCGGCTCCGGGTACGGCACCTTCGCCACCACCCAGCACGCCGACTACGAGGCGCTCGGTGACACAGTCGAGGGCAAGGTCGGCGACACGGTGAGCATCACCGTGGGCGTGCAGAACACCGGGCCGGGCAGGATGGACTTCCGGTGGATGGACGCCGACAACTCCGGCACCTTCGTGGTGACCCCGCCCGCCGGCACCACCATCACCGGCGCCCCCGGCCCCGGCGAGCAGGGTGACCCCGGGCCGCTGTGGAACTGCACACCGCGCAAGGCAGGAGCGAAGAGCTACACCTGCGACATCGGCAGCACCGATTTCCGGCCGGGCGACTCCGTGACCCAGGAGTTCACGGTGCGGATCGACCGGATCGTCCCCGGCGCGCGGGGCAGCGTGAAGGCGGTGGAGAACCCTGACTACCCCAACCGTGACGACGACGCGGCGAACGACACCGCGGCGATCACGGTGAAGGCCACCGGCTCGGCGACGTCCAGCCCGTCGCCCAGTGCCTCCACGTCGCCGTCGGCCACGGCCACCGCGAGCCCGTCCAGCTCCGGGGCGGGAACCGGGAACGGGGCGACGACTGGCGGCGGGCTCGCAGCCACGGGCGCGGACGGAGTCCTGCTGCGGGCGGGCACCGCCTTCCTGCTGGTGGCGGGCGGCGCGTTGGTGTTCCTGGCGGCGCGGAAGTTGCGGCCGCAGCGCCGATAAGGCCCGCCAGGCTGTCGCGCTCGCCACCGAAGTGGGAACGCACGGGGGAAACGGCGTCGGACAAGGGTCGGCCGACCCAGCCGCTGACGCCCGGACCGGCATCCCGGTAACCTCGCGAACCGCATTTCGTCGGTAGCCCCAGAACCCGGCCGTGGGCGCACCGTCGCCATCCGGCACGGCGCGTCCACGAACGCGGCGTCGGCGAAACCCGCGCCTGCGGCACCGGCGTCTGCGTCGCCGTCACCCTGCACACTGCAGCTGCGGCCGGCACCTACACCGTAGACATGCCCGGCGGGAAACTCCGCGTCGACGCCCTCGCCGACGGCTCCATGCAACTGATCGGTCCCGCCGCGATCGTCGCGTCCGGCACCGTATGCCTGGAGCCCGACGCGTCACCCCCGCCGCCGTGGTCATCGCAGCAACCCGTCGGTCTCGCAGGCACGTTCAGCCAGTTCAGCGAGCTGCCTCGACAATGGCAGCATGGGGGTTGGTGATCGGCGTCGGGGGGCTGGGATGGGAAAGCGCAAGGGCAAGCGCCGGTGGCGGCCGTTGAGCGCGCATGAACAAGAGATGCTGATGCGTCGCGAGCAGCAAGGGGCTGAGTGGCGTCGTCGCTACCTGGACCTCGAGCGGCGTCTGCGGTGGCAGCAGTCGAAGCGGTTTTTCATCTGGAAGCTTGTGGGAGTCGCCGTAGGGTGCGTGCTTGCTGGCGTCATGCACGCTCTCGGACGCATATGAGGCCCCACTGCGGCTACAGGTGCGGAACTTCACTGCGTTCGACGAGCTGGAGGGCCGATCTGGAAGGGCGGTAGGCCCACGGTCTTTTGAGGAGGGAAAAGAACCCGTCGGTTTCCGGTCTCCGGCGACTCCACGGTGGACGCGGCGATCTGCGACGGCGACCTCGTCACGGTCAAGTGAGAAGAGGCCGAGCACGGGTCGGCAGCTGAACCCGGCGGGCGGCTCCGCCTGCTGCAGACGCTGGTCGGGGCGCATCAGCACAGGGAGCGGAACGGCAGATCGGGCAGATATTGCCGCCATTGCTGCGGTGTGAGGGCGTTGTGGGTGGTGACGCAGATTCGTTGGACGGCTACCCCGACGCTGACGCGCGTCAGCTGAAGGGTGCGGTCGTCGGCGACGGTTGCAAGGACACGCCCGTCTGGGCTGAACGCCGTGTCGTTGACGGGTCCGCCGTGACCGGTCAGGGCCGAGCCGATGGCCGTGGCGTGTTCCGGATGAGATACGTCCCACAGGCGCACGGTCCGGTCGTCGCCACCGGTGGCCAGGACACGCCCGTCTGGGCTGAAGGTGAGGGAGTCGACGAAGCTGGAATGGCCGGTGAGCGGCTGGCCCGCCCGTGCGAAGTGGGCAGGATCGGTGACGTTCCACAGTCGTACGGTGTGGTCGGCGCTCGCGGTGGCGAGGGTATGGCCGTCCGGGCTGAATGCTGCGGCGCGAATGCCGCCGCTGTCGGTCTGTACGGCCGGCCGGAACAGCCGGGGCCGTGCCGGATTCGCCGTGTTCCACAGACGCAGCGTGTCATCGGAGCCCGCGCTGGCCAGAACGTGTCCGTCCGGGCTGAACGCCAGGGCCTCGACGCTGTCCGTATGGCCCTGCAGGACGCTCAGAGCACGAGCACGCCCCGGGTCGGTGACGTTCCACAGTCGTACGGTGCGGTCGGCGCTCGCGGTGGCCAGCACGCGACCGTTCGGACTGAATACCACGCGCATGACAGGGCCCTTGTGGCCGCCCAGCACCGGTAGGCGCCTGGCGCGCCGAGGGTCGGCGACGTCCCACAGGCGCACGGCGCCGTCCGCTCCGGACGTGGCCAGCACGCGGCCGTTCGGGCTGAAGTCCACACTGGAGACGGTGCCCTTGGTGCCCGCCAGCGCAGCCAGTGCTCTGGGAAGCGCGGGATCGGTGACATCCCAGAGCTTCGTGCTCTGGTCGGTGCCTCCGGTGGCCAGAAGATGACCACTGGAGCTGAAGGCGACGGCGTCGAGGGAACTTGGGGTAGCCAGACGAGTACCGGGAAGATGCCACAGTCGTACCGTGTGATCGCGGGAGGCACTGGCGAGCGTGCGTCCGTCAGGGCTGAAGGCCAGCCAGTAAACGTAGTCGGTGTGACCGGACAGCGGTTCGCCGAGGGCCGACGGATGCCTGGGGTCGGTGACGTTCCACAGCCGTATGGTGTGGTCGGCTCCGGCGGTGGCGAGGGTCTGTCCGTCGGGGCTGAACGCCGCGGCGTAGATGGAATCGGTGTGACCGGTCAGCGCAGGTCCCAGGGTGGTGGCGTGCGCGGGGCGGGACACATCCCAGAGGCGTACCGTGTGGTCATTGCTGACACTGGCGAGTGTGCGTCCGTCAGGGCTGAAGGCGACCGCGTAGACCGTGTCCTTGTGGCCCTTCATCGGAGCGCCGAGAGGCTTGGGGTCGGCTGGGTCCGCGATGTCCCAAAGGTGGATGGTGTGGTCGTGGCCGGCGCTGGCGAGCACGCGCCCCCTCGGGCTGAACGTCGCCGAGGCGACCGCCCCCACATGGCCGGTCAAGGCGTGACCGATGGGCGTGGCGTGCGCGGGGTCGGACACGTTCCACAGCCGTAGCGTGTGGTCGTAGCTCGCGGTGGCGAGGATGCGGCCGTCGGCGCTGAACGACACGGAGAACACGTAACTGGTGTGGCCCCTCAGGGGCGGTCCCCACACCGCGGGATGAACGGGATCGGTGACGTTCCACAGCCGTACCGCCCGGTCGCGGCCCGCGGCAGCCAGAGTGCGGCCGTCGGGGCTGAAGGCCAACCAGTACACCCAACCGATGTGGTCCCTGAGGGGTTTGCCGAGTGCTCTGGGGTGGGCGGAGTCGGTGACGTCCCACAGGCGCACGGTGCCGTCGGCGCCCGCGGTGGCCAGGGTGCGCCGGTCAGGGCTGTAGGCCACGGCGAAAACCGTGTCGGTGTGGCCGGTCAGCGTGGTGGCGAGGGGTACGTTCTCGGTGCTGAGGAGTCTGGTGTAGAGCTCGGGTGAGGGCCGCAGCCGGTAGGCGGCCAGGCTGAGACGTGCGGCCAGCGAGGTGTCGTTGCTCTCCACCTGCTCGGACCGGGCCGTGATCTCGCGGGATATGGCGACATCACGCTCCGCCCGTGCGGCGCCGCGCTGCTGGAACGCGACGACGGCGGCTGTCGAGGCCAGTACCGCCAGGACCGCCAGTACGGCGACTGCTGCTCGGCGCAGGTGACCGGCCCGGCGTTGCTGCCGGAGGGACGCCGTGAGGAAGTCCTGGACTCGTTCGCCGAGAAGGAGGTCGCCGCGGTGACGTTCGGCCCATTCGGCAGCTGTGGCCAGCTGACTGCCGCGGTAGAGCAGGCCCGGATCCTTGTGCTCGCGCTCCCAGGTGGTTGCGGCTTCCGTCAACCGCTGATGGGTGAGCAGTCCTGCCCGGTCCTCGTTCAGCCAGCCGGCCAGCCGCGGCCACGCTTGGAGCAGTGCCTCGTGGGTGATCTCGACGGTGTCGGTGTCCAGTGTGACGAGGCGGGCCTGGGCCAGCGCGTCCAGAACCGTCTGGGTGCCGGGGTGAGCGAGGGAGTCCAATTCGGCGCGCGCGACGCGTCGTTTGGTGTCGTCGGCCCCCTCGCCGAGGACGACGAGCCGCAGGAAGGTGGCGCGGGCCAGGCGCTGTTGCGAAGGCGTCAGGCCGGCGAAGACGGTTTCGGCCGTCTGGGCGAGAGCATGCCGGATACCGCCGGCGGCTTCGTAACCGGCCAGGGTGAGGGTGTTGCCGCGTCGGCGCCGCCAGGTCTCGCGCAAGGCGTGCGAGACCAGCGGCAGGGCGTTGGGCTGTCCGGTGGCATCGGCGACGACGCGGGCCAGCAGCGGGGTTTCGACAGTGCAATCGGCCTGTACGGCGGGTTGGCTGATGGCTCGGCGCAGTTCGTCGGTGGTCATCGGGCCGACAAGCAACTGGGCGTCGCGCAGCGCCTCGACCAGCTCCGGGTGTTCGGAACAGCGGGCGTAGAAGTCGGCCCGGACGCCGACCACGACGCGGGTGCGGCTGTTGGCGGCCTGGGCTGCCGTGGTCAGTGCCTCGATGAATGCGGCCCGTTCCCGTGTGCTGGTGCAGAGAGTGAAGACCTCCTCGAACTGGTCCACCACCAATAGGAGTTCGCTGTCTTCGGGCCGGTCGGCGAGGATCTGCAGAACGGTCATGTGCAGGGCGCGGGGCTTTTCTCGTAGCTCCTCGGACAGGGCGGTGGCTGATCCGCCGCTCAGCGCGGCCAGTCGGGCGGCGCATTCCTCCAGCGGGTGGGGGCCTGGGACGAGCAGTACCCTGCGCCATTCGCCTTTCCCCTCTGTGATGGCATCGGCCCTGGGCAGCAGGCCGGCCCGCAACAGCGACGACTTGCCCGAACCGGAGGCTCCGAACACCGCGAGGAAGCGATGGTCACGGACGCGGCTGACCAGGTCGGCGGTGAGGCGTTCGCGTCCGAAGAACCGTTCGGCGTCTTGCGGCTGAAACGCCGCGAGCCCCGCGTACGGGCTCCGGCGTTCGTCGTCGGGGGGCTCGGAGAGCGCCTCGGCCGGCTTGTCGGCCGCCAGTTCCGCGGCGGTCGACCGCCATCGTGCCTCCCATGTGGCCGGATCACCGTCGCAGGCCCGTACGTAGGCGAGGGTGACGGCCAGGCTCGGCAGTTTCCGCCCTGCGGCGGCGTCCGCGAGGGTCGTGGACGAGTAATGAGCCCGGCGGGCCAACTCACGGTAGGGCGGACTTCCTGCCTCAGCGCGTAATCGCCGCAGGTCGGCCGCGAAGACTGTCAGCACGCCATCGTCGTCCGCCAACGGACGCTCGGCTCGCGGCACCTCGTACCTCCCCGAGATCAACAAACCCGACTCATTGTCCGGAGCTTGTTGTCCGGCATCCAACCCCCGATTCCGGACAACGAAATGGCAGTACAAACGAGGGCACCGGCGGACTGCGGTCTCCGCTGCGCCGGCTCACCCATCGCCGTTCGGACGACCGGACGGCAGCAGGATCGGGAACTCCAGAAAGGACCATCGGTGAAGAAAGTCGTCACTATCGCGTCTGGTGTGCTCACCACAGCGCTGGCAGTCGTGGCGTCAGGTGCAGGCGCAGCCGGCGCGAACACGGGTGCAGTAGCGGGTGCGAGCATCGGCCTTGCCGCATCCCAGCGGGCCTGGAAGCCGGCGAGCTCCAATGCCGCTGTCCCGCTCGCCGTGGTCAACCTCGGCCTGAGTACCAAGCAGGCCCGGGGAGTGCAGTGCTGGGCGCACAACAACGACTGGGGCTACAACGGCCCGTACGACGGGCTGCTGGGGACGAACAGCTGGATGGCATTGCAGCGCTACCTCACGTTCAACAGGTACTACAAGGGGCCGATAGACGGGATCGTCGGCAGCGGCACGGTCACAGGGTTCCAACAGCTCTTGAAGGACTGGGACCTCTACGGCGGACCGATCGACGGAATCGCGGGATCGGGAACCGAGGCAGCGTTCAGCAAGTGGGCCGACGAAATGTGGGAGGGAGACTGTTCGAGCTGACTCTTGCTGCACGCCGATCTGATGGCCCGAAGTCACCGAGAGGATGTCTCGTGCGAAGCACACGAACGGCGCGGACCACACGCAGGAAGCTCGCTGTCGGTTCCTCCTTGGGCGCCGCGGCACTTGTCCTGACCACCATGGCGACGGCAGACACTGCCGAGGCCGCAGACTGCCCGTCCGGGGCGCTGTGTGCCTACACCTCGACGTACGAATTCGGATCACGTGGGGCGGTCTACGAGGACAACACGGATCTCACCGGGTTTTCCCAGTTCCGTGGGGCCGAGTCTCTGTGGAATGCCGGTACCTCATGCAATGTACGGGTCTACAGCGAGCGCAACTACACGGGCCACTACTGGACACTGGCCCGCGGCACGGGGATGTACTCGCTCAACGACGTGGCCGACAACCCCGAATGGGGCACGGCTCTGTACCACCATGTCTACTCAAACAACTGGTGCGTATGAGGCGAGCCCGCGCACGGCTCGCGGCGATTGCTGCCACCGCCGCCGTGTTCACGGCCGGCTGTTCGTTCGCGGGTAGCGGCGGCCGAGGGCAAGTGCCGTTCGATCCGCGGCCGCTGTCCGCCGTCCTTGTCACTTCCGTGGCGGACACCGCTCGTTTGCGAGACCACGAGGAGTCCGCCGTCGCTGATTGCATGGCACGCCGCGGATTCAGTTACGCGCCAGGGCGAACCACGGTGAGCGAGCGTGCGGTGACCACCAATCCGTACGGTCTGCTGCGTGAGAAGCAGGCACGCCAGGACGGTTACGGCGTGGTGGGCGAGATCCTCAGCGGGACGGGCAGCCATGCTCCGCCGGCCGCTCACCACTCCACTGGCTGGACAAAGGCGCTGGAGGGCACGCACGTGGAGAAACTCACTCTTTCGACCGGAGTGGTTCTGACCTACCGGCCCGACGGGTGCGCCTACCAGGGCCGGGAAGCAGCCTACGGGTCGGGCTGGAACCGGCTTGAGAATGAACTGGAGGGCTTGCAGGCGACCGTGATGGACCAGGTCGAAAAAGACGGCCGGTATATCAACGCGCTGGCCAAATGGTCCTCATGCATGCGGAAGTCAGGCTATTCGTACGACGACCTGCAGGCACCGAGACAAGAGTTGGCCCGCGACATGGAGTCGACCGGCCGCAGCGACAGAGCACTACGCAGCCTCGGCCGCAAAGAGTTGCGCATCGCGTCCGACGACTACGACTGCGAGCGCAAAGTACGCCTTCACGAGACGGTGTACGAAGCCCAACGGGACGCGGAAAAATCCACGCTCAACGACTCGGCCCAAGCCGACCTTCGGCGCTACCAGACGTTGAAGCGGAAGGCATTAGGGCGGCCAAATGGAAGCACATCCACATTCCCTGCCCCCAAGTCCCGACAGGGGCGGCGCGCCTCGTGGGGCTGATCTTCGACACACGTGCGTATGTGCCGGACTGTTGGCCGCCCCTGCAGGGCCTCGGATGACGAACCCCAAGCGCGACGGCCCTGACACCAGTCATGCGCCTCCGCACCCTCGGCTGCCTGACGAAAAGGGTCACCCGACAGCTCGCGAAAGGTGATCCCACTTTCCGGTCCGCCTGAGGTACCGACCAAATCTCACCAAAGGAGAGAGATGCTGATCCGCTCACGCCTGGCACGGTTCACCGCAACGGCCGCCGTCGCCGTCGGGGCAATGACTGCCTCGACCGCAGCTCCGGCGTCGGCAGCGCCGGCTGCCTTCCCCATCCGCACAAGCGAATGCCCCCGGCAGTACTTCTGCGCCTGGCACGTTCAGGACAATCGTTACTCGGAGATGTGCAAGTGGAAGGACGACGCTCCCTCCTGGAACAATTGCTCATGGGTGGCGGACGGGAAGTTCACGTACGCCGTCTACAACAACGGCACCTCGGGGCGGGGAGTGACGATGTACCGCGAGTACAACTACCACAGCGCCATTGGCGACTGCGTCTCGCGAGGCGAGTTCGTCCGCCTCGCGAACAACTACAGCCCGGCTTCGTCCAAGTGGAACTGCTGACCTGTTCGACCGGTTCGAGCTGGAAGGCCTCGGACAAGGGTTTCGAGGCCCCGCCGGAGGCGGGCGTCACGGCAGCGTCTGCGACCTCGACGTGCTGACCGTTTAGCGTTCTCCCCGCGGAGCTCGACGACCGCTGTGCCAACCTGCGGCGGGCGAAGCTCCGCGGGGGCGAACTCCCCGCCCGGGTTGAGGAGCACACCACCAGACCAGCGGTGCCGGTCCTGGACGTACGAACAGTGGGGCAGCTGCCAACCTGAGCTCCGGCGGGGGAGGGGCTGACGCGCCGCTTCTCCGCGGTCCGTGGTCGAGGTGCTGCTCCACACCGTCAGGCGTATGAAAATGCGAGGATCACCCAGGCCGGGATGCTGTTCTGTCCGGCAGACCTTCCGGCATGCAGCCGCCCGTCGTCGAAGGACACGTCAACCGGATCAAGATGCTCGAACGCCAGATGTACGGCCGCGCCGGCTTCCGGCTCCCACGGAAACGCGTCCCGCTGACTCCGTGACTGTGTTTCGGCGCTCAGCCGGATCCCAAACGGATCGGCCAAGAACACGAGAAGCTGGAGCCATGAACACGGGAAAGGACGAAGTGCCACTGTCCGGAGGGCGGATGACTCAGGGCGTCGTCCGCGTCGGTGACACCGTCCGGCGACCCGTCACAGCCAGGTCGGCCTTCGTCGCCGAATTGCTGAACCATCTTCAACAACGCGGGTTCAACGGCGCACCGCGTTACCTCGGGCTCGACGACACCGGCCGTGACACGTTCACCTACCTGCCTGGCCGAGTTCCGGCCAGATTCCAGCTCTGGAGCGACGAACAGGTGGTGGCCGCCGGTACCCTTCTGCGCTCGCTCCATGAGGCCACCCGCGGCAGCCGCCTCGCCGCAACTCGTCCGGTCGTCTGCCACCACGATCCCGGACCGAACAACGCTGTCTTCTACCAGGATCGGCCGATGGCCTTCATCGACTTCGATACAGCCGCCCCCGGCGACCCCCTCGAAGACCTTGGATACATGGCCTGGACCTGGTGCATCTCCTCCAAGTCGCAAGCTCCACCCGCTCAGGAACAGGCAACCCAGGTACGGATCCTCGCTGACGCCTACGGGCTCGACATCCCAGCGCGTAGCAGCCTCGTCGACGCCATCCTTGACCGCCAAATCCGCAATGCCCTCTGGTGGCGCCGGCACCTCAATGCTCCACAGCCACGCGTGGCCGACGACGAACAGGTCCTTGCTCGAATCGCATGGTCCATCCGTGAGCACGACTACACGACCGCCAACCGTGCCGTCTTCGCGAGCGCTCTACGCTGACTGCCCTCGGCTTCACCGACCGCGATATGCCGTCTCAGTGTGTGGCGAGGCGTGCGATCGTCCCGGTCTCGAGAGCGGTCCACATCGCGCCGTCCGGTCCTTGGGCGATGCCGTGAGGCTCGGAGGACAAGCTGGGGAGATCGTGTTCGTCGATACTGCCGTCGGGGGTGATCCGTCCGATGCGGTTGGCTCCCCACTCGGTGAACCAGCAGTTCCCGTCGGCGCCTGCAGTGATGGCGTGCGGGCGTGACGTTGGGTCGGGCAGGGCGAATTCATTGATCTTCCCGTCCGGGGTGATGCGTCCGATCTGGCCGGTTGCGATCTCGACGAACCACAGGGCGCCGTCGGCGCCGGCTGTGATGCCGACGGGGGCGCTGGCAGGCGTTGGCAACGCATGGACCGTGACGGCACCATCGCTAGCGATAGCACCAATCGCGTTCGCCTGATTCATCGTGAACCACAGTCGACCGTCCGGGCCAGCGGCGATGGCTGACGGGAAGGCTCCCGCGATGGGAAGGGGAAACTCGGTGACATGACCGTCGGTCGTGATGCGGCCGATGCGGTCGGCGCCGGCTTCGGTGAACCAGAGTGCGTCGTCGGGACCCGAGGCGATCCCGAACGGCCCGGCATCCGAAGTCGGCAGCGGGAACGAGGCGATGTCTCCGGCCGTGGTGATGCGGCCGATGCGGTGGCTGCGGAACTCGGTGAACCACAGTGCGTCATCAGGCCCCGCAGCGATGATCGACGGACCGCTGGAAGCCGGTTCGAGCTGGTAGGAGATGTGGTCGCCATCGGGCGTGATCCGCCCGATCCGTCCGTGATGGACCATGGTGAACCACAATGCGCCGTCCGGTCCCGCGGCGATTCCGTAGGGCCCGGCCTCGCGGTCGGAAACGGAGAACTCCGTGATGGAAACGGTCGGACGATGCGGCATGGGCGGGTTCCTTGGACGGCGGACGGAAGAAGTGCGACTGCGGATGTTAGTCCGGGCAGCGGCCCGCGTGCTCCTGAATATTCCTGCTGCACGGCTGGGGGACCGGCGCATGCGGCGCCTGATCGAGGAAGGACCAGGACAGGTCAGTTCATGGCGGCGCCCTTCTCAGCTGCTCCTGCCCGGGTGCTGGCGAGCCGGTAGGAGTCGGTGCCGGTCTCTACGATGTTGCCGCCGAACGTGAGCCGGTCCACGACAGCCGCGCAAAGCCGCGGGTCAGTGAAGCATTTCGTCCACCCTCCGAACGATTCATGCGATGCGGTGGCGACGCTGTTCTTCTCCCGGAAGTACGCGACCGCCTCGACGGTGGGTGAGGGGCGCTGCGGCAGGTCCACCGCCACGTGCACCGGGACGGGGGCGGGCGGCGACCCCGGACAGCGCGGCGTCGAGGCCGCGGTCCTCAAGGACGGCCGATGCAGGCCACACACCGGGTTGTTCAGCTCGGCGATCGCCTCCTTCGCCTCGCGGTGCGCTTCGTCGATCACCTTGCGGGCGTCCTCCTGCAGGTCGCCGGGGGTGGACCTGGCCAGGCCCAGGTTGACGGTGAGTGAGACGGGGCGCTGCTGCGCGCCGTCGTGCAGGTCGCGCTCGATCCGCCGCCCCTCGGCGTCGGCGGTGTCGAGCACACCGGCCCGGCTCCCGGCGAGGTCGGCGACCCGGCGGGCCGGCTTCTCCATGCGGCTGGGGTCGGGCAGGACCTCGGCCGCCCGGGTGCCCAGCCGCACCAGAGCGCCGGTCAGCCGGGGCCCGAGGAACAGCAGGGCGAGGCCGTCGGCGGTGACGTACGCGGCCTGCGTGGTGTACCCGAGGTCGGTGACCCGCCACTACGGGGTCAGCTCCCAGATCCACACGTAGATGGAGGCGGCCACGAGAGCGGCGGCCCAGACGGCGAGGACGGCGAGGTCCAGGACGGCGAACAGCGGACCCGCCACGGCGTGGTAGCAGACCTGCCGCCACAAGGCCCGCGTGGTCAGCCGGCGCACCACCGACTTCCCGTTGCGTCCCGGTCCGGGCACGGCGGGGCGTGGGAGGTCCTTGCCGACGAGCGCCCGGTAGCGCCGCCGCTGTCCGACGGTCAGCAGGGGTGTCACCACGAGCGTGAGCAGCACGGGCAGCGGAGTCACGGCCGGCACCAACGCCGCCATCGTGCCGAGCAGCCAGAGCCACGGTGGTACCACGGCGAGGTGGAGCGGCAGGCCGGCGGCGACGAGCGCGGTCCGGTGTCCCGCCCTGCGGAACGGCCGGCCGACTACCAGCTGCAGCCACGTCGTGGGTTGCATGTGTCAAACGGTAAAACCGCAGGCCATCCCCGTGCCATGACGCTCCCGCCCGGTTCGGGGGTGCACTTTTCTCCACTCCGGGTCGGAATCCTGCGTGACTGACGGCGCCCTGGTGTGCGGCGGAGGGTGGAGCACGTGAAGGGGAGAGCCGACGGGGAGCGGGGGAAGACGATGCGTCAACTGGTGTTGCGCAATGACGAATTGGCCGGTGCCGGGGGCTTCGACCGCGCCGAGGTCATCCCGCTGTACGAAGAGGCGGAGGAGCCGCGCCCGGCGCGGGGCATGCGGCGGACCGGGTGGCTGCTGGTCGCCTGCGGGCTCGCCCTGCTGCCGTGGCTGTACGTGCTGGCCGCTGGCCTGCCGGCCACCGCGCCCGCGGCGCACTGGCCGGTCGCCTTGGTCGGGCTCGACGCGCTGGAGGCGCTCGGCCTGATTGCCACCGGCCTCCTCGCCGCCCGCGGCGACCGGCGGCATGCCCTGGCAGCCGCCGCGACCGCGACGCTGCTTGTGGTGGACGCCTGGTTCGACACCACGACCGCGACCCCGGGCGGCGACTTCGCCACCGCGGTCGCCATGTCGCTCGGTGCCGAGCTGCCGCTCGCCGCGCTGTGCGGCCGGCTGGCGCTGCGGGCGCTGAGCCGGCTCGGGTGACGCCGACCGCCCGACTACGTAACACGGACCAATCAATCCACCGGAGAACACCATGCACCGCATCACCACCGCCCCCGTCGCCCCGATCCCGGCCCGGGCCCGCTGGGCGGTCGCCGCCGGAGTCGGCGCCGCGTTGGCCGCCGCCTGGTGGCTGGGCGACACGGCGCCCTATCCGTACGCCCAACGCGGGCTCCTCGACGTGCCGTTGCCGTTCCTGACAGCCGACCGGATGGACGCCGTACTGCAACCGCGGCCGGGGGAGCGGATCCTGGAGATCGGCCCAGGGACGGGCCTGCAGTCGCTGCACGTCGCCCCGCAGCTCGGGCCGGAGGGACGGCTCGATGTGCTCGACATACAGCAGGAGATGCTTGACCACGTGATGTGCCGCGCCGAGCGCGACGGCCTGGCGACGATCAGGCCCACCCGCTCGGACGCACGTGAACTGCCCTACGCCGACGGGACATTCGACGCCGTATACGCCGTGACCGCGCTCGGCGAGATCCCGGAGCCGCATCGGGTACTGCGCGAGGCGGCACGGGTGCTGGCACCAGGCGGGCGGCTGGTGATCGGCGAGTTCTTCGACCGGCACTGGATCCCCTTCGGCCGGCTGCACCGGCTCGCCGACGCCGCCGGCCTCCACCTGACCGAGCGCCGCGGCCCAAGCCCGGCATACCTCGCCCGCTTCCGACCTTGCAGAGCCCACGCGCCAGGCCACCAGAGTGAGCGCCTCGCCCACAGCGACCGGGACACCAACGACGGGGAAGCGTGAGCACCGCACGCAGGGACCGCGCTCACCGAGCTGAACAACCTGGCGTGCGGTTGGCCGTTCCGGGAGGCGAGGGGGCTCCGCACGCGGACGCCCCGGCGAGCCCGACCACAGCAGGTCAGCGCCGCGGTCGGGGTGCCCGGCTGCGGGAGTTGCTCCCTTGGTGGGCTGGACCGGTGGCTGGAAGGTTGCGGTACTGGGGACCGAGGGGGGACCGAAGGCTGTATCCCCTCCGTCCCGACCACGCGGATTTCGCCAGGTCAGACGGCGCGGGCAAGCCTGCGTTCTCCGTCTTGGACGGTGTCGGCATCCCGACCATGAGGCCGACCACGGCAGGTCACGGGCGCACACACCGCCGCTGCGGTGACGGGCAGCTGCCACTCGGGTGCCTGGTGCCGGTGGAGCCAAGCACCTGCTGGACGTTCCACCCGTCGCCGACAATAGGCTCTTGTAATGTGGGCTTGTCCAGGGCGGCTCGGCATCCATGGAGCAGATCATCACTACCGACAATGCCTCGCAATCACAGCCCGAGACAGCAACGCGTGCTGTTGATGAGCGCGCACTGGCTCAGCGCTCTCTGACCGCTCTGCTGACAGCGGCCGCCCTCACCTATGCCTTGGATATCGGCACCAAGCTTGTGGCTGTCTCGCGGTTGGAAGGTCAGGAGCCCGTTGCCATAGCGGGCCGCGTGCTCACGCTTCAGGTGTTCCGTAACTCGGGTGCGGCTTTCAGTTCGGGCCAGGCTTTCACTGCTGTGTTCACGGTGATCTCGGTTTCGGTTGTCGTGGTCATCGCGCGTGTCGCGCGCAGGCTTCAGAGCTTTCCGTGGGCTGTCGCTCTGGGCCTGCTGCTTGGGGGCGCGCTCGGCAATCTGACGGACCGGATCTTCCGGGCGCCCGGGGTCTTCCGCGGGCACGTCGTCGACTTCATCTCCGTTGAGCACTTCGCGGTGTTCAACCTCGCCGATTCGGCCATTGTCTGCGGCGGTGCCCTGGCGGTCTTCCTGTCGTTCCTGGGCACCTCCCTGGACGGCTCGTCCTCGCAAGATCGGCAGAGCCGGAGCATTCCTGCTCCGCGACGAGATGCTCCAGACCCCAAAGCTTGACTGCCGTGTAGCGGAGGCTCGGTATTCCCTTCGGTAAGGGCTCCGGTTGCATACACGTCGAGTTCGGGGAACAGCGCGCGGGCGCGCAAGGCGCCTCGTGATCTGGTGATGCGGGCACGGATGGTCGAGCTGAGCCGGTCCGGACAGAGTGCCTGCCATCGAGGACGAGTTGAGGTGCAATCCCAAGACACTTCGCCGGTGGCTGCACCGCTTCAACCGCTTCAACCGCTTCGGCCTGGGCGGGCTGGAGGAACGGGGTGGACAGGGCCGGAAGCGGCGGATCACCGAAACAAAACGCTCAAGAATCTTCGGTCTGGTCAATCAGCCGCCCCCAGGTCTGCTGGCCGTGCAGGCCGACGGCGAGCTGGCCGCGCCGGATGAGTCCGGGTCGGCGAGCGGGCCCTCGTCGCGCTGGCCGTCGAGGCCGGACGTATGGGCATCGAGGTCGGTCGCAGCCAGGTCCGCCGGATCCTGCTGGCCGAGGGCGTGCGCTGGCGCCGCAGCCGTTCCTGGACCCGGTCGAAGGACGCGGACTTCGAGGGAAAGGGACACGGATCATCGAGCTCTACACTCAGCGAGTACCGTCGGCGGTTTTCCGTCGACGCGAGGGGCTTCACCTCTCGGCCCCGGGCTCCAGCCCTACCGACAAGAAATCTTGAAGAAGGGGTCGCAGCTTCAGACCTGTCGCTGCTGTTCACGGCGCCGTTGCTCAGCAGCCAACTTTCCGAGTGCCTCGGCATCCGAGACGTCTGTCGTCATCTGTAGTGCCCCGGCGATTCCCTACGCCGGGGCACGACGTATGTAACGACTTGACCGAGAAGTGCCCTTCTAGAAGAGGCTCTTGTAGCCCTGCCAGCCGCTCGCGATCTTCGCGCGAGGTCCGAACGACCCCTTGCCGTCGCCGTTGTTGCGCCAGACGTTGCCCGCGCTGTCCCGGGAGACCAGGTCGGCTTTGCCGTCTCCGGTGATGTCCCCGACGCCGACGACCGCGTTGTACGAGCTGCCCCAGTTGGTGAACAGCTTCACCCGCGCGGTGAATGTGCCGTTGCTCTTGCCGTAGTACCGGTACAGGTTGTTCGACGTGTCCTGAGCAAGCAGGTCGCCGATGCCGTCGCCGTTCAGGTCCCCGGCTCCCACGACCTTCTTGTACGTCTTCCAGTTGGCGTAGAGCTGCGTCCGGGCCGACAACGTCCCCGTGCCGGTGCCCTTGTAGAGGTACACGGCCCCGGTCGAGGAGTTACGCGCGATCAGGTCCGGGCGACCGTCTTTGTTCACGTCACCGGGCGCGGTCAGTACGTCGTACTGGTTCCAGCCGGATGTGCCCAGCGAGGTGTACGGCGTCGACGGCTCGACCGCCGCCCCGCAGTCCGGCTTGTACAGGCGCAGAGCGCCGGTGCTCAGCTTGACCAGTACATCGTTGCACCGGTCCCCGCTCAGATCGCCGTAAGAGACGAACCTGGCGCTGGTCGGCCACCCGCTGCCGCTCACCTTCCCCGAGAACGTGCCTGTGCCCGTGCCCTGCTGGAACGCCAACGTGCCCGAGGTATCGAGGGTGAGCAGGTCGCCGATGCCGTCCCGCCCCGCGTGATCTCGCTGCAGGGGAGCGGCGAGCGTCCCGGCCGGCGTCAGATGGATGCGTTCGCCGGCGTCCACGAAAGCCACGCGGCCGCTGTCGGGGTCCAGGGTCCAGCGGATCCGTCGGTCCGAGGTGCTGCCTTCCGGCATGAGGTTCTTGGTCGCGGGCAGATCCGCCAGATCGGAGGTGACCGCCTGCCCGGAGCGGACGTCGGTGCGCACCAGCTTGCCGCGCTCGTTGTCATGGCGTACCAAGAACCCGTCGGCCAGCAGCACGTCCCCCACGGGCACGGCAACCGACCGTCCGCGGGAGCGGTCAAACACGCCGGCCTTGTTCTGCGCGGCGCACGTCCAGTAGACGAAACGGCTGTTGACCTGCAGCTCGCTGGGCACGCACGCCGAGCCGACGTTGACGTCGAGGGCCGCGGCCGTCGAGCCGAGGCGGCTCATCGACAGGTGCCCGGCGGTGGACGTCGTGGTCCACAGTTGTCCGTCCCACAGGGTGGCGGCCACGGCCGTGCGTGTCGACACGACCTTGGACTGCGTCCAGTCGACGAGGAACTGCTTGCGGTTCGGGCCGCCCGAGAGCAGCGCGTACCGTCCTTCCGCGGCGCTCACCTCACCGTAGAAGCCGTCAACCGTCAGTGTCTGGACCTCACCGGTGGGTGTACGGCGGTGTACCAGCTGGGAGTTGTCCAAGTCGTTGTAGACAACGGATCCGTCGCCCGCGCCGAACAGCCGCACACAGCTGTACGTGAAAATGCACGGCTTGACCCATCCTCCGGCCTGCCGGACCGGCCCCACCTGGGGGACCGCGTCAGCCGACACGGTGCGCGTGTTGAACATGACGTCGTAGGACGGGGACGAGGTCTGGTCGGTCCAGGCAAGCGTGCCGCCCACCAGCGAAAGCCCGTCGACAGGTGCGGGCACGGGCGGCAGGTCCATCAGCTCGTCGGCGGTGATCTGCCCGTCCGGCGCCTCGGAGAGGCGGAACATGCCCCAGTGTGCTTTGTCGGGACCGCCCACCACGACAGCTGATCCGTCCGCCGACGCGTGGACCCAGCCGTCCATCTGCGGAAGCAGAGTGCGCCATTCCCCGGCGTCGGTCAGGGGCCGGGTGAGCACGGCACGGGTCTCGTCGCCGTAGGTGGCCACCACGACGTGGTCACCGACGACCGTGAAGTCGGTCTTCCCCACGGTGCCCTGGGCCGGCACGGTGATCACCGGTCCATCCAGCGCGTCGCGGCGTAGCAGCCGCGCACCGGCGCCCGGGTACCACCAGCCGACGTAGTCCTCACTCAGGACGGGCAACCGGGCCGAGTTCGCGTTGTAGGGGGCGAACACCTTGGTCCAGGTCCCGTCTCGGACGTCGACGAGCACGAGCTGGTCGAGGAAGACCTGGGGGTCCTCGGTCGGCACGCGGTAGCGCAGCAGCAGCGAGCGGTCATCCCGTCCGCTCAACGCGAGAAGCTTGGCGTCGGCGGGCCAGCCGGTCACCTTCGTGTCCTCGGTGCCGCCCCCGGCCGCCCGCTTCAGCAAGTGCAGTTCGCGCACGTTGCTCGAGCCGCCCAGGTAAGCGACCACGACACCCTCGCCGGCCGTCCCGGCATACGCCAGACCGGTCGGGACGGTCACCGAGCCTCTGTCCTCGCCAGAGCCCATCGCGCGAAACCGCACGACGCGTCGGCCCTCGGCGTCGGTCGACAGGGTGTAGGTGGAGTCCGACTGGGCGAGCCCGTTGGGCTGCTGAGTACCGGCGAACTCGGTCACCTCTCTGGTACGGCGCGTCGCATAGTCGGTCCAGAGCCAGCCGCTGGATCCCTCGGGATTCGACAGCACACCCGTGTCACCGAATCCGATGAACACCGGATTGCGCGAGGCGCTCCGGTCCGCGGCCGGGAGCACGACGTCGCCCGCTCCAACGACCTGGTCAGCCCCCACGGCCACCGCCATCCCTGTCGGCACCGCGCCCGGAGCACCCGCGGCGAGGGCGACGGTCACAGCCAGGGCCGCGCCCCCTCTGCGGAACAGACAGCGTCGCACGACCTTGCTGACCCCCACGGAACCCCCCGGTCCCTCGCCCTGGCAGCTGTCCCCCCGACAGCTGTGAATGAAATGTGCATGCCCTGAACGGGCGACGGGAGCTTATCAGCGCACACCAGTGGGGTAGCCGGGATTACCGGCGCAGCGGAAACGGCCCGCACGATTCGCTCCCACGGGTCCTTGTCTCAGCTCACGAGTGAGTGCGGGTGCCGTGCGCGTCCACGCTGTGGGAGATCGGCGGCGAAAGCCGCGGCGCCGGCCGTCCTGCCGCAGGCCCTGGCCGAGAAGCCCGCGACGGCCAACGCCGTCGTGGCCTGCCTGGACCACAGGGCACCCTGGCGGCGCCCGCCCTGCCCCGGCTCCGCACGATCGAGGGAATGCCGGCCACGGTGGCGATGGCGATGCCCATCGCGCCGCGGGCGGCGAGGTGCCGGTACTTCTGCGAGGGCCAGGTCACTCTGCGGCCGCGCAGCAGGCGATCGTCACACGATGGCGTAGGTGCAGCGATAGCCGGCCGCGGGTGGCAGCCAGGTGGCCGGGTCATGGTCGGCCTTGGAAAGGTTGGGTGCTGCGGAGGCCGCGATCAGCGGGCGGCGCTCGCGTTTCCAGGTCGGCCAACTTCTCGCCTCCTCGGTGGCCGCCCCGTACACCGCCTCCAAGCACGCCGTCATCGGCCTGACCAAGGTGGCCGCGGTCGAGTACGCCGCCCGCAGCGTCCGGGTCACGCGATCGCGCCCGGACTCGCCGCTCCGAGATGGTCGATGAGTGCTTCCAGCGCCACCCGAGGCGAAAGAGGCAGGCCTGCGGCGGAGGACGCACCGCCTGGTGACCCGGCAGCCGCGCCCCCATGGCCCCCGCACCAAACGGACCGCGCTGCTTCTTTTCGCTGCCGCATGCGGTAAGGTACGAGCTGTTTGGTTTAATTTTCAGCTTGAGGAGGGTCCATGGCACAGCAGGAACGAGCTGTCCGGACCCGACGCGCTGTTTTGGAGGCTGCCGCCGCGGTCTTCGCGGAGCGTGGCTACGCGGCAGCCACGATCGGCGAGATCCTCAACCGCGCCGGGGTCACCAAAGGTGCCCTGTACTTCCACTTCGACTCCAAAGTGGCCCTCGCCCGAGGTGTGCTGCAGGTACAGGTCAGCAACGACTATCACGTGCCCAGGGAGTTGAAACTGCAGGAGTGGGTGGACGCCGGCATGACGCTGGCCAAGCGCCTGCCGCAGGAGCCGATGCTGCTCGCGGGCGTGCGGCTCTCCGCCGATCTGCAAAGCCGTGACGTCGTTGGCAGCGCCTGGCCCGCCTGGGCCGATGTCACCACGTCCTTCCTGTCCGAGGCCAAGGAGCGCGGCGAGGTGCTCCCGCACGTCGTGCCCGAGGAGACCGCGCAGGTCTTCCTGGGGGCCTGGATCGGCGTGCAGCACGTCTCCCAGGCCATGGCCGGTTGGGCGGACCTGGAGGTGCGCATGTCGGCGCTGTTCAGCCACATGCTGCCCGCCATCGCCGCCCCGGCCGTCCTGGTGTGGCTCGACACGGCCCCTGACCGGGGAGCCCGGGTCATAGCCGAGGTGGAGCAGGCCTCGGCTCTGGCCGGCGCCGGCCAGTGACCATAGAAACAAACCATCTGTGTGGTTTGGGCAAGGGGGGAGATCGGAGACGCCCGTGCTGTGTGACCCTCAGGTGCGAAGAGGTGAGCAGGGGGCACAGGAGCGGTTCCGCAAACCGACCGAGGGAAGCTCGGATGGTCAAGCAGGAGCGTGCCACCCGGACCCGCCGGGCACTGATCCAGGCGGCGGAGTCCTTCGTCGGCGAAGGGTACGTACCCGCGTCCCTTCCGGTGATCAGTGAGCGCGCTGGCGTGAGCAAGGGGGCCCTGCTCTTCCACTTCGAGAGCAAGGGCGCCCGGGCCTGACGCGGCTGGAACCTCCTGGCCGACGTGGCGCGTGAGGTCACCGTCCTCCTCGTACGCTATGACCATGACCGTCGTCGCCGTGACGGCCGGACTGCGTGTCCTGGCCGCCTCGGACGAGACCTGGCGCTCCGCAGCCCGGGTGGACCAGGTCCATCTGGTACCCGGCCCACACGGGAAGCCGCGCCTTCTCCCGGCGCGCTGGCAGGCATGGGTCGGTGTGCAGCGTGCTGCTGTCCGTGTCCGACGGCCCAGCAGGACCCCTGAATACAGCCGGGCTTCCCCGGTTTCGCCCCCCGGCACCGCCGCCGTCGGCGTTCCCGCACGGCGGACAAAGACTAACCCGACAGGCTATTTTCTCATCGAAGCGGCAAAGTAAACAGACTGAATGGTTTGTTATTGACAAACCGCCTGGATTGTTTTTTAGTCGGCGGCCTGCCCGTTCGCCAGGCGAGAGTCACGGCGCCGACGGCGATGACAGAGGGACTGATGTGGACATTCAGGTACTGGGCGCTCTAAAGGGCGTTGCACGCGGCCGTGATCTGGGCATTTCCCTTGCTTACGTGGGGGGTTGAGGGCTGATCCGTTGTGGGTGGAGACGTTCACCGGGCTGCGGATGAAACAGTTCGAACGGTTGTGGAAGGTGGTGCGGGAGCGGGGCGGCAACGAGCCGTGGATGAGCGACCGCCCGCCCGGTGGCAGATGGGACGCGATCAGCCGTCCGCCCTGCACATGGAGCGACCGGGACTACAGCGGGCACTTTGCCCGCTGGACGGTTCGGCCCAGAGTCGACCGAGCGCAGTCCGCAGCTGTTCCGTTCCTGCACGCGGAACGCGAACCAACCACCCGAACGGGTGACCATGGCGCGCAGGGAGGGCGGTGTGACAAACGGCCCTCTCCATGCCGCAGGTGAACACACATGCGGGGAACGCTGATTCGGTATGCATACCCTGCATCGTCACAGCGGTCCGGGCTGGCGATCAGAAGCGGCCTGACACCCTGATCTGGCGGCTGGCAGCAGGCCCGGACCCTGCGCGCCCTATGCCCTGAGGACTGCTCTCATGGCCGATCCCGACCACACGCAGGCGCATCAGTGCGCCACACTTCGGGCAATGGGGGGTCCGTCGAGAGTACGGCACCGGAGCGGGCCGCTCTTGCCGCTGGGGAGCAGTGTCATTGACCACGGGCGCGTCGGCGAGTCCGAAGAGGAACCAGGACCCTGAACGGGCGACGACGCTGCCGTCGGCCGCGCCTGAACTCGTGGGTCACGTCCAGGCCATGGCGTTCAATGCGGAGACCAGCCGCCTGGACGTCGTCCCCGAGGACCCTGCGTACGGTACGAACTGCAGGGGGGGCGCACCGCAGTTGATCGTGGGCGGCCGCCACGACGGTGCCGAAGTGCGTTTGCTGCACTCGCGAGCCCAACCGCCATTATCCGGAGCCCAGTTCACCACCTCTTGCTGCTTCGCTCCGTTAGTAGGCCCAGCTCTGAGGGGTTCCCAAGGTGTCGGTGGGTCGGGGGCCGGCACGCGCCGCCGGTCGGAAAGGAGCTCGTCGAAGGCGGCGGCCGCGCCAGCCGCATCCCCCGCTTCGCCCCTCCAGCAGGCGGGGTTGCGACGGTCAGTGAGTGCGCGGGAGTAGTCCTTGCCCAGCACGCGCTCCATGGCCGGCAGCTCGTCGCAGGTCGTGACAGCGCCATCCGCGTCCCCGGCCGGCCCCCTCGCCATCGGGCGAGGGCGGCCGAGGCGATGAGAGTGTGGGGGTGGTCCGGGCCCAGTACCGCTGCCGGTCGGCGAGGACCTCGTGCAGGGCGGTGGCTGCGCCAGATGCACGCCCCCTCTTGCCTCGTGCGACGGCGAGGCCCTGACGGGTTCCCAAGGTGTCGGGGTGGTCCAGGCCCAGTACCCGCACCATGTCCGGCAGCAGTTACTCGAAGGCGGCGGCTGCGTCGGCTGCAAGGGCCGCATCCCCCAGCGATTGGGCGTGGCGCGCCCGAACGAGGGGCGTGCTGCGCTGGTCGGGGCCCAGGACTCGTACCATGTCCGGCAGCAGTTCCTTGAAGGCCATGAGTGTGCCAGGCGCGTCTCCCGCCTCGCCTCGTCACCGGGTGAGACTGTGACGGGTGCTCAGGGCGTCTGGTGGTCCGCGCCCAGCACGGAGGCGGGGCGGCAGGCGAAGGGCTTGGTCGCTCCCGCGGGGGGGGCTGACCACCAAGGTGCACCTCGCCGCGGACGGCAGGTGTCGTCCGTTGTCGCTGGTCATCACGCCGGGCAAGCGGGCGGACGGCACCCAGTTGGAGGCGACGTTGGAGAAGATCCGGGTGCCCGGAACTGGGTTGGGGCGCCCGCGTCGCACGCGTGACAGCGTGGGTGCCGACAAGGCGTACAGCAACCGCGCCATCCGGTCTTACCTGCCCTGGCGTGGCATTTGGCACGTGATCCCGGAGCAGAAGGACCAACAGGCCGGACGCCCACGCCGGGCTCGCAGGGTGGACGGCCCCCTGGCTTTGACCCCACGCGGTACAAGAAGCGCAACACGGTCGAGCGGGCGATCAACAAGCTGAAACAGTTCCCGGCCGTCGCCACTCGCTATGACAAGCGCGGACACATCTGCCTAGGCACCGTTACCACCGC
Source organism: Streptomyces longisporus (assembly GCF_039532765.1). Taxonomy (NCBI): domain Bacteria; kingdom Bacillati; phylum Actinomycetota; class Actinomycetes; order Kitasatosporales; family Streptomycetaceae; genus Streptomyces; species Streptomyces longisporus. The sequence goes on from NZ_BAAASG010000029.1 coordinate 72,376, forward strand.
CTCAGTCATGATCTGGCTCCGATCGTGATCAAGACTCTCCAGTCCGGTTGCCGGCGCCCCAGAAGAACGGGCCAGCTGTCGGCGTGACTGTGATGTCCCAGCCGAGCTCGCGAAGCTGTCTTTCCAGCTCCGCCGGCTCATGGGGAACTTTCACGATCCGGTAGGCCGTCCCATCAGGGATGCGCCGCTGGATGGTGGACGATGCCGGGCCCTCGACGAGCTCCTCTGGCGTTCGGTAGTGGTCATCGACGAAGAACACGCGGCCCTGTGGCGCGAGGGCAGTGGTCACCAGGGACCAGAAGGACTCGAATCGCCTGGCCGGCACGTGCGAGAGCCAGCACCCCATGAAGACGACGTCATAACGGCGGCCAGGTTCCCAGGTGAACAGGTCAGCCTCGACGAATCTCACCGGTGCGCCATCAGGGACGCGGCTCGCGGCGATCGCGAGCATTTCCGGGGACGCATCGACGGCGGTGACATCGCTGGCGTGGCGGAGCAGCTGAGGGGTCCAGGTGCCGGGCCCGCAGGCTAGTTCCAGGACGCTGCCCGTAGGCCGGAACGCGTCGAGCGCCTCACTCAGCTCAGCGCCGCCGGGAAGATCGAGGAGCTGGTCAAGGTAGTCCGGGGCGAGGGCACTGTAGTAGGCGCGCTGTTCGGACAGGAGTCGTTCTTGAGCTGATGCGGTGTCCATAGCGCCACCGTGGGACTTGCCCCAGGGGCAAGGTCAACCCTCAAAAGCAGTTGCTAGGTACTGTCCTGCCGGTCGTGACCGGAGAGACAGTACCTAGCGCGCCTCTTGGCATCGATGTTCCTCAACCCCCGATCCGTAGGCGAGGTCGAGGCCGAGCCGCGTCGGGTGGTGGTGGACCGTCTGGCCGTTGCGGGTGGTGGCGATGAGCCCGGAGTTGCGTAGGACGGACGCGTGTCGTGATGCGGCGGCGGGGGAGATGCCGATGGTGGCTGCGAGCCGGCCGGTGGTCAGGGCGGGCGTCCGGACAACGGCGACCAGCGCTGCTGCTCGGGTCGGGCCGAGCAGCGACTGCAGCGCCGCAGACGGGGTGTGGAGTTCGGGGTCCCGGGTGAGAGGGGCCGGGGCTGCGGGATAGCTGACGATCACCTCATCGGCGAGGGGGTTGAAGGTGATTCCTGTGGCCAGAGCGGAGGGCTGGAAGATCAAGGGCCGTCCTTCGAGGGATTCCACGGCATCGACCCTGGTGTTGAGGCGCAGGTGCTGGCCGTCCCAGCTGACGGACGGGTGTACCGAGCTCAGTAGGCGGTTGGGGCCGCCCAATTTGGCCTGGGTTTCTGCGTGCGCGGCCGCAGTGGCGACAAGGGAGGTGATACGTCGCCGGTAGGGGTCCAGGGCCGTTGCCCGCAGGCCGGCGAGTACCCGGTCGAGGGTGGTGGCCGCGCGGGGATGGCCCTCGGCGAGCCCGCGCGCGAAGGGGGTCAATGCCCGGGATCGGGCCAGGTCCCGCAGGTGGGCGACCGCCGGTGGAGACCCTGGGTCGATCGGTGTCGGCGCGGGTTGGGTGGCCGCGTCGAAGAACGCGGGCAGGTAGAGGTCCGTGTACAGGTCGAACAGCCTGCTGTGGTACGGGTTCCAGGTGGAGGCGACCTCGTGTCGCCACATCGACAGCCGGCGGTCCGGGACTGGTCTGGCTAAGTGGGCTCCGCCCAGGGCGAGTTCGTAGCCGAAGTCCGGTGTGTCGGCGACCTGCGTCCGTTCGAGGTCGTCGCTGGTCAGACGGATCCGTATCAAGGCGGCGTCCCCCCCGGCGCGTCCCCTGATGGTGCTGGTCCTTGAGCTTTTGCATGCTCGCGCAAAAGCCTAGTCGCGACTGTGTCGCGCAGTCCATCGTGTGACCGCGGCTTCGCCCGCAACTCTTACCTCTGCTCCCGGCCGCAAGGCAAGTTCGTGAAACGCCATGCCAGCGCCATGGAGAGGGCACGGACCCCCAGCCTGGACGGTCCGATCCAGCGGGGACGGGCCCTGGTCCGTGGCTCCCGATTCCCAGGAGGGGAATTCCTTGAAATTCAGGCTCCCGAAGAGACGTTCCATCACCACCGTCGCCGCTACGCTCGGCGCGGTCGCCGCACTCGTCGCCGTACCCGTCAGCGCTCACGCCGACGACTCGCTCGGCACCTTCAAGATCCAAAACTCTGGCTGGACCGGAGGCAGTCGCAAGGCCATGTGCCTGTGGGGGGCCGGGGGGAACGGCACCCGCACCTATGTCCAGCAGTGCTCGAGCGACGACCACGACAAGTGGACCTTCTACCCCGAAGGCAGCGGTGGCGCGTCCGGCAGTTGGTACGAGCTGGTGAACGTCGCCACCGGCCTGTGCCTGGACGCCGACGCCAACAACCTCACCGGCGGTGCGGCCGTGCAAGCATGGGGGTGCAACCAGTCCGAACAGCAGCGGTGGCGGTTCACCCCGCGCACCAACTACTACCAGCGGGTCGCCAACTTGGCCGCCGACAAAGCCAACAGCTGGGCCAATGACCGCTTCTACCTGGACATGGACGCGAACCTCCAGCGTCTGTGGTCGGCCGACTCCAGCAACAACCAGTTCTGGAGCATGTTCCCGGCGTAGGCGCGAGCTTGTTCCTCGACATCGGCTATTACGCAGGGCGATGAGTGTCTCGGGTCGTTTGAGGCTTGCCTACGTCGGTAGCGGGTGGCGGGGTTGCGGTTCTTGGAGCCGGGTGGTCGTCTTGGCCCTGGCCGGGTGGGTATGGGTGCGCGGGCCGGACTGCAGAGGTGAGGGTGGATGTGATGTTCCGGAACCCGCGCCGGACGCGGGTCGGGGGGAGCGCGGTGCCGGTACGGGTGGTCTTCTCGCAGGGCCTGCGCCGGTCGGCTGCCAGCGGCAGCGCAAGCCGCAGCTGGGTGTGCGCCGCGATGTTGGCCAACACCTTGAGAACGATCAAGGCCGAGCCGGTCCGTCAGTCGAGTCGCCGGCCTCCGGGACCTGTTGTGTATGAACAACGCATCACATGTCCCACTGGCTCCAGCAGTTCCGTTCGCCGAACGGTCACCATGACCGTTCGGCGAACGCTTCCACGAACTGAGCGTTTCGGACACTGGAGCGGTGACCTGCGGATCTGGGTTCAGAAACAGGTCCTCAGTTGTCCTTTAACCTTCGTCAGTCTGTGTGCCTCTTCGTTGTGGCTTCGTGAGCCGCGAGTTCTTCCGGTGTGCCCAGGAAGGCAGGACCGCAGCCCGCTGGAAGACGCTGGACCACCATGGCGATGGCCTCCTGTGCTGTAGCTGCCGGGCCAACTGTCTGGCTCCGCAGAGGGCCGGAGACCCAGTAGGTACCTCTGGATGAGGGCTGAATGTACGGGATGTCCCAGGTCCACCGCCTTTCGGTGCAACGACTGAAGTGAAGTTCTCCCATCCCGGTCCAGGGGAACAGTTGCCGCAGACAGGGCTCGGCATAGGCTGCTTCCAACAACTCCGCCCGTACCCGCCCGTCGTCCCGTACTGCCTGCCAGCCTGCTTCAACGACGGCTTCGCGCGCTGCATCCCTGTTCACGTCACCATCGTGCACGAGGGACGCGGCCGACCGAGCCCGCCTGATTGATCGAATGGTCCCTCGAACTTGATCAGTCGGGATGGGAACGGCCGGACGCGAGAGCGGCCTTCGTTCGATCCTTTGCTCCGTCACTGAGTGGATCAGCGCGAAGACCGTGGTCGTGAGTCTGGTGCATCAGGGTGTTTTGCAAGATACGTTCTCGGAAGTGCCGTGCTTCCGGACGGAGTTGTACGCGTGTTTGACCGCGGGGGGCGACGCGCTGTTCGAGTTATGCGACGCATTGCTGTGCACGGACGGGCCGGCGCAGACGCTGGTCGATCTGGCACTCGCGCCGGAACTCCGACGCGGGCACGGGGCGCTCTACGCCCGTCTCAACCAGGGGCGGATCGACGTGACCCGGCTGCGCCGCGCACTGGCCTCAGTGCCGCTGCCGCGGACAGCGGACGACGGCCGGGTCGTGCTGGCCGCGGACGTCTCGCCGTGGCTGCGCCCGGACGCCAACACCTGCCCTGGCCGGGCCTTTTGTCATACCTTCGGCCACGGAGGGGTGAAGCGCCAGATGATCCCGGGCTGGCTCTACTCGGTCGTCGCCTGCTGTTGTCGGACGAGGGCACTGCGGCTATTGAGCTGCCTGAAGAAGTCGTTTTCTTCCTGCAGTTCATCGGTGTGAACTGGCCGAATGTGAACGAGGACAAGGTCCGTGGGTTCGTGTCCCACGTGCGGGACTTCGCGGAGAAACTGGACGAGACGCACCAGAATTCCTCAGCGAAACAAGCGAATGGCCGATGTGTATAACGACTCGTAACGATAAGCGCGGCATTGCTGTGCAGCATCACGAGGTTTCGGGACCACCTGTGGCTCCCAGCTGCGCAGGGTACCCAGGGGCGAAAATCCTGTGGCTCCGTAAGGCGAAGCTGGCAGACTGTCGAAGTGGACGATCAAGAATCTGACCTCGACACCGGAGCTGCTCATGATTCTGTCACCGCCGAGCGATCGATGATGGCTGACACGACGCGCGCAGCTCGCCGGATGTCGTTCAACGCTGATGCGCTGACCTATAAACGAGGCAGACCACCGTACCCGGACGCGGTCTTCGACCTGTTGGCAGAGCGCTGCGGGCTGCGGCCCGGTGCGCGGGTGCTCGAGATCGGTGCCGGTACGGGACTGGCCACCGAACCGCTGCTGGCTGCCGGCGCGCACGTGGTCGCGGTCGAGCCCGGCGAAAGCCTGGCCGCGATCCTCGTCGCCGATCACGCGTGTGACCGGCTGGAGGTCCTCGTCAGTGACTTCGAGGCTGTAGACCTGCCAGGCGGGTTCGACCTCGCGGCAGTGGCGACAGCGCTGCATTGGCTCGACCCGGCCACGTCGACCGCGAAGATCGCGCGGTTGGTGCGTCCGGGCGGCTGGCTGGCGGCGTGGTGGAACGACTTCGGCGACGTCAAGCGGCCGACGCTCTTCCGCGACCGGCTCGACGAGGTCTACCAAGACCTGCTGCCTGCCGAGACCGGTTACCGGGACAGCCGCTCGCACGTCCTCGACACCGACCGGTGGCGCAGCCAGTTGACCACGGGCGGCTACTTCGACAACGTCTCCGTCGAGATCATCGAATGGGAGCAGATCCTGACCGCGCAGACCGCACGGGATCAGTGGTCCACGTTCCCGAACATCGCGGAACTCTCCGCGCCCGACCGCGAAGAGTTCCTCACTCGCCTCGGTTCGCTCGTCGACGAGCTCGGCGGCCAGGTCGCAGACCCGCGCCTAACGGTCACCTACACCGCTCAACGCGTCCAGGGCTCGTCGTGACCCACATCCGCAGCGGTCCCGCAGAACACCATGACGAACGCGAAAACCTGTGGGCCACGGCGACACGAGTTCACAGCGACCATTTCAGCCGTCGCCAGCAGATCAGGGCACAGCCGAGGGTGACGAAGGCATGGTGGATGTCGTCGCGGATCGCCCAGCGGATCCGCAAGCGGCGAAACCAGTGCAGCAGCGCGATCGTGCCCTCCGCGACCCAGCGGTAGACGCCCAGGCCGGAGCCGTGTTCGATGCCGCGCCGGGCGATATGCGGGGTGATCTCAAACCTGCGCACCCGGTCGCGGTAAAGGTCGTGATCGTAGCCGCGGTCGGCATACAGATGCCTGGGTCGGCGTAGCGGTTGGCCGCGCTTGCCGCGGTCCGGCGGCACGGCCTCGATCAGCGGAATCAGTTGAGTCACGTCGTTACGGTTGCCGCCGGTGGTGATCGTGGCCAGCGGGATTCCGTGGGCCCCGACGATGACGTGGTGCTTGCTACCGGTCTTGCCTCGGTCCACCGGGGACGGGCCGGTGGCCGGCCCACCCTTCATCGCCGATATGGCTGCAGTCGACGGCAGCCCTAGAGAGGTCGAGCATGTCGGCCGTCCGCAACTCGGCAAGCAGCAGCTCTATCGGACGTCCGGTCAGAGGCGAACAGAACGGCAAGCTGAAGGACAAGAGCGAGGGGCGCACTGATCCGCGGCCGAAGGCATCGTCTCAGCAGGTTCCGCTGGGCAGCAGCGACCTTTCCGAGGCCACCCAGTTGGCGCGCGCCACGCGGATCGCATTTACGGCACTCACAACAAGGACGGAGAGTTCACGAGTAACAACTACGCGGCCGCGCGGGTGCGTAGTGCGGACGGCAGCGGAGACTTTATTCTCGTGGCCCCCAGCAATGGGTGCGAGCATTCCGAGCGGATGATCGGGACGCCGTTTTTGAGAGGGGGGAACCGGCGCGAATGCGCTATCTCTATACGGAGCGAGAACCCTGTAGCACAGAGGCGAATTGCAGCTCATGGATGGCGGAGGATTCCGGGGAACCGAGGTGAGTCATAGTGTTGAATTCGGGGACAAGGCGTCCAGGGAGCATAGGAATGCCGTCATGGAGAGCTATCTTGACCAGCTGAAACTGAGTAGATAGGATTTCGTGAGTTATCTACTTTCGGTGGGATTAGGGTAAATGAGTAGCAACCTCAGTCGTGACATGCTCGTGGCCGTGTTCGATCCGGACGAGCTGATCAGATCGCCGGAGAGCATTCTCGGGCCCGTGTCGGACACGGATGCCCGAGACGTTCTGGGAACGCTGGGTATTCCGGTCTGGGAGAACCCCTGGTTCGACCTGGATGACGGGATCGGCGAGCGACTGGAGCCGGTCGCGCAGTGGGACGGAGAACTCTCCGACCGTTTCGACCGGATCCCGCCGGGGGCGGACAGTTGGATCGGTCTGGGAATGATCCCCTATGACGATATCGCGTTCGACCCGGATACCGGCAAGGTCTACTGTCTGCCTCAATACAAAGAAATCTATCTGCTGAACAGCGGGCTGCGGTCATTTGTTCATTTCCTGTACCTCCTCAAGGCCGAGAGTCCGAACTATGACTGGGAATCGCATGGAAAGGAAGAGCTTGAGGCTGTGCGCTTGCGCATCCGGGAAACGATGAGTGCCGTGGATCCGGCCGCTCTGGAGAACCCGGATTCCTGTTGGTTCGAGGTCCTCACCTACATTGTGGATCCGGAACATCATTTCGAATGAAAGAGCGCAGAATCGGTGACTGACGACGGACACGTGCGGAACTTCGGGCCGGAGCTTGCCGTACTTTGCATGCCGGTCAGGTCAGGCCACTCCTCGCCCCAAGCGTTCGCAACCGGCCTTCCGGAAGCGCGCGAGGCCCGGCGCGTCATCCTGAGCAGGCCCAGCCGCGGGTCGCCTCGGCGGCCTTCGACAGGCTGGGGAGCAGTTGCGCACCCAGGATCCGCACGCATTCGCCGAGCGGGAGAATTGGTGGCCCCTGGTACTTGAGCCGGACGCCTCGGCGGACGCACTGGCTCAGCGCCTCGAGGGCGAATCGAGAGTAAAGTTTGAGAATGATCCGAAGGGTCGGGAGTTTGACGCTTTAAGTGATACCTATGTGGCGCAGGCGAAGCCCACTAACTTGGTTCTGGGAAAGATCATCGCCAAGCATGCTGATGATCACTACTCCGGTGGGTGGGGATTTCCAGCCCACCCATTCAACTGGACGTCGTACGCTTTTTATGGAGGAGGCATCCAGGAGGGGTAAGTTCCCTGGCTTCGTGTTCAGTTGGCCGAGATGGCTGCTATTCCGCCCGCAGATGAGGAAGACTCCGAGGTGCAGGGGCTCTTCTTGCTCACGTACGAGCCTGAAGGGCTGATTGAGTGGCAGGTCCGCCACGGTGGTATCCATGTGTGTCCCGGCGGCGACCGACATCAGTATCTGGGCCCATGAGGGGGGTCGTCTCATGAATTCGTTGATCGCGTGTTTGCCGAGCGATGTGACCGCCGAAGCGGTTCGAGATCAACTGCTGGCTCGTGGGATCAGTGCAGACCTCCGAGACGGGCGGATCGTTGTGTCGCACGAGGAGTCAATTGCATGGGTCGAACCGGACCTGCAGGGCGAGCTGGCGAGGGAATATGAGCCGGATGAACTCGCTCTAATTGGTGGACTCATCGGGAAATGGAATGGATTTGGCATCGACTATCGCACTATAGAAGCCGCGGACGTTGTTGTGGCCGTGATGTGCGAGAGGTGGCCTTGCGTCGTGGACGATGATGACGAATTCATTGGTTGGGGAGCGAACTATCTGGAACGACGGCGCAGTTTCAAGGGCTGACCAATGAGGTGGATCGGTACTGATGGCGGTTGTCGACAGGGTGGTTGTGTTCACAGCCTCGTCTGTTGCGGTACGCCAACTCGTCACCCGATCAACGGCCACTCTGCGGCTGGCTATGTCTCTTTCTTCGGGGTTCTGGCACAGATCTTGGGGAGCCGTCGCGGAGCGTTACCTCGACGTTCGATTGCGAGGAGACGGGTTCGTGTGAGACGGCGTACGCCTTGTCATCCCCCGGACGGAATTGACGCTCCCTCAGGTGTCTGCTGATCGCTGCTGCGGTCGGTTGCGGACGGTGATGGTGCTGGTCATGCAGACCGATGCACCGTTCTGGGCCTCGCTGGTGTTCGACGGGATCGATGATGTGGATGTCGAGGCGGTTACGGCCGCGTTCGGCACGGTTGAGGTGATGGCGATAGGCCGAGCGGCCGGGGCTGCGTGTCCGGCCTGTGGCCGGTTCTCGGGACGGGTCCACGACCGATACCAGCGCAAGCTGAGGGACCTTCCACTCGCTGAGCAGGGCTTCGTGATCCGGCTGACGGTCCGGCGCTTCATCTGCGGAGCGGCGGACTGCCCGCGCCGGACGTTCGCCGAGCCGTTCTCCCGGCTGGCCGCCCCGCACGCACGGTTCACCACGCGGCTCAACCGTGTCCTGGAACGGGTGGGGCTCGCGCTGGCCGGGCGGGCCGGCGCCCGGCTGGCTGCCCAGCTGGGCTTCGGAGCTGGCCGGATGACCTTGTTGCGCAGGGTCATTGCATTGCCCGATCCCGCGTTCAGCACGCCGCGTGTGCTGGGCGTGGACGACTTTGCGATCCGTCGCGGTCAGACGTACTCCACGGTCTTGACCAGCGTCGAAGACCATCGCGTGGTCGATGTGCTCCCGACGCGTGAAGCCGGACCGCTGGCCGCGTGGCTTGTCCGTCACCCCGGCGTGGAGATCATCTGCCGGGACCGGGCGGGCGCCTATGCCGAGGCTGCCCGCCGCGGTGCCCCTGATGCTCTGCAGGTCGCTGACCGGTTCAATCTATGGCAGGGCCTCGGCCGCGCCGTGGAGACCTGCGTCGCCGCCCATCGCGACTGCCTGAGCAATCCTTCGCCCAGTGGCACTCTGCCGGAGGCCACCCGGCTGGCTTCCGGTCTGCCGCAGGACGAGTCGGGGCCCGTCGGCCGGCGGGCCGAGCGGAAGAAGGCAGCACATGCCCTGGTCCACGAGCTTCTCGCTCAAGGTCACTCACGCCGGGCGATTGCACGGCACCTGGGCTGGGGCCTCAACACCGTACTCCGGTACGCGAACGCGGCACGCTGGCAGGACACCTTCCGCGAAAACCGGCCCCGCCCCAGCAGACTGGACCCCTACAAGTCCTACCTGGAGCGGCGATTCACCGAGGGATGCACCAGCGTCACCCAGCTTCATGGTGAACTCCTCGCCGACAACGCGCCCGTCACCTACCAGATGGTCCGCGCCCACATCGCCACCCTCCGCAGGGCTCCGGCCGACGCGCCGCCGCGGCCGCCGTCGGTGCGTCAGGTGACCGGCTGGCTCACCCGACACCCCACGGCCCTGACCGAAGAAGACCGGGCCGGCCTCAAGGATGTCCTTGCACGCTGTCCCGAACTGGACACGGCCGCCGCACACGTCCCCGACTTCGGCGAGATACTCACCGACCGCCGCGGCGCCACACTCCCCACCTGGATCGATGCAGTCGACGCCAGTCAGCTCCCCGGTCTCACCGGCTTCGCGCTCCACCTTCTGCGGGACCTTGACGCCGTGATAGCTGGGCTCACTCTCGACTGGAGCTCCGGCAGCATCGAGGGCGCCGTCAACCGCATCAAGAAGATCAAGCGCCAGCTCTACGGCCGAGCCGGATTTGAACTCCTCCGCAAAATGATCCTGCTCCAGTAACACTGCGCGAGCAGCCGCCCACCCGTGGCAGGATGGCCTCATGTTGATCCGAAAGGGCGATGCCGCGTAGGCGTCCCAAGGTCGTCCGCGCGGAGCGGTGGCGGCCACGATGGCAGTGTTCGGTCCAGAAGGTCCGCGGTGTCTCTGCGCAGACTCGTGCAGCGATCCGCCGGGTCGAAGACCAGGAGATGTGGCCCAACGCGGTCGCCAATGCGCTCTCGTGTTTCGAGCGAGCTTTTAACCGGCCGGGACGCTACCTGGACGCCTTCGAGTTCGAATCGCCCGGGGTGGGAGATGCCCGTGATGACCTCGAGTGGGCGATGCGGCACCTTCCTCCCGGAGCGCAACGGGACTTGGGCCGACTGATCACACGCATCGATGAGGAATTCGAGCGCCGCACCCTGCCCGACCCCAACAACATTGAGTTGGCGGTGTTCGGCTGGTGGTGGACCAGAATGCGAGAACGTTGACGGGCCCCGGACCCGCGCCCTCAATCGAACGACACCGTCACCCTCCGCGACGGCTCCCCAAGATCTGTGCCAGAACCCCGAAGTCATCGACATAGCCACTGCGGCAGACCGTGGAGGAAGACACACCGAATACAGCGTCCAGTACAGGCTCATGCGCTGCCGTGTCACCGCTGCTGGCGCTCGAGCCCGCCTCCCGCCCCGCCGATGCGGCGGGGCGGGACAAGGCATACCGCGGCGCCGGGGCACGATCCGAACTACGTATTAAGGCAGGTGGGAGACGCTGTCCGCCGGCCAACAAGCGGTCAACCGACCCCACGCAAAGATCCGCGCCCTCGCCCAGCAGGCCGTCGCCACCCTCAAGGCCTGGCGACTGCTGCGCAAGCTCCGCTGGCCTACGACCCGGATCACGGGCCTCATCCAGGCCGTCCTCGCCCTGCACCTGGCAGGCTCAGACTGAGGTGGAAGATTCAATGATCCCGTTCCGACCTCAGCTTGAGCGCCTACCGGTGGCATGGGCAAACGCCTCGCGGATGGAGGTCGGTACGTGGCCGCTTTGACCCCAGTCCAGGGGGTAGCCGTGCTCGGCAGCCCAGGCGCGGATGATGTCGACGTCTGGGTCGGGGCCCAGGCTGAGCGTGCCGCGGATTGTGTAGGCAGGCAATTGCGCACGCATCACACTGTTTTCGGGCAGACACAACCCGAAGTGGTGCTCGAGCACGGCGAGCGTGAGATGTTTGCCGCTCAGGGCTGAGTCCGCCGGCGCAGCTTGGTGACTCGTCCCGTCAGGGGGCAGGACGCCGCCTACAACGAGCGTCGGCAGCAGATGGTCCGGATTCTGACCCCAGCGATGTGCTTCCTCCCCGATTCCGAAGCCGCACACCGTTCGACCATCACACAGGTAGTTGAACTGCGCGAGCGGGTGATCCGTCATAGCCACGTACTGGATGACTTCGACACCATCGCGTGATGCTCTGACGGCCAGGTCGTCTCGCCCGGGGTCGGCCAGATGCAGTACCGCATACGACCAGGCACCGCATGCCCCAACCCGTGCCACGGCGTTGTCGCTGGTCTGCGAGCGATGGAGGACATGGGTGACATCGAGGCCGGTCAGCTCCACGGCGGCACCGGGCGTGCCACCCATCCGCACCGCCAGTTCCTCTGGACTGATGCGCCGGGCGAACACCACGCTGTCCAGCCCTTCGTCCCGGTCGGCCAGCCATCTGATTCCCTCACACACAGGCATCCCTACACGCGCAGCGAAGACCGACGCCAGACAGCGTATCCAGGGCCTCTGACAACCGCGGGCCCTGGTATCACGCCGCCTGGTTACAGAAGATCCGCCTCGGCACTCGTGAAGTCGGAAAACGCTCATTCTCCCAGATCAAGACGATGGGGGCCTTGAGCTGGAGGTGCGCGCGCACGACCAGCTCGCGTTAGTCCCTCCAGGCGAAGGTGTCGCGTCCTTTGCCCCGATGCTTGCGGTGGCGGGCGGCCGGTAGATCAGCCGGGAGGGTGCTCCTGGCCGGTAGCAGCACATCGCCGCGATCGACCAGCGGCGCCAGGAGCGGCCCCGTACCGGCACCACGGGTGTCTGCCCGCGTCGGCCCCAGGTGCGGGCACGCGGCGGGGGCATCGAGAACCCGGCCTCGTCCTCGAACAGGATGTAGGCCCCCAGCGCCGCCACGGTCATTCCGCCTGCGGCCACACATCCTTCTTCCTCTGACCCGTGCCAGGGTCCACCACTGGTCCTCCCAGCCGTGCTCGGTCGGTCCGAGGGCCAACTCCTTTTCCAGTTCGGCGAACTGGCCGTCGGACACCTTGGGAAGTTTCGCCGGCCCCGTCGAGGCGAGGGCCTTCATCCACCCTCCTGCCAGGCATGACGTCAGCGTTCAACCGACCGCTCACTCACCCGCAGATCCTTCGCGATCACCGCGGTCCTCTCACCACGTGCGAACCGCTCACCGGCCTGGTACCGGATCCGTTCACGAAACCACCGCCGCTCGGCGGTCAGCCCGCCACCCTGCGCGTACCGCATGCCACCGGCCTGCCGCAGGGATCAGCATCCGACAACACTCCGAAGAGATCAGTAGGTCCAGGCAAGCGGGCCAACCGCAAACGCCGCGGTGGCATGGGCGGCCAGCCCACCGGCTTCGGCAAAGAGCTCTGACAGCGCGCTCGGCTGCTGTGCCTCACTGCCCAAGCCCTCGACGGCCTCGCAGAGCACGCCGACAACCAGCCGACGCCCAGCACTCCTTGACCCGGCACCCATGTCTGAGGTGTGGCGGATGCACGGGTTTGCGATCGGTGGTGTTCTGCCGCGGGTCATGGGGCTGACGGGACGCTGGTGGCGGACAGGCGTGTCAGCGCGCTGCGGGCGCTGGGGTAGCCGGATTCGGTCGCGCGGCGATACCAGGTGATGGCTTCGTCGAGGTGTCCGGATTCCTCCAGGATTTCGGCGACGAGCAGCTCGGCGCCCAGGTATCCCGCCTGGGCTAGAGGTACGAGCCATGCCACCGCCTCGTCGGCGCGGCCGGTGTGCTGTAGGAGGTCTGCTGCGCGTGCGAGGGCTCCGGGGCGACCGCGTTCGGCGAGGTCGCAAAGCCATTGGGTGAGGGCGCTATCGTGGCCGGTCTGCTGTAGCAAGGTGATCGCCGTGTCGAGGATGTCGAGGTCGGTCTGTTCGGCGAGGCGTTGGCACCATGTGGCGGCTGCTGTGCGATCTCCTCGGTCGTGCATGAGTGTGATGGCACGGTGCACCGAGGGGAGGTGGCCCTGGCCGGCTGCCGCCTGATACTCCTGGAGGGCTTCGTCGAGGCGTCCGAGCTGGTGCAGCAGTGCGGCGGCCTTTCGGCGGGCGGTTACGAAGGCGCCGCCGTCTGCCGCTCGCTGGTACATGGCCAGGGCCTCCACCAGTCGGCCGGAGCGGCTGAGGGTCTCTGCTGCTTGCCATGCCGCCGCGTGATCGCCGTTGGCCGCCGCCTTGACGGCGAACCGTAGATGTTCTTCGGGGCCGCGCTGGCTGGCGGCGGAGCGGGCGAAGGCGAACAGATCCTCCACGTGGGCGTGTTGGAACGCGGCTTCCCACAGTGTGTCCGGAACGGGACGGCTGTAGCGGGTGTTGCGGCCGTGCTCTTCCAGGTAGTCGGCCAAGCGGTAATGAGGGGTGGCGAGGCCTGCCTGGCCGGGGCGCGGCTTGATGCGGGTGAGTGCGCCCCGCGCACCGTGGCAGGGTTTCGCGGTGTAGGCCAGCGCTTCTTCCAGCCAGTCGTCGCTGGTCTGGTCCCACTCCTCATCGGTGAGATAGCCGGGCGCGGCTGCAGCGAGAAGAGGGTGGGGAAGAGCGAGACCGTGGCCGAGACGACGTGCGTCCATGGCCGCTTGCAGAACGGCTCGGGCGACGACGGGGGCATTGCGATAGCGCTCCAGCAGTGAGGGTGCCCCGGCAAGGTACTGCGTGATCTGGCCGCCCCTGGCCCGCTGGACGGCATACAGCAGGCGGGGGTCGCCCAAGCCGTCGCGGAGCAGAGCTCTCAGATCAGTTGAGGAGAAGGCGGAGGGGACCGAGATGTTGGTGCCTGCCAGCAGCTTTCTGGTCTGCTCGTGGACGTCGGGGGCATGCGGAGCAGGCAGAGCCGTCAGCGTGTCCCAGTATTCGGGCCACATGGTGCCCAGCACCAGCACGGGGCGGCGTGCCTGATCCCGCAGCAGCGCGCGTATTCCGGCAGCCACTCGTTCTCCCAGAGAGCTCGTCGAGGGCAGCAGATAGTGCTGTGCCTCGTTGAGCCAGACCACGGTGCGGGGGCCGACGTTCTGAAGATCGGCGAGCGCGGCCTCCGGCCGGGTGGGATCAAAGGGATGCCACAGGCGCCAGCCCTCTCCCAAGGTCTGAACGGCTTCCCAGCAGGCCCGGGTCTTGCCGCAGGATGAGCCGCCCACCAGCATCGCCATCGCGCTGTGGCCGGCCTCGCCCCGGCTCACCAGAGCACTCAGCTCCTCGTCATGGGAGCGCAGAATATAGGGCGTGAGCTCGGGAAGACCGTCGCCTGACGTCCAACCTGTGGAAAGCCATGCGGCGTAGGGGGAGTCGAGGATGGTGTCCACGCTCCAGGCCGACACCTCGACGCCGTGGTGTACCTCCAGATCGAACGGGTTGAGCTGGGAGATGGGCCGTCCCACGAACGCGGCAGCCTGCTGCTCCTGCCGTATGGCTTGTGCCTGGGCCCGCCGCACCCCGACGCGCACGCTCTCGGCCCGCTCCCGGCCCACGGCCGCATGCTGGTCACGCCACCACAGCGGATCGAGCAGACGTGCCTCGGACGGAACCGGTTCGAATCCCTCGGCTGCCGCTGCCGTACGCAGCTGTTCTACCACCGAGACCAGGGCGTCGACCTGTTGGGGAAAGCGGCTGCCGTCCAGCCAGGCACCGATCGTCGTCGCGACGGGGCCGCCCGCGCCGCGTGACAGAGCCCGCAGACTGACCCGTTGCGCCAGATGACGCCCATGGATCTGCCCGAGCCGCCGTAGATCAACGAAGAAGGCGTCCTCGCTTCCGCCCACCGCGGTGTCCCCCCACTATGCCCAGACGACACAGCTGGACACCCGCGAACTCTACGTCCCCTCACCAGTGCTCCCTGCGCGGTCTGCGCAACCGGCCACTGAATGGCTGCTGGACACGGCCTTGGACAGTCAACCTCGTTGCCAGGCCGCCGTCATCGGGGGCCGATCCCACTGACATCGTCATCAAGGAACACGACATGGGCCTGGGGCCTCTTCTGCGCGATAGCACGCACCTTCCGACCAGCCTGGTCCTCCTGGTACTGGCCGCCTTCGCCCTCCTATATGTGGGCGTCGTCCTCCCCACCATCTGGTCACGCCACCCTGAGCGACGCGCCGCAGCGCACCGCACCCTCGGGATACTGCTGCGGGCACTATCCCCGCGTCGCAGCAGGCGATGACACGGCAACAGAGCCGCTACGCGTTGATGCAGCCCATCGTCCGCTGGGCAAGGCAGCGGCCCAGGCTGCTCCGCCGTGCAGGACCGGAGGACCGAAGGGACACGGACGTACTGCGGCTCACCCAGTACTACGCTGACACAGATAGCCGGGCAGGCGGGGGAGTGGTGTCATGGGTCGGACGAGATCAGGTCCCAGGGCTTCAGCCTGAAGGAACTGTTCCGTGACGTGACCTACGAGATCGACTACTACCAGCGCGAGTACACCTGGGGCGAGGACGAAGTCCGCACGCGGCGGGATCTGTGCGGATCGTTCAGGAACCGGTCCACCAACCCGTCCTGCCTGCGCCGGCCACACTCCGCACCACAGTATTTTCTGGGGCCGTTCGTCTATGACGAGCCCTCAAAGAACCGGCGCTACCTCGTCGACGGGCAGCAGCGGTGCGTCAACGCTGCACCTGCTCTTCCTGCAGCTGCGGCTGGCGGCACAGGTGAGCGCAGACACCCGGGCCGTCGTCCGTCTCAATCGGGTGATCACGACGGACGGGGAGCACTTCTCGCTCGGCATCACCGATCACGAACCCGTCCTGCGCGCGGTCGCCGAGGCCCGCACCTACGAAACAGGCGTGGGGGATTCACTCTCCCACCGCCATCTGTGGGCGCGCAGTCGGCAGGTCGAATCCCAGCTCGCGCAAGAACTCGACGCAGAAAACCTGATCGGTTCACCGAGTGGCTGCTGGACCGCGTGGTCCTCGTCGGGATCCGCGCGGCCAGTTCCGACCACGGTTACCGTATGTTCGAGACGATGAACGACCGCGGTGCCCCACTGACCGCCGTGGACCTCTCAAGAGCCACCTGCTCTCTCACGTCGGAGCGAACGAAGACCAGCTCAACACCCAATGGCACGAGATACTGCGGGAACTGGCCACCGACCGGGAAGACCACGCAGCCGCATCCCCCTTCATCAAGGCCTTCCTGCTGGCCCGCTGCGCCCGCGAGGGCCAGGATGAGGACCGCCGGCAGTAGCCCTCCGGCTGCCCGCCGCGGCCTTCCAGCCGGGCCGGCACGGGCAACGTGTCGCGCACGATTGCCCATTCCGCGTCGGTCATGTCCGAGGGGTACCTCGGACGCCTGTGAAGCGGTCCCCGGCGTTCCTGAACCGGTGAGCGAGGCAATCACACGACAGGGGAGCGGAGTTGGACGGCAATGCGCGGGCGCGGAAGACTGCGGTACCAGGGGCCTCTTGTTGCTCGGTTGGATTCGACACCCACTAGCTGTGCGGGAGGCCCCCCTCCCGTGCCCTGCCGACCAGAAGATCACCCAACCGAGTCGGCAAACTGGAACTCACGATCACCAAGATCGATAGAGCAACGGCTAGTGAGGCTTGATCGGTACGGCTTCGGCCGCTGTTCTCCAGGCCCGAACAGGCAGAGGGGGAACGTTCAGTTCCACCACTGCCTCGGCTATGTGCCCCTCGTTGCGGCTGCCTCGGCGACCCTAGTTCCGCGATCGGGCTGACCTCGGGTAGCAGTGGTGACTCCACCTCGGGCGGCGAGACGTTCTTCCAGCCAGTCACAGCGGCGCCGAGCGCGGAGGGGGCCAGCCTCCCGTCCCCCCGGCTCCCGCGTCCAGGCGCTCGTCTCGGCCCCGCCATAGCGGGTCGGACACGCCCCAAACACGCAACCGACACGCTACTGACGCTCCGTCAACTACCTGGGCAGTCAAGGCAGGGCTTGCCATCGTGAGTACTCTGGTCGGGTACTGGTCTTCCTCGATATGGGGGCGCGAGCGTGGCAACCAGGATCTCGGTGTCCGTGAAGGGGCTGTTCGGGCTGGACGAGCCCGAGCGCCTTCTGGACGAGCTCGCTGCCAGAACGCGGCTGTCGTGGCATCAGCAGGAAGTCGACCAGGAAAAGAACCTTGGCGGGATCGTCGAGATCGTCCTCATCGCGGTGGTCACCAAGACCGCCGACATGACGGTGGAGGCTGCCGTCCAGGCCGTGAAGGACGTCATCGGGCGCTGGCGCGAGGAGAGGCTGGACCCTCCCGAGGCGTCGATCCGGACCGACCCCGAACCGCAGAGCGACGACGGGGCGACGGACGCGGAAGGGCTGGACGGCTGACATGGCATCTCGCGCGCTCGTCATCGGAGCGGGGAAGTACGCCGACCAGGAGATCGGCAGCTGGGACGAGATCACCGAGAGTGCCCGGCGGTACCTGGAGGTCCTGAGCAGCGACGCGATGTGGGGACCGGGAGCGTGCCGCATCCTCACCGACGAAGAGCTGCAGACGGCCGACGGTGTCATGACCGCGCTGCAGGACACGGCCGACGCGACGGGCCCCGACGACACCCTCCTCGTGGTCTACGTGGGCCACGGCAAGTACTGGAGTGATCTCCCCGTCAGCGACCAGGTCCACTTCGCCGTGGGCTCCTCTTACAAGGACAGGCCCTGGACCTGGCTGTCCAGCTGGTACGTCTACCGCGTCATGCGCAAGGCCGACGCACGGCTCAAGGTCCTCATCGCCGACTGCTGCTTCTCGGGCCGGCTGCCCCACCTCGGGGGCGAGTCGGTCCTGCCCGGCATCCTGGGCGAGCGCGACCAGGGCACGTGCGTCTTCACCGCTCTCAAAGACGAACGCGAGTCCTACGCACCCGCCGCCGGCTGCACCAAGCTGCCGACGCGATTCGCCGGCTGCACGCCGTTCAGCGGACATCTGCTGAAGGTGCTCGAGCAGGGCACGAGGGACGACACGGACCAGCTCACCATCGGCCACCTGCGGGAGGCCGTCCGGACCGAGATGGAACGGTGCCCGACAGGGCACAAGGCGCCGAGGATGTCCCTCAACAACGCCCGGGAGAGCACCCCGCTGTTCACCAACCGGATGGACGAGGGCGAACGCCGCGCGCGTCCGGCGCCCGTCGAGCCCGCGGAATGGGCCCGGCTCCTGAAGGTGGATCGCCTCTCGCCCCTCGCGGACCTGCTGAAGGACGAACACATGACCGGCGATGTCGTCCGTCACCTGAGCAGCCTCACCGACCCGGAGAGCCAGGACCTCGCTGCCGACATAGACGCCAAGGCCAACGAGTTCTTCGTCGAGCCCGACACCTTCGCCCGCTACTGGAGCCACGTGGAGCCGACCCGGTCACCCCAGGCATGACGGACGGTCAGGGGGCGGCGGAGCCCAAGCACAGCCCCGAGTCATGGATCCAGCGGTACAAGTGGACCTCCACCTGCTCGGTCGAAATCTTCGTGAGCCGCATGCAGTCCTTTCGTGAAGGCCGGGCGACGATGCAGCCACAGCCCGCCAACGCGGTCCGGGCCCTGCACGCCTTCGCCGTCCTGCGCCGCATCGACGAACTCGTCCAGTCGGCAAGGAAGTTCGATCACCCCCAGGACGCCATCAACATGCTGGCCGTGGCGGCACTGTGCCGGGAGCCGTGGGAAGCGGCGGCCCTGGCAGTGGAGCAGTACGACACCGAGCTCCGGGAGGAAGGGGACGTCCGAGCCACTCCGTATACCGACGGCATCATCCACGACGTCGCATGCCAGCGGACCGCCGTGGACGTCGCGACGTTCATCCGAAAGTGCAGCGAATCGGGCAGGCCGCAGCTGGTGGACAAGACGCTGGACGCGTTCATCAGGCCGAGCTCGGGGCGCACGCACCTCGACAAGGCGCTGCTCCACATCGCGCTGCGCGGTGAGGGATGCGACGACGCGGCTGGAGACCTCCTGCACAGGACGCTCCAGGCGATCGACAAGAACGGTGCCACCGGGACCGCGGAAGCCGATCCGGCGGAGTTCCGCGACCTGGTCGGTTCACTGCGCCGGCTCAGCCCCTCGGAGCGGATCCTGGAGAAGTGGGTCGACAAACAGCTGGACGTGCCGGATCACGTGCCGCCCACCAGACGTATCGTCGCGGCTCTGATCGCCGGCGCGCAGGACGGCGAGGACACGCTCGCCGAACACGTCGGCACACGGTTGTCGGAGAATCATGTCGCCGGGATCTGCAGCCACCTGACCAAAGAGGCGCCCGCGAAATGCCGACTGATCCGGGAGCACGTCGCGGCACGCGTGAATCTCGACGACCTGGCCAGGATCATCAAGGAATGGCACCGTCCCGACGGGGTCCTCGCCGGGACGACGAAAGACCTGCTCGCCGACGTCGTGGCTCGGGGCGGGGCCGGGAGGGCCGGACCGCGACCGGTGGCCGACCTCGAGTCCCTGGCCACGGCCCTGGGCAATGTCAACGCGGATCCCGAGTGCAGGCGGCTGCTCTGGAACGCGGCGGCTGCCCACACCGAGGGCCGCTCAGGAGCGGACCTGGCACACCTGCTGTGCAAGGTCGAGCAGTCGTCCGACCGCCGTCGCGCGGAACGCACCATCGCCCGGCGCCTCGCCGTCCACCTCCTCAAGGAGGACGCCGAAGCCGACCTGTTCGTCGACTACGTCGAGACGCTGCGCACATCCGCCGGCGCAGGCGCCGAGACCGCTGTACACCTCGCCCGCAAGGAGCTGGCCGACCCGTCCGCGGCCGACTGGGCCCAGGGATCGGCCAGGATCGTCGGGAAGATCGTCGCCGGGCTCTACGACCGGCGGCTGATGCGCGACGGCGAGGACCTGCTCGAACGCTGTCTGGAGAACGAGCAGCTCATCACCCCGGAGGACGTGTGCGTGATCGTCCGGCAGCTGCGCGACAGTGCGATGCCCGAGGAGGCAAGGTTCCTCGTGCTGCGGGCCACGGTCGGCCGCTGGTCCGACGCACTGCACCGTGACCAGACGGTCGACGAGCTGAAGGACCAGGGATTCCACGCGGAGGCCGCCCAGGTCATTCGCTCGCTGCGCTGACCGGAGTGCGCGACGGCCCGGCCTGCGTGGCCCAGTCCGCCGGTCTGGGAAGCAGCGGGGCCACTTCGCTCATGTAGCGGTTCGACAGCACCACGAGGCCCCAGAACGCCGCGCAGGCCGCGACGACGACCAGACAGCCGCCGGAGATCTTGGCGGTGCGCCCGGTGGAACCCCACACCGTGAACAGCAGCAGAGCCAGCAGGTAACCGATCAGTACCAGGGCGGCCTGGGCGGCCGGACGGGCGCGCCACTCCCGGAACGCCGTCACGTGCTCCTTGGCGTCGTAGAACCGTCCCAGCGCCGGCCGCCGCCGGGACAGCACCGGGAGCCCCAGCAGCAGGACGCATCCCGCCGCCAGCGTCGCCATGGCGCGCAGCACGTTGCCTTCGCCCGCCAGGTACAGAATCAGCCCTATCAGTACGAAGGCCAGCACAGCCAGACCCACCCGAAGCCTGCGCCGCCCGGAGGAACACTCGGGCAGGCGGTCCCCCAGCGCCACCAGCACCACACCCGGCACGGCGTAGACGACCAGGGCCAGTACTCCTATGACGGACGTCAGGGATCCCCAGTCCCCGCGGAACGCCACCAGCATGACCACCCCGACGACGAAGTCCACCAGTAGCACCAGCCAGTACACGTCGTACCGTCCCCGCAGGGACGCGTTACGGCTCGTCTGCAGCCCCCGGTGCGTCAGATGGGCCCGGCTCAGCGCCGCCACCTCACGGGTGAGCGAGTGAGCGAAGACGAGCCCCGCGCCCATCGGCGAGGCCACCGCATCGATCTGGATCACCCACAGCAGCACGTTCATCTGCGCGGCCATCGCGAACTGGCCCCACGGAGTCTGGAGGCTGTTGCCGGTCAGCGGCCCGACGTGGTTGCCGTAGACGAACTGGAGCGCCGTGTACAACGCGGTCGAGCCGACGATCGTGCCAAAGACCGCCCAGCGCAGCCGGGCGGATTCGCCCATGCCTCGGCGCTTGATGTTCCCGGCGAAGTCCAGCGGCCCTTGGAAGCCCACATAGGCGAAGATCACGCCACCGTCGACGACGGCGGCCAGTGCCCCGCTCACGCTCGGTTGCGGATGCCGCGCGCTCACGCCGGTGCCGTCGAGCTGGGATGCGGAGACCAGCAGCAGTACGCAGGTGAGGACGGGGACGGCCACCTTTGCCACCGTCAATGCGGAGTTGAAGGCGAAGAAGATCCGCGGGACCAGTAGGTTCACCGCGCAGATGAGCGCGGTGAAGGCGACCGTGCAGATCCAGTACGGGGTGCGCGCGGGGTCGTGGAGTCCCGGGAACTTCCAGGCGAGTCCATTGGTCATGGCGATCGCTTCGCCGGCCGCGTTGGCGGCGTACAGGATCCACAGGCCCGCCGCGACCACCGTCGCCACCAGCGGGCCGCTGCTCTGCAGGGGAAGGAACACCAGACCACCAGTCTTGGGCGCGGCCGTTCCCAGCTCCACCATGACCCAGGCGATCAGCAGGGTCAGCAGACCGCCGAGGAGCCAGGACAACCAGGCGTACGACCCGGCCCGCTCATACGCCTTGCCCGGGCCGATCAGCCAGCCGGAACCGATCACCCCGCCGGCCGCAAGGCCGACCAGGTGGTAGACCGACAACCGCCGCCGTTCGTCCTCGGGCCTCGCGACAAGTCCCCCGGTGCGCTTCGACCTTTGCAGACTCATCGGCCCCCTCGTGTAACCCCGACGACTCCTTGGCGGATGATTGCGTCAGGTTACATGGGCACCACAGCGAGCAGTGATGCTTTGTCAGGAACCGTTTTCCTCCTGGTGACTCGGCGACCGGAGCGGTTACTTGGCGAGCAGCTTTCCTCCTCCCGCGGGGGTGTACGTCCTGCCGCCCAGATAGCTGTTCTTGGCCAGGCTCTTGTCTTAGTGGACGGTGTGGTCGTTGTTTTGCGGATCCCGCAACCCGGTTGCCGCGACTCCCGGCACCGGGCCCAACAGCCGCTGCCCGCGCTGCCCTTGACCCATCCCTTCACCGGAAAGGAGACCCCTGCGATGGACACGATCCTGGTGACCAGCGGGGCCGGGTTCATCGGCTCCCAGTTCGTACGGCGCCTGCCGGCCGCACCCGACGTGATCAGCCTGCAGCTCGGCGGGGACTCCAACGACTACCGGGACCTGTGGGTGGAACCCGCCGACCCTGGTCACAAGGGTTCCGGGGTGAACAACAAGAAGGACCCGGTGGAGACGAAGCTGCACACCGCGCTCTGCAACGGCCAGATCACCCTCTCCGCCGCGCAGCAGGCGATCGTCACCGACTGGACCACCGCCCTGACCACCTCCACCTCAGCTGAGCCGAGCAGGCGTTGAAGGCCGCCGACCAACGACCAGGGTGTTCTTGACCGGACGGTGCCGGCCGTCGGCACGCGAAAGCCCCGGCTGGACGGGGGAGACCAGCCGGGGCCGTAACGCGGTGACGTGCGGAGGGCGGTCGCCTCTCGGCGGAGGGCTCCATGGGGCTTCAGCCGGACGATCGTCCCCATGGGCTATAGGTGAGGCCCGGGGACACTGTCCCCTCCGCAGCCACGCTTAGGTGAACGGTCAACCGTCTGTGGATGTTCCCGCCCACCTCCCGGTTGCTGGTGTGAGCTGCATCGCGCCACCGGAAGTGAGGTGAGGGGGGATCGGCTCTTTCGCCTGCACCTGGGTGAACTCGCACGCCAGGATGGGCAGATGCCGATCTCTCAAGAGCCCGTCATGGAACTGATCCGCGCCTCGGGGGATCCGGCGCGGCGCGCCGCGCCCCGTCGACTCGCCTGCCGGATGTCGTGTCGGCGGCAGCGCCCGCCGGTGCGGACGAGAACGGTACGGACCGCATCGTCCTGCTCGCCACCGGCACGACGGCGGCCGCGACCGGGCGCGCGCTCGTACTCGCGGAGGAGACCGAGCAGACGGTTGACGAACTCTAATTTGCCGCTGTCGGCCGTCACGCCTTGGCGGCGAGTGATCGCCACGCGTTCCAGGTGTCGAGTCGCTGTTGGTAGGCGGCTTCGACGACGGGATAGGGGTACGTGCCGAGGAAGAGCCGCAGGGGCGGTTCGTCGGTGTCGACCAGTTCGAGGATGACGTCGGCGGTGCCCTGCGGATCCTGGGGTGCGCGGGCGGTGGCGCCGGCCCGGCGTGCCTCGCGGACGGGTTCGTACGCGGCGATGGGTTCGGTGTGCACCGCGGAGGAGCCGGACCAGTCGGTGCCGTAGGGGCCGGGTTCGACGAGCGTGACGTGGATGCCGAGCGGGCCGACCTCCTGGGCGAGGGCTTCGCTCATCCCCTCGAGCGCCCACTTGGAGGCGTTGTACAGCCCGAGGGTGGGAAAGGCGGCGAGCCCGCCGAGGCTGGACACCTGCAGGATGTGCCCGCTGCCACGTGCCCGTAGGAAGGGCAGAGCCGCTTGCGTCACCCACAGGGGGCCGAGCAGGTTGGTGTCGAGCTGGGCACGGGCCTGCTCCTCGGTGGCCTCCTCGACCATGCCGAACAGGCCGTAGCCCGCGTTGTTGACGACCACATCAAGGTGGCCGAAGGCTTCGGCGGCCTGTCGTACGGCGGCGGTGACGGCGGCCCGGTCGGTGACGTCGAGCACGAGCGGGAGCACGCTGTCTCCGTAGGCGTCGGCCAGGGGCCGCAGGGACTCGGGACGGCGTGCCGTGAGTGCGACGCGGTCGCCGCGGGCGAGGGCGGCTTCGGCCCAGATCCGGCCGAAGCCACGGGAGGCGCCGGTGATGAACCAGGTCTTCTTCATGCCCTCGACCCTGCGTCCTGCGCCGGACCGGAGCCAGCACCCCCGTGGGGTTACCCTGCGGCCATGGCCGCAGAAAACGCGCTCGGAGAGTTCCTGAAGGCCCGGCGGGGACGGGTTACGCCCTCGCAGGCGAACCTGCCCGCCCACGGCCGGCGCCGGGTCGCGGGGCTCCGCCGGGACGAGTTGGCCCGGCTGGCCGGGATCAGCGAGCCGTATCTGATCCGGCTGGAACAGGGCGTCGACCGGCATCCGTCACCGCAGGTGCTGCGGGCGCTCGCGCGAGCACTGGAGCTGGACGCCGACACCTCGGCGCACCTGTTCGCGCTGGCCGCTCCAGACCCCGTACGACCTGCCGAGGCCGAAGTCACTGCGGACGTGCATCAGTTGCTCGAGGGGTGGGCGGGCACTCCGGCGTATGTGCGCAACCGGCGGTTCGACGTGCTGGCCGCGAACAAGTGGGCCCGTACGCTCGCCCCGATGTATGAGCCCGGGCACAACTTGGCCCGGGACGTGTTCCTCGACCCCCGTTCCCGTCGGCTGTTCCCGGACTGGACGGAGATCGCCGCGCAGACCGCCGCGGCCCTGCGCGCCGAGGCCGACCCACGCGACCCGAGGACCGCGCGGCTCGTCGCCGAGCTGGAGGCGGACGAGGACTTCCGCAGCCTGTGGGCGCGACACGACGCGCGGCCCGCCCGCGACG
Organism: Streptomyces longisporus; assembly: GCF_039532765.1. Taxonomy (NCBI): domain Bacteria; kingdom Bacillati; phylum Actinomycetota; class Actinomycetes; order Kitasatosporales; family Streptomycetaceae; genus Streptomyces; species Streptomyces longisporus. Next base: position 97,190 of record NZ_BAAASG010000029.1, read on the forward strand.
AACTCAAACGGTTCGTGCATCCGGTTGTCGGGGAGCTCACGCTGCGGCGCCAGGCACTCACCGTCGGGGGCGCCGAGCAGCAGGTGATCATCGTCTACCAGGCAGTGCCGGGAAGCCCTTCCGCGGCCGCCCTTGCCAGGCTTCTCTGACGTACACACCGGCGAGTGCTGGTGGGCGGCGCTGGGCGCTGGCGTTTTGATGCCAAGCTCACCCCGCCCATAGCGGCCGGCCGCACCGCAATACGCGCCGAGACGCTCGACCAGACGTGCCCGGTTCTGAGGGGCCGGGCCACGACAACGTGACCCGGCCCGACTACCCGACCAGTAGCGGGGCCTCGCCATCCGCTACGAGAAGACCACCGCCGGCGACCCGGCCAGACTCCACATCGCGGTCTTCCTCTGCCCCGCCCACTGATCCAACCGAAACGCCTAGTAGTTGCAGTTCTGAAGGCCACCGTGGTCCGCGGCGTAGTCGCCGTCCACGTAGGCACCGTAGGTCCACGCGTAGACGTGCTCAGTTTGCCCGAGGGTGTTGTAGTACTCGCTGATCGTGTGGTACCAGATCTTTGCGTCACGGCTGCCGGTGCCCAGTAGGTCCGCTCCCAGGACGGTATAGCAGTCGGTCTCGATCCCGTCGTGGTTGGCGTAGATGAGGTCGGCGGCGACCTTGGTGCCGTTGTTGATGTTCGTGTCGGACCCGTACACCCCCACGTTGTGGCCGGTGCTCAGGCGAATTCCCTGGTCGGAGCTGGACGCGAACGCGGTCGACGGGGTGACGGCGACCGCAGTGCCGGCGGTCAGCGCCGCTGCCGCCAGGATCGTCGCGGCGCGCCGGGTGAGCTGCATCTTCATGTGCTACCTCCGAGGATTTCCGTGGGGCCTGGATGGCCTGGTTCTCGTGGTGGGTGCGTGCCCTCCACGACCCTGCGTGCCGCTGGACGTTCCCGCTGTTCGTCCCTGCCGGCGAATCAACGATCGACTGTCAGTACTCCAACGGCTAGGCTTTTGCGTGAGCATGCAAAAGGTCCGCCAGCACATGGTTCGGGGGGAACCACGTTGATACGGATCACTCTGTCGACGGACGACCTGGAGCGGTTGCAGGTGGCCGACACGCCAGACCTTGCGTACGAGCTCGCGCTGGGTGGGGATCAGCTCGCTGGTCGGGCCCCGAGCCGGAGGCTGGCGGCGTGGCGCCTAGATGTAGCCCGTGGCTGGCATTCGGCAACAAACTCTTCGATCTGTACTCGAGCCTCTACATTCCGGCCTTCTTCGACGGGATCGTTCAGGAGACACCTGCAGGGATAGACCCCGCCTCTCCACCGGCTACCGCGCATCTGTGGGACCTGGCTCGGTGCGGCGCCCTGACTCCGTTCACGCGATCCCTTGCCGATGGGCACGTGGGCGCGGTGAGCGCCCTGAACCGCATACTCACCGGCTTCCGTCTCGCGGCCTTGGACCCCTACCGACGACTTATCACCTCCGCTGTCGCCACGGCGGGAGCCACGGCAGGAGTCCGCGCCGCGATCGGTGGCGTCGACGGCCTGCTGAACTCCTTGCATCCGTCGATCCGCTGGAATGGCCGGGAACTACGCCTGAACACGCTCGTCCACGCCGAAGAGTCCCTCGAAGGACGTCCTTTGATCTTCCAGCCCACAGCCTTGGCCAGCCGCATCATGTTCGACCCGCTCGCCGACTCAGTGACCGTCATCTACCCCGCTACCACCAGCACCATCACGCGCGACCCCGAACTCCACGCTCCTGCCCAGGCCCTGGTGTCTCTGCTCGGGGCAACTAGGGCCGCAGCGCTGGTCACCGTTGTCAGGACGCCGGCACTGACCACCGGACGGCTTGCGGCGACCCTGGGCGTGTCCGCAGCGGCCGCCTCGCGACACGCCTCCGTCCTGCGCCAGTCCGGCCTCATCGCCACCGCCCGCAACGGCCAAACGGTCCACCACGCCCCGACCCGACTCGGCACAGACCTCGTGCACGGATCAACCGTCGGCAACCAGCCCGAGCCCGGCGGAGGCGGACCGACAACTCCGAAGCCAGTGCTCACCGGGCGTTGACCTGCGTTCAGCATCCACAGCCCACAACAAGGCACGGACCGGCTCCGTGACCGTGCCCAGGGGCCATGCCGAGGAACTCGAGGACGGACCCGTGAAACTGGGAGTCTGGATCTCCAACACCAAAAAGCCGTCGCGCCAAACTCACGGTCGATCAGTTGGACCGACTCGCCGAGCTGGGGCTCGACTGGCGCTGAGCTCAGTACCTGTTCCAAGCCTCGAAGGGCTGTTGTCCCAGGTCAGGAGTCGAACAGAAGTGACATCCGGCTCCTGCAACCGCTGAGGGAGCCCTCGCGTCCTGTCTGCAGGATCAGCTCCAGGAGTTCGCGGCTTCCACGTCGTCAAAAGGCGCTGGGTAGTCGAGCGAAGTCTGGGTTGGCTTATGTTGCACCGGCGCCTTTCTCGCGATTACGAAACCCTTCCCGCCAGCTCCGAGGCCATGATCCACGTCGCCTCGATCGACAACCTCGCCAAGCGCATAACAGACGAGACGACACCAACCTGGTGAGGGAGCTACTAGGACAGAAAGCGCAATTCGCCTAGATCAAATGCCCTCTGAGGCCCCTCTACGATCGCCCACCGCGGAGCGCTCGAACCCGACCCCCGCAGTCTGCTGGTCGGCGGCCAGGTCGGCCTTGACGACGATCCCGTCGATCCCGCGGCAACTCCGCCCGCAGCCCGGCGATCTCCTGCACCCGCACCAGCACCTGCTCCACGGTCTCGGCGGTGACGCCGGGCATCGCGGTGAAGCGGTGGTGTTGATCCCGTACGCGGCGACCTGTGCCATCAGATCGCTGTGCGCGCTCGCGCTAGGCGCTTCGCCTCGATCGCCAATCGACTCGCGGAAGAATCCCGTCCTCTGAAGAGCAGAAGTTCGCTGGTTTTCACGAAGCCCATATGGAGACGACGTTCGTCAGGATCCACAGCGCGACGAGGGTCAGGGTCGAACGTTTGACCATCCTGGACTGCCGCTGCGCCACGGCGGCAACCTCGTCGGCGCTCCTGCCTTCAGGGCGCGGGTGGTACCGCCATCGGCCTGTCCCTACCCAGACTGCCGCGAGGGCCAAGGCAATGGCGATCCAGACTGTCCAGTGTCCGAACGCAATGCCCATGGAGATGACGCAGTCCGTCAGGATCCACAGCGCGGCGACGGCAAGGATCGAACAGTTGACTATCCAGGACCGTCGCTGTGCCACGGCGGCAACCTCGTCGGCGCTCCTGCCTTCAGGGCGTGGGTGGTACCGCCATCGGCCTGTCCCTACCCAGACTGCCGCGAGGGCCATGGCGATCCACACTGTCCACTGTCCCAACGCAAGACCCAGTTGGTATGGCGCCATCTATGGGCTCCTCTCGTCAGCGCAGTGGGGAGCCTAATGCGGTGACGGAGCAACACATCGTCCAAGGTGACGGCCTCGGCATCCGCCTCCATCCGGGCGGGGGCGAGGGCCAGGTCCTCGTAGGCGGGCGCCGTCCACCACGCCGTGCCGTGCGGGCCGGTGTGTGCGCGCACCCCCCCGTCGAGGATCCGCTTGAACGGCGGGACCGGTGTCGGTTGGGCCTGTTGCCCCTAACAGGGCCGATCCCATCGGCCGGTGTCACGCCTACAGTCACGCGGAAGAGGCCGGAACCGCTGGCATTGGCTCCGGCCCCCTCATCTGTGGGGCGAGGCGGGTGTCAGCCGGTGTTCTCCTGCGGTTCGAGCAGCGCGAAGTACGTCTCGCGCTGCTGCTCGGTCAGCTCGCCGTCGAGGGAGAGCGCCTGCCGCAGCGCGCAGTGTGTCCGTGGTCAGCGTGTTCCACGTCTGTGGGCCTGGCGCTGGATGTCTTCGTCGGCTGCCAGGACCAGACTCGGGGCTGACGAGATCGCGCGCCGGAGACTACCAGGGTCACAAGCCGATGAACCCTCATGAAAGATCAGAACTAGAATGGAGTAAGAGTTCGCTAAACTTATTCAGCCTGAAAGCATGAAGGGCCGCACGCAAGGCTGCCCCGAAGGGAGCGTGGCGGAATTTTGTGCATCTTGTTCCGTATCTGCGGCATTGCGTCCCTTCTCATCGTGAACTAAGCGCGTAGGTTCCATGACCTTCCCGTGGTGATCGCCACATTGTTTCCGGGCCCATGCCGTTTTAAAGTCGCACTCGACCACTTATTTTCGCTTTACAACTGTATACACGGGGGCTGTAGATGCTTTTTCGTCATG
>NZ_BAAASG010000030.1:0-14649 GCF_039532765.1 Streptomyces longisporus
GGGGGGCGGAGAGGCCTAAGGGCCTCTTATGAATTCCGCCTTTCGGCGGAATTCCGGGGGAATTCGCCTGTCGGCGAATTCGTAAGGGTTTCTGTAAAACGCCTGACGGCGTTTTAGTTGGGCGTGGTGAAATTGCCTTTCGGCAATTTCGGGCCGGTTTGGGTTGGGGTATTTTCGGGTTTTGGGAATTCCCGCTGTCGCGGGAATTGCGGGGGTTGGGGTTGGGGCCCTGTCGGGCCCAGGGCGGGTGTGGGGGTGGAGGTGAGTTGACGGGGTGTCAGGTTGGGGGTGGGGGGTGCGGGTGCCGGGGGTGGAGTGTTTCAAAGCGGTGGCCTGTCTAGAGTCTGGGTTGGGAGCTGGTGTCCTGTACAGGACGGGGGAGTTGACGGTGTGTGAGGCGGGGTGGCCCCTGCCGGGGCCGGGACGGGTACGGGCGCAGGTGCGGGGCAGGCCCGGCCATAGGACCGGGCAGGACCGTACGGGGGTGTTCCCTGCACTGCCGGAACCCCACCCCCAGCCCCCATCCCGCGTACGCGAGGACGCCCTGACGGGCGCAGCATGCACCCCGTCACATAATGCAAGTTCAGATACCAACATCCCTCACTGAATAATTCCGTACGGGTGGCAAACAACAGCAACCATAGTCCGGACGTGTGGAGCTGGAGACCAAAATTGGAGGGGCGAACGTGAGAGCCTGGCGGCCCTACTTGACGCACACAGACAACCGAGTTACCTGACGTAGAGTCAGACACAACAGGAAGCGGATTGTGAATCCCTTTACGGCTTGGAAACTATAAAATACGGCTGCCCATGGAAGGTCAAGCGTCTCGTTTTTAGCTCCTTCTAAGAGGTGGAATAGGAGAACATGAAGGATTCTGAGTGGGTGCAATTTGGGGTGGAGTCCAACGAATTAGAGCGTGGCCCAGAAAAGCCCGATTGGAGCTAAGCCATAGAACAGAAGTCTCGAATTGAGGGCGAAGGAATCCGGCAGGCGGAGGCACAGGAGCCGAACGGCCCCCAGGGCCGGGCGGCGGAACCTGCCACGGGGACTAGCCACGCCTGGTGTTGTTGCTTGTCCGTCACGGCTGGCACCACCCGAGACTCAGAGCCGCTGGTGCCGCCTACGGTCGGCACTCGACCCACGGAACCGCACGCGAAGCCTCCTCAGCCCTCAGGAGGGCTAGGGGCGGCCCGGAGGCTAGGAAGGCGCGCGGCTGCGGCGTACGGGGCGCCTGGGGGCCTTCGCGGACGCGGTGGACGATGCCGGCCGGGAACCGCATGACCGCGGGAGGCCTTGACCCTGTCCTCGCGCGCGCGTGCGTCTCAAGGAAAAGAGGGGCCTCGCGTGAAACCGCTTCTGACCTGCGGCTTTGCGAAGGGGTATGTGTCGGTGCTGACACATTGACCTGCGGAAATGTGTCCGTGGTGCCACACCGACACCCACATTAGCCAAGCCAGCTTGTACAACTGTGCGTCACTGCTGGTGGCGCCAGGTTTCCAGCTAACAGGGCTCGGATGTGGTGTGTCGGTGCCGACACCAAAGCGCCACGCCCACGTGTACAAATCTGCCAACTGGGGTTGGCTAACTGCTAGGGTCCGTGCGACCGTTCCAAGATCGAGGACAGGACGACCGTCGATGCCCCGCCAGCCCAAGCGCCCTTCCTCCGGCCGCACCAAGGGCCGGATCACCGCCGTTCAGCCCGGCGGTGACAGCGCCTTCACAGAGAGCCTGTCGTCCCGGCTGGGCAAGGACATCAAGCCGCCGTCCCGTAAGCGTCCGGTGCAGCAGATGGACGTGAGCGTCCGGTACACGTACCGCGCGCCCCACGAGGTCTACGGCAAATCCGGCTACAGCGTGGTCTCCAACGACTTCCTCGCCGACGTCCTGGCCGTGTTGATCGCCCAGCACGGCATGTCCCCGATCCAGTCGGCGGTGCTGCTGTGGTGCATCGGCCGGCAGCGCGAAGGCTGGCTGCGTGCCACGCACAAGAAGATCGCCGACAAGCTGGGCGTGGAGCGGTCGAACGTGACCCGGGCGCTCGGCCGGCTGGAGGGGTGGCACATGATCCAGCGTGTCGACACCGGCCTGATCTTCGTGAACCCGCTGCTCGGCTTCGAGGGCAACGGCGATGTGCAGCACGAGGTCCTGGACGCGCTGCGCAGAGGCGCGCCGGAGGGGGCGTTCCCGGAGTTGAAGGCACCGCCGGCACCGCGGAGCGTGCAACTGGAACTCCTGGCCGACGGCGAGGACGATGAAGAGGTCGACGAGGAGGGGCGGGCATGCTGATTCAGGCAAGCGCCGGTTTCGGAATGCTGTACCGGCTGGACCTCACCAAGGCCGCGATGGACCTGCTGAGCGTGCTCATCGAGCGTCAGGAGCCGGGCGGCGAAGTGAACGCGTCTCAGGCCGAGTTGGGCGCCCGGGTGGGTCTGTCGCGGAACTCCGCGAACACGGCGATGGCGCTGCTGGAGAGTCGGCACCTGGTGCTGCGGCCCGTAGACCGCAAGTACCGCACCTACTACCTCCACCCCTACATCGCCTCTTACGCCACTCAGGAGGAGCTGGAGGACGCCATCGAGGACGCTGCGGTACGCATCGCCGAGGGTGAGCTGCCCGACATCACCGCACCGCTGTACGAGACCGCCCCGCCCAAACGCCAGCCCCAAGGCCTCAAGCCGGTCCGGGCGGCCGGGTAGCCGGCCTCGCACACGCCAACGGCGCCGCACCCGTCTGGGGTGCGGCGCCGTTGCCGTGTGGGCCGTCAGGAGAGGCGGATCGGCATCAGGAGGTGCCTGTATGTGTCGCCCCGCATGGAAGGGCCGGTGGTGAGCAGTACGGGCTTGGTGGCCTGTCCGTCGGTCGTCTCCTGGACGTGCAGGGTGATCGTGTCGTCGGTGAAGGTGGCGAGGGCATTGAGCAGGAAGGCAGGGTTCAGCGGGAGGCGGGTGCCCTGGACCGCTTCGGCGGTGCCGTGGGTGATCTCTGACGGGATGGTCATGCCCTTGACGCGGGCCTGGTCGCTCGCTTCGCCGACGCGTGGGGCGAGGGTGAGGGTGCCGTCGTCGGCCCAGGTGAAGCAGACCGGTGAGTACTTGTCGCCCTTGGCCTTGATCAGGGCGTGGCACTTCTTGACGGCCCGCACTGCCGTTGCGCGGTCGATGCGGACGGAGGCCTTGCGTGTCTTGGGGAAGAGCTTGTTGTGCGGCGGCAGGCTGCCGTGGAGGGAACGCACGGTGATGGTCGTCCCTCCCAGGGAGAACGTTGCCCTGGGAGCTTCGGTGTCGGTGGTGACCATGCCGATGCCCAGGGTGCCGTCGTGCGTCTTGAACCGCTTGGCCAGGGCGCCGAGGACGCTGGCCGGGATCAGCGTGGTGATGGGCTTCTCGAGCGAGTTCTTGGTCGCGGGGGCGGGGACATCCGCGACCGCGAACCGGTAGCGGTCGGTGGCGGCCAGGGTCAGTGTCTCGCCTGCGAGGGTCAGCTGGATGCCGGTGAGAGCGGGCAGAGTGTCGTCGCGACCCGCCGCCGGAAGGACGCGGTTGAGGTGAGCGAGGAAGGCCTGAGCGTCCAACTCGGCTAGGACGGGGGCGGGTTCGGCCGCATGCACGTACTCGTGGATGTCGAGTGCGGTGATCGGCACGCTGAGGTGCTCGGTGGTGAGTAGGTCGCCAGCCAGGGCGACCAGAGTGCGTGCGGCAACCGCTTTGGTTTCGCCCGCCACCATCGCGGCGAGTGCCTTTTTCAGCTCTGTGAAGTCCAGCAGCGAATTTCCCTGTGCCACCGGGGTCTCCGCGGGCAGGGTGATCCGTACGGCCGTTTCGAAATCGAAAGAGCTGAAGGTGACTTTGTTGCGGCCCGTCTGGATGAACACGCCAGCCGGGAACGGCGCGGGATTCGAATACGCCGAATTCTGTGATGTTCAGCGCCTCGATGATTTTCGCGTGCGTGGCAGCGAAGTGAGCTGTGGGCTTGACGGGCTGCTTCTCTGCCTGCGTTTCAGTCTTCGTGTCCTGGGTGACCTGCGGCACGGGTGCCTCCTGGGAATGTGTGAGCCTTCGGTGTTCGGGAGGTCTGCCACGAACCTTCTCGACAACACAAATATACCGCACTTCAGTCACTTTCGCGAGGGTGTGCACCCGAAATTCGCCCGCAATTCCCGCAGCTCAGAGGGTATTTGGACGCGACGCGCAGCAGGCGGCGGGGCGAGCTCAGCGCCCGTTGTCGGACCCCACGGTTTGCAGTTGGTCCGTCAGCCACCACGCCGGAGGCTGCGGGGTGGCGTCATTCCACTGGTGCAGTGTCTGGTCGTCTTGGTGCTCGTCGAGGTGGCCGCGCCACCGTGTGCAGAACTGGCGCCCCTCGGTCGGAACTGCGTACATCGACGGGCAGGGCGACGTTCGGATCCAGCCTCAGGTAGCCGCCGCGGCGCACGTCCTGGTCGATCGCCGACCCAGTAATGGTGTACGGGTACTTGCGCAGGGCCAAGTCCGTCAGGAGCGTCAGCCACGCGTGTGTGTCCGCAAGGGCGTATCCAGTGCGCCGAGGCACCCCACGCGTGGGGTACTCGTGCAACCGACTGGCGTCTACCTCGCGCTCACGGCGGCCGGCGTCCGCGATCAGCACGCGCTTGCCCCCCGGGCGCACGAACGGCAACTCCCGGGTTTTCGTGCGGCGACCCGACGACTTTATCGGCGGCTGCGGCTCGCCCAGGTGGATGCGGTGCCCCGGCTCAGAAGTGGCTCCGGCTGCTGCCCGGTCAGTATCCGAGATGGTGCTGGCGAGCAGTGACCAGGGAGCGCCAGCGGGCACGGACGGTGAGTTCATCGTCGAGCCACTGCACGGCCGACCTGCTGGGCTGGGGAAGGTCGCCCATGGCGGCTGCGATGTGGACGTAGTAGGCGAAGTCGCCGTTCGCGGTTGCCTCGTGCAGACGGTCAATGGTGGCGGTCAGGTCGTCCTGTGCGCCTCGTACGGCCTGGTGGAAGACGAGAGTGGTTTCCAGGAGCGGGGTGAGCCAGGCGAGCCCGGCGACGGTGATCTCGGTGCGCAGCACCGCGGCGCGGTCGGTGACGTCGTTGGTGCCGGCGTCACGTACGAGGGCGGCGACCTGGGCGAGGAGGGTGGTGGCGCGCTGGTCGAGCTGGCCGAGGAGCTGGTGCGTGAGGGCGAGTTCGTCGTCGGCACGGGCCGGATCGGTGAAGGCGCAGGCCAGGGAGAGGAGGGCCTGGGCGATGGCCCGCTCGCCCGGAGCGTTGTGCTGTTCGGCTTCAGCCCGTGCGGCGTCGTACGCGGCGATGGCACGGTCCATGTCGCCGTGCGGGAACAGGATGTGGCCTAGGACGCGGTGGTGGCGGCCCTTCCAGCCCAGGGTGGGGATTGCGGCGAGCGCGGTGGGGAAGTCGCCGCGGATCCGGGCAAGGTTGGCCATGCCGCGGCGGGCGCGCGGGGCGAGCCGGCCGTCTGCGTCGGCGACCTGGCGGTAGCCCTCGAGGGCAGCGTCGGTGCGGCCGAGGTCCTTGTGGGCCTTGGCCCGGTAGTACAGGGCGAGTTCGGTGAGCTCGTCGGACAGCAGACCGGTGTCCAGGACGGCGGTGAGGCGCTCGGCGGTGCGTCCGCGGTGTTCGTGCTGGCGGCGGGCGATGGCGGCGAGGAGCTCGGCCAGGGCGTCGGCGGGTGTGTCCGGCCCCAGCTGCTGCGCGGGCGGCTGGGTGGGTGGGGCGATGGGCTCCCAGACGGAGTCGTCGGTGTAGGTGTAGGCGGCGTCGGTGAGCCAGGCGAGGTCGTCGAGTTGGTGGTCACGGGCCAGTCGCAGGCCCTGGCGCAGGCACGCAACGAGCAGGGTCCGGCTGGGAACGACGGCGTCGGCTTCCTGCCATTGCCGGCCGAGGGCAGCGAGTGCCCGCACGGCGGCCTGGTGCCAGTCAGCTGCGGTCCACTGGTCCTCGAGGTGGTCGTCGCCTGTGCGCAGCGCGGTGCGAATGGCGCCGTGCAGGTGATACGGCCAGACCGCGTGCGGGTCCTCGCTGATCATCGGCCGTTCGATGAGCCGGCGCGCCGCTGACTGGTGGGTGAGGCCGGCGGCCTGTGTGGCCAGGTCCAGGTCCCAGGCGTCCAACAGGCTGGCGCTGCGCAGGACATGGCGTTCGTCGGTGGTCAGGTCCGAAAGGGTGCGCGCGATGAGGGCGGGGAAGGTGTGGTCGAAGTCGGCGGGCACGGGAGTGCGCCCGGTGCGGCGGATCTCCAGGTAGCGGCTGACGGCCAGGTCCAGGTGGAGGGGCAGGCCGTGCGAACGCTCGGTGATGACCTCACGGATTTCCGGACTGATCAGCGGCTGGCCGTCCTGGGTGAGGCGGCGAGCGAGGTGGTCGTCGCAGTCGCGTGGGGAGAGGTCCCCGATCAGATGCTGGCGGGTACCACCCTGCCCGGCGGTCGGGGCCGGCTGCTGGGTCGGGGTCAGGCCGGGCCAGGCCTCCGGGCCGGTGTAATCCAGCTGGCCCTGCAGGGCGGGGTTGGCCCACGGCAGGCGGTTGCGGCCGCTGACGACGAAGAACGCGTTCGGCATCAGCCACACCAGGCGCTGCAGCAGCCGCTCGGTGTCGCGGTGGCGATCGCCGGTGTCCTCGAAGGTGTCCAGCAGGATGACCGGCACTACCGAGTGCTTCGCGGGCAGGCGGCTGATCTCCCATGCCAGCAGGTGCGGATAGTAGGAGAGCGCCTCCAAGTCGGGCTCGATCTCCAGCAGATCGGCAGTGCGCGCGCAGCCGGCCAGAGCCCGTGCCCGCTCGCGTCGCTCGCGCAGTGCCGTGACGAGCGCGGACACGACCTGCCCGGCCGCCGAGCCGACGAGGCCGGGCAGTTGCAGTGCGCCGACGGCCTCACTCACTGCTCCCTGAATCTGTTGCGGCAGCATCTGCCCGAACCTGCCAGCGAGGCCGGTGCGCCGAACGTACTCCTCCAGGGGCTCGCCGGGGTGCTGTGTCTCCCAGTAGCGGCGCAGCGGCAGGTCGAAGCTGGGCAGGGGGCGGCCGACGTGAGCTGCGAGGGCGAGGCGGATTGTGAGCAAGACCCGTTCGAAGTCCGGCCCGTTCGATGCCGAGCGGGCCAGGTCGATGCGGACCGGCAAGATCCGCTCGCCTGACCAGGCAGGCTCGCCCCACTGGACGGGACGCTGCTCGGCATCGGTGAGCGAAGCCTCGATCTTGCGCAGCAGAGTCGACTTCCCCACGCCGCCCACCCCGTGGAACACGATCAGGTTGTTGCGCGGTGCCTCCAGGTCCTCGACGTCGAATCCGGGGGCGGCGAGGTGCTGCAGGTGTTCCTCGATGGCGGTGGCGACCAGGTGCCACTGGCTCTGGCGGTTGGTGAACGCCTCGCTGCTGCCCACGGGGTGATTGGAGCTGAACAGCGCGCGAAGGTCGGCCATGTGACGAGGTCCCCCCAGAAGTGATCACCTGAGACCCAATCTATGCCGCGTACCGTGGCCGGCCACAGGCCAGGTCCAGCCCAACACCGAGAATGATCTTTTCGCTGTTTCCGACACTCCGGAGGTGGTCTCCTATGAGCGAGTCCGCATCGCCCTCGCCGTCGTCCCCTGATCCGCAATCCCCGTCGCCGGGCGGTGAGAGCGCGGTTGGGATTGAGGAGGCGCACCAGGTCGTGGGCGCTGTCATTGCCTGGTACAGCCGGCATCTGCTGCTCGCACGGCGTTCCGGCGACCAGCAGCGGTTGGAGGAGCTGACGGCGCAGCGGCAGAGGTGTGTGGAGGACCAGGCCCGGCTCCAGGACGCCGGGTCTGAGGAGATCACGCGTATCGCCGACTCCTACGCCGCACTTCTCGCAGAGCTGGAAGCCTCCGAGCCGCGCGCTGAGGAGTAGCCACAGCGGGCGGGGCGGGGTGCCGTATGCCTGCCTAGGCGGGCACAGGCAGCGCGGCCGCGGGGGTGTATGTCGGGAGGCGGCGCGGCTGCTGGGCGGGCATCAGCGGGCATGCCAGCGCACCGATCGCGATGAGGTCGTCGCGGTACTGCGGCATCGCCGCGAGCAGCTGGCGCTGCGTGGCCCAGAACCTCGCGGCTTCCTCCTGGGTGTAGGGGCGGGCCTGCTCCGCGATCAGGGCCAGGTCGGCGGCTGGAGGCTGCGCCCAATGTCCCTGGCCGTCCTGTGTGTTGCGATACAGCGGGTGGGCATCGCGCCGCATGACCAGGACTTCGTCAACAACGGACAGCTGCTCCGCCATCGCCACCACCTCCGGCAGGACCGCGAAGTGAGCGTGGTGCCCGGCTTCGGTGGTGAACCGGGCGGGCACGCTCCGCCGGCTCAGGTTGGCGTAGCGGGCGGCCGTACCCTGCCGCGAATCGGCCGCGCGCACCGCCAGGACCACCAGCTCCACGCGGTAACCGGCTTGGCGGTACAGGGACGCGCCGGCGACGAACCCGGCGGCGCTGCCCGGGGTGACCTCGATGACCACGTCCCCCCGCCGCTCGCGCACGTACGCCTCGGCCTGCGCCTGCCAGGCCCGGTAGTCGGCGCGGATCCGCGCCGAGGCCGTACGCGGCTGCTCACGCAGCAGTTGCAGGTAGTCCGGGTGGGAGAACTTGAAGTCGTCGCCCGTGATGTGGGTCGCGCTACGCAGCGTACGGCGAACCATCTGGGCGGCCCGGGTCTTGCCGGCGCCGGGCTGGCCCACCACGTATACGGCGACCGGTTTCTCCTGTGGCGTGATCCGACCCAACAGGGACGGCACGATCAACTCATCGAAAACCCACTGGTGTTCCTCTGCGGAAAGCCTGTGGTAGTCGATCCCCGGCGCCTCTCGGCGAGGCTGGGCGATCCGTCGGACCGGCTCGGCCAGCGCGGCCGCGCGCTCGGCGTCGCGGCGCACGGCCAGAACCCAGTCTTCGGGCAGCTTGTGGCCGTACACGCGTCTGTCAGCGTCGGCGAGCTGACTGCGGAACAGTCCCGTTTCCCTGGCGTCCCACGGGCGCCTGCGCTCAGCGAGCACCGCCTCTGCCGCGCCCGCCGGGCGCCGCCAGGTCCCGTGCGGGCCAAGGTCGTTGCTGTAGACGACTTCCAGCGGCTCGGCGGCGCGCCTCACGACGAAGACCCGGTCGACCAGGTGTGCGGCCTCCACGATGCGGAGGGTGTCGACCAGCGCGGCCGCGCACGCGTCGTGATTGTCCCAGGAGACGTACCGGGCCTTGCCTTCCTCGGCCAGGCGCAGGTACCGGTCCAGAACGCCGAGCTGGCTGACGGCCTCGGGTACGGCCAAGGCCACGATCTCCACGCGGTAGCCCGCCTGCCGATACGCGGCCACCTCGTTCAGAAACCCCTGCGCGTCGGGCAAGGGCGCCTCCACCACCGCGTCGTATCGCTCGGCCCGCACCCGGGCCTCCACTTCGGCCTGCCAGCGGTATGTCTCCGGCCGCACCCGCACCCCAGCGGTGCGTACGTCCTCGGCGAGGAAGGCGGTGTAGCGAGGGTGGACGTTCTTGTAGGCGTCGCGGTCTACCCGAACCGCGCCGCCTCGCCGCTCGAGCGCGCGGTGCACCAGGTCGACGACCAGCGTCTTGCCGCTGCCCGGCTGCCCGGCGACGAACACCACGACCGGGCGCGGTTGAGATAGCGCCCCATCCAACGCGCTGGGCAGTACGGCGTCTGCCAAGACTTCCTCGGACCAGTCCCCGACCGGCGCGGCGGTAGCAGACGCGGCCAGACCGGTCCCTGGCGGCTGGGCCGGGGATTTCACGGTCCGGGACCGACTCGCCGAACTCACGTACTCCTCCACGATCGCGCTGCTGTGGGACATCAAAGTGAGCGAGGGAACCCGACTCGGGCCGGGCCGGTTGGTCAGAGTTGGTGCAGCTGTGTGCGCAGCGCATCGAGGGTCTGGCCGGCAGCGGTCCGCCACAGCGCCCACCCGTTCGACGCCGTGCCGGTCACAGCGGCAGCTGCCTTCGACGGCGAGGTAAACGGCACCGTCTTCCCCTCGACGATCAGCCGACCGTCAGCGGTCACCGTTGCCACCGCCTCTCGGCCCGCCCGCGGCTGCTGGAACGACAGAGTCTCCCCGGCCTTCAGCAGCCCCTTCAGCATCAGATCGGCCAGAGGGCCCTGCGGGGCAATGGCACGCCCCTCACGGGAGACACCGCCGTCCTGCGCGTCGTCGGGTGTGACATCGATTGACAGGGTGATGTGGACCGTTTCATCTGGGCCGGCGGCCGCCAAGCGGGCCATCAAGGACGAGTCGAAGTGCAGGCTCACGGTGGGCAACGCGGGACTCCTCTGGAGGACAACTCAACACCGCGATCACTCTACCCCAAAGAACTCGGGAGAACTGCAATTCACTTCGATTTGAAGCGGTCAGGAGAATTATGCTCTAGCGTAGGCGCCTCAGACAGTAGGTCGACCGTGCCCGCTAGGCGGGTCTGCCAGGATGGGGTTATGGCGCGAGAAACATCGACGTACGACGGACGGTTGAGGGATCTTGAGGCGGAGGCGTTCCGTACCGGCCGCACGCTGGCCGAGCACGGCGAAAAGCTCCAGCAGATTGGAGAACAGCAGGTGACAGCCTTCTCCAACATCGATTCCCTCGCCGACGCCATCGGCGCCCCCGGCGACCGGACGATCGTGCAGCGCCTGGACGCGATCGAGCGCGTGCTGTTCGCCCTGGCGCGGGCCCAGGGGATCAACCCCGACGAGGCGTAGAGCCTTGAGCGTGCCTGGCTGGCAGCCCGGCACCTGGGCCGATGCCCTGGCCGAGGAGATACAGGCCAGCTACCCGGGCGTGCGGCTTGAACTCGGACTCGATCCCGGTCCTTATCTCGTGCTGTTTTGGGTCCTCCTCCCGCAGAGCGAGCGAGGGAAGGGGATCGGCACGCTCGTCATGGAACGCATCACCGCCGCGGCCGACCTGCGCGGCGTGCCGGTGACGCTCAGCCCGAGCGGCGATTTCGGCGGGGACCCGGACCGGCTGCACGCGTTCTACCGGCGCTTCGGCTTCATCACCAATGCCGCCCGCGGCGAGATCGGCTCTGCCAAGGAGAGCATGGTCCGAGCACCACGCGAACCCGTCGAGGTCGACGGCCGCCTTTGGGACCACCGGTACAGCCGCTGGTGCTGAACCTCTGAGGAACTGAGGAGGACGGGCGCGACGACGGCCGTGCTGACCGGACGAGTCATGCCGGGACAGCCGCAGGAGCTGCCGGTGCCGTCACGGGTCAGGGTTGAAGATCACTCGCCTGTGGGGGCGCGCCCCCTGCAGGCGTCGAATGGCTTCTCATGGGCGCCGCCCGAACCACCGCCTCCATCCTCGGGGACGCGGTGAAGGCGCCGCTGGCGGCGGCGCCGGGGGCGGTGGAGGGAGGGATGGCCGTGGTGGAACGGGCGGTGGCTGTGTGGGGGCGGAAGCAACCGTTGGTTCGGGCTGCGGCGGTGTCGCGGTCGGCTCGTCGCCGAGCTCGGGTTCGGGCTGCGCCGACTCGACCGGCTTTGGGGCCTGTGGGGTTGGCGCTGGCGGCGGGAACGGTGTGGGGGCTGCGGGCTGGGCTGGTGCCGGCCGAGGCTCCGGTGCGGGGCGTGGTCGGCGGGCGCGAGCCCGGGCCTGGGCGTCGGCCCTCTGCCGGGCCGTGACGGGGGGAGGGCATGTCGGCTCGGTGGGCAGTCCGTTACTCGGGTCGGTTTCCCAGTAGGCGATCTGCCAGTGCTCGTCGGCGAACAGCCGCAGCTGCGGAATGTGTGGGGTGTCGAAGACGGTCCAGTCGCCGACGGCGAGGACGTGGGTGCCGGCGGCGAGCGGCTCGATAAGACTGTCGTGGGCGGATCGCAGCAGTACGTGGAACCGGGTGTCCCCGGCGGGCACATTGACTGCCAGGCGGGCGTACGGCTTTCCGTTCTTGTCCTGGGCGATGCTGTGGACGGTGCCGTGCACGGCAAGCGGATGGCTGATCGTCTCGCGGCGGGCGCATCGCTGGTAGAGGTCTGCGTAGGTGCGCGGGCTGTAGCAGAACCGGCCCCAGAGAATGGGTCGTTGGCCATGTGGCTTGACCCGGAAGCGCTCGACGATCTTGGGGTCGAAGCCGTGCAGCTGCAGGAATCGGGCTATCTTCGCGGCGCTGGTGATGGCTGGCGGGAGGTAGGGCCGCACGGTGGTCGTGTCACGGGTGCGGATCACGTCGGTGTCGGTGTCGTCGACGGGCACCGTCGGCCAAGGCGGCAGAGCGCTGATGTCGGCCGGCAGCTCGAGGCGGAGCAGGCCGTCGTCGGTGACATGGGCCAGACCGTGGGATCCGTGCGCGATGCTCGCGATGACCTCCGTGGGGTTGAGGAGGCAGCCCGACTCGTGGCTGGTCCCCTTGGCCAGGCGGAACAGGCTCGGGACGCTTTTGTAGCCGCGGACCGGTTCGACGACGCTCTCGCAGATCGGGCAGATCAGCGGGCGCTCGAACGGTTCCGGATCCGGCCCGATCTCCTTGGCCAACACCGGCCGCCGAGTTCGCTGTTCGCGGGCCTTGTCCACTCCGTCTCCTTGCTGTCCACCTGCTCCAATTTCGTGTCGCGGATTGGCTATCTCGTGCGGACTGGGCGTGGCAGAAGGTTGCGCAGGAGTTCCGCCGTGTCGGCTTCCATTTCGACCCCGCCCCCGATCGAATCGTTGATCCGGCGAAGGCGTGCGGCGGCCTCACGGAGTGCGTCGGTGTCGCCCACTGCGTGGTGGGCGAGGAACAGTTGGCGGTACAGGGTCTCGCTGTCTTCGACCGCGAGCAGGCCCTGTTGGGCGGCCCACAGAGCTCCGCGAGGGTCACGGGCTTCGCGTCGGCGGGTGGATAGTTCGCTGGCGACGTCCGTGATCGCGGAGATCATTTCTTGGATGACCGGTTCGGCCCAGGCGTATCGCTGGGGGTCCATGCCGGCGAAGGGTCGGCCGCGGACCAGTGCGAGGGCGCGCCGCAGGGCAAGGTCGCCGTCTTCGCTGGTGTCGGCGAGGCCGTGCCGGGCGTGTCGCTGGAAGTCCGCCCAGTCGCAGGTGACGTGCGGGCCGAGGCGGTAGCGCTTGTCTGGGGTGTTCTGGACGCGGGGCAGGTGCTGGTTGCCGTCGGTGTCGGTGCCGAGCCAGGAGCGGGCGCGGCTGATGACGGCGTTACGCATCTCTTTATTGACGCGGGAGGTGGGCCATAGGGCGGCATCGACGGCGTGGTGGTCGCTGCCGGGGTGGAGAGCGAGGAAAGCGAGAAGTTCGGTGGCGACGCTCTTACGGTTGGAGTCGACGCGTCCCGTGGCGCCCTCGATGGTCAGAGGGCCCAGAAGGAGGATGGACGGGCCCATCAGAGTCGGCTTGTCTTCGGTGGTGGCGGGCAGGACGTCAGCGAGAGGCTCGTCCTGTGCTTCATCGTCGGCTTCGGGCTCGGCGGGTGTGGGGATGGAGACGTGGACGGCGGGCGCTGTGATGGCGCAGGGCGTGGCCAGCGGGAGGGGTACGTCGGCAGGACCGGCGGCCGGTGCTTCGTCCGTGTCGCCAGCGTCTTCTTCACAGCCAGCCAGGACGTCGGCGAGGGATTCGCAGGTGTCGGTATCCGGTTCCTTGGTCAGGGCGACCGCGGCCGGGACCGGGGACGGGTGTTTCGAGTGGGGGGCCGGGTCGTCGAGGTCCTCTTGCTCCAGGGCAGCGTACTCGTCGGGCAGCCCGTCGATGCCTTCGTCGTCCTCGATTAGGTCTCCGTCGGCGAGGGCGGGTACGTCGGTGTCCATGTCGGCAGTGGTGAGCAGTTCGATCGCGTCGTGGAAGCGGTCGTCGTCCAGGGCCTGCAGGCGGACCAGCAGGCCGGAGTGCGGCAGGGCGACGAGGGTTTCGGGGTCCTGGCAGTCCAGCGTCCACGCCGCGTCCGGCAGGTCGGCGGCTGTAGTGGCGGTGATGACGGTGCTGGCGGTGCGCGGCTGCTCGGTGAGCGTCGACAGGAGGCTGTCGGAGGTGGCCCCGTCGGGCAGCTGCTCGGCGAGGACGATGTGCGGGGTCCAGTCGCCGGCGTCGTCGCTCAGCCTCGTGGCGCGCGGGGAGTCGGCGCCGAGCTCGGTCAGGGCGCTGCGCTGGTCGCGAGTGTGTGCGGTGAGTTCGGCCGTGGCGGCGTCGATGTCAGCGGCGCGGGCTACGCGTTCGGGTACGGCCGTCTCCAGACCGGGGACGGTGTGGCCAAGAGCGGTGACTTCGAGGTGGCCGGCCACGGGCGTGTTGGCGAGCTCGACCGCGATGGCCTGCAGGACGTGCCGGGCGAAGTCGGGGTTGCCATCCAAGTGGAGGAGACCGATGTGCTCGAGGTCGACCAGGACGTAGCGGCCCTGGGGATCCCAGCCGATCGAGACGAGCGCGGGGTAGGGGGCGCTGACGCCGTCCAGGGCTTCGGTGTCGGCGAGGTCGGGGTGGTTGGCGGAGCAGGTCCACAGGTCCTGACGGTCGTCGGGAGCGGTGAAGGGCGTGCACGGCGGGGCGCCTTGGGCGAGGTGGAGTTCAAGCCGGCTCTCGTGCAGGACCACCCCGTTCAGGGTGGGCAAGCCACGGCCGGCTGCTTGGAGGTTGAGGGCGAGGCAGCGCAGGGCGGCATTGAGCAGGTCGAATCCAGTGGGTGCCTGCACGCTGCGCAGGCCCTGCTCGGTGGCGG
>NZ_BAAASG010000031.1:0-14153 GCF_039532765.1 Streptomyces longisporus
ACCGCGCTGACCGGGCTGGCGGTGTCCTCCTGGGGCTGGGCGGCCGGGGCGGGGGTCTGGGCCGGGGTGGAGCTGTCGGAGGGGGCCGGGGTGCGCGGAGCGGGCGAGGGGGACGGTTCGGTGCTGGCGCTGGCCGAGGGCGCGGGGGTGGAGATGGGTGGTGTCTGCTGTTCCTGGTCGTGGCCAGTGTCCTGGTCACCGGTGCTGGGCGCTGCGTGGTGCCCTTCGGGTTCAGCCGGCTTGTCCTGGCCGGTCATGGGCGGGGTGGGCGCCTTCGCGTGCTCACCGGTATCCGGCAGGTCGAGCTGCTGGCCGGGGATGATCAGGTCTGGGTCTTCGAAGTGGCGGCCGCCGGGCATGGCTTCGCCCTTGTTGGCCTTGTAGATCTCATGCCAGGCGGTGGGATCGCCGTACTCGTGGCCGGCGATCGACCAGAGGCTGTCGCCCGGGGCGACGGTGACTTCCTCGTGCTGGGGTGCGTGTCGGGCGCTGGACGTGTCAGTGCCCGAGGCTTTCGCTGCGCCGTCGGCGGCGGCCGAAGTGGCCTTGTGCGCAGGGGCCTTGGCGGTGTCGACGTCGGAGGCGGGGGCGGCCGTGGCGGTGCTGGGGGCGGCGGCCGGAGTGGTGGGGCGGGCGTCGAGGGGCAGCTTGATGATCGCATTGGTGGGCAGGTACTGATCGCCGGAGGCCAGCTCGGGGATGTCCGGGTTGAGGGCGGCGATGTCACGCCACCGTTGCCCGTTGCCGAGGTACTCCTCGGCCAGGTCCCACGGGGTTTCAGTGGCTGAACTGACCTTGTGGGTGGGGAAGTCGGTGTTCGACGTCGCCGTGCTGCTCGGCGCGGCGGTGGCGTTCGTATGGGATCCGCTGACGGTCTGGGTGACCGCGACGGCGGGCGTGGTGGTCGCGGCCGAGGCGGCGGTCGGGGCGAGCAGGACGATGCCGCCGACCAGGAAGCTGGCCAGGGACTGCATGCTGCCCAGGCCGCGGATGCGGGGTGCGGAGCGGCGGCGGGCGACGGCAACGACTTCGACCACGACACTGAAAGCGAACGCGGCCCAGGCGATCCAGCCGATGCAGGTGAGCGCGACCAGCCACAGGGTGCCGTCATCCTGCTCGAGCAGCAGGTTGAGCCCGCCGGATAGTTCGGTGGGCTGGTGGCCGAGGGTGAGCAGCGCGAGGGGGACACCGCCGACCAGGGCCAGCAGGAAGATGAGGCCGGTGAGGGCACGCAGCAGCGCGCCGGCGGCGCGCAGCGGCTTTGGGGTGCGGTGGGCCATGTCGGCTCAGCCTCCAGCGGCTTGGGTCTGCAGGTGGGCGGTCGCTGTGCCGTCCACGTTGATCGTGCCCACACCCAGCAGAGTTGCAAAGTGCGTGGTGTAGGTGTCGTGGACCGTGACCGTCAGGGTCTGTCCACCGTCGGTGATCTGCACGTCGCCTTGGACGCCTGCGGCGGCGAGGTAGTCCACGGCGGCCGCACGCGCGGCTTCGGGGTCGATGGTGATGGCGGTGCCTTCGATCGCCTGGGCGGGATCGAGTTGCTGTCCGGCGGTGCGGGCGGCTTCCTGCGCGAGGGAGGTGGCCCGGTTGGACGCATTGAGTGCGCCGCCGCCGTCGACGAGCAATCCCATGACCATGAGGATGGCGAGCGCCGACATCGCCAGGAAGAGGGACATGGAGCCCTGATCGGGCCGGGTGGCAACAGCATCGCGGCGGCGGCTGAGCCAGCTTCGCACGGCGTGGATCACTGGCGCCCCCGGTAGGTGTCTATGGGGCTGGTGAAGGTGGCTGTGAGGGTCTTGGCCCCGGGCAGTCCCGGCAGTCCGATGTCGGACAGTCGTGCGGTGCACGAGACCGTGGCGGAGACGGTGGCTGCCTGGCCGACGTCGAGGGAGTAGCCGGAGGTGTCAACGGTGACGTCCGTGGACTGGCAGGTGACGCCGTCGCCGCTGAGGCTGTCGTCGGCGGCCGCGCGGGCCTGGGTCTGGGCACTGGTGGCGTCGCGCTCGAGGGAGGCGGCGCGGGCCGCGGCGTGGGCGGCGGCGTCGACGGCTCCGTCGGCGTCGGTGACACGGCCGAAGGCGACCATGAGGCCGAGCAGGGCGATGATGGCGGGGGCGATCACTGCCACTTCGACGGAGGCGCTTCCCCGGTCACCGCCTCGGCGGAGTGCGGAGGTGCGGAGGCGGATCATGGGGTGGTCCAGCGTTCGATGGGGCCGCGGGCGTCCTGGGTGACCTCGAATTCCAGGCCTGGAACGAGGGTGGCGACGTGGCCGGTGACCGTGATGTGGATTTCCTGGGCGGTGCTGCCGGCCGAGGAGACGGCGGCGCCGCGGACGCTGCCGCCGAATCGGTCGAGAAATTTCTGTGCCTGGGCGACGCCGTCCCCGGGGGTGGAGCCGAACTGTCGCCCGGTGTCGACGCCTTGCCGTGCTGCGGACTGGGCGACCTTACGCGCGTGGTAGAAGAGGCCGACCTGGATGATCGTGAAGACGAGCATCAGCACAACGACGGCCAGAACGGCGACCTCGACGCTGCCGGCGCCGCGGTCTGCGCGCAGCCTGGCGACTCGAGACCGCCAACGGCCGCTGCACGTGAGCGCCTTCACTGCTTCCCCTCCCTGGTGTCTAGTCGGTGTGGTCATCACCCGCCGTTGATGATGCCGATCTTCTCCAGCACCTTCGTTCTGATGGCGGCGACCACGAGTCCGGCCACCAGGATCAGGACGGCTGCCATGACGGCGAGTTCGGTGGTCGACTGGCCAGCGTCGCCGGCGTTCTTCAACTGCTCCCAGCGGGCTCGCAGCAGCGTCGTGAGGTAGGTGAGGTCCATCGTGTTCTTCCTTTGTTTCAGCTGCCGAGAATGGTGATCGTCAGGGGGATCATCACGAATGTGATCATGAGGATGACCCCGAACGTGACCGGCAGGATCATGGCGGCACTGGCTTCGTTGGCCTTGGCCTTCTGATCGGACAGCAGCGCGATCCGCAGCTGCCGTGCCTGGGCCTGCAGAGTGGTGTAGACAGCGGCGCCGTCCCCGGCCAGGGCGAGGGTTTCGGCGGGGCGGGTGAGTTCGGGGATGTCGAGTTCTTCGCCGAGCTGCTTCAGGGCGTCCCACGGGGTGACGCCGGCGAGGTCAGCCTGGTGGAAGACCTGCCGCATGCGTTCGAAGATGAAGTTCTCGCCGACCCGGGCGGTGTCGGTCAGAGCCTGGGCGGCGCCCGAGTTGGCGACCCGGGCCAGGGCGACGCGCTCGAGGTAGGAGGCGGCAGCGTGCCGGACGATCAGCCGGGCCTCGGCGGCCTCCTTGGCGACCTCGCGGCCGGGCCACATCCAGAACAGGGCAGCCAGCCCGAGGGACAGGCCGGCCGGGACGACGTAGGGGAAGGCGACGCCGCCGAGGGCGAGGACCGCTTGGAACAGGAGCGGGACGATGAGGCCGTAGAGCGCGAACAGCGTTCTTTTGCCGAGGTGTTCGGCCGGACTGATGCGCAGCAGGTTCAGGTCACGCAGCGGCAGGGCGATGCGGTCCCCGACGTCGGCAAGGATGCGGTTGCCCACCCGCTCGGGCAGGGATCCGGTGGGTGCGAGCGCGCCGGTGGGCAGAGCGGTGGGCACCTTGCTGGCGTCCAGCCGGTCCAGGGCGCTGGTCAGGTCAGGGCGGGCGGGCCAGGCGGCGCGCACGCCGAGGCCGATGAGAACGCCGGCCGCGGCCGCGGGCGCGATGATGTTGAGGGGAATCATCGTGCGTGCTCCTTCCGCCCGGTTGCGGCGGCCGCCGGAGTCCAGGGCTGCGCCGTGGTGTCCGCGGTGCCGTACGCGGAGCTAAGGACGATGTCCCGAGTGCGATGCTTGTCGATCTCGATCAGACGCGGGTCGGGGGTGGTGCGGGCGATGCGCCGCAGCATCATCAGCGTGTACGCGAAGCCGCCGCCGAGGAGGGCGAGGACGACCTGCCCGGGCGGGCTCTGGTACCAGGCCGACCAGGCCTGGTTGAGCATGCAGCCGAGGACGACAATGAGCACGACGACGGAGACCATGCGGGCAGACTTGCGGACCTTGGCCCGGTCGGCCTCGACGTCGCGGGCGTCCGCGGCCTGCTGATGGATGGTGACAGCCATGGCCTCGAGCGCGTCGGCGAGGCCCGGTCCCTTGTACACGGCGTGCGACTGCATCAGCAGCACCACGTGGTCGAAGACGCCGTCAGACATCTCGTCGGCGAACAGGTCGAACGCGTCATGTGCCTCCATGCCGGAGCGCAAGCGCTCGGACAAGGCCCGGACGTTCGCGGCGATCGGCGCGGGCGCGTTCTTCGCCGACGAGCGGATCGTGGCCGGTAGGCCAATGCCCGCGGTGTGCACGCCAGCGAGGTGGTTGAGCCACTGGCCGAGGGCCTCGAGGCGCTCGATCCTTGCCTGTCCGCTCGTGCCGGGGTTGAGGACGAACGGCAGGCCGAGCACGGCGGCTCCGGCGAGCAGGCCGTGCACGGGCCAGCCCGTGTAGGCCCACACCGCGAGGGTCACGATGCCGGCGGTGGTGACCAGATAGCGCCATCGGGCCTGCCACTTCGCCGGCAGTTCGGCCCGGGCACGCTGGATCCGGTTGGCGACCTGGCGGCGCGGCTTGAGCGGGTCGGGCACCCGGCCGCGGATCTCGCGCACCAGCGTGATGAGGGCAGCCACCGCGAGAGCGGTGGACAGGGCGGCGATCAGGGCCAGTTCGGAGATGGTCACCGCGCCTCCCCGGTGCCTGGCAACGAGGTGTGGATGGTCGGCGTCATGAGGTGGGGCCCTTTCGCTGCAGGGGCCCGCCCCACGCACCGAGCGGATTGTCGGTCAGCCAGGAACGGTGGAAGGAGGGGGCGCCCTCGAGGTCGGGGAAACGGGACTTGTTTTCCAGTTCGCCGATGAAGGAGGGCATGTTCTTGAACACAGCGCGCGGCTCGCGCGGGCCGGCCGGGCCGAAGACTTCGGTGGTGGTGGGTCGGCCGCCTTCGCCGACCACGTCGTGGATCTCGTAGACGTGACTGACGTAGCGGTGTTTGCGGCCGCCGTACTTCACATCGTCCCAGTCGTAGGCGATGTAGACGACGACGTCGACGCTGGCGGCGATGAGGTGGTGGGCCGCCTCGGTGGCCATGCCGGCCTCCGTGCACAGCTGGACCAGGCGGCTGATGATGGCGTGCGGTCGGCGCACGTGCATGGTGCACATCGATCCGGATCCGCCGGCGGACATGGCCTGGAGCATCGGCACGATCTCGGTGCTGCGGACCTCACCGACGACGACGCGGGTGGCGTTGTACCGAAGCGCGGTCGCGAACATGTCGGCGATGGTGACCTCGCCGGCCTTCTTGTCGCCGAGGATCTCGCCGTTGGACTGCCGGGCTTCGAACGCGTAGGTGACAGGGCCCGGCTTGCCGGAGGCGGCCGGCTCGTCGAGGTACAGCTCGCGGTCGGATTCCAGGGTGACGAGACGTTCGTCCTCGGGGATTTCCCGGCCGAGTGCGCGCAGCAGCGAGGTCTTGCCGGCGCCCATGTCGCCGACCACCAGCAGGTTCATCCGGGCCTGGACACACGCGCGCAGGAAGTACTGCAGGATCGGGTTGAGGGTGCCCCACTCGCGTAGTTCGTCCAGCCCGGTGTCGCGCAGCCGGTGCTTTCGGATGACGACCGAGGGACGGCTGGTGAGCATCGAGGCGGTCACGCGGGAGCCGTCGGGCATGCGGAAGCCCACCATGGGGGTGGACTGGGTCAGGCCGCGTTCGCCGTGTCCGGACAGGCGGGCCATCCGGTTGACCCAGGAGATGAGCTCCTCGTGGGAGTCGGCGACCCGGTCGATGGTGCGGCGAGGGCGGTCGAGGTATTCGACGTGGGCGCGCAGGCCGTCGACCATGACGTCTTCGACGCCGTCTTCGTCGAGCAGGGACTGCAGGCGTCCGCCGCGGTACATGGCGTTGAACACCGCGGTGCCGATGGCCTGTTCCTGTGCCTCGGAGAGGGGCACGTTGCCTTGCGCGTACTTGGCGGCCCAGTCCGCGACGGCGGTGGTGACCAGGGAGCGTGCGAGGGCTCGACGGTCGGCTTCTTCCATGAGCCGCTGCGGGTCGCGGGCAGTGAGCTGCTTGGAGACGTCGGCCTGCAACGTCTCGATGACCTCCCAGCCGACCGGCAGCTCGCCGGGCAGGTCGGCCAGGCGGGGCACTGCCGCCGGGTCGGTCCGCGCGGGTGGGACCGCGGGCGGGGCAGCGGCCGGTGGTGCGGACGGCATGGGAGGGGAGGGGCGGTGTTGGGTGAGGTGCCCGGTGAGCAGGCCGGCGATGGCGTCGCGGCCCATGGGGGGCAGGCTTCCGTTGACTCCGGGGCGGTGATGCGTGTCAGCCATGCGTGGCCGCTCCCCCTTCGCGGTGCTGGTGGTTCAGCCGCTGCAGAATCCCAGCCAGCTGGGGGGCGGCGGGAACGCGCTGTTGCTGGATCTGGCGGCGGTTGGCCAAGGCCTCGAGCTGCTCGGCCGCCGTGCGGGCGTAGCGCAGCAGCGGGCTGCGGCCGTATCCGCGGGGCGGGCGCCCGCCGTCGGTGAGGTAGTGGGCGGTGTCGAGGTCGTGCGGCAGGGCGGCCAGGACCGGCGTCTGCAGGGCCTCGCCGACCTGGTGGGCTCGGTACGCACCGTCTTCGATCAAGAGCAGGCCCAGTGCGTCGCCACCGGAGCCGTGTTCCTGCAGCGCCGTGCGCAGCGGCGCAATGACGTGCCGGGCCAAGGCGAGGGACTGGTCGGTGCCCCGTACGACGAGCAGGACCAGGTCGGCTCGGTACAGCAGCGGCGCCGGGGTGAGGGTGGGGTGGAGGTGCCCGGCTTCCAGGGCGAGGCGGCCGGCGTCGATGAAAACGTCGTGCCCGGCCTGCTGTGCCATCACCTGCAGCACGTCGGCGAGTGCGGGCCAGGTGCGGGTCAGGGCGGCGGCCTGGGCCGGGTCGGTCAGGCCAGGCAGCAGTTGGCGGTGTCCGGACGGATCGAGGGGCCACAGGTGGGCGGCGAAGGCGTGGGCGAGGGCCTCGGGTCCGGTCCGCTCGGCGCGGGCCAGGTGGTAGAGGCCGAAGCCCGCGTTGGCCTGGCCTGCCAGCAGTCCGGCCCGGATGGTGCCGCCGGCTGGGTCGCACTCAGCGAGCAGGGAGGGCCGCTTGGAGGCCAGCGTGAGTGCCAGCGCGGCGGCGGTGACGCCGCAGGACTTTGCTGAGACGAGGGCGGTGACGGGCATGGCTAGTTGCTCCGTGGTTCCCGTACCAGGGCGATGCGGCCCTGGGATGCACGGCTGGCCAGCGTCGGTCCGTCGCTCGTGGCAACGGCGAGGTTGACGACGACCGCCCCGGAGGCGTCCGGCCGGGACACGGAGACGACGACTGCCTCGATCGAAGAGGCGGCGCCGTTATCGTTCGACGTCGAGGTGCTGCCCTGGGCAGGGGTGGTGACGGCGAGGACCTTGTCGCCGGGCGACAGGGTGCCGGAGGGGGCCTGACCGCGCTTAACCAGGACGCCGACTTGTTGCTTGTCATCGCCCAGGCCGGTTCCCGCGGTCAGTTGCGAGGCGAGCAGGAGCCCGCCCTTCCGCAGGTCGACGGCCGTGCGCTTACCCACTACCGCCGTCTTGTCGGTGGCAGGCAGCGGCGAGAGCGCCGCGTCGGCGGAGACCTCGGCGACCGTGATGTCTGCGGCCGTCAGGGCTTGGCCGGCCGGGACATCGCGGGCGACTGCCAGCACCTTCGTACGGTCGCTGGCAGAGTTGACGGCCCAGACCGCAGCCAGGGCGCAGACCACGGCGAGCACGATGCACAGCGCGGCCACAGACCACCGGCGTTCCCGTTTGACGGGTGCCGTGGTGGTGATCGGCAGCTCGGAGCGGTCCGAGCCGGTCGGGCGTGGCATGGCCGGCGCAGGGGATTCCATGACGGGCGGGGACCTTTCGGGGTGGTGTCTCGTGCGTGCGGCGCGGTGTCAGTTGAGGACCTGCACCTCGCGGACATTGACCGCGAAGTTGCTCTGGCGTACCTCGTTGAACTGTCCGTTTTCGGCCGGGCCGGCGGTCACCTGCCAGTTGACGGTCCACGTGGCAGTCGCGGTGCCGTGGAACTTGCCGCCGTTAGCCTGGGTGGACGCGTCCTGGTAGACGTAGCCGCAGTCCGGCGACTTCGCCTTGCCCATCGAGGACTGGTATTTGGTGCCTGGCCCGTTGCACACCACAGGATCGTTGCCGTCGCCCATGGCCCAGCTGATCGATGACACCTTCGCGGTGGCGGTGACCGTCACTCCGGCCAGGGTCGCGGACGCCGTGTTCGGCCCGAAGGTGGTGGGGCTCTGGTCGACCCACATCCACATCGGCATGCCCACCACGTACCGGCCGTCTGCTCGCGGACTGGCGATGTCCGGGCCCGTCAGCAGCATCTTGTCGACGGCCTCCCGCGCCAGCTGCTCCGGATCAACGTTGACCGCGGGAGCACCCGCCGCCCAGAAGACCTGGGGGACTATCTGTGCACCGGTGGCCGCGGCGAGGGTGTCGCTGAGGCACACCCGGACGTAGATCGCTCCGTTGCCCGGTTTGTGGCCGTCCCAGACTGGGTCGCTGGCGGGCGGCTGGGGGTCGAGCTTCTGCACTGTGCACGTCTGCGGTGCCGGTTTTCCCTTCTTGCCGGAACCCGTGGAGGAATTGCCGCCCTGCTGTGGGGAGCCGCTTGATGTTCCGGGCTCTTGCCGGCAGACCGTGACGAACTTGCTCGTGCCCTGGCAGTCGCCGCCGATGACGGGGTCGTCGCCTGCGGAGGCGGGACCGGCGGTCGCGCTCACCGCGGCGACGGCCATCAGCACAGCGAGCGGAAGCCGTCTCAGCATGTGCGGTCCCCCTCCGGAGTCACCTTTGTGATCAACCACTGCTTCCCCCACTTCTCTGCCGTCGCGGTGGTGATGTAGCGCAAGGGCTGATTCGAGGGAAACGGCTGTACCTGGCCCGACTTCTTCTTGACGGTCTTCCAGTTCGAAATGTCCAGGCAGTCCTGCACCGTGGCCGTGGGGGTCTTACCGGAGGCCGACAGCGCAGTGACCTCTGCTCGGTGCTTGGGGGCGCCCGTCGTTGCGGTGCCGGCCTTCTTCATCACGAGTACGTCGCCCAACACGCCGCCGAGCGCGTCTTTCGTGGCGTACTTCTTCAGGTCCGTGCCCTTGGTGTCGCCCTGCGCATAGGCCTTGACCTGCTCGGCCCAGAAGGCGTCATAGACGTTCAGGACAGCCTGCTTCTCCGCTGCCTGCGGGTCCGTCGAAGCGGTCGCAGTGGACTCCGACGAAGCGGGGGCCGAGGTCTTCGTGGAAGCCTTGCTGTCGCCGCTGGAGGAGCTGCACCCGGCGAGAGTGAGCGCGGCGGCAAACACGAGGGACGCCGCGCCGAGATTTCGGAAGCGAACAGTGGAACGTGGAATGCGATGTGCGCGGCGGTTCACTTTGCCTCCCCGTGCGGCGTGCCGGGTGCGGACTGTCGGCGATGTGGTGTCCGCCCTCGGAGCGCCGAATGAAACCTGGTCGAGCTGCGCCAATGCGCCTTCTGTAGTCGCCAGGTTACGCATATGCCAGCCAACATCCCAATAGCTAAAGGAAGATGCCGGGCGCATCTCGGGACGTATCCGGTCACACCCGTACGCCGAAGTCGATAAGTTGCTCTATGCAGGCGCGACTTTCCCGAAGTGTCGGATTCCGAGTGAGCGTGGTCTCTATCCGGCTTTACACCTTCACAGGCGGTGTCGCGCCAGGTGTGACCGGGGCTGCCATGCGACCGCCAATCCCTCTTCCCCAAACTGATGTTCTCGTCAGGAGAAGAGGAACCCTCGCGCGGCTAGGCACTCTGCTCCGTGCCCGAACCAGTGCGACGGCGGCTCTCTGAGGTGGGAAGCCGTCTCGATCGGCGCCGGGAGTCCTCAGCCCACTCATGTCTCGGAGTTGGGACGGCGTAGCCGCTGAGCCCAATCGTGTGGGCAGGCGGCTGCAGTGGGCTCAACCGGTGCCGCGAGTGTTGAGGTGCTGCTCAGTGAACCTGCGGTGGAAGGTCTCCTGGGCGGCGTCCTCATCCAAGTGGACTACGGTCACGCCTGCGTGCCGGTGAGCTGATCATGATGGTTGCAGAGTGCAGCCAGAACGCGAGCCAGGCGCCGAGACAGGGCGAACTGTCCGGCCGGAGAGCGCTGTTCAGGCAGGTCGAGTTTGCGGCGCCCTTCGCGGGCGCCAGCCATGGCGAGGCAGGCCCGTAGTTCCTCGCCCTGCGGCTGAACGTGCACGAGTGCCTCGACCTCGTCGATCATCAGCGCGAGGTGCCCCCGGAGCTGGCCGAGCAGGATGTCCATCTCGTCGGCTGGCGCGGGCGCGGGCAGGGCGAGTGCCCGGGCAGCCGTGGCGCGCATCGTCTCCAGGTCGGCTGGCGCCCCTTCAGTGGCTGGCACCCGGACGGCAGTTTGCATGGGTCGGCGCTCCTCGACAGCGTTGGCCACACCCCGGAGCCGGTTGCACGGCTGCCGGGGTCTTGTCGTTCCTGAGGAAACCGGAAGTGTCCTGTTGATGATCAGGACAGATTCAGGGCAGTTACCCACCACGGACCGGACAGTTTTACCCGAGACGGAACGATGACAGGACTACCGTCGGGGAACGTACGCGCACGACGGAGGGGCGGCCGTGGTCAGACAGCGGAACACCACGTTCGAGGCGCTGCTGACCGAGTTCGGCTACACCCACACCGAGTTAGCCGAACTGGTCAACCGCACCGCCGAGGATGCGTTCGGCAAGCCAACCCAGTGCACCGACCGGCACGTGCGCCGCTGGATCGCCGGCGAGGTGCAATGGCCGTGGGCCCGCTACCTTCTGCCCCTGCAGGAAATCTTCGGCCGCAGCCCGGAGGCCATGGGCTTCGTCCCGCGTAAGACCTCGCGCGTACCGGCCCCACCGCGGCGGCGGCCGGCACCCGTGAAGGAGCCTCGCCCGGTGCGACGACGGGAGTTCATCGCGGTCGGTCTCGCCGCAGCCCTCGGCCTCGACGCCATCCCCTCGGCCGGCCGCCTCGGCAGCGGTGACGTCGAACGTGTCCGGGCGATCGTCCCGGCCCTGTACAACTACGACCACGCCCTCGGCGGGGGCGCCCTCCACGAGGTCGCCGCCCAGGCGCTCCACCAGGTGCACCACGCCCTGAACCACTGCACCTACGGGGAGCGGATCGAGCGCGCTCTGTACGCGGCGGTTGGGGATCTCGCCGCATCGGCGGGCTGGTTCGCCTACGACGCCGGACGGCAGCAGGCGGCGACCGGCCTGTACAACGAGGCCCTGCAAGCCGGGATGCTCGCCGGGGACGGCATGCTGCAGGCCCGCGTCTGGTCGAATCTCGCGATGCAGGCCCGCCTGTTGGACCGCGACCAGGAGGCGCTCAGGATCGGGAGGGCGGCCGTCGAGACCCGGCAGGCCAAGGCGGATCCGTGGCTGATGGCGCTCCTGCACTGCCGACAAGCTGTAGGCCACGCCCGCATCGGGGACCGGGTACGGGCCGAACGGTCTCTCGCGCGCGCTGAGACGGCGTACGAGCGCGGCCGGGGCGAGCCTGCGGCGTGGCTGTCGTTCCTCACCCCCGCTGAGATCACCGGCCTTGCCGGGGCCGCACACCAAGCCCTTGGGAAGTACGGGCGAGCACAGCAGCTCACGGCAGACGCCCTGGACATGCTGGATCCGCGCTTCGAGCGGAACCGCGTCTACTACAGGCTGCAGCGGGCGCAGGCCCTCCTCGATGGCGGGGACGTCGAGCATGCCGCCGCCGAGGCGGGGGACGCGGTCACCATGGCCGCACGGGTGCGCAGCGAGCGGGTACGGGACCGGATCACCGGGCTACGGCAGCAGATGCGCCACCACGCGCACGTACCGGCGGCGCGGGACTTCTTGGAGCAGACCAGAGGGACAGGAGCGTAGGACGGTGGACGGGCTACGGCTGGAACGCAGGGATGCGGCAGGACTCGCCGAGATCCGCCCGCAGCTGCTGGAGGTGTACGCGGAGATCTACGCGGCCCGGCTCGGGGAGGAGTTCCACAGCGTGGCCCGCTTCGACGAGCGGCTCGGCTGGAATACCGAGGTCCCCGGCTTCGCCGCCGTGGTCGGCTACCTCGACGAGACTCCGGCCGGGTACGCCTACGGGTGCACGCTGCAGCCCACGACGCGCTGGTGGAACGGCCTGCGGACCGACGTGGCGGACGGGGCGACCACGGAGACCGGGACGCGCACGTTCGCCCTATCGGAGCTGATGGTCGTGGAGAAGGCCCGCGGCACGGGTGCTGCACGGGCGATCCACGACGAGCTGCTGCGAGGTCGGCAGGAAGAGCGGGCGACGCTGCTCGTCGAGCATGACCATCTGAAGGTGCGGGCCCTGTACGAGGCGTGGGGCTACGAGTGGTTCGGCGAGGTCCTACCGTTCCCCGACTCGCCCCAGTACGACGCGATGATCCTGCGACTTCAGATTTCACGAGGGGGCTCGGCCGGGGCATGCTGACGCCCGGACAGTCGTCTCGGACCTGCGCGCCATCGAACTGCTCGTCTAGCTCGTTCGCGACGGCGCCTAGCGAGCACCGGTAGTCGAAGTGCCGCAAAAACAACGGTAGTTGGCATTCCCCGCAGGGCGTAGGGGCAGATCGGGGCATGACACGTGAGGGCAGAACGACTGGGGGAGAGGTTTCGTATGGCAGCTGGGCGGCGGCGCAAGGTGGGTGCGGTACGGCAGATCGGCGGACGGATCGCTCCCGAGCACCGCAATGGTGTCATGAGCCAGGTCGTCGCCTCGCGGTTTCCGTGTCCGGTGTGCGGCTCGGGCAAGCTGCGCGTCACCACGAGCGGCCAGGAGTGCGAGGTGTGCCGCCAGACGCGGGAGCAGCGGCGCCGACGGCGCACCGTGCTCAGGCGCACAGCCCTAGGGCGGACCGTGTCTTGGCTGGTCAGGGAGCGCAGCCGGGAAGCGGGCCTGATGCTCTCGCGCTATACCGTCTGGCAGTCTCTCGGCCCCGACCCACTGCCGCAGGGACGCAAAGCGCTGGACCGACTGCGTGTCCACCTGGATGCGGTGCACGTCTTGGATACGGAGCTCAAGCGCCGCTACGCCGCAGGAGCCTCGGCCAGCCCGGTGGGGATCACCGAGCGGCAGGCGGCCGCGTTCCGTCGGCGTCTATTCGCCGACCTGACGGCCGGGCGCCGCACTGTCGATCAGCTGATGCAGCCCAACGACCGTCTGGGCGATCAGCAGGCGCTGCTGGATGCCACCCATGCCTTCGCGGTCTTCAGCGCCCAGTACGGGCACCGCATCGCCGCGGCCGCGTTCGAACACGCGCGAGTGCCGGTGAGCCTGTCCTGGCAAGCGGCCGTCGACCACCTGCCCGCGCTGGTGGAAGCCGTGGCAGCGGCCGCACCGTCCGCGTCGCCCGACCATTTGGAAGAGATCACCGGCCTCGACCGCGAAGCCGAAGCCGCCGCTGCCCGCTCGCGCGAATAGCAGCCTCACCAGGGAACCGCCTGATCATCTACGTTCCGCGATACCCATTCCGCAGGCGGAGAGAGCGGCATACGCTGCATGGATGGCGAAGGAGTCTCGTGAAGCCAAACGGGCCCGGAAGGCCGCGGCAAAGGCAGCGGCACGCACCCGTGCAGCCCGCATCACGGCTGGCGAAATCCCCGAATACCTGCGGCAGCCGAGCGCGGTCGTCCGCCAGCCCCCTCCGGCCAAACCGCGGCACAAGGTGGTCCAGGCCTTGCCCGAGCCGCCCACGAAGGCGCTCATCCCTCCGACGGACACGGAACTCCGGCCGCGAGATCGGGAGCAGTACGCGGACAACGCGCCGCCGGTCTGGGTGAGAGGAGAGCATCATGCCGAAGATGACTAGCGGCCCGGCCCGGTCATGGCACCCGGGGATGACTACAGCCTCCAAAGAGGACATCAAGCACATGCGGCCGAAGCAGCGAAACAAGTACCGCCGTCTCGGCTTCACCTGGGCAGAGATCAAGAAGATCGATCGCGCCATCGGCCGCGGAGAGACCACCCTTAGTGCCTAATTGGGTTTCAACAGCTCAGGCCGGTGGCCGTAGCCGGAGTGGGTTGTTCGATTGTGGG
>NZ_BAAASG010000032.1:0-3789 GCF_039532765.1 Streptomyces longisporus
TCTCCCCGCCCTTTGGGTGACGTTGTTCGGTCTCTTCGCGTGATGTTGGTCGGCGTGTCGTCTTGGCCCTGGTGTGTCGTGGACAGCCTGCGTGCGCTTGATGGTCGGCCTGTTCGGGGGCCTGGATGCTCACGCTGGAGGAGGACGTGGACGCTCATGCTCTGCGTCGGCAGGGGTGGACGATCTCGGCGATCGCCCGGCATCTGGGCCGTGACCGCAAGACCATTCGTGCCTATCTGAACGGGGAGATCACCCCTGGGCAGCGGCGGCAGCCGCCGGATGCGTTCACGCCGTTTGTGGAGTACTGCCGGCGCCGGCTTGCCGATGATCCGCACCTGTGGGCGACCACGCTGTTCGACGAGGTGCGGGAACTCGGCTATGAGGGTGCGTACTCGACGTTCACCCGGGCTCTGCGCCGATATGAGGTGCGTCCACATTGCGAACCGTGTCACGGGGCGAAGGGCCGCGACACGGCCGTGATCGCTCATCCGCCGGGCGAGGAGATCCAGTTCGACTGGCTGGAGCTGCCAACCCCTCCGAGTGAGTGGGGTGTTGGAGAGCACGCGCATTTGTTGGTCGGGGCTCTGTCGCATTCGGGACGTTGGCGGGCTCAGCTGGCGGAGTGCGAGGACTTCCCGCACTTGGTCCAGGCCCTGGATGCCGTGCTGCGCAAGCTGGGCGGGACAGCCCGGCGGTGGCGGTTCGACCGCATGTCGACGGTCTGTTATGCCTCCAGCGGGCAGATCACCGCGGCATTCGCCGGCGTCGCGAAGTACTACGGCGTTGGAGTCGACATCTGCCCGCCGCGCCGCGGCAACCGCAAAGGGGTCGTGGAGAAGATGAACCACGCTGCCGCTCAGCGGTGGTGGCGCACGGTCCCCGATCACCTCACCGTCGAGCAGGCCCAGTCCGGCGTCGACAAGCTCGCTGTGAGGATGGACGAGCGCCGCCGCACCGTCGGCGGGGCTCGGACGACGGTGGGTGAACTGGCCGCGGCGGAGCCGCTGTTGGAGATTCCGTCCGTGCCGTTCCCGGCCGAGTTGACGGTCGAACGGACCGTGAGTGCGCAGGGCCTGGTGCAGTTCGAGGGCAATTTCTACTCCGTCCCGCCCGGTCTGCCCGGGGCGAGACTCTTTGTCGTCCACCGCCTGGGCGAGGACGTGGTCAGCATCGCCACCGCTGGCAGGGCGGTGATCGCCCGTCACCGGCGGGCGCCCCGCGGGGCGGGGCAGACCGTCCGTGACGCCGGGCATGTGATCGCGCTGGAGCGCAGGGTTCTGGAGTCCTTCTCGGACCGGGCGCCCTGCAAGACCAAGGTCCGGCGTCCGCCGTCGGAGGCCGCGCTCGCCGAGGCCGACAAGCTGCGGAACCGGCAGGCCACCGGGTCGACCGCCGAGCGGGTCGTGGTCGACCTTTCCCACTATGCCGCCGTGGCCGAAGGGCTGCGGACCGTTCCCCCGCCGAAGGAGGAGGAGAACGAGGAGTGAGTACGACGCCGATGCAGATGAGCGAAGCGCGCCGCTATCAGCAGCTGCGGGCCCACCTGTCCTATCTGAAACTCAACGACGCCGCCGAGGCTCTGCCGCGGGTGCTGGACCAGGCCCGAGCCGAGCGGCTGTCACTGACCGCCGCTCTGGAGAGGCTGCTGGAGATCGAGGTCGAGGCCACCGAGGCACGTCGGCTGAGTTCCCGGCTGCGGTTCGCCTGCCTGCCGGAGCCCTGGACGCTGCCGGACTTCGACTTCGCCGCCCAGCCCGGTGTCGACGAGAAACTCATCCGTGACCTGGCCACCCTGCGCTTCCTGGACGACGCCTCGAACGTGCTGTTCGTCGGCCCGCCCGGGGTGGGCAAGACCATGCTCGCGGTCGCGCTCGGCCGGGCCGCAGTCGATGCGGGCCACCGCGTCTACTTCACCACTGCCGCCGAGCTCGCAGCGAAGTGCCACAAGGCTGCCCTGGAGGGCCGGTGGAAGACCTGCATGAACTTCTTCGCCGGACCCAAACTGCTGATCATTGACGAGTTGGGCTATCTGCCGCTGCCGGAGGACGGCGCCTCCGCCCTGTTCCAGGTGATCAACCAGCGGTATCTGAAGTCTTCGACGATCTTGACGACCAATGTCGGGATCGCCGACTGGGCCGGCGCTTTCGGCGACGCCACCGTTGCCGCGGCCATGCTCGACCGTCTCCTGCACCGGGCCGCGGTCGTCGGCATCGACGGCCCCTCCTACCGGCTGCGCAACCACCAGAACCAGGCCGACGCCTTGCGGACGGGAGTGAACGCCCGTGTCTCCTGACCAGCCCATCATCCCCGAGGACACCGACCCCATGGCCCGACGCTGCCCGGTCTGCGAAACCGTCTTCGCCGTCGCCAGCAGCACCAGTCGGCAGGTTTTCTGCTCACCCACCTGCCGCGAGGCCAACCGGCAGAAAGTCCCCGCTCAGATGACCTGCCCGGTCTGCGCAGGCGAGTTCACCGCCTACGGCCGCGCGAAGCGTCGCATCTACTGCTCTCCCGAGTGCCGGCACAAGGCGTTCAACAGCAGCGAGTACCACGAGCAACGGACCTGCCCGACCTGCGAGAACGTCTTCGACGCCCCCACCACGGTGCGGCGGGTCTACTGCTCGCCCGCATGCCGCAAGGATGCCGAAAGGCAGCGCGAGCATGAACGCAACGAGGCCCGGGCCCGCCGCCTGGGTGAAGCACCGCTCCCACCGCCGCAGACACGGCCAGAGTTCCCGCCACCGCCCAAAGCCGTCACTCGCCCCGGGCGCCAACTCGTCGCCGAACGAGACCCGTTGGAGCCCACGGCAACCCGCAACTGCCCGCACTGCCAGCAGCCCGTGACCATCGTCGCTCTGCTGGCCACCCCAGAAGCCGCACGTCCTCCCATGCCCACCGGTCCCGACGTCATCCCGATGCGGAGACTCCCCTGACACACGCATGACGCAAGGCAAGTACGCCTTGACAATTTTGAATTGTCAAGGCGTACTTGCCTCATGGCTCTTCCAGACCTGGACGATCTCATCGCGGAAGTCGACCGCAGATGCGACACCGCGCACCGCCCCGGCGGACAAGAACAGCCGGACTGGCTCGCCCTTCTCACCGTTGCCGCCCAACTCGCAGGCCAGATGCAGGCGCTGGCAGATGACCTGGTCGAGGACTACGTCGAGCACTGCCGGATGCACGGCTCTTCATGGACCGACATCGGTGCCGCCCTGGGCGTGACCCGACAGGCGGTCCAGCAGCGTTTCCACGCACCGCACAAGCGATACAGCCCCGAGACCATGACCGACG
Organism: Streptomyces longisporus; assembly: GCF_039532765.1. Classification (NCBI taxonomy): domain Bacteria; kingdom Bacillati; phylum Actinomycetota; class Actinomycetes; order Kitasatosporales; family Streptomycetaceae; genus Streptomyces; species Streptomyces longisporus. Next base: position 3,295 of record NZ_BAAASG010000032.1, read on the forward strand.
ACCTCCGCCAGGCGATGGTTCACGTCAAACAGGCGGCGGTGCAGCACCGCAACAACTACATCGGCACTGAGCACCTGCTCTGGGGGCTGACCGCACAGGACAACAGCGCCACCCAGCTCCTGCAGTCAGCCGGCGTCTCGCCGGAGACGGTCCACCGGTCCGTCGGAACCCGGCTGAGCATGGGCGCCTCCCAAGCAGCCGAACGCATCGCATGGACGCCCTACTCCCGCAAGGCCATCGCCATCGCGGAGGCACGATCCGAGCAGAACGGCTCCGAGCACATCGACTGCGACGACCTGCTGATCGGACTTGCCCAGGTCGGTCGCGGAGTAGCCGCCAACGTCCTGACCGAGGCCGGCTTCGACCCAGTCGCCCTCAACGCCACAACGGCGGACACCCCATCGCAGAACGGCTGACCACAACCCACTCCCGAGGGGCCGCCGACCTCACGGTCGGCGGCCCCTCATCGCTCGTACTCCCCAATCTCCCCACACC
>NZ_BAAASG010000033.1:0-63950 GCF_039532765.1 Streptomyces longisporus
AGCAAACCGCGTTCCCCTCCCTTCTTGCGGAGGCAGCTTGACGCCTAGCTCCGTGAGATGTCTGTTTCTGAACCCCATATCAGCAGGTCAAGAGCCCCAGGCCCGAAATAGTCGCTTTGTGTAAGCGTTCGGGAAACGGTCACGGTGACCGTTCCCCGAACGGCAATTCCCGGGGCTGGTGTGGCGCGAACGAAGGAACGCTACGAACGCCGTGGCTCTGACGGTCATCAGCGTCACCAGGAGTCCACCAGGCGACCGGGACCTTGATCGGTCTCAAGGTGATGACGATGGCCTTGGCCTACCGGCTGGGCCACCTTTCGGCGTCGCGCCAGCATTACACCATCCACACCAGCATGAAGCTCTGCGGCGGCCGGCACCCGCCCCGTCGTCGACTTCAGTCACCTATGATGAGGCCCACCCATGATGAGGTCAATGAGGTCCTGGACGATGACGCACTTGTTGAACTCCTCCTCCTCCATCTCCATTGCGAACTCCTCCTCGAATTGCATGACCAGCTCCGTCACGCTCAGCTCGTCAAAATCCAAGTAACTGAGCAACATGCGGTTGTTGATCTCCTTCGGCGCGGCATCGCCCATTTCCTGGGTGAGGATCTCCTTCACGCGCTTCTCGACGTAGCTCGGATTCATGCAGCCCTCCTTGATGGAGCCGGACACCGATCATGTGAATCGGACTAAGTGATCATCGCGGACAGCGTCCCTGGCGGAGGGGTACACGCGCGGAAGCCCCCCTGAAACGAGCACACCGCGCTACGGGATCTTTGGCGGACCAGGTTCAGAAACAGGCACTTACCCTCAAGACCACTGCAGGCGAGGTGACGCTCACCCTTCCGTCGGAACCGGATCGCCAGCAGGCTCAGGAAGATCAGTCGTGACCGCGGAGAAGCCTGCCGTACATCTGCTCGTTGGGCCCGGCATGACGACGACTTACGACACGGCTCCCCGGCCCGCCCCGAAGGCAGACGGCGCCATCCCGACGACGGTCCGCTTCGACCCCGGCGAGTCCCATGAGGTTGACCGGTGGCTGCTGGAGCTGAGGGCACAGACCGGCATCCGCTGGGACAAGGCCGAAGTGATCCGTGAACTGCTGCGCATGGCCCGCACACCGGACAGCATCCTGTGCGACGCGCTGATCGCCCGTGCTCGAAGGGCGGGCATCTGAGTGCAGGATGCGGGCGGTCTGGGGCGGCGGTAGATCGCCGCTTCCACGATCTTTCGCAGGAACTCGTTCTGCTCACCTTCATACGAATCGGCGCCGGTCAGGCGGATCGTCTCCAGGAAGTCATTGAGGACGGCGAGTTCAACCCGGGCGGTCTCCTCTTGCTCCAGGTCGTCATCGCTGTCCATATCTAGTGCGGTTCCGGGGGCGCCGGCGGCAGGTACTCCCAGTTGTCGCGGCGGTTTTGTGCTTCGATCCGGTACTCCGCGGCCTCTTCGGCCTGGGCCCACAGAGTTTCGCCGGCCACCACGGGATGCGAGTTCTCCAGCAGCGCGTCGATCTCCTCCCGGGTCAGCTGCACGTTTTCCGGGCGCGCGCCGGGAATGCGGCACTCAGATGCCGTGGCGGTCCTGCGAGGCTCGGCATGGCGGGCCAGGACCCGGCGGATCTCCTCGAAGGCGGCGGCCGCGCGGGCGGCTGCCGGCCGGAAGGTGCTGGCCTTCCAAGCCTGCATCGCGGCGTACCGGGGCCCGTGCGAAGTCTCACCGTCGTCCCAGGTCGAGGCCTCCGGCTGCCGGTAGGGCGTGACCAGGCCGTCGGGCAGGAACAGCGTGCCGGTGTTTACCCGCCGGCGGATCTCAGACGCGATGTACGAGGCCACATGCCGGGGGCGCAGCGGCACCGTCCAGCGGGCCAGCTCCCGAGCGATCTCCTCCCACGTCCATCCCGCCTCGAAGAACGGCCGCAGACTGTAGGCGAGTTGACGCAGGCACGAGCCCTGCGTCCACCACGTGTGCAGCTGAACGAACCGGGCCTCCTGCATTGCAGCCGCCGCTTTTGTCGCCGACCAGCCGGTCGCGCCCTTCGCACGGTGCTTGGGGGACTTCTCCCGGCAGGCGCGCTTGCGCGTCCTGTCTTTCAAACCCCCATCTACAGAACCGGAAGTACGTGGCTGAGGTACCACCACAGAAGGGGTGCACGACCCGGAGTTATCCACAGGCTCCGTCTGCTGAACATCCTGCCGTTTCCGCTGGTTATCCACAGCCTCCGCGATGGCCAGCTCACGGCCGGCGTCGGTGACACCGACCTGCCGGGCCGTGTACCCCTCCCCCTCGATCCGGCGCCCCATGGCCTCGTCCCACACCCGCGGCGCGACCGCAGCGAACAGGGTGGCCGTACCGCGGTAGCCGTGCTCGCGCGTCCAGGCGGCGCCGTAACGGGTGCGCAGCACGTTGCGCTTCGTCCCGTGCTCCACGTAGGCGATGAGGCCGAGTTCGCGCAGGTAGCGGGTGTGGTTGTACACCGCGCGCGGCTTCAGACCGAGCGCGCGGGCGGTGGCCTCCGCACTGAAGGGGAAGTGTCCGTCGCTGCTGCGCGCCATCCGCTCGGCGAAGACCTCGGCGAGCTGCAACGTCGTACGGCCGGCCTTCGGGTGAAACCCAGCCCCGACCATGAACCGCGCGGCAGCGAGGAAATCCGCGCCGCGGCGCAGACGCCGGGACGCGGTCGTACCGATCTCCTGGGCGGCACTGTCACAGACAAGATCGAAAGTGTGACGGGACGTGTCCGCGACCAGTGCGGTCTTGGACACATCCGGGCATGCCGTCGGGTTGATATGGCGGCACGCCAAAAGGTCGTGCATCATTACCTCCGTTGGGTCTGCCCTCGGGCAGGCACAAAGAGGCCCTCTTCGGGGGGCTTCGGGTTCCGGAAGAACCGAAAAATCTGTCCGACCTGGGGAGGTCGGGCACTTCGCCTGACCAGGGATTAGGCCCCCTGGAGATGGCGGTGGCAGTTCGGTCGAATGGCCCGGTGGCAACCGGGCCTCGTGGCCAGGGACGGCAGCGGTGGACCTGGGGAAGGCGCCGCTGGGATCCGCCCCTTCGATGGGTTACGTCATCCAGCCCCCCTCAACGGGGACCGCGGCAGAGCCGCATGCCGGAAGGCATGCGGAAATCCGCCAGGGGGCTGGAGCTGACACAGCCTCCGTCTGGCGGTGCTTGTTGTGTCCCGAGGGACAGTTCCGGGTACGCTGCATTGCAGCGAGACCTCGTTTCCGAAGACCTCGGTCCCGCGATGTGCGAGACGCATTTCCGAAGAGCTTCCTCGCACCGACTCGGCCCCCGTGGCGCGAACCAGGTTGTGGCGACCTGGTGCCATGCGGGGCCTTCGTCGTGTCCGAGGCGCCGTACCAGCGTCCGGGTGGGCGCAGAGAAGGGCGCGGGTCCACCCTAGTCCCCTCGCTGCGCCAATCGGCACACGATTCACGTGCCCATCCCCCGTGTCGTTCGCTTGTTCTTGACGTTCCGTTGTCGCGCCGGTCTGAGTGCAACGATCGTGCCGCACGGCCGGTGACGAGTGGTCAGGACGCAACGCGGTGCTCCCGTGCGACGGGATAGTCGGCCGAATGAGTTGATGGCGCGACCGTCGGACGGGACTGCCACGGCCCGAGCAGGAGATCCTCTATGGTTCCGCGGCCGCCGGTCTGGTTCTGCCACCCCTCCAGCACGTGTTGCACGATCGAGCGCGCCACCAGCTGGTACTCGCCCGGGCACCGTTCGTCCTGGGCCAGGCCCGCCACGTGCTTGGTGTGGCAGTAGGCGGCCATCATCTCCGCGATCAGCGGCGAGAACAGATCCGGGAGCGGCCGCATGTCGGCGCAGGCGGCCGGGAAATCGGGCGCGGGGGCCGGGGCCGGAGCGGCAGGGCGGCGCGTGCGGCGGAAGCGGAGGTATCGCATCGAAGGCTCCTTCGTAGCCAGGCTGATCAGGTCTGCGGGTCTGTGTGCGGCGCGGCGATCAGGTCGAGGAGGGTCTGTGCTCGGGCGGTGTGCTGGGCCACCCACAGGCGCAGTTGAGCTGCGGTGACGGTGGCGCCGTTGGGCAGCAGGAACCGCGCCGGCGTCCGGCTGAGCTCGAGCGCCTTCTCCAGGTGCCCCACGGCGGCGGTCAGTTCGGTGATGAACGGCTGCGTCCCCGCCGCCGTGGAGCTGGCCGAGTCGGCGTGCGGGATGAGCGGGACCACGACGGCGGCGGCCGCGGCGGGTCCGTGGGCGTGGTGGGCGGTCATGCGGCCGACGCTTTGACGGTCGGCCGGGGGCGCATCAGGGCGTCGACGGGCTCGGCGTCGCCGAGTACGGGGACGAAGATTCTGCTGAAGGGTCCGCTCTCGCGCAGCTGGTCCAGGGTGGTGACGCCGGCGCGCAGGGCGGCCGCGGCGAGGACCGGGTCGGCGGCCGAGAGGCTGCGCAGGTCGGCGATGCGGCGCTCCAGCCGTTCCGGGGAGGCGCCGGTGAGGACGAGCAGGATGCGCGGGAACGACTGGGACGGGTAGCGGGAGCGCCAGGCCGGTGCGGTGGCCGTACGCCGTGCCGGCCTGGGACCGCGGCCGGCCGGGGGCTGGGGCACGTAGCGCTGGTAGGCGGCGTAGGCATGGAGCTTCTGAGCGAGACGCGCGATCGTCATCTGCGTCCGGTCGACCTCGACCATGAAGGTCAGCAAGGTGCGCTGCTGGCCGGAGATGTGGACGTAGTTGACGACGGCGTCCGGGATCAGCCGCAGGTCCTCGCCGGGGCGCTGGTCGTCGCGGTAGGAGTGGGCGACTTCCGGGGACCAGTCCAGCGGCCCGCACTCGTGCCCGAGAGTACGGGCGTGCGCGACGAACGCCAGGCCGGTCTCCACGGTGGCGAGGGTGTGCTCCTGCAGGGGGCCGGCGGCCGCCTCCGGGCTCATCCGGTACGGGCGTTGGGGCAGCAGGCCGGTGGCCTCGACCGCGGTGGCGCCGGCTTCGGTGAGCCACCACAGCAGATCGGTCTGTCCGTGGGCGCGCCGGCCGACGCGCTCGACCAGGCCGCGGTCGCGCAGCATGTGCAGCTGGCGGCGTAGGTATTCGGCGCGCGTGTGGTGCGGGGTGAGCATCTGGTGCAGCTGCTGGGTGGAGATCAGCCGGTGCTGGTACAGCACATTCAGGGCTTGCTGGCCAACGTCGTTGGCGCCCATCGGAGTTGGCGTGGGGTAGGGCATGGGGATTCTCGCTTCTAGTCGACGACGCTGGTGGGATCGCTGGCGGAGCCCGGGGTGGGGCGGCGGCTGTGGTGGGCGAGGACGACGTCGTTGAGCTGCTCGAGGGCCTCGAGGATGTCGCCGAGCCGGCGCCGCTGCAGGTTGGTGTCGATCGCCTGATCGAGGTCCTTGACGCCGTCGGGGTTGTCGTAGCGGGCGAAGACCTCCTCGACGGGCAGTCCGCGCACTCGAAACGGGTTGGTGGGCTGGCCGTCGAGGTTGAGCGACATGATGTAGTGGTACTTCGGCAGCGCGGTGACGGTCTCCGGGGAGACCTGGCCGTTCCACCGCTTGACGACGAAGTCGGCCTCGTCGTGGTCGGCGGCGCAGGTCGCCAGCAGCGACCGGTTCTGCAGCAACGCCTGCCGGGTAATCGTGGACAGCCGCAGCACCATCTGGGTCATCCCGGTCAACCGGATCTCGTACTTGCGCAGCTGCTCGCAGATCGCGGCCACGAAGCCCTTGCTCGAGGCGTCCAGGGCGGTGAGCTCGTCGATCCACGCCCAGAACGTGGCCCGCTCCTCGCGCGGGGTGTCCTGTCGAGACAGGCCGGCACGGTGCAGATCGTGGACGAGGAGGCAGGCGACCAGGCCGTCGGCCTCCGATCCGGAGGGGCACACGAACACCACCTGGCTGGTGTCCATGGCAGTGCGTACGTCGTAGCCGGAGGTCGGGTTGCCGAAGAAGGCCTGCAGCGCTGGCGAGGTGTCGAGTCGGTCGATCGCGTAGGTGACGGTCGGCACGGCGTCGGCGGCGACTCTCGGGAACGTCTTTTCCCAGTAGTCGCGTGCGCTGGTGGGCAGGTGCGGCAGGAGGGCCTCGCGCCATTCCTCGTCGACGAGCCAGGTGCGGATCTGGAAGAGCGTGGCCTGCGCTTCGGGGTGGCCTTCTCGTACGGCCTTGAGGTTGAGCAGGGCCAGGGCCTGGGCGGCGCGGGCCAGGATGGTGCGGGCGCGCGGGGCGTGGTCGCCCCAGTCCTGGGCGGCGGCGATGCCCTCGGTGACCGCGCGGACGACCTTCTGGACGTCCGCGGACTTGCGGCGCTCCATCGACAGCGGGTTCCAGGAGACGACCAACTGGTCCTCGTCGGCGTCGGCGAGGTTGATCTCCCACAGCCGGTCGGTGATGTGAGGGTGGGCCAGGTAGGGCTTTGCCCGGGCCCAGGCCTCGCCGTGCGGGTCGAGGAACCAGACGCCGTATCCGTTGTGGGCGAGTGCGATGGCCTGCACGAGGGCTTCCTCGGTCTTGCCGTGCCCGCTCTTGCCCAGCACCAGCGCGAACAGGAGGTCCTGGACGCGGGCTGCGCCGATGCGTTCGCGGCCGTCGGGGTAGGTGACCGCGCCGAGCGGCACAAGGTCGCGCTGGCCGGTGTAGACGGGCAGGTTGGCCGGCGCGGGCGGGACGACGCCGCCGGAGCGGACGATGCTGGAGGCGGTGCAGCTGCGCGTGGGCGGCTTGAGGAAGCCGCACAGCTCCGGGACGGTCATCCACTGCCGGCGGCGCGGGCGGAACTCACCCGTGGTGAACCGTCGGTCGAAGGAGGAGACGGCGCGCCGTGAACGGGGGCGGCGGGGCCTGAGGTAGTTCTCGCCGGACGTGGCAGCGAACACCGCCAGCAGCTGGTTCATGCGAGCCCGCGCGGCCTGGGGGTGCCCGGCCTGGGTACGCAGCAGCAGCTGCACCGCGAAGACCGGGCCGGCGGAGGGCTCGAACTTGCCGATGCCGTCGCGCACATCAGTCATGCGCGGCAGCCGCTCGCCCCGCGACCCGCCGGAGGTCTTCCCGCCGCTCCAGGCCGCACTCAGCGAACCCATGAAGCCCCCCGCGCCACCGAACGAGCCGGTCAGCCGCTCGCCGTACGCGGACGGCCCGCGCCGGCGGGCGGCCGCCAGCAGCCGGCGACGCCGGCGAGCCAGCTGACGCTCGGGGATGGGCAGCAGGTCCAGGACGACGTCGGCACGCTCGCCGTCCTCGGTGCGCACACCGGACAGGGCGGTCGCGAGCTGCTGCAGCGGGTCGGGGTGCAGGCCGAGCGAGGCCAGCGGCCGCTGGTCGGGCAGCGCGAGAACCAGCTCGGCGCGCTCGACGTACGAGGCCGCCGGCCGTTTGCGGGCCGCCGTGTCGCGCGGCTTGGCCAGGTCGACGAATGTCGTCACGAGAGGCTCCGGCGCGGGGTGGGCACGGAGAAGCGGACCGGCTGGATGTCACTGCGGGAGCCGCCGTCGGCGCGGATCTCGACCTCGGCGAAGCCGGGCATCGTCAGGACCGCCTGCGCGTGGGCGTGGCCCTCCAGGTAGCAGTGCATCCGGCCGTTGCGGGCGCTGTAGTGCAGCCGGGCGGCCCGCCCGCGCCGCGGGGTGCCGCCGGCGGCGTAGCTGACACGGCCCAAGTGCTGGGACCAGCGCCGCACTTCGCCCTCACCGGGGTCGAAGGTGCTGGTCGGCACCGCCTCGACGCGGACGCGTCCGGACAGCGCGTCCCGCACGAGCAGTGCACGACGCCATGAGATCCCGCACGCGGCGATGAACCCGGCGGCGATCACGACGGCCATGTAGGGCGCGGCGACAGCGATCCAGTGGGCGGCATCGAGCAGCAGCCGCGCGCCGTCGGGGAGGGAGGCGCGGTTCATGCGGGCGTCCGGCCAGCGGAGCGGTGGGTGGCCTTCACAGTGACCTCCGGGTGGTCGTGGGGAACTTCCTTCACCCCGACCAAGTCCGCCCGGCGGGCCCGTTGTGACACCACCCCGAACACTTTGCTACTGCTTTACCTTCGGGGGTGGTGCGGTGGCCCGTGACAGCGACCGCCAACGGACTGCGCGACGACTACTTCACCGACGGCGCCCCCGCGTCCCGATCCTGGCCAGGCCGCCGATCCGACCGTGCAGGAGGTGGCCGCCGCGATCCTCGTCGATCCCGCCATCGCCTGAGCGCCCCCGCGCTGCAGATGTCCCCGGCTGACAACACGACCCGGACCGCAGCGACCCGCCGCCCCTCTCGGGCGGCAGCGTTGTGAGATCCCGGTGACAGGATGACGCCAGAAGCGCCGCGTCCGCCCAGCGGCCGCGGCAACCCGAACGTCACGGAGTACCACCCATGAACCGCAGTGAGCTGGTCGCAGCCATCGCAGAGCGCGCCGAGGTGTCCCGCAAGGACGCCGACGCCGTGCTGGCCGCCCTCGCCGACGCCGTCGGCGACGTCGTCGCCAAGGGCGACGAGAAGGTCACCATCCCTGGCTTCCTCACCTTCGAGCGCACCCACCGTGCCGCTCGCACCGCCCGCAATCCGCAGACCGGCGAGCCGCTCGAGATCCCGGCCGGCTACAGCGTCAAGGTCTCCGCGGGCTCCAAGCTCAAGGAAGCCGCCAAGGGCAAGTAGGTCCCGCTGCCCCCGGGCAACCGCACTCCGCGCCCACACCGACGCCGGATAGACGTGCCACCCACGGGGTAGAACGGCCGCCGGACGCCTCCGGTGACGGGCGGCCCCACCCACAACCAACCGGGAACCCCCGGCGACATCGAAGGACAAGCAGCATGGCCAGCGGCACCGTGAAGTGGTTCAACGCAGAGAAAGGCTTCGGCTTCATTTCCCAGGACAGCGGCGGACCGGACGTCTTCGCGCACTACTCCAACATCTCCGGCAACGGATTCCGCGAACTCCTCGAAGGTGAAAAGGTCGAGTTCGACGTGACCCAGGGCCAGAAGGGCCCCCAGGCCGAGAACATCGTCCGCCGCGGCTGACACCTGAAAATGCGCACCGCCCCGCACGGACCACTGTGTAAGGTGGCCTCGCCGACGCGGGGTGGAGCAGCTCGGTAGCTCGCTGGGCTCATAACCCAGAGGTCGCAGGTTCAAATCCTGTCCCCGCTACTGACCGAAGGGCCCGGCGCGCAGCCGGGCCCTTCGCCTTTTCCGAACACGGCGTGCGACACCCGGCTTGTGGTGCCTGCGCAGCACAGCGAGGCAAGACCCCGCGACGGCTCAGCTGCCGGATGCGCTGGACAGCGTCCTGTCCACGAAGGCGCGGACGACGTCGGCGGCCTCGGCCACGGACACCTCCTTCGTCCACTTCGATGTCGAGGCGTGGCCATGGCAGTGCAGGGTGATGTGGTGCACGCCGTGGACGTACTCGCTGCGGTGGGCGTGCGGCCGACGTCGGCAACGACCGTGCCGTTCGATGTCTTCCAGATGCTCGAGGACGACGTCGAGGTGGAACCGGCGGGGCAGGGTGCGCGCTTCCCGGCACCCTCGGCACTCCAGCAGGTGCTGGACGCTGCCGTCCCGGCGGAGGAAGGTCACGCCCTTGCCCTCGAAGGTGTTGCAGCTGGCGCAGACCGGGCCCCGGATGTGGCCGTGCTCGTGGCAGTGGTCCCAGATTGACGCCCTGCTCTCGCGGCACAGACAGCACAAGTAGTCATCGGCGCGGTGCGTGCGGCGCGCGGAGTTGTAGGCGACGCCGCGCAGGTGCCCCTTGTAGGCCTGGAAGGCCTCACCGGAGCAGGCCGGGCACAAGGTGACATAGCCGTTCGCGGCGGTGGCGCGCCACGCGCAGCGGCTTCCCTGACGCCGGCAGCCGGTACAGATCTGGGCCTGCTCCGCGAGGGCGCGGTCCCGCTCCTGCCAGCGATCCAGCATGTCCGCGTACCCGCGCGGCAGCACCCAGTGGCTGCCTGACCGGGTGAGCAACCTGAGGGGGCGGGTGCCGGCGATCGTGCGCTCGCCGTAGAACGAAACGAGGTCGTCGAACGTGAGCTCCCCGGGAAGGCCGTGGGGGCCGATTTCGTACCGGCTGCTCCACACGTCGTTGTCCAGGGCGACGGTGATCTCCGGATCGAAGATGTCGAAGTCGTCGGTGGGATCGGCGGCGACGGGGGTGTCCGCGCCGATCGCGCGCCAACGGGCCCTCTGCGCGGCGGCATAGATCCAGTTGTTCAACGTCCGGCGCCAGTCGGTTTGATTCCAGTCGTTGAGGGACCCGCGGTCCTCAAAGTAGCGGCGATCAGGAATCCAGGCGTTCACGACGTCGGCGGCGTCGACTGTCACGGCGGCGAGGGCTTGGCCGGCGCGACGGACGTCTCGGTCGTCGTACTTCCAACGGCCTTTGTCCTTGTAGCCGCGTACGGCGATGTCGCCGACGAACACATGGCCGTGGACGAGGAACTCGCTTTTGCCGGGGATCAGTTCGCCCGCATGGATGGGCAGGCCGCAGTCCTTGGTCAGATCCGCCAGGATGTCGCGGGCCAGCTGGGGGCTGATGAGCATGCCTGGATGATCGCAGGAGGGTCTGACATCGCCGGAATGTCGTTTCCCCAGCTCCGGGCGGGAGCCGGGGAAACGACATGGCGGCTGGTGTTACGCCCTGCGCCAGCGACGGTTTCGCCGCGGCAGACCGAGCCGTGCCTGGACGGTGCGCTCGAGCCAGTCGACGAACTCGTCCGGGGTGTCCGGCTGGAGCGGCAGCACCCAGTACCTCGCCCACTCCTCCCGCTTCGAGTGGGCGCCGGTCGTGTGCCCGCGAAGCCGGGTGACAGCTGCTCCGCGACGCAGGAGTCGGGTCGGGCGGGTCCGGCCGGCGTAGCAGGCCATGTCATCGGCATTGACGACGATGTACACGGCCCGCTCTTCGTGACCGCTGTCGTCGCCGAGGCTGAACGGACAGCACCTGTACTCCTCGAGCCAGGGGCCGGCCATGCTTGCGAAGGTCGTGTACCGCTCCGGCGTCATGGTGACGACGCCGGGCCAGACCGGGGCCGTCACCGGTTGCGCGGCTTCGGCTCGGAGACGAGGCGCAGGTCGTCCGCGAGGTCCTCAATCTGACTGAAGGAGGCCTCAACCTCGGTCCACGGCAGGAGGTCCGTAGTCCCGTGCCGGTCCCGCATGTCAATCAGGTCCCGCAGGCCATACACCGTCTCGTTGAGCCTCTCCTGGAACAAGGTGAGCGCGTCGGACTCCTGCTCCGCGGTGGTCTTGCCCTTGCCCTTGCTCTTCTCCGTGAAGCCGTTGCGGACGGCGCCCCGCAGGTGCGCGTTGTAGGTGGAGCCCTTCCAGCCGCTCGGCTGGCCAGCAAGTTCCTTCCTCTCGGCGTCCCACCAGCGGGGCGCCTGGTCGGCACGCACCCGCTTGATGGCGTCGGCGAGGATCTCCCGCCCCTCGCTCTTCTCGAGGAGGCCCTTGATGATCTGGCCGACGCTCGTACGGGCGATGGTCGTGCCGGTGATGGCCTCTGCGGAGCCGGCCGCTGCGAGGAGGTGTCCACTCATGACCAGCGCGACCATGCCGAGCGCGCCGAGGAGCAGCGTCGCCTGGGTCTCCTTCTCCTCCGCGCGGGCGAGCAGATTGTCGACCTTCTCGTCTGTGTCCACGTTCTCGACGACCCACGGGTAGTCGACCAGGTCCTGCCACAGACACCCCGTATCAAGCGCCGTGCGCGTGGACTTCAGGTCCCTGTCTGCCGAGTAGGAGCGGAGGCCCAGCTCGACGATCGGCCCGTTCCGGCGGCTGAGGACGAGGTAACCGTTCGTCTGCAGCTTGCTCTTCACCAATGCGTTGAACGGGGCGCTCTTGTGCGTGAGCTGCTGCATGACAAGCGCGAAACGCAGGTCGGGAAGCCCAGGGTTCAGGCCGAGGACTCGCATGGCGCCGGCCACGTTCCCCCGGCCGATCAGGACGTCACGCATGGCCTCCTGGTCTTCCTTAGATGATTCAGAGACCAGAAGTCCTTCGTCGTACAGGCCGTTGATGATCTCCTCAGCGGTAACGGCGTTTTGCGCGCCGAGGTCGAACGGCTTGCCGCCGACGTTCATGCGCATCAGCAGGGCGCGCACCGCGGCAGGGAAGCGCTGCATCCCCTTGCCGGGGTCGTCGTCGTGGTAGCCCACGATGACCTGGACCGGGACAGTCATGGCGTTCAGGGCCATCGCCGCCTCGTTGCGGCTCTTGATGTCGGCCGCGGATCCGGTGGGCGACTGCTTGAGCCGCTTGTGCTCCTGCTTGATCACCTTGCGTACGAGCTCGCGGCGCGCGGGGAGGGACATCTGCATCAGGTGCGAGGGACGGAGCTTCACCTTCTTCTCGCTCGCCTGCCCGATCAGGGAGTCGTCCACCCATCCGCGAGGGATTGTCATGCGGTGGTAGCAGAAGGAGAGGCGACAGTTGCCGTCCACGGCGGTGACGTCGTCGTCGGGCTCGCCGTCCTCAGAGGCGAAGAGCGCCGGAACGAGCATCAGAGGACGCTCGACCAGCCGCTCTCCCACTTCCTGAGGGTTGTCGGTCCGGACGCGCTCGGCGGACCGGTCGACGGACTCCAGGATGTCCTGGTACTCGTCGGGGTGTACCAGGGCGGCGTACTCGTTGTGAGGCTGGGGCATGGCCAGGGCCTTGCGTCCGCCGACAGCGCGGGGGTCGGCCGCGTAGGAGGCCTCAGCCAGCAACCGGTCGTTTTCGATCGCGAGCGAGATCATGGGCGAGTAGGCACGGTAGGTGAGGACCATCAGCCAGCCGGTCTCCACGCGATGCTGCTCGACGCGGATGCCGACGAGTGCCTGCGGCTCGACTGCGCCCTGGACGAGGCGCCGGATGCTCGCGGCGGGGAGGTGGACGTCGGCGTGCTGCGAGAGGTAGGCCTCGGCCTTCTCCGTCGCGCTCAGCGGCGGGAGCCGGTGCTCGAAGTCGTCGTTGCTGTTCCGGAAGTCGGTGACCGGGATGACCGAGATCTCATGGATCGGCTCGGGTTCCGGCAGGTAGGTGTCGCTCATCGCGACCGCTCCTCTGGGTACGGCCGCGCACAAGAAATGGCGCGGCCTGCGGTATTACGCGAGGCAGCACCATCGGAGCGCTACGCACCCTCGTCGCCTCGGGGGACCTCGGTCCGTCCGGGACGTACTCGGCGTCGGTGTGTAAGCCGTCGGCAATCCGGTTGCCCATCCCGGGAATTGCGGGTGGGGAGACACGGGTCGTGCGCACGCGGACCGCAGTCCTATGCGCAGGCCTCCAGCCGCTGCATCAACGGCGTCAACTAGCCAGGGTACTCCGCTCCTTACACGAAGCGCCGTACGAAGTGGGTCGGGAAACGGTGCGCGGTGATCGTCGTTGTCTTCGAGCGTCGTTCTTGCGATGGGCCGCCGTACACGGTTGCACGACAGGCCCATCGAGAAGCCGCCGTCGAGCTGCACGGCGGCGCCTGTTCGACGGCTCAGCGCGTCACGATCGGTGTGACGACCGCGGCCATCGCGGCCACACCGGCCAGGCCCACGAGCAGCGGCTCCCGCGCTGCCGGGTGACGGTGCGCTAGGTAGACGAGTGCGCCGACAGCAAGGAAGCCGACCATGACGAGCAGCAGCAGGACGAGCAGGGTGATCGTGGACACGGCGGAGTTATCCCCTTGGGTTCAGGCATGCGTGACTCACATGCGGATGGTGTCGCCCTTGGCACGACGGGCTGACGAACGGGCAGCAGCATGCGTTCGTGCAGAGTTAGGGGCGCAAGTCCCCTCGGACAGGCGCCGGATCCGGCTATCTCAACTGTCCTGGCCCGCGGTTACAGTCTTGAACAACGGCTCCACAGATGGCTCCGCGCGGCTCTCGCCCGCATTTCGCGGGGTTCAGGGGGTGAGCTGCTGGCGCCCACACCACCTCGGACGGTGTTAACCGCACCCGTCAGCGCGTGCGTGATCGAACTCGGACGACAGGGGCGGGCCCGCCGAGAAGAACCCGTCGATAACCGGCTCGGTTACGTCGCCGTCGTACGCCTCCAGCTCGTCGAACGCCCGCACCTGGAGCCGCAGTGGGCCTCATATGCGTCCGAGAGCGTGCATGACGCCAGCAAGCACGCCCCCTACGGCGCCCCCCACGAGCTTCCACATGAAAAACCGCTTCGCCTGCTGCCGCCGCAGACGCCGCGCCCGGTCCAGGTAGCGACGATGCCACTCCGCCCCTTGCTGCTCGCGACGCATCAGCATCTCTTGTTCATGCGCGCTCAACGGCCGCCACCGGCGCTTGCCCTTGCGTTTTCCCATCCCAGCCCCCGACGCCGATCACCAACCCCCTATGCTGCCATGCACCTTTGACCTGCACCGCTTCTAGAAACAGCCCTCAATGACGGCGGCGCCGTCCCGTACGGCTAGACGATCCTCCGTACGACGAGGATCGTGCCGTGCGTGGCGACCCTCGCCACCTCGACCACCCGGCCCGGGCGCGGAGCGTGCACGAGAAGACCGTCCCCAATCGCCATCGCCACATGTTCCGGGCGGGAGGCGGAGCCCTCGGTGAAGACGAGGTCGCCGGGCTGCAGGGCGCTGGCGTTCGCGGGTACGGCCCGCCCGTCGTGGATCTGGGTGTAGGTGGTGCGGCTGATCTGGATGCCGGCGACGCCGTACGCGCGCTGCATCAGCGAGGAGCAGTCGCAGTGGCCGGCGGGGGCGCTGCCGTGCGGGTTGCTGCAGTTGCCGCCCCACTGGTACGGGGTGCCGAGTTGCTGCAGGGCCCACTGGATCGCGGCCCGGGCGGCGGGCTTGGCGGTGGCGGGGATCTGGTAGCCGTCGGGCAGCGTGCCGGCCTGGATCGTCCCGTACTGCGAACCGTCCGTCTGGGGGCCGCAGCTCAGGGCGTACGGGTTGGCGACCGCGCCGGTGGGGCTGCCCACGGACGCGCCGAGCGTGGGGGCGATGGCCTGTTGCAGCGCGGTCGCCAGCGGCTCGTGCTTCGCGTACGCGTCGGGGAAGCCGCTTTTCTGTACCTTCTGCGCGGCGACCGTGACGGGCATCGACTCCCAGCCCTTCACCGACTTCAGGGCGGTGTAGAACTTCTTGCTCGCGTAGACGGGGTCGAGTATCTGCTCTCGGGTGCCCCAGCCCTGGGAGGGCCGCTGCTGGAACAGGCCCAGGGAGTCCCGGTCCCCGTGGTCGAGGTTGCGCAGGGCGGACTCCTGCAGGGCGGTGGCGAGCGCGATGATCTGGCCGCGGGCCGGGATCTTCAGCTGGATCCCGGTCGCCACGATGGTCTTCGCGTTGGGGAGCTGCTCCTTCGGGTCGGGCAGCCCGGACACCGTCACGTCGCTGCTGCCGGAGACCAGGGAGCTGACCTGCTGGGCGAGTTGGGCGGTGTCGGCGTCCAGGCCGGCACCGCCCGTCCCTTGGCACTGCAGTTGGGCCGCGGCGTCCTGTGCCTGGGCTTCGCCCAGGCCGATGACGTGGCCGGCGACGGCGCCCATGAGGATCACGACCAGCAGGACGAGCGCGATGGTGCCACCCAGCACCTTCTTCGTACGACTACTCATTGCTGGGATCACCCGCCGCGCGGCGCCGCAGCTCCGCTTCTTCCAGCTCGCTCAGGTAGCTCTCGTAGTCGTCCTGGGAGGCCCGGTTGGGCTGCAGGCTGCGCCGCGGGGTGGGCGGCGTGCGGCGGACCCCGCGGTCCAGGCGGCGCCGCAGCTGCTGCTGGCGAGGCGAGTTGGCCGGCTGCAGCGGCGGCTGGTGGCGCGGCCGCTGCCGGTTCGGGCCGGCTCCAGGACGCGTACCGGTGGGACGCGCCGGCGGTCCGGGGTTCGGCGGCCGCATGGGCCTGGGCGGGGACGCCGGCCGGGGCGGCGCGGTGGTCGGCCGCGGCGGGGTCGCGGGGGCGCCGGACGCCGGGGTCGGGGGCATGGGGCGTCGAGAGCGTCCTGCGGGCCGCGGGCGGGTTGGTCCGCGGTGGCCGCGGCTGAGACGGGACATCAGTGCGGTCGCTCCGACGGACTGCGGCATCGCGTAGCCGATTGCGGCCAGCGGGTTGCCGGTGGCCAGCGCGGTGGTGGCCAGGGCGCCGCGCACCAGCACGCGGGCTGTTTTCCGGCCCAGCTGCGGAGACTTGGAGATCGGCGTGGCGGCGGGGGTGAAGATCGAGCCGTGGGTGCCGCCGACGCGGCCGCCGGACATTTTGGACTTGAGGTTGTTCGCGATCTGCTGGGTGCGGGCCTGGAGTGCCTTGCGCTTTTTGACCGCGGCGATGCACACGACGTCCACGGCAAGGAATCGCAGGCTCAACTCGCGTCCCCAGTCCGTCTGGACGGGGTCGAGGACGGCTTTGATGACGATGATGAACACGGCCAGGGAGGTGACGGCGACGAGCATCTGCGCCAGGGAGCGCCATACGGAAGCGCACCAGTCCCACAGGAAGGCGCGCCCCAGGCCGGGGATGGTGCCGGCGAGCAGGGCGGGTTCGCCGCGGATGGCGTCCCAGGCGATGCGGCACTGGGCGGTGAGGAAGCTGCCGGCCAGGCCGGTGATGAGGACGCCGACGATGAGGGCGGCGATGAGCAGGAAGAGGGATCCGCCGAGTTTGTCGAGGCTGGCCTTCTTCGCCGTGTTGATGTCGCCCTTGACGCACTTCTTCTCGAAGGCGTCCATGGGGGGACTGCCGAAGTGGTTCATGGCCCAGGTGGCGCCGAGCCGCTCCTCCCAGCCGAACTGGGTGTCCCAGAAGTCGCCGCGGAGGACGGCCGTCAGCTTGCCGATCTTGACGGCCTGGTCGATGACCTTGTCCGTCTGCCGTTGGTAGGCGAGCTGCTTGATGCGAGTCTGGGCGTAGTCGCGGGCGCAGGCGCCGTCGAAGGTCTGGCCGTACTGCAGCAGCATCGCCGGCTGCACGATGAACGCGTCGGTCAGGGCGTCGGTGAGGGGGCGCGACAGGGTGAACGAGGTGGCCGGGGTGGTGACGTCGTTGTGGGCCCAGGAGTTGGTGGGGTCGGCGTCGAGGACGACGTCGGCGACGTCGAGGGCGAAGCCCCGGGTGACCGCGATCGCTCCGTGGTTGTCGCCCAGCAGGGTCTGCGGTGGGGAGGACAGCAGCGTGGTGGTCAGGGCCGCCAGGACGATGGACAGGGCGGCATCGCCCCACCCCTTGGCCCGGTCACCGAAGAAGATCCGTGCGGTGCAGATCAGGGCGCACAACGCGAGGAACACGCTCGGCAGACCCATCTCCATGACCACGCGGCTGTGCAGGGAGTTGGCGATGGCCAGCGCCGGCGACAGCAGCAGCTTGGCCAGCCCGAAGGACAGCGACCAGGCGATCAGCCAGCAGCAGAACGCGATCACCCACTTGGTGAGCATGTAGCAGCCCCCAGTGAGCAGGTTCATCAAGCCGAGGTCCCAGCGCGCGAACGAGCCCGTGTCCGACTCCACCGTGTAGACACTGATCGGCAGATTGTTGGCGTCGGTGACGGAGAAGACGCCGAGGATGCCGCCCTCGTTGGGGAGCTGCTTGCGCAGATCGTCCGCCTGGGCGTCGAGCATCGCGGCCTGAGCGGACTTCGACAGCTGCTCCTGGGCCTGCTCCATGAACTTCTGTGCGTCCTCGATCTCCTGCGCACTCGGCGCATTGCCGGTGGCCGGCGTGCTGGAGGTAGCGCTCGGGGACGGCGTCGGAGAGGGAGCGGCGTGCGCGGGCAGGGAGGTGAGCAGGGTCAGGGTGGTCGCGGCGATGGCGGCGAACAGCACCGCTATGCGCAGGCGGGCGCCGCCCAGGGTGCGCAGCCGGATCCGGAGAAGTCTGATTGCCCTCATGCTGCGGTCCGGTAGTCGCTGGGCGTGGTGTGGATGGCGCGGGCCACCACGGTGTCGAAGGGGATGAGGACCTTCATCAGGCCGATGCGGCCGGCGAGATCGCGGTAGAGGCATTCGCCGGCGCGGGCGATGCGCTCCTCCTCGGGCAGGTCGATCGGGGACAACCCGGAGGTGACCAGGTCGAGCAGGTCGGGGTCGGCGGAGTCGACCCCGAGGAAATCGAGGCCGCGGACGGCCAGGGCGCGGGTGGTCTGCCTAAACATCAACCGGTGCGGGATCAGGCCGCGGATGATCGCGCCCTTTTCGGAAGCGGACGGGCCGATGTCGTCGGGGTCGTGGGAGCCGACGTAGGCGGCGGCGTTGTGCTTGCGGCCGTCCCGCATCAGCTCCAGCAGCAGCTCCAGGCCCTCGTCGCTCGAGGTGAGGTACCAGCACTCGTCGAAGACGGCGACCGCGAACTCCTCCTTGGAGGCCATGGCGGTCTCGCGGGCCACGGCGGCGATCAGATACATGACGGCGCGGCCCAGGACCTTTTCGAACTCGAGGCGTTCGATGCGGTGCTCGCTGGCGAGCTCGGCCTTCTTGGGCAGCTGGAGGGAGTTGACGGCGAAGACAACGCAGTCGGCCCGGCGGGTGTCGACGACGGGCAGGGCGTCGTCGAAGACCACGGCCGCCAGGTCCTTGCGGGCCACCGCTTTGAGCTTGCGGGCCAGGGTGCGGGCCGCGGCGTCGTCGGTCCGACCGCGTTCGGCGAGTTCGTCGACCAGAGCGCGCATGGACGGGCGGGGCTGGGCGAGCACCGCCTCGACCGCCTCGGACAGGGCGACGCCCTCCAGTTCCATCGGCTTGACGCCGAGCAGCAGGGTCAAGAAGCTCTCGCAGAACCGGGCGGCGATCTTCGGGCTGTCGCCGGTGAACAGCCGCAGCGGGTCCAGGCTGACTTCGGCGTGCTGGTCGATGCGGATGACCTGGGTGGTGCCGGGGCAGGCCTTCGCGAACCGCACCCACTCCTCTTCCTTGGTGCGGTCCACGATGACCGCGCGGCCGCGGGAGTTGGGCTTGCCCGGCTGGTGGCCGCGGGCGAGGACGTTATAGACGGCCGTCTTCAGCCCGACGGACTTGCCGGCGCCGAGCTCGCCGATGAAGGCCATGGACGCGGAGGCGTTCTCGCGGGGGCCGCGGGCCGGGTCGATGAGCACCGGGCGGGCGCCGCCGGAGGCGAGCTGCAGCCCGAACAGACCGCCGCGGTCGTCACCGAGCGCGCTGCCGCACCACGGCATCGACAGCGCGAAGTCGCGGCTGAGGAGGGTCTGGGCGTAGCCGGTCAGCACGCGGGGGGTGCGGCAGCCGGGCAGCATGGCCCGCCACAGGTTGGCCTGCTCCCCCACCGGCCGGGCGAAGGTGTAGTCGGTGGCGCCGAAGTCATGGGCGAGTGCGGCCGCCCGGTCCTGCACCTCGTCGGGACTCGCTCCCCACACGGCGAGCGTGACCATGGCCTGGATCTCCACCTCCCGTTCGGAGGAGGAGACCCGTTCACGGAACTCGTCGTTGTCGGCCTGGTTCTTGGCGATCGACGCCGGCGGGCCGGCCGGGTCGCCCTCGTACTCGGCAGCCTGGGTGCGCAGATGCCGGGCGCGCTTTCGGCTCTTGGCCTCGGCCTTGCGGCCGGGGGTAATGACCAGGCGGGCCGTCCAGTCCACGGGATAGGCCAGGTCGTCGAGCTGCTGCAGATAGGCGGCGCCCGGCAGCGCGAAGGCCTCCGGCATCTCGGAGAGGGCGAGCAGCGCCTGGTACGAGTCGCCCCATTCGCTGGACACCTGCAGATACCGGCGCTGGAAGGGGTTGCCGGGCACGGGGCGGCGGGTGTCGAAGTCGGTGCCGCCCTCGGCCAGGAGCATCTCCCCCAGGGCGGCGACCGTGCGGCCGCGCCCCCGTACGGCCGGCTCGGTGCCGTCCGGGAGGAACGGCTCGGACAGCCCCCGACGGGCACTGTGCCCGTAGATCCACAGGATTTCCGCCTCGGTCGCGGGCCGCATCGCGACCCCGGCGGGCCAGCGGGCCTGCATCCGCTCGGCCTGCGCGGCCCGCTCGGTGATTTCGCCGGCGCTGACCGGGGCGGGCATCAGCCCGAGGGAGGTGGACACTTCGGCCCTCGCGGCACGGAACGCCGAGGCGAGCATGTCCCTTTGGGAGAGGGCCGGCAGCGGCACGGCCAGCCAGTCGGTACGCCCGGTCAGTTCCATCGCCTCGAGCTGGTCGAGGACGGCGTGACCGAGCTGCTCGTAGCGCGGGCTGCGCGCGAGGTCGACATCGGCGACCATGGCCCGCACCACGGCGATCGGGTCGACCTGCGGGCACAGGCTCAGCAACATCGGCTCGCCGGTCAACGACTTGAACAGCGACTCAAGCGCCTTCAGCCGGCGCTTCTTCGCGGCCTGCGGGGCGTGGGAGTAGTTGGCGGCCGCCACCCGCCACACCGCCCAGACGGTGCCGGACGCGGTGAAGATCAGGTTGCGGGCGATGTGACGGATGGGCAGACGCATTTACTTCTCCAAGTCGGTGGGGGCCGGCGGGGTGCGGCGGGCGAGCAGTGCCTGCACCCCCGACGCCATCGGCGCGGGCGCAGCCGGTCGCAACGCCGACGCGGCGGGGGCCGCCGGGCGGGTGCGCTGGGGCACCGGGGCCGGCGGCCGCGCCGGCGACAGGGGGTCGCCGGCAGCGGGAGCGGCGAGGGTGACGCGGGGCGCATCCCGCTCAGTGCGGGCGGGGCGGAGGGGACGGCCGTGGACGCGGCCCCAGCGCGGGCTGGCGAGCATCACCGCGACGCTCGCGGCGGCCGCGGCCGGGTTGCGGCCGTCGATGTGCAGGTGCCGCATCGCGAGGGCGGCGCCAGCCGGGACGAGGACCAGGACGAGGAGGTCCCCCAGCCCGTGCCCGCCCCACAGGGGGCGGGACAGGACCAGCAGGGCGACCGAGAGAACGATCGCGGCGAGCTGGGTGAGGGTGTACGGGCCGAACGGCAGGCGGAAGTTGGGGCCGCCGTTGACGCTGCGGACCACGCCGTGCACGAGCGGGGCGCGGCGGGCTTTGGTGTAGCAGCGGCCGACGAAGTCCTCGTCGAGGTCGTCCGGCGCGCTCACTGGTCGCCCTGGACGACCTTGCCGCCCCCGCCGTTGTTGTACTCGTTGATGGTGTCGCTGGTGGACTTGCCGATGGTGTTGATGCTCAGGGACAGCCCCAGCACCACCCCGGCGAAGATCACCGCCATCAGGGTCGGGCCGGGGGCCCTTGTCTTCAAGCCGACGACGAGGATGAAGATCCCGCACAGCACGGGAATGAACACCTTGAAGATCAAGGTCTTGATGTCGGTGCCGAGACCGGTCCCGATGGTGATCCAGTCCGCGGCGAGTGTGACGGTCTGCATGGTGAGGTGCTCCTTCGGTCAGGGGGTCGAAGCGGGGGCGGATTCGGCCGCCTGCGCGGGCGAGGGGGCGCCGTCGAGTGCGGCGATCTCCCAGCGGCCGGCGCGGGCCTTGAGGGTGAGGGCGTAGGAGAGCGGGACACGGACCTTGTCGTGGCCGGTCGCGCGGACCGTGACGACCAGTCGGGTACGGGTGCCGTCCGCAGGGACGGTGGTGACCGGCTCGGCGCCCTGGTCGCCTTCGATCTGCAGCTGGTCGACGGCGACGGCGGTGTACGGGGCGGGCGTGATCGCGGTGAGCTTGGTGCCGGGGGCGAGGTAGCGGTCCAGCGCTCCGGAGCCCGTCAGGTAGGCGCCGAGGAACTGGGTCACCGCCTGGGTGCGCGGGTCGGAGCTCGAGGCCGGCTGTGCCGGTCCGTAGATCAGATCCGGGCTCTTGATGCGGGCGGGCGCAGCGACTTCGGCTGGCATCGACAAGGCGGTGTAGCCGGTGGCACCTCCCCCGGCCGGGCCGACGGCGACGGGCACCTGGAAGTAGTGGAGGTTGTCCGCAGCCGCTTGGGCGGCGGACGGCTGTGCGTCGTCGGTGGACGACGTCGCCGTGGCGGCTGGCTTCGTGTCGGACACGATGTGGGCCGCGATGGTCACCGACCACACATCGGGGTCGGTCTGCCGCAGGCGGACGACGGTGAGGTCTTCGCCGTGACGCCGGCCGGGATCGCCCTCGAGCTGGAGGTCGCCTGCGGGCGGGTAGTACGCGGCCAGCTTGTCCTGGTCGCCCTCCCCTGCGCGCAGGTACTGCGCGACGAACAGGCTGGCGAAGCCGGCCGCGCCCTGGGAGCCGGTGCCTGTGGGGGCGGTTGCCGTCACCGTCGGCTGCGCAGCGGGCGTCGTCGAGGCCCGCGCGAAGGCGGCGGCACCGAGGACCGGGCCGATGACGAGCAGGCCCCAGGCCGCCCAGCGCAGCAGGGCGCTGGTGTTGGCGCGGGCGCCGGTCGACCAGCCGCCGATGTCGGTGCTGCCAGCGTCGTCGGTGGCCGGCTCGTCGACATCCCACTCCTCTTCCACGACGGGAGGCTCGGACGGCGCGCCTTTGGCGGGACGGCGGGTCAGTGCGCGCTTCATGCTGCGCCTCCCGTCGGCAGCAGGCTGTGGCCGGCCAGTTCGGCGACCCGGGCGCGCAGTTCGGCTTCGGGGCGCCGGCGCAGCACCTCCAGCGAGGCGAGGACCTTCTCGGCGTCGTCGGTCAGGAAGCTGAGGAGTTGGTCGTGGGTGGCGGTGTCGAACGGGCGGTGGACCAGGGCGGCGCCCAGGCCGATCAGCAGCCGCTGGGCGCGGGTGACGCGCTCTTCGTCCTCGTCCAGCCGGGTCCTCGTACGGGTGGGCATGCGGGTCTCCGTCTCAGTCGGAATCAGGTGGGCGGTCTTCAGGCGGCGGGGCGCAGGCAGGACTTGAGCCGCTCGACGGCGCGGCTGCGTCGGCGCCTCCAGGCGGCGGCGGTGGTGCCGGCGTGGTGCGCGGCCTGCGCGTCGGGGATCGGGCTGGTGGTGTAGTGCCAGGCGATGGCCTGTCCGTCGGCGGGGCTGATCGAGCCGTGCTCCATCGCCTCCAGCACGAGTTCGAGGAGTTCCAGGCGGGCGCTGCTGGCCTCCGCCTCGCCGACGCTCGCGTCGGTGGTGAGGCCGGCCGCGTGCGCGGCCTGATGGACGGCGGCGGCGTGGGCGCGTGCGTCCGGTCCCGGGGTGAGGTCGGCGAGGTGTTCGGCGGCGGCGAGGTCCTCGCGGTCGGGCTCGCGGTCGGCGGCGAGTTCGCGGCAGACCCGGCTGAGCGTGTCCAGGGCGAGGTTCGCGGCGGGCCGGCCGGGCCGGATGTGGATGCGGCCGGAGCATGCGACCTCAAACAGGGCGGCGATCACGATGTGACCGACGTCGTCCCAGGTGCGTCCGCCGGTCCCTCGCACCTGTCCCCGCGTCATACGCACCGCGGCCGGGAGCATGGCCTGGACGATGATCCGCGCGGCGAGCGTGGCCGATCGGTCATGACCGGTTGCACGGACCAGGAGGCTGCGCAGCACCGCATCGGTCAGGGCGTCGGACAGCACCCCGCGGCCGGGGCGCAGGGCGGCCAGGAGTTGCTCGGGGCCCAGGGTGCGCACCCAGGAATCGGTCACGGCGGCGACGTCGTCGGCGAGGCGATCGGTCATCAGCCAGTCGGTCACCGCGGCCCGAACGGATGCGTCCTCGCACAGCTCCGCCCACTCCGCGTCCAGGCGGGCGAAGATCCCGCGGGCGGTCGGGATGGGGGTTGGCAGGTCGAGCACGGCACTGGCTCCTCTCGGATCTCGTGCCGTGAACTCTCCTCAGCCGGGCGTGCCCAAAGGCTTGCCCAAACCCTTGAAAGAGCAGGTGACAGGCTTGCCCATTTCCACAACTGCCGGGCATGCCCGGGATGGGCAAGCCGCCCTGCGGGGAGGGCAAGCCCGGGTGACCGGGCGGAGCAACCCGGGGCAAGCCGCTCCCGAACCCGGGCAAGCCGCGCGATCGGCGCCGCCTGGGGCCGGTCGAACTCACGGTGGTTGGGCGCGGTCGAGCGCCATCGAGGGGGACGACGGTGACCGATCCGCGGGTGGGTGGGCCGTGACCGATCCGGGTGGACAAGCCACTCTGGCCGAGTCGGAAAGAGGTGCCGGTGACCGCAGGATCGGTCACGGCGGCGCATGACCGATCCACGCCGATCGGTCATGACCGATGACCGGTCGACGCGCTATCGGTCATCGGTCACGACAGGCGGATCGGTCATGACCGATCCGCCTCAGCGCCCATCGGTCACGCCTTGGCGGCCAGTGAATCGGTCACGGCCGGGACACCGGAACGGCCACAGGAAGCGGGGTCGCGCCGTGCCTTGGCCGAGCGGGTGGGCACACGTCTCGGGCCCGGACAACCTGGCCGGGCCCGAAGCCTGAGTGCGTTGTGGGCGCTCCTGCTGCCCCGTCGAGCGGGTCAGCTGTTGCGCACGGACCGCAGGTGCGCGCGGCCTCGCTCGCGCTGCTGCTCCTCCAGTCGCTGCTTGGCCTTGAGGACGTCGCGCTGCCCCGTCTTGGGAGACACCTCGTTGCGGCGGGCCGCTTCGGCCCCGGAGAACCTCTTGCCCGCGGCCTCCGCCTCGAGCAGCCATTGGACGACGCGGTCGATCCGCTGGTCCTCGGTCAGCTCCCCCACTGGCGTCTCGTCCACCTGCTGTTCGGGAACCCGCGCGGTGGCCTCGCCGGTGTCCGTCACCGTCGCCTCCCACGTGGTCGCATCCCCGTCCGTCCGGCCCGTGACCGAACCGGTCGTGAAATCGAGGGCGGTCTGCCGCGGAAGCCGGCCGCCGACAGCAAGGCCGTCGGCAGCCGATGCCGTGGGCACCGGCTCAGGCTGGGTAGCCCGCGGGGCGGCCGGCCCGACCGGTGAGCCGACCAGGGAAGCGCCGCCGGTGACCGATACGGCGTGACCGATCTGATCGGTCACGCGCGCCTGTGCGGGATCCGTGACCGATGGATCGGTCATCTCGTCCCTCGGGAATTCGGTCACCGCCGGATCGGCAACCCACTCCCCCGGGTTCTCGGCTCGGCGCCGCAGCTCCTTCACCACCGGCACCAGATCCTTCTCGGGGATCGGCTGTCCGTAGTCGGTGATGCCGTAGCTGTCGGCGAGGAAGAGCGCGAACTGGTGGGCGTTGGGGAAGTCGCCGTAGCGGTTGAGGAACTCCGCGTACGCCGTGGGGAAGCTGGAGTGCGAGTCTGCGGTCAGCCCCGCGGGTGCCTCCTCGGCCGGCACTTCGGCGACCGTCTCCGGTGCCAAAGCGGCCTCCCCTGCGGTCGGCGTTGCCACCGCGGCCTGGCTCTCGTGCCGGTGGCCTGAGACCGTCTCGGCGAACTCACCGACCTCCAGGGCCCGCTGATGCTCGGCACTGGCGGGAGCCAGTGGCGCCGGGCCGGCGACAGGCGACGGGCCGGAGATGAGGGGCATGGGCTCATCGATGCCGGCGGCCGCCAGCCCGGCAGGTGCGGTCTGGGCAAGCGGCACTCCGTAGCGGGCAAGCCGCAGCGGCATCAGCGACTCCACCGGAGCCTTCCGGCGCCACGCACGCCCGAACCGCGAGCGCAGCCGCGCCTGATAGACCAGGCGCTCCTGCTCGAGCTTGATGACCTGCTCGTAGGAACGCAGCTCCCACAGCTTCATCCGGCGCCACAGCAGGAAGGTCGGGATCGGGGAGAGCAGCCAGCGGGTGAGGCGGACGCCTTCCATGTGTTTGTCGGCCGTGATGTCGGCGATCCGGCCGATCGCGTGCCGGGCCGCCTCGACCGCGACGACGAAGAGGACCGGGATCACCGCGTGCATGCCCACGCCCAGCGGGTCCGGCCAGGCCGCCGCGCCGTTGAAGGCGATCGTCGCCGCGGTGAGTAGCCAGGCCGTCTGCCGCAGCAGCGGGAAGGGGATCCTGATCCAGGTGAGGAGAAGGTCCAGGGCGAGCAAGACGCAGATGCCCGCGTCGATGCCGATCGGGAAGACATAGGCGAAGTTCCCGAAGCCCTTTTTGATGGCCAACTCGCGGACGGCTGCGTACGAGCCTGCGAAGCCGATCCCGGCGATGACGACCGCGCCGGTCACGACCACGCCGATGAGAACCCGGTGCATCCGAGTCAGCTGCAGTGGCGCGGCCACGTCGTGCTGCCCTCCCTCAAGAACATCCCGTCCGAACGGGCTTCACACTCTCACGCGTTGCATGACGAAGCAGCAGTTCGGCGGAGCACGGAGTCCGATCGTCAACGAATAGTGATCATCTGACCGATTCGTGTCCGGTAGCTGTGGCCCACTTCACGGGATTGATCTTGCTCGGGGTTGGGGGCGTCAACCTCTGAAAGCAGGCGCGTCGTTGACCGGCGCCGCGACCGAGTGGACTCCCCAATTGGGGAGTCGAGCCGATGGCCCAGAGATTCCAAGGGGTGCGGTGTGCCAGGATGCCGATTGCCGGAGCTCAGCCGAGCGCGCGGCAGGTACGTACGAGGAGGCCGCTTCCGGTGCTAAGTGATGCGGTAGACATCATCGAACCGCACGAGAACGCCGTCATGATCGGCACGGGCAAAGGCGGTGTCGGCAAGAGCACCATCGCTGCTCAAAAAGCCGCCTGGCACGCGGCCCAGGGCGAGCGCACCCTCCTCATCTGCGTCACCAGTCAGGACGACGACGACCTGGGCATCGAGCGGTTCGACAGGGGACTGCGTCCCGACGGCCCGTCGGTACTCAACGGCGAGGGTCTGTTGCGGGCGATCCAGGACCGCACGGCCCTGCTCCCGGTCCGCGAGGTGCGCCCCAACCTCGACGTGGTGCCGGGCGGCGAAGCCGTCGGTGAACTGCTGACCCTGCTGACCGCGCGGATGCCGATGGAAGGCGTCTTTGTCGTTGCCTCCTTGGCTCGCGCACTCGCTCCGATCGCACCGTGGTACGACCGGATCATCCTGGACAGCGCGCCCGAGCAAGACGCCCTGGAACAGCTTGCCCTCGCCGCCGCCCGGTGGCTGTTCGTGCCCACCCGATCCGACGACACGTCGATACGCGGGATGCGGCGCATCGCCCGCAACTACAAGCTGGTACGCAGCCAGGTGAACCCGCAGCTCCAGGTCGCCGGGGCCTGCCTGTACGGGTCGAACCCAAGCGCCACGCAGCTGCATGAGGAAGTGCGTCAGGACGTGATGAAGATCCTCGGCGCGAACACCCCGATGCTGTCGACCGTTGTCGGATACCGAGAGATGCCGGCCGTCAATGCACGGAAGAAGGGCCTGACGTTCGCCGAGTACGCGGCCCTGCTTCCCTCAAGTGCCAAGAGCTACGACGTAGCGGCGGGCCGCGCCCAGCGCGCGGACGTCGTGCCTGAATCCATCAAGCCCCTCGCGGAGGAGATGGATCGGCTCAACCAGGAAATCGACGCACACTGCAGGAAGGCTGCTTGATGTCCGGCGCGTTCGACGACGATCCCACCGACACCGCTGTACGGCCGAAGGGCCTGCTGGGCAGTGGGCTGCCCGGCGTGCTGCAGGAAGCCAATGTCGTGGTGAAGGCCCCCGTCGGCACGACCCTCGAATCCATCCCGGCGCCGCGACCGCCCGCCAGCGAGGGCGAGCTCACGCCCGACGAGGAGAAGACGTTCCAGGCCTGCCGCGCCGGCATGGACAACCTCCACAAGGCGTTCTGGATCGCGGGCAAGAGCCTCGAGACCATGGCGACCGGCAATCTGCACCGCAACTCCGGTCATCCGAACTTTGCCGACTTCGTCTGGGTGAGCTGGGAGATCTCCGAGTCCCAGGTGTACCGCCTGATGGACGAGTGGCGTATCGGCGAGGCGCTGTCGCAGATGGGCTGGCACCCGCGCGAGTCCCAGGTCCGGCAGCTGGTGGACATCAAGAACGCCGCCGGCGACAGGGCGGCCGTCGCGGTGTATGACGCCGTGGCCCGCACGGGCAAGCGCGTGACGGCGAATCTGCTGGCCGAGGTCACCCGTCGGCTGCCTCCCCTCACCAGTGAGGCGACCCCGGGTGAGATCGGGCAGATGGTGCGCGGTGTCCTGGCACCCCCGCCCGCGCCGGAGCCCCTGGCAGGCGCCGCGGAGTCCGAGGACGCTGGCGAGGCGAAGGCGGCCGGCGAAGGCGTGAACGGCTCCGAGGGATCCGTCCACAACATCACGACGATCGGCGGCCAGCCGGACTCCCCAATTGGGGAGTCCGGCCCACAGGCCAGTAATCCCAAGGGGTCTGCCGGGAACTCGGCTGATCTGGACCGGCTGAACGAGACGCTGGCACTTCTGCGTGAGGCAGAGCGGGGCATCAGCAAGCCGGCCGTGCGGCGAGCCCTCGAAGAGAGCCCAGCGGCCGCAGCCACAGCACTGTCCGAGATAGAGAACCTCCTCAACAAGATCGGGCGGGCAGTCGCGGTGCGCCGGCCGGACTAGATGCCGAACGTACGAAGAGGGCGGGGTCACGCGCTGACCCCGCCCTCTTCGCGATCTCTTCCGGGCACGAAGAGGCGCGCCGGCAGCAACTCCTTCCCGCGGCGGCCCGGATCCGCTTCCTCGCTCTACCGGCCGGCCGTGCGTTTGGGGGCGGAGGGCAACGGAGGCAGGAAGGCGTCGAGGAGCTCGTTGAGGAAGTCGCTGCGGTTGGGGAAGCCGTGGTGGCTGCTGTAGGCGTCGTACACGGCGAGTTCGCGGCCCGAGGGCCGGAACGACTGCTGGGTGCGGCTCTTGGTGCGACCGCGCTCGACCCGGCGGGTGGGGACATCCCCGAACAGGCCGTCTGGGTCGTCGTCCTCCTCGGTGAGGGTGTGCTGCTGGTGCCGGACGGTTTCCCGGAGTTGGTGAAAGAGGCTGTGACGCTTGGCGTGCAGAAAGGCCCTGCGCACCACGATGGCGTTGGTGGGCTCGTGGCCGGTCGCCAGCCTCTGGGCGGTCTGGTAGTGCTCGAACCGTCGGCGGACCTCCAGGTCGACCATGATCAGGCATGGGAGCGGGTCCTGGGAGTCAGCTCTGGAAGGCGCCGTGGGTGCGAAGTGGGCCTGCGCAGGAGCCGGCAGGGTGGCGTAGGCGTGGGGTGCTGCGTGCGGCACAGACGAGGGACCAGCTGAGCTGTTCACAGTGGTCGGGGTTGCCACGGGGTCGGCTGCCCTGCCTCCGCTCGGCGCGTGCGGCTCGGTCGCCGGCGCGGGACGGCGGGTTCGGGCAGTCGGGGCGAAGGCTGCCGCTGCGGTCGGCGGAAGCGCGAAGCCGTCGAGACTGCCATCGTCTTCAGGCAGGCCACCGCTCCTGATGGTGTCGCTCGCTGTCTCACTCATGCCGCATTCCCTTCGCGCCGTCTGGTGTCGAGATCTGCTTTGGCCTGCAGGACCTCCATCGCGAGCGACTTGTAGTCACCCGCCAAGGCCTTGATGGAGCGGAGGACGGCAGGCTCCAGGTCCTGGGCGCTGACGAGCTCTTGCGGCACCTTGCCGCGGGATCTGCAGGTGACGGCGGCGGACTCGACGCACCTGATGGTCTGCTCGAATACCGGCGCGTTGCCCTTGAGGTCGGCGGTCAGCTGGTTGCGGATGTTGGACTGCACCCTGGTGGCGCTGGAGTTGGTCCCGAAGACGACGACGCCGAGGAGCCGCAGCATGGGGTTGAGGGAGAGCGCCTGGGCGAAGCGGCGGCCCACCGTCCGGAGCCCCTTCCGCGACGAGGGATCACTGCGGGACGGGATGATGGTCATGTCCCCCGCGACGAGTGCCTGGAGCTGCAGCGGTTCACTCCCGGGCGCAACGTCCAGGATGATCACGTCGTAGAGATCGCGTACGGCATCGAGGGCGGCCGCATACATCCCCATCCAAGCGACTTGATCTTCAGGGTTGTCGGCATGCCGCGCGGCGCGGCGCTGGCAGTACAGCTCCTCGATGATGTCTTCGAGGGCGGGGCCGCCTGGGACCACGAAGAGGCCGGGGCGTGCTTCGCCGGTCGGGGTGAGGGGTTTGCCGTCGAGGATGGCTGCCGCTTGGGCCTGTCCTCCGTCGTCGAGGTCCGTGCCGTTGTAGCCGGTGTCCTCGCCGTTGTTGCCCTGCTCGTCCATCTCCATGAGCAGGACGCGGAGCCCGAGTTTGGCCAGGGCGACGGCCAGGGCAGCGGCCAGGCTCGACTTTCCCACGCCGCCCTTGCCGTTGATGATGACGAAGATCTTCGACGCGAGGAGGTCCTCCGCCATCAGCTGCATTCTGCGCTGCAGAGCGGCTTTGACTCTGCGGAGATCGACGAGGCCGAGCGGATTGAAGGGCAGGCTCACATCATTCACCTCTCATCACATAACGGCTGAAATGTGATGATCGACGTTATGGAGAGGCACTCGCCTGTCCGGCACGACACGCACGCTGGTCTCGAACTCCGCGAGCACGTTCCCCCAATCGGGCTCGGCGACAGCCGCGATGCGTCTCGGGACCGCGGGCAACCCGTCTAGCGCGCCATATAGGACGGCTCATAGCGGCACTGCGGAGACCGCTGCGTGCCCATCGCATAACACGCAGCACCCTCGGCGTGGAGCTGACCCCAGAGCCGGGGCGCGCCATGCGACTCCCCAATTGGGGAGTCGCGCCCACAGCCCAGTGTTTTCAAGGGACATCGCGTTCAACGATCTTCGGCCTAGGGACGTGCAGCCGGGGCGGGGGCAGTTGCGCCATGGACTCCCCAATTGGGGAGTCGACCCGCCAGGCCTTGTGGCACAAGGGGAGCGGCCGTCTCATGCCTCCGGCTCAGAACCGTCATAGCCCCAAGGCGAGGCTACGGGGGGCCACTGAACAACGGCCCTGACCAGCGTTCCGCTCCCGGGCGGCAGCACAAGAGGATTGATGGGTCACCCGCCTTCCTGCGTGAGCAGGGGCGTCGGATCACCCGCTCCGGCCGGATGCACCTCCAGGCCGCCGTCGGCATTCAGCACCG
This sequence comes from Streptomyces longisporus, assembly GCF_039532765.1. Taxonomy (NCBI): domain Bacteria; kingdom Bacillati; phylum Actinomycetota; class Actinomycetes; order Kitasatosporales; family Streptomycetaceae; genus Streptomyces; species Streptomyces longisporus. Next base: position 30,681 of record NZ_BAAASG010000033.1, read on the forward strand.
GACGACGGCCCGGATAGGTACGCCGCGCCGTCTCGAGGTCACGCTCGTCGAAGTCGCCGACGAAGACGAGCACGCCGTGAAGGAGTTCCACCTTCTGCGCGGCGGTGGGCCACCGGCTGAGCAACGCTTGTGCGGTCATGGGAGCCGCCGCCGGCGGCAGGTCCGGTCCAGGCATGAGCCTTCTTCCCCGGTCGGTGAGCGAACGTGCCGCTATCGCAGCTTTTCCGCTTGATGGTGCTGGACAGCGCCCGGTGGAAAAGCTCGGGCCGTCCAGCGCTGCGATGCTCCCACCTGGCGCAGCGTCTCGATCTGCCGGTCGTAGTCGCGTCCTTCGGGGCTGGCGTGGACGCGGAGATAGATGCGGTCGTTTTCATCGTGGCTGTCGAAGTAGAAGGCGCAGGTGTGGCCCCACTGGTAGGGGGCGTCCGGCTCGGCGCAATGGCAGAACCGGTGGGCCACGTGCACGGGCAGGCCCCATCGCGGGTGGCACAGCCGCTGCAGGAGCTGGTCGTGCCACGGAGCCCGAGGGTGGGCGGTGCGGGCGTCGATCTTCCAGCTGTCGCCGTCGTCCCAGCACTGGACACGGTAGAACGCGGTGACTGTGTGGAAGAGCGCGATACGTCGGAGCAGAGCGCTGCCCACCGCGGCCCGCCTGGCTCGCGAGCGTTCGAGACTGGGATAGGCATTGAGGTAACCGGATTCCACGGGATCGAGGTGCGGCGTCGTCCACAGCGGTCGCATCCCGTTGTCCTCGCACCAGTGCCGGTGCTGGCGTTCGATGTCGGCCCAGCCCTCCGCCAGCCCACGAGGCAGAACGAGCACGAGCGCTGCCGCTTGCCCCGGGTCTTTCGCCATGTGCAGGTGCAGCTGCCGGCCGCCGGCCTCGATGCCGCTCACCCGCAGGCCAGGGATCCCGGGCACATCATCCCCGCTGCCCGGTGAAGGAGCCGCAGGCAGCAGACGACCCAGACAGTGCTCAGGGAACGAGTACCGCTCCTGCCCCATGTAGGGGTCGAGGTCCAGGGTGAGGGACGTGGTGGCGCTGGTCAGGGAGGCGATACCGAAGGGGTGCGCGCACAGACTCGGGGAGGTGCCCAGCTGCTCAAGGACGCGGCTCTCCAGCCGCGCCTGCGCCGGCGAGGCCGCGGGCGCCGGGTGGCTGGTTCGAAGGCCGGTGCGTCGGGACTGCCCACTGCACTCGGCCCAGTAGCGCAGCTTGCGGGACTCCCACGAGGAGCGGTCGCTCACGACAGTGCCTTCCTGACGCGCCTCGGCCCGATCCCGGCACGTCGGCGAACACTGACGAGCTGCTGGGGGTGATCACGGTGGTGCAGGCCGGTGCAATGCCACGCTCCTTGCGTCCCGGTACGCCGGATCGGGCGGCGTCGGAACGTGGCCTGCCTCGGGCCAGTTCCGACCAGCATCCAGCACAACCACGGCCAGGGACGGCCGACACCGTCACCGGTTCACTCGGACGGGTCCCGTTGGTCAAGCCCGGAGGGGAGAGGCGAGCAGGAGCACGCGTTCAGTCAGCTGCCCGGTGAGCACGGCATACCGCGTTCAACAGGCCCGACACGCGCACGGACACCGCGGCTTTCCCCCGCTTGGCCCACCGCGCACGTCCCGGCTGTCTCGTTGAGCAGCCCGACGGGCCCGGCGCGGGCCTGGGACAGGGAGTGGTGACGTGGCGGTCAGCCGTACGCGGAAAAAGAAGAAGAACCAGAACCGGACCACCCCGGTATGGGAGGGCCACACCGTCTACGGCCTGGGCAAGGAAGCCGCTGCCGCTGGAGGGCCGTCACGCACCAATGCAGCAGCGGGACATCAGGCAGCCGAAGCCGATCGGCGGTGGTTCGAGCGGAACGCCGGTGCTTCGTTCCGCGTACGTGAAGCTCTGCCCGGCGAGCACGACCACCGCGCGTTCGGCTCCGAGCCCCTCGCCCCGAACCAGAAGATCGCCGTGGTCGTGGTGCAGGCCGCCCCCGGGCGCCGCACCCGCATCCCGTACAAGGTCGTCACCACCCCGACGGCCGGTGCGGCGATCTCCGCTCAGCAACTCGAGGAAATCCGGGCGGAGTGGGAGAGCGGCCCCCAGACAGCCCCCCTGACCAACATGGACGGCCGGGTTGTCGACGGGCTCGACCTGATGCGCGCCCTCACGTCACGGCGTTGACACCTCGCGTCGCAACAGCTTCCTCTCGGTCATTGCGGGTGCCGAGTCGGGCAGGTCGGGACAACGGCGGCCCGCACCCTCGCGTGGGGATGGGGGCCGCCGGCGCCGGTACAGGCCGCTTGCTCAGGGCAGCCACCAGCGGCGACCGTGGATGATGCGCTCCGCTTCCGTGATGTGCTCGCGGATCCAGTCGCCGGGGGCGTCGGTGCCGTTCTTCGCGGCCTGGCCTTCGAGATAGGTGATGATGCCGAGCATTCCGCGGGCGAGTTCGCCGAGGACGTGTTGCATCGCGTCCTGGTCGGTTGCGAAGTCGTCGGGTTCGAGGGACATAGGTGTCCTTCCTTCCTAGATGGAGTGGGGTGTGACCACCGTGTTGGTCATCGGGGGACGGTCTTGCCGTTGTTGCCCCGACTGCGGCCGTGCATCTTGTCGAGGAGGTCACCAAGAACGGACAGGGATTCGGGGTCGGCGTTGGCGATCTGGTCGGTGACCGTGAGGGCCTGGAGGACGGGAGCGAGTTGCTGCGTCAGGGCGAGGGCGTCGGGAAGATCTGCGGCATAGAAGGTCTGTCCGTACATGGGGCCGTCGAGGTCGAAAACGAAGCGTGGTTCGGGGTGAGGGTGGAAGCGTGCGTACACCTCGAAGGCAAGGGGAGTGTGGTAGACCTTGCCGGAGCCGAACCAGAGTTCGTATCCGGCCGCCTTCCGGCTGTCCTCGTAGCTGCCGTGGTTCTCGGGGATGGGGTCATGGTTGAGGCGGGTCCAGCTACCACCGGAGTACATCCAGGGGGCGGGGCGCTTCTGCTCGTCGTCGGGCATGCAGGTTCCCTTCGCGGGAGTTGAGTGCTCATCGGCCGGTCTAGGCCTGCCGTTGGGGAGGCGGCGGACAGTGGTACGAGACCGCGGTTCCGGCGCCAGGCTCCAACTCCATGATCTACTACATGAGTTGGTGGCAATCCGCGTTCGCAGATCCGGCCTGCAGGTATCCGGCGCGCGGTGAGGACGCTTTGGCTGCGCAGCTCGGTCGTGAGGGCGGTGATGACTTCCGCTCTATCGGCGTGCTCGGCCTTGCTGGCCCGCAGTTGCAGCCGGTAGCACAGCAGCTTGGCTAGAGGCTGTGGACGGCCGCTGGCTCGTATGACCGGTACGGGACCGCTGTGGGCGTGGGGGCCGTCATCCGGTGACGACCTCTGCTGCGGCCGCGTAGGCGAGCCGGGCGCCGTCGGTAGTCGCCGCAGGCCGTGCCGTCGTGCGCTCGATCTTCCGCAGTTCACGGACCACAGCCTCCACATAGGTCCCGAGGCTGACCATCTGCGTGGGAGTCGTGCAGCTGGTCAGCACAGCGGCGATCTGGTCCAGCCAGAATGGGACGTTCCCGTTGTCGTCCAGGCCGGTCCGGTGCTCGAGCAGGCTCTGCGCCACGGGCACGAGTAGCGCGTGACGCCGAGCAGCCGCTTCCTCCGCACGCCGCCGGGCCGCGGCCTGGGCAGCTGCCTGCCGCTCGGCCGTGACGACTGCTTCAGGTGTCCGCCGCACGGGCCGGTCGCCATGGGAAGCGGCGTTGAGGATGGCGGCCTGAAGGCGTTTGGCCTTGTTGTAGGCCGCGCTGGCGGTGTTCACGGCAAGCGCCGGCACCAGGTCCGCCCATTCCACGCCCGCAGCCCGGGCGTGCTCGACTGCTTTCGCCTGGTGCAGGTCGGCCTGTTCGCGGATGTACTCCCAGAGCCTCACCCGTGCGATCGCGGCCTGGCGCCGCGCCTTGTCGCTCTTCAGCGCGCCCGCGTTGGCTTCGAGGTGCAGAAGGGCCCCGAACAACTCCTCGTCGGCGGGCATCCGGCCGACTTCCTTGTCTTCGGCATCCTCGTGCAGCTGGCGCAACTCACCAATGACAGCTGCGGCATCGAGAGCGCCGATCCGGACGGGCTTCCTGAGCAGAGGTTTCGTCGGAGCAGCCGACTTCCGGGTGGGGCGTGCCATGACGACGAGTCTGCCCGCTGGGAGCGATTCACATTCTGTGAATCGCGGAATCCGCCGACTGTCAGTGCCAGCCTCTACGGTCCCGGCATGGATGTGGTGACACTGGACGACCTGCCTGAATCCCGCAGGGAGACGCTGCTCTGGAAGCGCGCCTGGTGGATGACGTACGAGGACGTTGAGGAATGGGTACGCGAACGCGCCCCTCACCCGTGCCTGCGCCGGAAGTTAGACACCTGGGACGCGCAGGCCGTTCGCGCGGTCCTCGGTGACGACCGCCGCTTCCACTTGGTCGGCTCCGCGGGCGTGCTGTGTGGTGGCGGCGTCTTCAAGCGGCCCACGCCGCTTGCGGGCGGCGAGGTCTGCGGTACTCGCGTTCGTCACAAGGCGAGCGTGACCTGGGTGTCCGATGGGACGCCACTGTGGGCGGGCACGACCCTGGGTCGGCAGCAGCACGAACGCGGCGAGATCTGGTTCGAGAGCGCCGAGGTCACGTGGCAGGTGATCCTCACAGACGTCGTTCGTGCTCCGTCTTTGACGCAGCGGGCCGAGAGGTGTCCGGGGTATCTGCGTGAGTGGCCAGCCCCATTGGGAACATCTGCGGTTGCCCGGGTCCGGGCTCGGCTCGTCGAGCAGCTGGGTGAGGCCTGTCATGCCTGCGGATCACTGCCCGGCGTTCACGTCGACCACGACCACGTCACGGGCCAGGTCCGCGGCCTGCTGTGTGCCGACTGCAACACGCGCGTCGACAGTTGCCCCCACCCCGACGGGTGCCCATACGCCTCCTACTTGGCGACGCCTCCAGCAGCCCGCCTGGAATTGACGTACCCCGGCTATCGCAAGGTGTGGGCCACCGAGCGAGCAAAGATCGAGTTTGTAGGCCTGGATCCCTATGCCCACCTGAGGTAAGGCGAGGACGCGAGCACGCCTTCGGCATCTCAACCGGCCCGCGGCGCGTCGCCCCCACCGCTGTGACACCGCCGCTACGTTGAACGCGTGCCATCCAAGTACGCCGACCTCGGGACCCCGACCACCTGCCCGCGCTGCGGCGACACCGTACGACGCCACACCGACCCGGACGGTGTCCAGATCGACCTCGACATCCGCGACGCTCCCACCCGCCTGGCGCCAGAAGGCCTGCGCTGGCGTGTCACCGGAAACGGCACTGCCATCAACCTCGGCTGGGCCGACCCCACGGACACCGTGCGCGTCGCGCACGAAGATGTCTGCACCGCCAGGCCGCAGCCCGATGTGGCCGAGCTCTTGGCCTACTGGCGCAGGGGCGCAGCCCGTGCGGCCACTCAGGCCGCCCTGGAGGCGCTCCAGCCTGACGTCTCCGACCTGCGCCGCACCCCCAGCCGGCGAGAGGTGCGCACCGTCGCCTGCCCCCAGTGCGGTGCCGTAGCAGGACAACCGTGCGGCGCCCCGAACGGTGCCGCCCGGTACGTCAATCACCAGCAGCGTGTCACCGCCTTCCACGCCGACCGCTATCGGAGCATCCCTGGTCCCCAGGTCGGCGGGCAGCGGCGGCTGCAGCCGCCGCGCGAACAGGTCCGCACCGTGGCCTGCCCCCGCTGCTCCGCCCCCGCGAATGCTCCCTGTAACGGAGCCAGGGGCAAGGAACGCACCTCCCACCACTTCGAACGCGTCGCAGCCTTCACCGCTTCATGCTGACCGCGCCATCGCGTGAACCTCTTTGAGCTCGACTCCCCAATTGGGGAGTCGAGCGTACGGGCCCGATTTCATGGGCCCGAGGGCTTCTACCCGCGGCACGCTACTGGCGTCACGCCCAACGCATCCCGAGGGCGGTGAGGGTGTCCTTCAGGTCGGCGGGCTGGCTGGCCTGGCGAACCCGCGTGTTGTTGATCCAGGCGCCGAGTCCGACATCGGTTCCGTTGACGGGCTCGCGGTGGTTGCGCGGGACGTCGAGGTGTCCTTCCCTGGCGTGGAACTGGCGGGCGGCCGCGAGGTTCAGCTCGCGCTGCTCCGCGCGGCTGAGCTTGCGCGGGGCTGGGGCGGGCGTGAAGCCGAGCATGCCGGTGAGCATCCACTGCTGGGTGACGGTCAGCTTGCTGAAGGCGCGGGACTGAGCGGCCAGCCACTTGCCGATGTCCGCGCCGTCGACGACGAGTTCGCCGGCCTCCACGGGGAGGGCGCCGCCGCTCTGGCGGTGGTGCCAGGCGAGGCGGAAGTGCCGCTGCCAGTCGATGGGCCAGGGCGGGCACCAGCCCGGGTCGATGGCGTCGAGGGCCTGGCGCCGCGGATCGGTGAGAGGAGTGGTGCTGCTGTCCGGTGCGGTGGTGCCCTCCGCCTGGTGGCGGGCGAGGACTTCAGCGCGCCGGGCGGCGGCGCGCTGGTTGCTCAGGAACTTCCCCACTGGATAGTCGCCGTGCATCGCGTCGGTGGGTGCGGCCAGGCCGATGTGGTGGTCGGCGGCCCAGGCGGCGGCCGCGGCGAGTCCCTCTTCGAAGGCGGCGTCGAACTCGGACCAGATCATGCCGAGCTTCTCGGCCTGCTCGATGCGCTCGGGGTCGAGGGTGCCCTCGTGGTAGTAACGGCGCAGATCGGCGATCCACACACCGAGGGGGAAGTCGGCGGGGGACCAGTCGGCGGGGGTGCGGTAGCCGTACGGGACACGCAGGTCGTCGTGCTCGGCGAGGTAGCGGGTGGCGGCCTGGATGCCACGACGCCAGTGCACCTTCTCCGGGTTGAGGACGCGCATGCCGATGAAAGCGGCGATCTGGCGGGGATCGTGGGCGGTAGAGAAGGAGAGCAGCCCCCGGCTGGTCTCCTCGTCAGCGTCGCCTGCCTCCTCAACATCGTCCTGGGCGCCGTCGGACGATTCGGTGTCCTCGGCGACCGGCTCGTCGGCGGGGGAGGGGCGGGACGGGGCGCTGGGCGAGGCGAGGGCCTCGACGATGCGGGAGTCGTGGGCCCGCAGCGCGGTCAGCAGCTTGGCGAGCGGCGCGTAGGCAGGGGAGGTGAGCAGCTCGTCGGGGGTCTCGCCGGCGCCGAGGAGGATAGGCACGGCGATGGTGGCGAGCTTGCCCTCGCCGGGGTGCATGCGCAGGGCCCGGCCGACGGCTTGGACGAGGTCGGGCATGGAGCCGCGGACGTCGGCGAAGAACACGGCGTCGCACTCGCGGGTGTCGACGCCTTCGCCGAGGACCTTGACGGAGGACAGGAAGGCCGGCCCTTCCCGGTCCGCGGCGAACTCGTGCAGGGTGCGCGCGCGGTGGTCGGCCTTGTGGTCGCCGGACAGCCAGCTGGTCCAGATGGTGTCGGGGTGCGGGTAGTGGTCGGGGTCCTCCTTGTACAGGGCCGTGGCCATCCGGTGCATGCCCTCGGAGAACGCCTGGGCCTCCTCGAGCCGCGAGTGGAAGGGCAGCACGCGCTTGAAGCCGTGCTCGGCCGCGGCCTTCAGCGCCGCGGTCTGCAGGGCGGCCAGACGAGCGGCGCGGACGGCCTCGGTGGCGTCGCCGTCGGCGGCGAGCTGCAGGGTCTGTAGGTGCGGGTCCTGGATCTCGATGCACAGCACCTGGTAGGGGGCGACGATGCCGCGGTCGATCGCGTCGGAGAGGGTGAGCTTGTAGGAGACGGCGCCGAACGTGCCGTTCGGGTCGTCGTCCATGGAGGCAACGAGCTCGCCGGCCGCGCCGTTCTCGCCGGTGTCCGTCTCGCCGTTGTCGTCGCCGGACGCCCACAGGCGCGGGGTGGCGGTCATGTACAGGCGGGCGGTGGCGGGGATGCGGGTGTTGTCGTGGACAAGGGCCCAGGGCTTGCCCATCCGGCCGCTGGTGCGGTGCGCTTCGTCGACGACGATCAGGTCCCAGGGCGCCAGGCCCATCTGGTGCGCGGCCTCAATGGTTCCGAGCGAGGCGTAGGTGCCGTAGACGGTGACCGGCCCGTCGCCGGCGTCCTTGAGCAGCTGGATGAGGGTGGCCGGGTTGGTGGTGTTGGGGAAGCCCACGTCGCTCTGCCGTAGAGAGGACACACCGACAGCGGGGCCAGAGCGGCCGGCCAGGCGCCAGGCGGCTGCCGTCTGGGTCAGCAGTGGCCGCGACGGCATCAGGACCAGGACTCGAGCGGCCCGCAGTTCGTGGGCGACGTGCACGGCGACGTAGGTCTTGCCGCTGCCGGTCGCCTGGATGACCTGGGTGCACTGGCCGCCCGGCGGGAGGACGGAACCCGAGGCGACTTCAAGTGCCAGCACCGCAGCCGTGACGGCCTCTGTCTGGTGTTCGCGCAGAGCCACGAGCGGCTGTGTCTGCATGTCCAACGTGCCTTTCTCAGAAGGTCGCATGCGATGGTCCCATCCGGAGCGGACCGGTGTCCGGCGCTCCACGAGGGAGGGGCCCGAAGGTGTAGGGGCGGCCGCGCTGGTGCCGACTGAGTCGGTGGCCGCCGCAGAAGAGGTGGGAATCAGTGGCCTCCTTTCCGCCTACCCCTTTAAGGCATAGCTAGATTATGCAGAGTGTAAGTATGCGTTGCAAGGGTTGGGGTCACAACGGAGCACTCATGAATGGGACTTGGCGCGGCGATGTGATGGTGCTCGTCCAGCGCAGGAGGCTGACATCGCTGGCGGCTGCCGGCCAGGTGGTGAATTTGATGACCACTAGGGGCACGAACGAATCGCACAGGTCAGAGCAGTGGTTCGCCTGTTAGGCATGTTAGGCAGGAGCCAGGAAGCCGGTCGAAATGCTTCCCGGCTCGTTCGTTCGCCGGATTCCCCACCAACCAAGCCTTGTCCGGCGCGAATCACGGCCCCGTGGTGCCGCGCAGGTCCGCGCCGCGCAGGTCTGCGCCGGACAGGTTCGCGCCGTGCAGGTCCACGCCAGACAGGTTCGCGCCGGACAGGATCGTGCCGGACAGATCAACGCCGCTCAGGACCTGGCTGGACAGGTCCGCGCCGCGCAGAGTCGCGCCGGACAGGTCCGCCCCGTCCAGGAATCCGTCGCGCAGGTCCGCGACGCGCAGGTCCGCGCTGCGCAGGTCCGCCCCTTTCAGGTCCGCCTCTTGCAGGTCCGCGCTGGACAGATACGCGCCGCGCAGATGCGCTTCGAGTAGGGTCGCGCCCGACAAGTCCGCGCCGGTCAGGTTCGCGCCGGTCAGGTTCGCGCCGCGCAGGTATGCGCGGGACAGATACGAGCCGGACAGGTCCACGCGAGCGGTGCCGTCGTAGGCCGGGTCCCTGTAGCCGAGTGCGGTGAGGGCGGCCTGGACATCAACGACCTGCTTCCTATCAGGGAGGTCTGTGACTTGCTTCGGCTTCTTGGCGTGATCCCGGATGTAGGTGGACAGGACGTTGACGATCGAGGGCTGGTCGCGATGGGAGTCCTCCATGATGCGCTGCAGAGCGTAGATGCCGCCTAGTCGCACCTCCAAGGAGTCCCCACCGATGTTGTTGACGGCGGCGTTGTAGCGGTCCGTGACCTGTTTCTCCCGGGTGAGAGCGTGTTCGTCGTCAACCTGCTGGATCGACAGCCAGGCGAAGATGAGGACGCCGAGGGTGCCCAAGGCGGCCAGAGTGCTTGCGGCCTCCTGGATGCGCTTCCACCAGTCCGCTCGTGTGATGACGGCCGGCTGCCGGGCAGCGGGAGCTATGGGGGCGAGGGTGCGACGGTTTCGGCCTGGAGGGCGGGAGCCGATCGGAGCGGTAACGCGGCGGGACGCGGCACGGGTGCGGCGGCGGGCGACGCGCTGCAGACGGGCAGCGCGGCCGGAGCGGCGGGGCGGTATGGCGGCCATGAAGACGTTGATACGGGTGGCTGGCACCCGGTGCACCCGCTGTTGCGAAGCTGTAGCAGTGCGTGCCCAAAGTGCGGCCAGGACCTGCTCCACCTGCGCCTGCGGAACCTCCCGCTGGATCGCCGCGCAGCACGTCCCACCGGGGTCGGTGCAGTCCTGACCGGCCTTCGCGCCGCGGACAGGGCAGTGGCGACGGATCCCGAGCCGGCGGGCGCCACATCGAGGATGGCCCTGTTCAGGCCGACATCCTGAACCCGGCCTCTACCACCGACGACGGGTTCAGGCCTGTCCGGGCGCGGATAGCCGTCACCCAAGACCCAGCGACTGCAACGCCGTTGTCCAGTCCGTAGCGATCGCATTCTGTGCTGCGGCCAGCGTGACCTTGCCGGAGCAGACTGCGGTGTGCAGCTTCGTCTCCACCGGGTCCTTCTTGTTGTTGATCCCGCCGCCCGGCTTGTGGCCCGGGTCCGGCGGCTGCACCCAGAGGTTGCGGGCGTCGTTCGGGTCGCCGCCCAGCTGAAGCGAAAGTTTATGATCGTATTCGGCTTCACTGAGGCTGCCTTTGTAGCCGTAGGCCGCCGCATTCAGCTTCTTCTCCTGGCCCGTGATCGAAACCGGCGGGCGGATCCCTTTGGTGTAGCCGCCCTTCCGGCAGATCGTCTGCGCCAGGTTCGCCTGCGTCACCGCCGGCGAGATCGCACCTGGCGTGCACCTCGGATCCGGCAGCGGCTCCCCATCCTTGGTGTAGCGGTAGTGGCAGCTGCCCGCCCGGGGCTGCTGCTCCACCTTGTACGTCGCCTGCGGACCAGCACCCACCGGAATCCCCACTGAACCCGCAGGTACCGCCGAACCCGCCGCACCCGAGGCGCCGTTCTTCCCGGCGCCCCCACCGGAATGGGACCCGGAGGACGAACACCCTGCCAGCACCAGACAGGACAGCACCACCAGCGGCACCGCGCGACGCAACGAACGCATGACAACCCCCAACGACCGGAACAGACCGAGCAGATACTGCCCCACCGAAGCCGCCGAACCACACCAGGGGCCCGGCGCACAGGAGCGCTACGCCCTTAGGGCGAGTATCGAGTCGTGATCGACCTGCGGGATTAGCCCTCGCAGTGGAGGCCGCCCCGGTAGATCGTTCTGCGTGACGCGACTCCAACTGACCAACGCCGAGCGGGAGTTCAGCGGGCGGCGTACCTACCGATCGGCAAGTATGGCCTGTACCCCGAGCACTTGCGCCAGCGGTTCGAGGGCGTGATCTGGCGGTTCAAGACCGGCGCGCAGTGGTGAGAGATCCGCAGGAGTTCGGCGCCTGGTCGACGGTATCCCGCCCGCACCGGCGAGTCGGCCGCACGCCGCTGCTCCCTGGACCACTGCCGGCGTTGCGTCAGGCAGAGCTTCTCAGGGCGAGCCGTTCGTCAGCAGCAGGTGGACGGTGCTTCCGTGGTAGATGAACGTTGCTGTGTCGGAGCCGCCGCCATCGAAGTACGCCGGCGGCTGCGGCTCCTCGCCGCTGTAGTAGCCGGTGGAGCGCAGGAAATCGGGGCTGACAGTGGCGAAGGACCATGAAGGGCTCTCTGCGCCGAGCAGTTCACGGGCGAAGCCGCGGACCAGACGCTCGGCGTCCGCTGCGGGGTAGTGGTGGCCGTAGGGGCTGAACGCCTCGCAGAGCATCCAGCGCAGCCGTGCCAGGAAGCCTGCATGGTCGAGGGGGGTGACCGTGGCGTGGAAGTCCTCCCGAAGGAGCGGCTGCGCGAACGGCTCGCTGTCGTACTCGTCCGTCAGGTTGTACCAGTTGCGGCGCACGTCGGCAGCACGCATCAGCCGCTCGAAGAGGGCAGTGCGCAGGAAAGCGTGCAGGACATCCTGGCGGTTCCCGGCTACGACGGATACGTCACAATCCGCTGTGAGCAGCAAGGTGTTGCTGTTCATCGCGTGGTCGACGGCAGAGAGGAAGGCGTCGACGGCGGGAGACTCCGGATCGGACGGCGGCGCGGTGAAGTTCGGGGAACCCATGTCGGCAGCCTTACGGACGGCCGGTCGCTACTTCAATGTGTTTGCCGCGCTCCGGCCGGGCGGTTCAGGGGCTTTGTCATCACAGCCCTCCCGGCCAGTGTTGTCACCCAATGGCACCACCGTAGTTCGCCTCGCAGCCACCCGCGATCACGACCAGGCGAGCCCTAACCGCCCGGCCATACCGCCGGCCTCCGAGAAGTAGTGCACCGTACGGTCCTCACATGGGTTTCACCTCGGCCTGGTCCATCAGTGCCCACGACGACGCCTTCATCGGGACTCTGGCTCCGCGGCTGCTCCCGCTGATCGCCGCGGAACGGAATGAGCCGTCGGCGCGAGAGCGCTGGGACCGCTGGCGGCGCGAGCCTCTGCCGGACTTCAGGACCTGGTGGAACCCTTTCGGTAAGTCAAGCGGCCGGGAGGCGGACGCGCTGCATTCTTTCCACGAGCTGACTGCTGGAGGGGAGCACGTGCAGAAGCTATACGACGGCCTGTCGCACGAGGACGACTTCTCCATGCTCACGGGCGTATGGGACACGCTGGCCGAGGACGAGGACTTCTTCATCTCGGTGCAGAGCAAGGAGTTCGCGCTGCGGTCCTTCTTCCATGCCGTGGGCCCAGACCGGGCCGCCGTCCTGCCGGGCTGGTGCGGCAACTTCCTGCTCACCTCTGCCGAAGTACGCGCGACACTGCCTGCCATCGAGCGAGCACTGGACCTCACCCCACAGGAGCGCCTCGCAGCTGAGACGCAGGACTGGCTGGACTACACCGAGGACGAGGAGAGCGTGCTGGATGGGCCACTCCGGATGTGGCGGCACGCCGCCGTACAGGGCCGAGGCCTCTGCGGGGTATCTGTCGTGTGCTGAACGGGAAAGGACCCTCCGCCGGCTCGGTCCTGGCGCCTCGCGTCAGGAACCAATGAACTGCCGAGGTGTGGTGTCTCATGACGTTGGTTCCACGGCATCTGAGACACCACGGTGATAGCTCGGCAGGCGGGATCCGGTCCCGCACAACACGCCGCTGTGCAGGCGCGGTTCAGTCGCTCTCAGGGTCGTACGAATCGGGTTCGTAGTCGTCGAACGACGGCTTGTCGGGTGCATCAAGCTGGGCGTACGGGCGTGCCCGCTCTGTCACATCCCGCAGGTTGACCAGGCCGAACGCAGCCTCGGTATAGCCGGCGTCGAATCCCAGGAAGAGCTCCTTGCCGGGCAGCTCCTCGATGGACCATTTCTTCCTCTTGCGTTTCGGATCGGTCGGGCCCTTCTGCGCGACGAGATCGGTGAAGGATGCCTCGTCGAGGTGCTCGATGGTGTTGCGCAGTTTCTCCAGGCGCTCGTCCGACTCCACGGCACCGCCGGTGATCTGCTGGTGAGCCCGCGACCAGCGCTCCATCTGGTAGGCCGACATGACGAGTCGGTAGCCACGAACCCAGACGTCCTCGAGGGCCCGTGCGAGATCGTCCTCGGTGGGCGACCACTCCTCCCCGTAGTCGAGTGCCCGGTCCGTCCAGGCGGCCTTGCTCGCGGCCTGGTAGTAGCTGTGGGCGTCGCGCTGGACGGTCCGCGCCCACAGTGCCAGCATCCGCACCACGACTCCAGGGCGTGCATCGGCGGAAGAGGCCGGTGGTTCGGGCGCGGAGGGTTCCTCAGCGCCACCGGGCAGCCCCGGCAGCAGAACGCCACGTCCATCCGGTGGAATGCGGACCGGGCGGCGCGCATCCGGCGTCCAACCCCGCGGCGGTGTCCAGTCGTCGGACGGCGGTGGCCATCCAGCCGGCGGCGGCCACTCTGGGGGAGCTATGTATGTCATTCGCACATCATCGACTCACCTCTGCCGGAGGAGACCGTGCGCGCGGGGCGTCGTCGGGGTTACTTGCCGGCACCCGGGCGGCGGCGACGCCGGGGGACGATGTCTTCCGGGACACCGAAGTGCGCAGTGACCTGGTCGAGCTCGGCGGCCAGCGGCTGCTCGGCGAGGATGGAGTCGAGGATCCGGCCGGCCTGGATCAGGCAGACGGCCGTCCAGATGACGTCGTTCAGGCCGCTCACCCTGGGCTTGTTGCGCAGCTCCCAGCCGCCCGTCCCCGTGGGGTGCAAATACAGCTGCGCCGTCTCCCGGGTGGTGTGGGATTAGGAACTGAGGTGCCTGTAGGGCAGATAGCCCTCCTGCAGCCCGAATGCCGCATCAGATCGGCGGTGTTACGGATCTCGTTCGTCAGCCGGACGACGTCGCGGTCGGGGTTGGCGGCGCGTGCCATGGAGCTGACGCTAGCCCGCCTGGGACAGCCAGCCCGCTCCGGGAACACTCTCGATCTCGTTCGAAGCGAGTCGTCCGCCGTGAGGAACAACGCGAAAATCCGGTGGACAGGGGCAATACCGTGGAGGACATGACGTGGTCGCTGGGCTATCTACCTCCGCGCGAGCCGGAGCTTCTGGACGCACTGCACCTCTCGCTGGGGCGCTCGCTCTATGTCGCCAACGCCTTCGAGACGAAGTGCCGCTACGTTCTGCGGATCATCAATCTGGTCGCGGCGGCGCAGGCTGACCCCGTCGCCGACCTCGCGCAGGCGATCGCCACCCTGCCCACGGATAAGCTGCTCGGCCCGACCCTGCATGACCTCAACGGCCGCATGTCATCCACGGCGGAGACCGCCGGCCTGCTCACCGCGGCCAAGGAGGCTCGCAACTTCATCGCCCATGAGGGCGCGGCAGCGGGATATGTGTCCGACCTGAGCCGCGACCGCATCCTCACGCACGCTTCCCGCCTGCGGACCGCGGTCGCTGACCTCGCGCACGGGGACAACATCGTGTCGACCTGGTGCCACGGCATTGAAGAGCCCCGCGAACCCGCACCGCAGGACCTGATCGACACCTATCCGAAGATGATCGATGCCTGGGTCTTCGGCCCCTTTGGAAGCCTTTTGGGCTCCGCACCGGCCCCAAGCAGGTGAGGGGCCGCAGGCGGGACACGGCTGCGCAGTCCTCAAGGGCGCAATGGCGGCCCGCCGCCCCGGAGTTGAGCTGACGAGCCGTAGTCGCTCACGGCGACGCCGGCCTTCCTCACGTCGGCTCCGCCCTCCTTCCTTCAGCCCTGGAACTCCGTACTCTTCACGCCGTGGAAGGTCGCGTTCGCGGGCCTGACGGCGGACGTCTCCAACGCATCGGCCAGTGGGACGAATGCGTCACTACGCCGTACGACCCCGAGGAACTTCGCCAGTGCGTCCTTGTCCTCCCACAGCTCCTGTGCCGTATGGATGATCAGCGACTTCAACCGCTCTGTCTCTTCCACCGCGTTGCCCCTCCCTGGTCATCGGGATGATCAGGGTTCCAACCAGAGGTCCGAGGCCGCAAGACGGCCTCATGCGCCACGCCACCGCCAGGCGGCCGCCGCGGGATCACGGAGCGGGGGAGCTGCGGTCTGTGGGGGTGGCGGCGGGCGACGGCTGCGGCGAAGGGCTGGGGGCTCCGCCCCCAGTCCGAACAGGAAGGCCAGCACGACGATGCAGGTTGCCGTAGCGCCGAGGGCCGCCACGAGGTCGCCTCGCCCGGTCGATGCCTGGTGGGCAGTGACGCTTCGACGGTAGATGAGGAGTCCGACAACACAACTCACGACGACGATCAGGCCGTTCGCGGCGGGAATCTCCAGGCGGATCACTGAGGGCCCTTTGCCTCCGAGGGCCCTGTGCGAAAACGCGGTCCGCCGGGCCCGTCCGATTTGGGGGGACAAAGCCTCTCAACGAGTATCAAGATTCATTCAGAGACTTTTTTTTGTTGGCCCCCAACGGGCCGAGCCGGCGCGCACGGATGCGCCGCCGACCGCAGCATACCGTCTTACGTCGGCAGCCCAGTGGCCGCTCCTGGTGCGGGCCGGACCTCCGCGGACGGGCAGTCGATGACGGGGAACGCCATGTGGCCGCCCGTTGCGGTGAACACCACCAGGACTGGGGTGCCGGCCCAGAACGGGGACACATCGACCAGCTGCTCCCCGTCGAGCGAGGAAAGCCAGACCCGCACGCCCGGCAAGCTGGTGGCGTACATGGTCAACTCCCATGCCGCCGTGGCGTGTCCGCGCGAGTCCGCCCGCGCGAGCACCTCCTCGGGCCGGTCGACCGTGGACATCACGAGGCAGCTCCCGTCGTAGGCGAGGCGTACTCCGTTGGATCCACGCTCGCGCCATCCCGGCACCGCGGCGATCACCCGCAGCAGGTCCGCGATCATCACCTGGGCCATCAGCGTGCCCTCGACGGTCGCGCGCCTCGCGGGGCATCGCACCCGAACTTCCATAGCTGTGCGAAGCGTTCGAGGGTCAGTTCCTCAATCTCTCCGTCCCACACGCCCTGAAGCCACATCGGGGCGGCGTCGAGGCGCTCGGCGATCACGATGCTTTCCGGCTGTTCGACCAGGCCGCTGCGCTCCAGCCTGGCGAGTTCGCCGCCCGGCCCATACTTGCGGTACAGCTCGGTCAGCCGGTCACGGTTGCGGGCCGCGAAGGCCTCGAGCTGCGCGACGTAGCCGGCCTGGTCCTCGGCGGCGACGGCGGTGAGCACGACGGCCAGGGTCTCCAGCGACGCGTCGCGGCTGTAGTCGGTGCGGCCCGTCAGCTCGGTGAAGAGCCGCTCGGCCGTGGCCAGGACCTGCTCCACCTGCTCCTGCGGAGCCTCGTCGATCGAGGTGGGCAAGCTCGGGGCGGGAGGTGCCGCCGGCGCCGCGGGCCGGGCAGCCGGCTGGGCGAGAGTCATGGTGCGGTCGGCGATGTGCGCGAGCTCGGCGGCCGCGGCCTCAACCGCCGCGACCCAGCCCTGTGCGGCCTGCGCGGTGGCGTCTCGGGGAGGACGCTCGGCGAGCTCGAGGACGTCGCCCTGCGCGCCCTCGACAGCGCCGGCCTGGATGAGGGCAAGTAACTCCTGGGTTTCTTCGGGACCGACGCCGGCGCTGTCGAGGAAAGACGTCACCTGCTGAAGTGCGGTGACGGCGCGGCCGCCGTACACGGTGATCGCCGGCATGCGCCGGGGGGTGGGTTCAGGCACGGTGGGCTCCGGGATGCGGGGGCTGGTGGTCGGGGGAGAGATCGATGACGACGACGGTGGCGTTGTCCGCGTCCGGGCCGACGGCGGCGAACGCGGCCATGTCGTCGGCCACTTCGTCCAGCGGGCCAAGTAGATGGACCCAGAGATCGCAGCCCAGCGCCTCGAGCGGCTCGTACCCGCCGTCGGAGATGAGTAGGAACAGTCCCTCGGCCGGCTCGGTCCGGGCGCCGAACCTGGGGGAGGGCCGGGGGTCGCCAAGGAAGGACAACACCTTGCTGCGGTCCCCGCCTGGCCGACCTCGCTCAAGCGCGTCCTGCCGGGCGTTGTGATCGTCGGTGATGCGGCGCACGACGCCGTCCAGGCCTCGCCGGTACGCTCGCGCATCACCGCACCAGGCGATCTGCACGAGGGTGCCGGGCCGGAAGACGGCGACGACCGCGACGGCGCGCGGCATCGTCTGCCAGTGCTTGTCGCGGCCGGGCTCCGCGGCCGCGGCGGCATGGACCTGGCGCAGCGCGGCGTCCGCGTCACCGAGGCGCGCGGCGGTGGCGGCCAGCTGCCGGGCGGTGGCCCGCGTCCACTGGGCGATCTCCGCGCTGCAGCCCATGCCGTCCAGCAGCACGTGCGCGATGGTGCCCTCGAACTCGGCGACGGCGGTGGCATCGCACTGGTGGGAGCGACTTCCGATGCGCTGCGCGGTGGCGTACGGCAGAACGGCGGCCGCGCTCACCACTGCTCGCCTTCGGTGTCGTCGGGGGCCTGCGCGGCGAGCTCGGCCGTCGCCTCGACGTCGATTTCACCGTGCCCGTGGTAGATGACCACCAGGCCGTCCTCCTCCTGGCTGTAGCAGGGGAGCTCGGAGTCGTCGTAGTCGTCCGAGCAGAAGGAACGGCGCCCGCAGGCCGGGCAGTTGAAGAAGTCGAAGCCGTCCAACTCCATCGCCAACTTCACGGTGCGGCACTCCGGGCAAGGCGGCCGCTCGACGCTGACAGCTAACTTGCCATTCAAGGCGCTGCCCCCTCATTCCGGCGCTGGTACTCGACGGCGAGTCGCTTGAGCTTGCGGCGCACGCGTTCGGCGAAGGACGCTGAGTTGGGAACGCCGATGGACTCGGCAGCCTCACGCCAGGTCGCGCCCTCGTTCGCGGCATACGCTTCCACGACTTTACGCTCGACCTCGGTGAGACCGGCCAGCACTTCCTGGAGCCGTGCATCGTCGTACATTCCTCGCGTCACGAGGTCGAGGAGGTCAACCTCGGTGCTGGGCTGAGCGCTGTCGAGGACGTCGAGAGACAACGCGCGCCGCACGAGGGGGTCGGCGGGATCTTCCTGCACGAGTGAGTCGACAGCGTCTTCTGGCGGTGTGTCCTCGAGCACCGTCAGGGCGCGAAAGAGCGCAGCACGGACAGGACCACGGCGTCGTCGGGGCAGCTCTTCGATCAGGACCTCGGCTACCTGAAGGCTCATCTGCGGGGAGTGTGCCGGGTCTTGCAGGATGCGGTCCACGGTGGACTTGCTGACGGCAATACCCGATTCTTCGACGCGCTCGGTGATCTCGCGCAGGCTGAGACCGGACTCCGTCTTGAGACCGCGCAGCAGTTTGTCGAGGACCTCGCCGGCCGCCATCGCACGTTGAAGGCTCAAGCGGCGCTCCCGCGCGTGTTCCTCCTCCGTGGCCAGCTCGCGGAGCCGACGCAGCTCCTGCCCGGTGTCGCGGTCGACGTCCAGCGCTTCCAGGATGAGCTGCAGCGCCTCCCAGGAAGGGATGCGGTGCCCTTGGAGGTACTCGTACACGGTGCCCTGCGGGACGCCGGCCCGTTGGGCAAGGTCGAGAGACGTTGCCCCTGTGGACTCGTTGAGTCGTTTGAGCCTCTCCGCGAGGTGAGCGGCCGCAGGCCGGCGTGGCGGCTCGTGCCTGCTCTCTTCCTCAGCACGTGCCTGCTGGTACAGCGACATCAGCTGTTCGCGGTCCTCGCCGTACACGCCCAGGAAGTTACGCAGTCTGTCGAGGCCTCCTTCGGAGGGAAGGTGCTGCCCGGACAGCATCTGGTAGACCACCCGCTCGGTGAAGTGCAGGGCTGCAGCGACGTCTTTCGCCGTGAAACCGGCTGCCTGGACGTGGCTCGTCAGGGTGGAGGCGAACAGTTTCACTGCCGAGGGCTCCGTCCCCTCCCGTTCGGCCTCGGCCAGGGCCTGAAGGTAGTGGAACTCGAGATCCCGCCTGGGTCCCCTTCGCAGGTTCAGGGCGTCGGAGAGGCTGGTGAGCTGCTCGCGGGAGGGCAGACGAGCTCCGCTGAAGAAGCGGGACATGCTGGAGGGGCTGATGCCGACGGCCTCCGCGAGCTCGGCGAGAGGCCTGGATTGGGCCTCCAGCGGCCGTCGCAGTTCTTCGACGAACCGCCGCCGGGCAGGGGGCAGTTCCGGCGGCAGCGCACTCATCCGCCGACCGGTCCGGGACGCGCTCACAGCCTCCCACCTCCTCCCATCAGTCGTTCTACCCGTTCATGCCGCGAGTATGGGACATTATGCGTGGAGGGTGTTACACCCATTCCAGCCCCTTCGCCATGCCCACTTCGGACTCCGTCCTCGGGGGACAAAATGTCCAACGCCAATGCCGTGTTCCTGGGAATCACTGCCCTGGGCGCAGCCGTCATCGCCCGCGTCGCTTTCCGGCTCGCCCTCTCCGACGGCACCACCCGGGCACGCGCCTGGGCCGCCGCCGGCACCGCAGCACTTGCCGCCATCGCAGACCCCTGCATTGTGGGCGCAACCCTGGAATTCGGCCCCAGCGGAAGCCGCGTCATCCTCAGTGTCCTCACCGGTGCCATAGGCGTCGCCCTCGCGTACGTCGGATACGACGTCACCGGGCCGACCGTCGCGCCCGCGGGTGGAGTCGCCAGCCCAGGCCTGAGCCGGCCGAAGCGCCTGGCCGCTGCGGCCGCCTGCTTCAGCAGCGCGTTCGCCGTCCTCGCGCTGATCCTTCCCTTCCTGAAGTGACGCCTCCCGAACACCGGTCCCCGCCCGCCCGCGGGGTCGGGACGCCCGTGGACGATGCTCACCGGTTCTCCCTCCACGCACGGATCTCCAGGTAGACGATCTCAGCCTCGGGATGCATGCGGCCCGTCTCGACCAGCCAGCCCTTCACCGCG
Source organism: Streptomyces longisporus (assembly GCF_039532765.1). Lineage (NCBI taxonomy): Bacteria > Bacillati > Actinomycetota > Actinomycetes > Kitasatosporales > Streptomycetaceae > Streptomyces > Streptomyces longisporus. The sequence goes on from NZ_BAAASG010000033.1 coordinate 50,765, forward strand.
GCGGTGACGTCGCCGCCGGCCGCGTCCACCATCGCCTTGAACTCGACCGCGTCGAAGCCCTGTTCACCCGATCCGGGCCCGCCGACGTTCGCGCCGTAGGCCCGCTCCTCGGTCCCGTCCCTGCGCTGGACGACGTTGCGGCGCACCCCGGGGGAGTCGGCGAGGCGGCCGGAGTCGTGGGTGAACATGCTGCGCAGCGCCCGCACCGTGAAGCCGATCCTTCCGTCGTTCTCGGCGGCCTCCGCGATGATCGGGTACAGGCGGGAGGCACCGGAGGCGATGTGCTGCTTGCCGGCCCGGGCCAGCGACGATGTCCACTCCTTGCGGCGCCGGCCCTGATCGTCGGTGACGGTGCGGGTGGAGCGCACCGCGTTGCGGCGGCGTACCCGCGCGACCTCGCCGCCCTTGGTCAGGCGGGGCCGGACGTGTCCGCGGGCCAGCCGCTTAAGGCTGTCGATGTCGCGCGGCCCGCCGGCCTGCACCTCCTGGACGACTGCCCGCAGCGCTTCGACCATGGAGGCGCCCTTGTTCTTCGTGAAGAACTGCGAAACCAGGGAGGCGTTGCGGCCGAGGATCTCGGCGACCTGCTTCTTGTTGAAGCCTTCGCCGATCAGCTCGTCGGTGAGGCGGGCGGCCTCGTTGCGCTGCTCGCGGCGGCCGCCGCCGCGACGCTGTCGGGGTGTCATGCGGCCGCCTCCTCATCCTCGTCGTCGAACTCGTCCTCGGTGTCGCACTCGTGGCTGGAGTCGGCGGTGTCGCCGTCCTCCCAGTCGCCGTCACCCTCGGCGCCGCAGATGCACGCCCACTGCCCGTACCAGCCGATCTCGCCCGGCTCAGGGCAGTCGTCATGGCCGGAGTCGGGAGCGTGCTCGTCGGGGAACAAGGCCTCGCCGGACGCTCCGCATTCGGAGTGCTCCCAGCGGGCCTCCCACGTCACATCCGCGGTCACAGCCCCTCCGCCTCCAGCGCCTGACGGCCCAGACCCTGCAGGTAGAAGAACTCCTCATCGTTCGTGGGGGTGGGCTGCTCCCAGGGCATCGCGCCCTTGAGGCGGTAGTCGCCCGGCTGCCCGCTGTAGGGCCAGTCCGGCCGCACGGTGGTGTAGATGGCGTCCGTGCGGAACGCGAGGATCGATCCGGCCGGCAAGTGGAGGGCACCGGCTGGCACACCCTTGCGGACCTTGACGTCGCCGGTCTTCTCGTCCTGTCCGATGATCTCGCTCTGGTGCGTCGACAGCAGCGCCGCACGCGCGGACGACCACACCGCGGCCGCCCACTCCGGGTGCGCGTACGGATCCCGGGCGAACCCGCCGTAGCGCTGCCAGGTGACGTGCGTGTCCGTGATCCCGGTCAGCTGCGCACCGTCGGGGATCTCTGGCGTGGACCCGTCCGTGTTGAGTTCCACGGACCCGGTGGTGATCTTCGGACGTTGCGCGAACGTCCCGATCCCGTACAGCAGGATCGACCGCACCGCCCGCGCCGCCAACCGGAACGCCCACCGCATCGACTCATCCCCGTGCGCGGTGGACCAGCGCAGCAGGTGGTTCCAGACGCTCCGCAGCTTCGTCGCCCACTCCTGCAGCGGCCGCTGTTCCTTCTCCCACACCAGGCCGTCGAGGATCTCCACCTTCCACGGCATGATCGGGTTGCGCAGCGCCACGTTGAGCTCAGCGCCCCCCGTCCACGTCGTGAAGGTCCGACCGGCCTCGTACGGGTAGTGCCAGGACCTCTCACCGGGCGCAGGAGCGGGCAGCAGCCCGACGTGCTCCCACCCCTCCGGGATGGTGACCTTCACCTGCCAGTGCGCGGGCGAATACAGCAGGTCGTTCTTCTCCTTGTCGCTCAAGGAGGCGATCGCCGCCCTCGTCATCCGGCGCGGCACACCCGTCGGCGAGGTTGAGCAGTGCTTGGCGTAGGCGAACGTACGGTCCAGCTCGTACCAGGCCGGCACCCGCTGAGGCACCCGCGGCGGAGTGATCAGCTCGGTACGGCCCTGCCCGGCCGTCGCATGCAGCAGACCGCGGATCTCCTGCGACAGCACCGGATACCCCTCCGCCCACCGGCCACGCTCCGGAATGGTCCGGGTCCACAGGTCACGGCCGGTCTGCGACGGCGAGCCCATCAGCACGACGTCCTTCCACTTCTCGTGCAGGGCCTTCCACAGCTCCACGAAGGCCTGCCGCACGATCTCCGGCGACGCTCCCTCGGGGTCGAACCACTCGCCCACGGACCGGATTTCGGTGTGCTGGTCTTTGCCGCGCTGCCACCGGCCCACCGGATTGCGCGGGTGGACCAGGTGCCCGGCCTGATGATCCTTGCCGCGCGAGGACTCCACCTGCCAGCCCTCCGGCAGCGGACCGTTCAACCACGCCGCGACCGCGTCCCGAAGGAACTCATACCGGCCCGCGTCCCGGTGCCAGGGGTCGCCGCCGGTGACGTAGATCCGCTCGATCGTGGCAGGGACCGTCGCGTACACCGCGGTCAGGACCTCCGCCACACCCGCACGCCCCAGCTCCAGCCGGGTGCTCCCGCCACTCCACACCAGGACACCGGTCGCGGTGTCGAGGAAGGCCATCTGCCGCACGGCCTGCCGGAAGTTCGGCGGCTTCGACACCAAGTTGGACTCCTGCCGAAACCAGCGGTCCCCCTCAGCCCCGGCCGGAATCGACGGCAGCTCCCGCGCGGGCGCTTCCTCGGCCGGCTGGGTGGCGGAGACGGGAGGGGCCTGCTCGACCGCCGCGGCCGCGGCGGTGTCGGACACGGGCTCCTCGTCCTGGCTCCCGACCTGCTGTGCCTCGGCCGCGGCGGGCGCCGTCTTCAGGTCGGGAACGGCGGAATCGGCGGGTTCCTTGATCTCCTGTGCGGCTGTCTCAGCCCCGTTACGATCATCGACCGGTCCCGCGGTCGACGCAGCGGTCGCGGGCCCGCCCGCGGGCGCCTGGGGGGCCAGGCGGGGCGCCAGGGCGACGACGTCGATCACCGATAGACCGGCCGACGTCGCCAGCCGATCGGCCTTCGCCTTCTCGTAGGCAGCCAACGCGGCGATCTTCTTGTCCCGAGCGGCCTGCAGCTTCTTCAGCTCACGCTCCAACGGCCGCATCTGGTCGCGCAGTTCACGCAGATCAGCGAGGCCGTCGTTGTAGGTCTTGGCGTCCATCAGTCAGTGGCTTCCTTCATGGGATCGCCGGTACGGGGCGAGATCGTGGACTCTATATTGCATAATTTAACTATGCATAGTCAAGCTATTCTCGCATCTCTATCCCTTGACTCGACGTGACGCGCGGACGCCGCGGCGGCCGGATGTGGGCGTTGGCCTCGACCTGCAAGCGCATAGCCTTGTAATGCATACGGGGACTCTGCATTATTGTGCTGCGTGGCCACACGGGTTCTCCCCGCCCGACGGGTGGCCTCGGCAAGACCTTGACCACTCGGGCGAAGCGGATCTGACCATCACTCGAACGGAGTTCATCAGTGAGCCCGCGACACAGCCGCCCAGAAGGCGCAGTCGAACGCTTGGCAGCGGCCGTACGAGAGGCCGAGAAGGAGCGTGACCAGGAAATCACCGCCGCTCAGGAGAAGTTCTGGAGCCGGATGGCCGAGCTCAAGAATGCGTATCGGGGGGCGCAGACCGACATGGCAGATGTCCTCGGTCTCACACGTGACGCGATCCTCAAGGGAATCAAGAGCAACGTACGGGATGCAGCGCATAGGTAGCTCGCCCGCATGTCCTGATGTAGCGACCTACAGACGGTGCCCTGTAACGCGAAAAGGCCCGTACGCCCGCCGTGTTCGCGGGGCGTACGGGCCTTTGCCGTGCTTGGTGCTGGGCGTCAGGCCGCCCAGGTCGCGGATGCCGCGTCGTGGTCAGGGTCGGGGACGCCGGTCGCGGCCGGTGAGGCCGCAAGGTGCCGCATGGCGGTGATCGGGACGGCGCCGGGCTCAGTGCTGGGTGCCCAGACCATGCGCCAGCTGCCTTCCCACTCGCAGCCACAGGGGTCATCCGGGTGCGAGTGCCGTAAGAACACGCCGTACGTGAGCACTGCGCGCGGGATGCGGGGGATGCCCTCCGTCGGGTCGTCGCCGGGGTAGATATGCAGGGTTCGCCAGCCGTGGATGCGGTCCATGTACGCGGCAGCGGCCTCGATGAGTTCACTCCACTTGTGATGTCCGAGCGCGATGAATGCCTGGGGGTAGAGGCTGTCGTCGGCCGGGGAGCTGATGCCGGCGACGTACACCCCGCTGTGGACGACGAACCCGTGGTCGACGGCATCCTCACCGGCCGGCGTCCAAAGGGCTTCGGCGGGCTGGTGGGTGCCGTCGTCGGCTTCGCTGGTCTCGATCTCGTACAGGGCCGCGGTCACTATGGGGCTTTCACGTCCTCGAGGAGGGCCGCCAGGAGTTCGCAGGCGTCGGCCTCGTGCGGGTCGCTGTAGGAGGCGTGGTCGCTGACGTGGAACGGCGTGCCCTTCGCGGTGACCGTGTAGCCGGGCATGACGGTGGCCGCCTTGCCCTCCAGCAAGGTGTTGAGGCGGTCCGCGTCGCGGGAGGCGAGCCAGGTCTGGGTGTACGGGCCCATGCGGAGCAGGATGCGGCCGGAGTTGTCCTTCCGGCGGGCTTCGACGTGGACGGCGTAGTGCGCGGGTTCCATGCCGACGTCGTCGGGAAGTTCCAGGTCCGCCGCGGCGTGGGTGAGAGGTGTGAGGGCCGGGTTCCACACTCCGAGGATCTTGTCCGTCTCGCAGCGCAGCCAGCCCCTGCCGGTGTAGCCGAGTTGGTGGCCGTGGAGGTAGGCCGCGGCGTGCGGGGTGTCGGGGTGGACCAGGGAGACGGCGATCAGGTTGGGACCGTGGTCGTCGCCCAGGCGGGGGTGGGCTCGTTCGACGAACGGGCCGACGCGTACGGCGATGTCCTTGTAGAGGCCGGGCGTCCAGGTCTCCATGTCGCGTAGGGCGGCGAGCGTCGCGCGGAACTGGTCGACGGCGGCCCGGTCCTCGGGGGTGAGGGCGCCCGGCGCGTGGCCGCAGCGGCGGAAGAGACGCTTCATCGTGTGGGCTCCTGTTCGGGATTGGTGGCGGGTGTTTCCAGCACGCGCGGCAGGTGGGCGTGAAGGTGCCGGATGGTGACCGGGACGCCGTGCCCCAGGATGCGCGGAGCGAGCAGCTCGACAAGTGCGCATGCTCGGTGCTTGCCGCCGGCGCATCCGATCGCGATGCGGTGGGGGCCGGCGGGGAGCAGGGCGTAGGCGGTGAGGTTGTCGAGCAGCTCGGGGGCGCCGGGGGTGGCGAGGACGACGGCCTGGACGTCGGGGTGGCGGCCGTCCAGGTCCAGGATGTTGCGGGCGGCGGCGGGGTCGCGCAGGCGCTCGCGGACGTCCTCGATGCGGTCGGCGGTGGGCGGCACGGGTTGTCCGTCGGTGCCGGTCGGCTGATGGAGGTAGCCGAACGAGGTCAGCTCGATGGGGGTCGGTGGCACAGGTTTCCCTTCGTGGTGCCGGTAGGCGCCGGGGGCGGCCGGACTCGAGGCCGACGGCCGCCCCGGGCGTTCACTGGGTGGTAGAGGTGTTCGTGTCGGCCGTCGCCGACTGGGCAGCCCTCGCCTCCAGTTCGGCGTGACGCTGCTGGACGTACTCGGTGGCCTGGTGGTCGGACAGCAGCGTTTTGATCAGGTCGGCCTGGTAGCCCATGCCGACGCTGACGCCCTTGTGGAAGCGGCAGGAGTCCTGGGCTTCGGTGCAGGCCGGGCAGTCCTCCCAGTCCTGGTCGTCGAAAGGCGCGGTCTCCGGTCCCGGGAGCTGCGGCGTGGCCGTGCCGTTGGCGGCGGGGAAGAGGTAGGTGCGGGTGAACAGGTCCTCGCGCCAGGTGGGCGGCAGCCCGGTGAGGAAGACGGCCAGGGCTTGCGCGATGGCGGGGTAGTGGTCGTACAGCGATGCCCACAGCCGTTTGGCCTCGGTGTCCGGGTCGGTCCCTGTGTTCAGCCAGTCAGCCTCCCGCGCGTAGTCGCGGATCTTGTCGCGCCGTCCCTCCCAGTGGCTGGTGTCGATCCCGGCCTGGATGGCCGCGCCTAAGACCCGGGTGTCGTTGAGGAAGTCCGGGTCCATCTGGCGGTGGGCGAGGTCTTCGGCGGCGGCCGGGTCGCGGTCGGCGAGGCCCGCCAGGGCCTGGTCGGTGAGCAGTGCCGTGCGCTGCGTCCAGAAGTCCGCGTTGGCGTAGGCGGTGCTCAGCAGCCGGGTGCGCAGGCGGGTGAGGTGGGTGGTGGTGTCCGTCATGAGGGCTCTTTCGGTGAGTGGGCTGGTGCTGCGGGACGGCCGGGGTCGGTATCGACGGCCGGACCGCAGGCATGAGGGATGTCCCGCCGAGCTGGCCGGGATGGGGTCCTCGAGGGGCGGTCGGTCGGAGCGCTGAGGGTGAGGCCTCGGAACGGCCTGACGACGATCGATCCGTCGGTGCGGAGGATCGCCACGTTGCGTGGCCCGGCGGCGGGTCGCCGGCCGGGCCACTGGAAGTGCAGCCAGTCGCCGGTGACATCGGGAGCACGGCGGCCGCAGTACGCGATGAGCACGGTGACGGGCTGGCCGCGTTCCAGGTACACCCGGCCGGTCATGCCGCTCACCGGATCGGGAAGCCGTCGTGGTGCTGGCCGTCCAGGAGCCGTCCGGCCCGGGTCTTGCCCACGCGGCGCATGCGGACCGCGTCCTTGAGGGCGGGTGCTTCTCGCTCCGTCCAGCTCCGGCCCTGGATGTCGATGAGGGCGACGCGGCCGCGGCCGTGTCCGTGGTCCTCGGGTGCGAACTCGCCCCACTGTTTGAGGAAGAACGGCACCCCGGCCCAGGCACACTGATCACGCAGGTGGCGGGCCCACTGTGGGTGCATGGGGCGGGCCCGGGGCCCGCTCTCTCCTCCCGCGATCACCCAGTCGATGCCGTGGAGGCCCCTCTCACAGCAGCCGCCGGCGTGGACGAAGGAGGCGGTGAGACCGTGTCCGCGCTCGCTGCCCATGGTGATGACGGACCGTTTGAGGTCGACGGGCCCCAGCAGCGGTTCGCAGGAGAGGAACCGCACGGCGGCCGGGGTGCCGAGCAGGGCGGGGATCCTGATGTCGGCCCACTTCTGGTCTTCGACCGAGACGCCCAGCCACACGTTGGGCAGCGGGTCTCCGCCCAGCATCGCGCCGACGGCGAGCCAGTCCTGCTGGCAGCCGATGAAGTGCTCACGGCCCTGCTCTGCCACCAGATGCCAGAAGGTCGGGCTGGACAGCAGCGTCTTCATGCGGCCGTGCCGCTTGGTGAGGACCTGGTAGGTGTGCTGCGGGGTGAGCGCCATGACGGCGAACACCTGGGCGATGTAGTGGTCGGGAATGTCGGTGTGGAACAGGTCGGACATGCTGTTGAGGAAGACGCGGCGCGGGGTGCGCCACGTCATCGGCAGCCGCAGCCGGTCCGGCCGCAGCGTGATGTCGAAGCCGTTCTCGAAGTGGTGGCCGGCGGTGCCGCGCCACCGTTCGGCGAAGGTTTCTGCGTAGCAGTTGTCGCAGCCAGGGCTGACCTTGGTGCAGCCGGTGACCGGGTTCCAGGTGCTTTCGGTCCACTCGATCGATGTGCTGTCAGCCACGGCCGTCCTCGCCGTCCACGGGGTGGGTGTAACGGATGGACTTGCCGAGGCCGCGGGCGTAGTCGATCTCGCGGCGGGTGCTCTCGCCGATGTAGCCGCCGGGGTTGACCACGAGGACCTCGTCGGCGAGGTCGATTTTCCGCAGATGCAGGTCGTCCAGGACCCGCTTGAGCCGGTCGGCCTGGGCGGGGTCGGCCCACAGGGGGTGGGGCTGCTTGAGGTTGCAGCCGGGCGCGAGGACGATCCGGCCGGCCACGGTCTCGTACAGGTTGGCCTCTTGGAACTGGTCCCAGTACCTGGTGGATCCGCACAGCACAACGACCTTCGGACCACGTGCGGCCTCCTGGTCGCGTACGTATCCGTCGGCGCCAAGGCCGGTGAGGCGATGGACGGTCTTCCAGAATGCGCGGGCCTTCATGCGCTTCCTCATCTCCGGGATGTTGGGGTCAGACGTGCTGGGACAGGTGGTGCTGCGGGGCGGCCGGAGCGGTGTCGACGGCCGCCCCGCAGGCAGGGTGGCGCCCGTGGGGGCGGGAGGGGTGGTTCAGCCGCTGCCCTTGGTGAGGCGGATCGGCATGATCAGGCCCCGGAACGTGTCGGCCTGCTCGGGGGCGTGCAGCAGGACGGGCTTGGTCGGGGTAGTGAAGCTGAACTGGGTGACGGGCGCGTCGATCTGCTGGAGAGTCCTGAGCAGAAGTCCAGGGTTGAAGGCAATGGTCAGCGGGGCGCCTTCGAGGTCGGCGTGGACCTGGTCGCGGCCGCGGCCTTTATCGTCGGTGCCGGCGCGCACGGTGATCTGGCCGTCGGTGACTTCGAGGAGCATCGGGTCGGCTTTGCCCAGCAGCGGCTGGATGTGCTTGATGGCGTCGATCAGGGCCTCGGTGGCGGTGGTGGCGATGGACTCGAACTCGGTGGGGAACAGGGCGGCGTACTTGGGGAGTTCGCCTTCGAGGAGGCTGCTGGTGGACCACCGGCCGGGGACGCTGATGGCGAACTGGGACTCGGTGATGGTGAGTTCCGCCTGGTCGGCGTCGGCGAGGATGCGGGCTGCGTCGCGTACGGCGTCGGCCGGTACGAGGGCGTTGCCCGCGACGCGGGGCCTGTTCTTGCCCTTGCCCTTGGGGCCTGAGTTGGGGGTCCAGGGCGTGTCCGCGACGTGGAACGTGTACCGGTCCGTCGCGGACAGCGTGATCGCGGTGTCGCTGAGGCCGAACTGGACTGCGGTCAGGGCCGCGATGGTTTCGTCGGTGGTGGAGGCCGCCGCGACCCGGGCGCCGGCTGCGGCCAGGGTGGCGCCGTCGACCGTGCCGCTCGCGGCGGAGATCGTCGGCAGGGTCGGGTAGTCGTCCAGCGGAAGGGTCGGCAGGAGGATGTGCGCGGTGCCGCAGGAGAGGGCGAGGTCGGTGCCGTCCAGTGCCAGCGTGGTGGGCTTGCTCTTGGGGAAGGCCTTGACGATGTCGGTGAAGACGCGGCCGGGGACCAGGAGCGTGCCGGGCTCGGATACCTCGCAGTCCTCGCGGGCGCGGGCGGAGCGGTAGTAGTCGTACCCGGCCAGGGTCAGGGTGTTGTCGTCGGCTGCTTCGAGTCGCATGCCAGCCATGACCGGTGTGGGCGGGTTTCCGGGGATGGCGCGCAGCGCCCACTGGGCGGCGTCGGTGAGCTGGTCGGTGTCGATGGTGAGTTTCATCGAGGCCTTTTCGTCGTGGCTGCGGATGTGAAAGGGCCCGGGTGGGCTGCCGCGAGGTGGAGGCGGCCCGCCCGGGCCGGTCGATGCTGATGGGGGCCGCGGGGCGGCGGTCTACTGCTCGTTGTCGTCGATGCCGGTGACGGGGATGTCGCCGAACAGGTCGTCCAGGGCGCGGGTGACCGCGAGGCGGTCCTCGGGCCGGGTCGCATCGAGGACGTCCCGGGTGAGTTCGGTGAGGTCCAGGTCGTCGAAGTAGTCGGTGAGGTCGGCGAGGGCCTGCGGGTCAAGGCCGGCACCGGCCTGCGGGGGCTGGCTGTTGAGGGTGGCGCGCATCGCGTCGACGGCGTCGGCGAGATGGTGCGTGGTCGCTGTGGTGATCTCGGCGAAGCGGGAGTGCCGGTTGTCCGGGTCTCGGATGCCGATGGGCCAGATGACGATCTGGATGCCCGGCTGTCCGTCGTGGCTGGGGTCGCCGGCGAGCCCGGCGAGTGCTTCGCCCAGAGTCTGGACCGCCCGGACCTGCCCTGCTTGGCCTTCGGTCTGGGCGAAGCCGTTGTCCTCGCTCTCGTCTTCCTCCGCCTCATCTTCTAGTTGGTCGAACTCGGGCTCCACCTCCCACAGGACCTCCAGGGTGTCGACGTCCAGTCGGATGAGTCCGTCGGCGGTGTCGGGGAGGTGGAGGTGGCCGGTGACTCGCAGCAGGTCACCGGTCTGGCAGTGGGTGATCCTGTGTACGAGGTCCGGCTGGCTGGTGGTGCAGGGAATCAGTGCCTCCTGCTCCTCCATGCAGTCCGCAGGGGACGAAGTGAGTCGCCAGGCGGCTGTCCCGTCGCCGGTGCCGGGCACGGCGGGATGGTCCAGGTAGCCGGTGAGCGCGTACGGGATGGGTTCCATCAGCCTGCCGCCTTCCTGTAGCCGGTGCGCGCCGTGGAGACCTGCCGCCGCAGGGCATAGGGCAGGGAGGTGATGGTCTTGCGCTGGCGGGCGAGCGCGCGGGCCTGTTCGCGGCTGTCGGCGAGGCTGCATCCGTCGCACGGATCGGTGCTGGCGGCCTCGTGGCAGCGGTGGCCTTCCACGGTGCCGTGCGGGGCGGTGATGCCGTGGGCGGCGGCGAGCCGGTACAGGGTGTCGCCGCCGATGCTGGTGCGGTGGGTGATGCTGCGTTCGGTGAGACCGTCGCGCAGCAGGACCAGTGCCACGGCCTGGCTGGCCGTGAGCGGGGGGAGCGTGGCGGGCATGGCGTCGGTCGCCATGGGGCGGGTCCTTCCAGAGTCCAGATGGGGGGAGGGCGCGGTCCGTCGTGGCGACGGGATACGCGGGGAGGTCTGCGGGGCGGCGCAGGCCTGCGAGGGGGAGCTGGAGGCCGCGTTCAGCAGCGCGGCCTTGATCTCCGGGGCGCTCAGGTTCTGCAGCGCGCGTTCCTTGAGCATCTTGACCGCGAACGTGCTGCGGTCCATGCGCTGGCCGATCTCGCCGAACGGCAGGTCGTGCCAGTAGCGCAGCCACAGGCACTGCCACTGGTCGGGTGTCAGCCCGCCCAGGGCCTTGCGGAGTTCGGCGAGGACGTCGGCCTTGGCCAGCTGCTCGGTGACCTGTTCGCCGACGTCGCCGACGGCCAGGTCCTGGTCGCGCATGTCGCCCGTCGCCACCTCCCGGCGGTGCCGGAAGCTCTTGTAGTGATCGAGCAGCAGGTTGCGGGCGATCGTGGCCAGCCAGGCGCCGAAGTCGCTGCCGCGCCAGGTGAACGCTTCGATCCGGGCCAGGGCCCGCACGAACACGTCGGCGGTCAGGTCTTCGCTCAGCTCCCGGTCGTGGGTGCGGCGCCACAGGTAGGTGTAGATCTGCGGCCGGTAGCGGGCGTACAGGACGCCGAACGCCTCGCGGTCACCGCCGCGGGCGGCGTCGACGATGGCGACCACCGGCCGCTCCGCCTCGGAGGCCGGCCGCGTCGTCGTGTCGGTGACGGTCATGCGCTCGCCCCCGCATTCGCGGCGGCAAGCCGACTGCGCAGGTGCGGGTTGGCGTCGCCGATCTGCCGCAGCAGCTTCGGCGTGGGCTTCCACAGACGCTGGGAGCCGCGGGCCGGGACGGGTGTGGTCAGCCGCTGCACCCGGGCCAGCTCCCAGTGGAAGCAGCCGGCTTGGGACCAGCGGGTGCACGTGCCGTCGTCGGCGTGGATGTCGGCGAGGTCGGCGATGGCGACCACGGCCCCGCGCACCAGCTTGTAGTCGTCGTCCAGCGTCTGCCGTACGGCGTCCAGGGCCAGGGCCTGCATGTCGACTTCGGATCCGGCGTGGATGAGCAGGGTGCCGCGCCACTGGGTGCTCCACACCCGGTTCTCGATGCGCTTGGCGGCCGGATCGTCGACGAACGCGATGAGGTCCGACCAGGGCGGCCGGATGGTCAGGCACCGGATCGGGGTGAGGTCGTGGTCCGGCGCGGTCTGCGGCCGGCTGGAGACCGTGGCGAGGACCTCGTAGTTGGTGCGCTGCTGCTGGGGGGTCAGCGGAAGCGTCCCGGCGGGGGTGCGGGTGCGGAAGTATGCGCCGGTGGGGATGGCCTCGCGGGACAGCCGGGCCATCAGGGCGGTGTCCGCGACGGGGGAGAGCGTCATCGCAGGTCCTCCGAGGCGAGAGGGTGGGCGGTGGTGCCCGTACGCCCGAGGCGCCGGCCGTTGACGGTCGGCTCGCCTGCGTGGTCGGGGGTGGCGATGCGGTACAGGCCGGTGCCCTCCCGCTTGTGCTCGTACATAGCGCCTTCCGCGCCGCGCAGCACGTAGGTGTAGTCGCGGGAGTGGAGGTCGCTGGGGCTGGACGCGCCGATGGACACCGCGACGTCGACCGCCTGGCCGTCGACGTCGACGGGCTGGTGGAGCAGGTGGTGCAGCTGCTTCAGGCGCCGGGTTCGGTCGGCGGCCGGGCAGGTGAGAGCTGCAGCGAACTCGTCACCGTGCAGGCGTGCGGCAATCCCGTCGTCGCCGACCCACTGCTGAAGGCGTGAGGCGATCGCGATGATCAGGGCGTTGCCGACGTCGTGCCCGAGACGGTCGTTGACGGCTTTGAAGCCGACCGCGTCCAGGAACACGAGCATCGTCTTGTCGCCGTGGCGGTGCAGGCTGCGGGTCGCGTGCTGGACGTAGCCGGGGCGGGCATGCAGCCCGGTGAGCGGGTCACGGCGGGCCGCCGCCAGGCGCCGGTGCAGCGCGAGGGCGTGCACGGTCCAGCCGGTCAACGCGGCGGTGGTCAGTAAGAGTGCGCGCTGCCCGAACAGGGCGTGCACGCGCGGGGCTGAGCCCATAATGAGGATCTCCCTCTCGTCTCGTGCGGGGTGGGTTGGGCCCGGGGCAGCCGACGAAGCCGCCAAGCACTGACGGCTGTCCCGGGGCGGAGCTACTGGTCGAAGTCGCTGGAGTGGGCGTGCCTCCAGGCGGGCGGGTCGTCCCACGGGCCGGCCGACGCGGCCAGCCAGTCCGGCTCCCAGCCGGGCCGCACGGCACGTGCGCTCCAGCCTTCCGGCCGCCGGCGGGGAATTTCGTGTCCGGCCTGCTGTGTGGCGACCGCGTCGGTGTAGGCGCCGTGGGCAAGGCGCAGTGCCTCGCCGGTACTGGCCGCCGGGCCGGTGAAGATGTGCCAGCCGGACAGCCCGGGCTGGGTGGTGCTCCTGATCGGGACGTCGACCTCGAAGAAGGGCAGTGCGGTCATGACGTCCAACTCCTTTCGCTGCTCGTGCCTGAGGTGCCACTGCGACCGCCCCGGCCCACGCTGTGGCGGGGCTGGGGCGGCACAGAGTGCGCTCAACGCACGGGATCAGCGAGCGGCCTTGATGGCGTCCCGCAGGTGGGTGCGCGCCCAGGCCAGCAGGGACGGCTGGTCGCCTGCGGGGCCGTTCAGCGC
>NZ_BAAASG010000034.1:0-1594 GCF_039532765.1 Streptomyces longisporus
GACCGGGATGCCTCGAAACAGCGCGGCCGTTGATCAGGCCTACTGAGTGCCTGGCGACCGGTTCCATGATCGTGGTGGTGGCGGCCGTACGGCTTCCAGAGTGACGCCTCTAAGTCTCCTGGCCCGCGAGGCCTCAGCGAAGAGTGGCGAATCCTGGCGTCTTCGCGGCCGCCGCCCTCGCGGGTCTTCCACCCTCGATTCTGGTCGTGGTGCGAGCCCGTCGCGTGGTGACCTCTTGAACTGCCCGAGCCGCCGAGCCCTGGCCAAGAGCGAGGCCCGCGCGGTGCGCTGGTGCCGCGAACGGCTTGTGAGATGTCGGACCGGTGAGTCCTGCAATTAGGTCGCCGCGTGGCCCGCATGTGCTCGTGACCAGCACAAACAGCACCACGAGGGGGAGGAACCAGACCGTGATCTACTGCGGTATCGACTGGGCCGAACACCACCACGACGTCGCCCTGGTCGACGACACCGGCCAGCTGGTGGCCAAACTCCGCATCGACGACACCGCGGCTGGCTACCGGACGCTGCTGGACCGGCTCGCCGAGCACGGCGACACCGAGCAGAACCCGATCCCTGTGGCGATCGAGACCAGCCGTGGCCTGCTCGTCGCCGTCCTCCGGGCCGGCAAGCGGCAGGTGTTCGCCATCAACCCGATGGCCGCCGCCCGCTACCGTGACCGGCACGGCGTCAGCCGCAAGAAGTCCGACCCCGGCGACGCCTTTGTACTCGCCAACATCCTGCGCACCGACATGGCCGTGCACCGGCCGCTGCCCCAGGACAGCGACCTCGCCCAGGCCATCGCCGTACTCGCCCGTGCTCAGCAGGACGCCATCTGGAACCGCCAGCAGCTGTCCAACCAGCTCCGCTCGCTGCTGCGCGAGTACTACCCGGCCGCCCTGGAGGCCTTCGCCAACTGGCAGAACGGGCTCTGCCGACCCGAGGCCCGCGCCATCATGGCCGTGGCCCCGACGCCGTCCCGCGCGGCCGGCCTCTCGCGAGCTCAGCTTCGCTCCGCACTCAAGCGCGCAGGTCGTACCCGAGGGATCGAAGCCGAGACGGACCGGATGCGGGAGATCTTCCGGGCCGACTATGCCCACCAGCCACCACTGGTCGAGGACGCGCTCGGCAAGCAGATGCTCGCCCTCCTGCGGCAGCTGGAGGCAGCCTGCACCGCGGCGGACGACCTCGCGAGGGCGGTGGAGGAGGCTTTCCCTCAGCACCCGGACGCTGACGTGATCCTCAGTTTCCCCGGTCTCGGCGTCCAGCTCGGCGCCCGGGTGCTTGCCGAGATCGGAGACGACCGCCACCGGTTCACCGACGCCCGCGGCCTGAAGGCCTACGCAGGCTCGGCCCCCATCACCCGCGCCTCCGGAAAGAAGCACCACGTCGGACGCCGCCGCGTGAAGAACGACCGGCTCAACCACGCCGGCCATCTGTGGGCCTTCGCCTCGCTCAAGGCCTCGCCGGGCGCGAACGCCCACTACCGCCGACGACGCGAGCACGGCGACTGGCACGCTCAGGCCCAGCGGCACCTGTTCAACCGCATGATCGGCCAGCTCTTCCACTGCCTCCAGCGAGGGGAACTGTTCGACGA
>NZ_BAAASG010000035.1:0-1046 GCF_039532765.1 Streptomyces longisporus
GCCGTCACCCATGCCTGGAAAGGAATTCGGGTGACTCCTGGTATGCGCAGGATGCTTCCCGTCGCGGGGGTTGCTGCCGTTCTGGCGCTCGTGGGCACGCCGATGCTCGCGTCCGCCGATCCGCAGCCGACAGGGGGAGGCGCCGGGGGCACGCCGCCGTCCGCGGTGGAGGACTACGCGTATCCGAACGCGGATCGGATCCAGCGGGATCAGGGCATCAAGCTGATCAAGGGCGACGGGCACATCACCCTCGCCACGTGCGACGCCTCCGCCCAGCAGATCAAGGTCCTCACTGTGCAGGGGCCGAGTGGCGATCCGCAGGGCGCGTACTGCTTCAAGGCGAGCGCCACGAGCGGTTACCTCTCCCTCGAACTGCCGCGGGTGTTCGAGCTGGAGACCGCCGACCACCCCATCAGCGCCGACCTGAGGCCGCAGGACGACCCCACCGCGCCGGTGAAGACCGTGAATGTGGACAAGAAGAGCATCAAGAGCGTGGGCGAGGGCACGGCCGGTGGTGCACCGACCGAGCTGCTGGAATTGCGGGTCACCGGCTGACCGGTCCACCCGCCTTCCCTCTCTCCGTTCTGGCACAACACAAAGGAATATCTTCATGTCCGGCTTTCGTCCGCGCCCCGCGTGGACCGGCGGCCTGATCGCCGCCACTTCACTGACCGCCGTCGCCGCTCTCACCGCTGCACCAGCCACCGCTGTGTCCGGGCCTGCCGCTTCTGCCGCGGTCTCGGCCGCAACCGCCCGGCTCGACGTCGGCGGGCAGCGCGGCTGCTCGGCCACCCTGGTGGCTGCGCAGTGGCTGCTGACGGCCGCGAGCTGCTTCACCGACACCCCCGGCACTACGCTTCCTTCCGGCACTCCGAAGCTGAAGACGACCGCCACTATCGGTGGCAGCGCCCAGCAGGTGGTGAACCTGGTGCCGCGCACGGACCGTGACGTGGTGATGGCCCAACTGGCCAAGCCTGTCAGCGGCATCACCCCCATGCCGGTGGCCGGCGCCGCGCCTGCCGCCGGGGACGAGGTCCAGGCGGCCG
>NZ_BAAASG010000036.1:0-22655 GCF_039532765.1 Streptomyces longisporus
CCTTCAAAACCGGATCAACCGAGGAAGAAGAGCAGCTCTGGCCGAATCCAGGAAGTCCCATCAATTGACCGCAGGACACGGTGACGCGTGCCCGCGGACACGAGGGCCGGACTCCACCGCGAGGGCCGGCCCTCGCGCATGCCCGCACCCGGTCGCGGACTAGTGCCGCGTCAGCCAACGTCTGCCTGGTCGCGGCAGATTGCTCTCTCGACTGGTGGGAGAGTGCGGACATGGAGATTGCCAACCGCACGCTGGCGGTGGACGTGATCGCGGCATTGACGTACTGGCCTGGCATCATCTGGGGAGGTCAGAAGAACCCTCCGGACCCGGTGGATCTTACTGTTCTGCCCCCTTTCTTCAACGAGGTGCTGCAGGATCTTCCCTGGTGGAACCGTGATTGGAAGGTCAGCCGCGTCGAACCGGGTCTTCCCTTGGAGATCGGGAGTGATCACCACGGTCACCCTTCAAGGTTCACTGAGGTGTCAGTGCCGGGCACGGTTGGTTCCAGCGGTGATGAGAGCCTGCCCTTCGTCGCGAAGGTCGGGTTTGCGGGTGACCGACTGATCCGATTTCAAGCCAAGATCGACAACGTGGTCCTCGGTTCTGCCGTTACCCCTGCTGGGCGGCTGGAGCCACATCCGTTCGCGAGGGTGCTCACCGGGTTGATGGACCTGCGCGGGATTCCGGTCAAGAGGATGGCGAGGGAAACCGCACGATCGATGTCCACCATCCACATGCTTCGCAGCGGAAGGCACAACCCGGAGCCGTCTCTTACCCAGGAGATCGCCAAGGTTCTGGGTATGTCCGAAGCAGACGTCAGAGTCATCGCTGGACTCGACGACGGCAGTACGCAGTAACTGACAGGCTGCGGTGTCACGATGCGGCGTTGGCGCTGCGTCAAGCGACGCTCGCCCTGTTGATCACGGTGCGGAGGCGCTTGTCGGCGGCGTGTCCGTTTCGCCAGATGATGTAGCGGCGGATCATGCTGCCCTGGGCCTTGTGGGTGGGGTGGTCGGTGCCGTCGAGGGTGAAGTAGCGCAGGGCGGTGAACTGGGCCTCGATGCGGTTCAGCCAGGAGCTGTTGGTGGGTGTGTAGGCGAACTCGACGTTGTTCGCCTCGGCCCAGTCGCCGACTCTGGTGTCCTTCTTCGTACTCAGGTGCGGGGAGAAGTTGTCGAGCACGATCGCGATGCGGGTCTGGGGCAGGTGAAGGCTGCGCAGGTAGCGGCAGAACTCCAGGAACCTCGTGCGGTGCTTCCTCGGCTTGATGTGGCCGTAGAGCTGGTCTTTGCCCAGGTCGTAGGCGGCAAACAGGTGCCGGACGCCGTGGGGGCGGGTGTAGGTCGCCCGCCGTCTCGGCCTGGGCTCGCGGTCGGGGTCCTTGTGCCGGCCGCCGCATTCGGCCCACTGCCTGCCGGGGTGTTTCTGGAGGTTGAGCGGGCCGAACTCGTCCAGGCAGAAGACGACTTCGGGCTCGCCGTCTTCGGGTATGACCTCGCCGCCGGCGATGGCGTAGAGGTGCTCGACGCGGGCCTTCTTGGTCGCGTAGTCCGGGTCCCGCAAGGTCTTCCAGGTCTTCACGCGTTGAAAGGAAACGCCTTCCTCGCGGAGCAGGATGCGCAAGCCCTCGTGGCTGATGTCGTCGACCACCCCCTCGGCGACCAGGAAGTCCGCCAGCTTGACCAGACTCCAGGTCGAGAACGGCAGGCCGTGCTCAGCCGGGGTGGACTTGGCGATCTTCTTGATCTCCCGGCGTTCGGGCAGGGTGAAGGTCCTGGGCCGGCCGCCCTTGTACTTCGGGTAGAGCGAGTCGAAGCCGTCGGCGTTGAAGTTGTGGATCACGTCGCGAACCCGGTCGTCGCTGCTGAACGTCACCTCGGCGATCTTCGCCACCGGCATGCCCTGCGCGGACAGCAGCACCATCTGGGCCCGCCGCCAGGTCACTACCGAGCCGGTGCCTCTGCGGATGATCCGCAGCAGACGTTTCCCCTCGTCGTCATCGATCTCCCGGACCCGCACATGCTCAGCCACTTGATCATTTTGACCGCCCACTGCCACCCCGCACAGCAAGACGGCACACGTCACAGGGCGAACGTTGCTTGATGCGGCACTAGGTCAACGCGTTCGCGCCGCCCGTCCGTTGACCGGCATCCATGCCGGGACCGGCGCCCTGCTGGACGCCTCGGCCGCCAGGCCCGGGCCCGGCGGCCGCCCGGGCTTCGGGGGGTTGAGGGCGGCACTGGTCCACGCCGGCGACATCGACGCCGCCCGGGTCTGAACCGCCCCGTCGTATCCGGGCACGCTCCGGCGGGCGCCGCGTTCCGCTTGGCCCGCGACCGGGTACGTGCAGCCGTAACGGCGGCCGGCCAGTCCAGGTCGACGAGGACCGGGGTGCAGGGGGCCGGGCGCGGCTCGTTTCGCCCCTGGGGCCAACGGCCCCGGGCCTGCACTCGACCGGCCAGGGTCCCGAAAAGGGGCCCGGCCCTCACCCTCGCGCGGCCCCTGACAGGGGGGAACGCCCTCGCCGGTCAACGGCCGGCCCCGTGCCTCAGCGGCTCGGTCTGCTGCTCACTGCCGTACCGAGGGCCCCGCCCCGTGCGGGCGGGGATGCTCATCACCCGTTTGCTCACTGCCGTACCGAGGGCCCCGTCCGTGCGGGCGGGGATGCTCATCACCCGTTGTTCTGGGCGGGGTTGGGAGAGGATGAGGGGTATGGGACGTGCCTCTCGACGACGTGCAGAACGCCGCAATGCGCCACCGGCGGCGCCCCGGCCTGATGCCGCTGCCGGTTTTGTGGTGCTGGACCGGTACCTGATCCGCCCGGCCACTCTGGACGACGATGCCGAGGTGGTGCGCGCGCTCCTGGAGCCGGTGGACTTCATGGACGCGGCGATGCCCGGGGAGATCGTCGACCGGATGCGCACCGGCTGGCGCTTGCCGGCCCAGTTCGGCACCGCGACCCTGCTGCTGGCCCAGGAACACCCGGAGGGAGAGGTCGTCGGCCTTGCTCACGCGATTCCGCCGGTTCAGTGGCTGCTGGAGATGGAGGCGAGGCTGGGCCGGCAGCTGTGCATGGTGCTGTCGCTCTCGCTCGTCGAGCTGGAGGCGGTGTCGGTGGCCGACAGTGCCCGCGGCCAGGGGCTGGGCCACCGCCTCGTCGACGAACTGATCCGCTCCTACAGCGGCCAGGGCTACCAGGCGATGCTCGGCGGCATCCACACGCACAAGCCGCATCTGGCGCCGTACTACCAGGGCGACGGCTTTGAGGTCCTGGCGCCCGGGGCCCCGCTCGACCTCGAGCTGCCCGTCGGCCGGCTCCGGTACCCGGCGAGCGCGTCGATGCGGCACCTGGTGCGTCCCCTCGCCCCGCAGGTCTCGTACGGGCACGGCGTCCTCAGAGGCCTGCTCGGCGGCCGGTGACGCCCGGCCCGTGCCGGGGCCCGGCGTGATGGCCTACGGCCTGGAGATGCTGCTCGTGAACGGCTCCGGCCCCCGGCGACGTGATGTCGCCGGGGGCCGGTCGTGGTAGCGGGGGCGGGATTTGAACCACGCGACCTCTGGGTTATGAGCCCAGCGAGCTACCGAGCTGCTCCACCCCGCGTCGGTGCGCCCAGCGTACGGGATCTGGGCGGCCGCGGCGGGGGATTTCATGCTGCGGCGCGGCGCTTGGCGTCAGCTCATGCGGTTGACGGGGCAGCGACGGTGTCTTCGGGCCGTACCTCGCCCGTTTCAGCGGCAGCCGCAGGCCCGGGTGCGTCGGGGGCGGTGTAGTAGACCGAGGTGCCTTGCTTGGTGCGCTCTGCCCGGTTCTTGGCTACGAGCCCTTCGAGGGTGACGCGTACGACCTTGGTCTTGATGTCGCGCTCGGGATGGGCCTTGTCCAGCGATGCGGCGATTTCCGCAGCAGAGCGCGGTTCGCCCTGCTCGGCAAGGTGGCGGCGGATGAGCTCGACCAGGGTGGGCTGGGCCGTCTTCCCGCCGGTTGCGGTCTTGGCCGCAGGCTTCTTGGCTGTGGGTTTCTTGGCCGCCGGGCTCGCCTGCGCGGCCGTGGTCTTCGCGGCCGTGGTCTTCGCGGCGGTGGTCTTCTTCGTTGTGCGCCTGCCGTTCGGCGCGGTGCCGGCTGACTTTCGTGGGGACGGCACGGCGGCGCTCTCGGGCGGGCTCGCCGGCGCAGTTGGTGGGCCGGTGATGCCGAGAGCCTGCCGCATGTTCACCAGCACGGTGTGGTTGTGCTCCAGGGCGGCCAGCTGCTCCTGCAGGGACGCGATCTCCCCGCGGATGCGGTCCTGTTCCTTGACGTTGCGTTCGAGGTCGCCGGTCACCTGGGTGATGTACTGCGATGTCAGTTCGGTGGGGGACGTCGTCTTGTCGGGCACGGTATTGCCTCTCCTCGGTCGGTGGTCGCCGGCTGGCGCCTGCGGTGGACGGCTCCTGCCCCGGGTAACGCCCTGGTGGGCTGGTGCTGGCGGTGCGGCAAGGCGCCAGCACCGCGACTGCCGCAACGTACCTTGGCGTAGGGGATAGTACGGCCGGCCGGAGCCCGTTTCGCTGCAGCTTTGACACCGACCGGCAGGTCTACTTGTCCGTGGGCGTGACCCCGGAAACCGGTCGTGTAGCCGGTCAACTCCCCATCCGCGGGTCGACTTTGCCGCTGGCGAGCCTCCACCCTGGAGGGATGCCGGCGGCCAACTGCCAAGGGGGAGCGAGCCGATGCCACTGACCGCGCGCTGGGACGGACCGGGGACGCTGGATGTGACGCTGGAGGGTCTGGGCTGCGGCGTGGTGTGGGAGGCGGTGTACCGGGTGCGGCCGCGTCCGGTGCTGGCGTGTACCGGGTGCGGCGGGCCGATGCACGCGAAGGTGTCCGGGCGCGGCGGCCGGTTCTTCGCGCACGACCGCCGCTCCCCGGACTGCGCCGCGGCCGGGGAGACGGAAGAACACCGCAGCCTGAAGCGGGCGTTGGCGGCTGCCGCACGCCAGGCCGGCCACCAGGTCCAGCTGGAGGCCGGTGCCGCGCACGGCGGCTGGCGGGCCGACGTCCTGGTCACCGCGCCGGGAGGCGGGCGCACGGCGCTGGAGGCGCAGGTGTCCTCCGCGCCCGTCGATGATGTCCTCGCCCGCACCCGCCGCTACCAGGACGACGGCCTCGGAATCGTGTGGTTCACGCACCGTGCGGCGCGCTGGCTCGAGCACGTGCCCGCCGCCCGCCTCTACCGGCCTGCGGCGCCGGACGGGCCGTTCAGCCGGCTGCACCCGCTGGTGAGCGGCTTCAGCGCCGTGGCCTGCGCGGAGGTCTGCGACCCGCGCCCGTTCTGGCACAGCCCCGTCCACGCCGGCTGGGACCACCCTGAAGAACGGGACCTGCCCCAGTTCATCGCCGACGTCCTGCACGGCCGCCTCGTGCCCCGAACGGCTACCACTGCCCTGGGCACCCGCTACGACGGCTGGGCCGCCCCGAAGGACGTCGAAGCGGCCGCCGAGCACGCCGCATCGGCCCAGGCCGCGTCTCCCGAACCCGCATGACGCACCACCACCCGCGCCCGGGGCCAACGGCCCCGGTCCCACACCCGACCGACCGGGTCCCGACAGGGACCCGGCCCCACCCCGCACGCGGCCCCCGCGGGGGCTTCCCCCGGCGTCGGCCAACGACTGGCGCGGGGCTGTGTAGTGGGGGTTGGTGTCGCTCTTCCAGGGGGTGTGGTGGTCAGGCGGCGTGGGCGGGAGGAGTCGGTCGTGGTGGCGGGGGCTGGGTGGCCCGGGTGGGCAGGTTCTCGGGGGGCTGGCCGGGCCGGTGCTGGTAGTAGCTCTTGGTCTCGAAAACCGCGGTGCGTCCGTCGGATGTGCGCACGCGGCCGTCGATGCCGCGGTCGCCGGCTGCACACGTCATGAGGTCGAAGGGGCTTTCCGGGCGGGTGTCGATGTCGTGGCCGATGAAGCGGCTCAGGTGGAGCCATTCCGGGGCGGTGGCGGGGGTGCCGTTGCGTCGTCCGCGTTCCTCGAGCAGGTGGGCGATTCCGGCGCTGAGGACGGTGTCGACGTCCTCGCGGGACAGGACGGTGAGCAGGTTCTGGAAGGGCTGGCTGATCTTGGTGGCGTAGTTGGTTGGTGTGGCGGTTCCGCCCTGGGACAGGGGGATGCGGTGGCGGATGACGGTGGGTCGTGCAGCGGGGGGTGTGGGGCGGGCGCGGCGGTTGGCGGTGATGCGCTGGTAGGCGTTGATATAGGGGCGGTGTTCGGCAGGGCGGATCCCGCAGGCGGTCAGGAATGTCACCAGTTGCGTGGTGGACGGCAGGCCTTTGCGGTTGATGATCCGCCAGGCGGTGGTGCGCGGCAGCGGTGTGCGTCCGGGGGTGAGGCGGGCGTCGCTCAGGCAGGGGGCGCCGGCCCGTTCGTAGGCGGCGGCCAGGGCGGCGCCGAGGTCGTCCTCGGTGTGGATCAGGGGCGGGGCCGGCGCGTTGAGGGTGCGCAGCCGGTCACGCTGGGCGGTGCGGCCGCACTTGCGCAGGAGGCGGGCCCGGGCCGTTTCTGCCGGACCGCCGCCGCAGGCGCGTACGTAGGCGTCGAGGACGGCCGCGGTGGGTGCCGCGGTGCCGGACTCGGCGCGCTGGACGGCGCCGCGGGAGATGTTGGCGGCCTGGGCCAGGGCGCGCTGGGTCAGCCGCGCAGTCCGGCGCAGCGCGATCAGGTGCTCGGCGAGACGGGCGAAGGGGCGCTGCCGGGCGCCCTCGACAAGGGAACGGGGCATGGCAGCCGCCCTACTTGCCCGCGCCGGAGCGCACGGCGGCCTCGAGAAAGACCGTCACCAGGCGGCGGCCGCCGCCGGCCGCGGTCAGGGTGGCCGCACCGATCGCCCCCAGGCCGCCCAGGAGCGTGAAGACCGTGTTCAGGGGGGTACCGGCGAGGAAGAGGCCACTGCCCAGGCCCAGAACAGCGATCAGCAGGATCAGCGCGTGCGTCGGTCCGAACCGTCCCACAGCACCAACCGGTTCGCCGGCGGCGGGGGTACAGGTGCAGACCGGGACCGGGCCGGCCGGGCGGGGATCGAGAAAGTCGCTCATGGTGCGCAGGACTCCGTCCTGACGGGGCCGCCGGTGATGCCGGGGCCTGGACTGTTGGTCGCAATGTCACGCAGTCCAGGGGCAGTTGGCCCTGCCCAGTGGCGGGCTGCGATGGGGCACAGCCTTCCACGCCCCCGCGTCTGCCCGCTCCATCCGCGTGCGGCTTTTGCGCGTTGTGCGAAGTCCTGGCCCCGCGAGTGTTCCCCGGCCCGCTATGGATTGCGCTGCCCGGCCTTCCCGCGTGCACCGGCCTGGTGACGGGGCTGTGCGCGTGCGCTGTGCCGGGGCGGCCCAACGTTTGTTCCAGCTCGGCTTGCGGTCTAGGCAGTATCAGAAAGACGCTGCTGCCAGCACGACACCGACGGTGATGCGCCGGTGTCCGCCTGACGGCTAGTGGTCGCAAGCCCGAACCCGTTTCAGGACCCCCGGCAGGCGCGTTGGCCCGCGCCCACCGACACGCCAAGCCGACACCGCCTTCGGTGCCGGCTTGGCGTGCATCCCGTACGCCACCGCTGCGCTTCCGCCCTCGCAAATTCTGATTCTAGTGCGGTATATTTGTCTTGTTGATCCGTCTTTTTTTGTCGGTTCTGGTGGTTTTGCTTGCTGCGTATCTTGGTGGGGTTGGATCTCTCTGGGGTGGTTGGGGTGGTCTGTCCGTGCGGTGGGCGGGCTGAGGGGGGTGGGGTGGCGTGGTCTGCTGGCTGGTGTTGTGTGTGGTTGCGCTGGGGGTGCGGGGGGCGTGAGTGTGCCGAGTGCTGCTGTGCAGCGGTTGAGGCTTCGGACGGAGTTGCGGCGGGCTCGTCAGGCGGCGGTGCTGACGCAGCGTGAGGTCGCGGTGAGGATGGAGTGGTCTCCGTCGAAGTTGTTGCGGATCGAGTCGGGTGAGGTCGGTATCTCCGTTAATGATCTGCGGGCGTTGCTGGCGGTGTATGGGGTCGCCGACCGCCAGTTGGTGGATACGCTCCTGGAGCTTGCGCGGGGCAGCAGGAGGATGCCTTATGCGGAGTACCGTGATGTGTTCTCCAAGGAGTTCATCCAGTTTTTGGCGCTGGAGGCGTCGGCGTCGGTCTGCCGGTACTTCAACAATCTGCAGGTGCCGCGGTTGTTGCAGACGGAGGAGTACGCGCGGGCGATCGCCGAGTCCTCTGTGGGCGGCCGCCTGGATGAGACGCATGAACGCATGCTGGAGGCACAGATGTCCCGCCAGGATCTGCTGCAGGCCGACGAGGGGCCGCAGGTGGACTGCGTCTTGGACGAGGCGGTTTTGCATCGGCAGGTCGGCGGCCGGCGGGTGATGCGTGCCCAGCTGCTGCGGATTGCGGAACTGTGCGACCATCCCCGGGTCAGGATCGGGGTGATCCCTTTTTCTCTGGGGGTGTACCCGGGTTTGCAGGGCTCTTTCACGTTGTTTGAGTTCGTTGCCGACGGCATGCCTGACTCGCTGTATCTGGAGAACCCGGGCGGTGAGTTCGTCAGCTCCACTGCCCTTGCGGAGACCGGCCCCTACCTTGAACGGTTCTGGCAGCTGGAAGACCTGAGCATCAGGCAGGAAGTCGGGGAACTGGTGCAGAGGCTGGCCCAGCGTATCGATGCTGGAGCGGACGATCTGGCTGCACTGCTGCGGGAGTGAGACCCGTGTGGACTGCAGCCTGCTGGTGCCAGGAGGGGATTTGCCGGTGGCGGGTTGTCTGGCCTGGTGTGTGGTCGGTTCGCTGAGAGGCTTGCGAGCCAGGGCGGCGGCCCGGCCAGATTGTCCCCGCTGTGCTCCTCATCCGTGCTGGCGCGCCCAGTCGCGGGCGCGGTACCAGGCGCTGTCGGTCGACGGGCCACGGCAGATTCCACCGCGTATCCAGCTGCGCAAGCTGTGGTGCCGGTTCCGCGGTCAACGGCGTGGCCTGGCGCGCCGGTAGGCCAGCCACCGCCCCAGATCGTGCCCGTCCGTGACCGCGGCATGGCCGAACCGCTCGACATGACGGGGGGATGCTCGAGGTCCTGTTCAGCGGATCATCTTGCGCAGTGCGATGGTGCAGGCTCCAGTGACGGTCAGGCCGGTGAGGACGGCTTTGGGGGTGGAGTGTTCGGTGAGGAACATCAGCCCGCCCATGATGGTGCCAATGAATGCGGCGGTAAGCAGTACTACGGCGGTGTGTAAGGGCAGGAACGGCGGTTCTGGGGAAGGGGTGCCGCTTGGCGGCGGAGCCTGAGCAGCGGGCCGCGAGCTTCTGCCGGACGCCGTAGTTGCGCTGTGCGGGTTGGTGGGTTCTGCGTGGGCTGGAAGGGGATGGTGCGGGTCCCGGGCCATCGGGAATTTCCTTGTGGGGCGAGGTGCGGGACGGCAGCGGTTGCGCTCTGCGGCGGCTTTATCGAGCGCGCTGCCGTTGCGCTGTGAGGCGGAGGGTCCAGGCGAGGCGGGGGCCGCTGCGCAAGCTCACCCGCATGAGGAAGGCGGCTCGGGCGGGTAGAGGCTGCTCGGTGAGGTCGAGCCACTCTGCCGTCCACTCTTCGCACCAGCGCTCGCGGTCGTCGGCGGGGAGGACGGCGGTGAGTGCCCTGAAAAGGGGTCGTGCCCGCTCTATATGGCGGCTGGTTTTGCGGTTGGCGTCTTCAGGGCCCCGGGCGTTGAGGATGTGTCCGGAGGCGCTTTCTGTCCACAAGAGCTCGCCGTCGCCGCGTGTGAGGGCGTTGGCGACCGTTTCGGCTTCTGCGCGGGTGGAGTATCTGCTGACGCGGTAGTGGCGGCCGTTTTCGGCCTGGCGGATGACGAGCCAGGGGAGTTCCATGCTGGGGCTGAGGTCGGTGTCGTCCATGTCCTCGTCTCAGCTTTCCAGGCCGTCGGCGGGGCGAAGGCGTGCAGAGGTCGCGCCTGCTTGGTAGGCGGCTGCGAGAGCAAGGCGGGCGTGTTCGGCGCCGTTTGGGGTGAAGCGGTAGTAGCGGCGGCGAGGTCTGGGCGGATCAGTCTTCTCGATCTCGCTCTGGTCTTCCCAGAAGGACTCGAGCCAGCCGGTGTGCTCCAGGCGGGCAAGGATCGGATGGATTGTCCCGGTGGGAAGCCCTGCGTCCTGGGAAAGCTCGAGGCCGTAGCGGGCCTTGGCCGGGCTTTCCAGGAGAGCCCGCAGCACCAGTTGGGTCTGCAGCGTCATGCGAGGCGTTTTTGCCATGCCAGAACTCTAGTATGGCTGCCACCTGCGCGTCATGAAAACCCCCCTTATCTCTCCCTCCATCAGACAGCAGTCGCTTATGGGGCAGCGGTGGTTGCCTGAGGGCCGGGTGGGTGCGCCTGGTGTTGCTGGTGTTTGCCGTGTGCTGGTCGGCGTTTTCCTGTGCGGGTGGATCGTTTTTGGCCCTCTGCCGTTGTGGTGGTGTCTGTCTGGGGGGCGGGCCTTCGGTCTGGGGTTTTGGCGGTCTTCTGTCTGCGCGGGGTCTTTCTGCTAGGTAGCAGATTGCGTGGTGTCTGGCTGCCAGGTGGCGGTCTGGGCGGGGAGGGGTGGGGTGTTTGGGCTGGTGGGCGGGGGTGCTTTTTCATTGCTGGTCGGGGATGTCTTGGCGGGTTGGCAACCGCAGTTCGCGGGGGCGATTCTTGTCTGCGTGCGGGTGTGGCAGCTCGTATCCGGCTCGGGATTGGGCCGCCGTCTCTTTGGGGAGGTAGCTTTGTTCTGGGTTGTTTCATCTGGCTTCGCTGTTGGTCCAGACGGGGTGGATGATGCCTGGCGTGGGGTGCGGATGCAGCCGCATGCTCGCGTGCGCCGTGCTGATGGCCGTCGCCGTCGTGGTGGCGGGTTGGCGCGGTGGTGGGCACCGCTTTGGGCGGTGCTTTGGCGTTGCGTGTGGGGCCCCGTTTGGTTGGGCTCCACACGTGGACGTCGCCCGGCGGCCGACGATGGCCGTGGTCAGCGCGTAGGCGTGTGGCCCGGGGCGGGGCGTGTGCTGATGCCGGGTTGACCTTTTTGCGCTGAAAGCGTTCTCGCGTGGTACCGGTTCTTTTCTCGCCAGTTGGCTCCCGTTGCTTGCGGCTTCAGCTCCGGTCCTGAGCAGCCCCGGTATCTCCTTCTGGCCGGCAGAGCGGGCGCCCGGAGTCCTGTTGGTGCCGGCTGAGCTCGGGAGAGTGCGGCCGGTCGGTGCTCACAGAGCCTGCTGATCTGGCGTGCCGGGATGTACTGGTAGCGCGGTGTGCAGGTGGTGCGCGGGTGCGTTGGTGAGGCCGGTGGTCTTCGCGTGGGTGTTTCCTGGAGCAGGCGTGTGCTGGTGCCGGGATGCACGCTTGCGCTGGAGCTGCTGGCTGATCGGGGCTCGGGAGTCCGCGACGTGCTGGTTCAGGTTGCGGGTGGTGGGGGCTGGGGTGATTGCCATAGCGGATCGTTTCTGTCGGGCCGGCCGTGGAGCCGACGGGGAGCGGGTCCTGGTATGGAGAGCCCGGCGGCGTGCGATTTCGGTGAATGACCGGCGCCGGTCTTCGACCTCGTCACGGAGGGTGAACCACCGGTCGGCTGCGGGTGCTTGTCGTGCCAGGGCGAGCTGGGCCCGCTGTATCTGTCCGTCGATGGCGTGAGCTGCTTCGGCGATGTCGTGGCCGGCGACCAGGCTCACGAGGGCCAGGGCGTCGTTCCAGGGGTGCCAGTCGATGTCGGAGATTGCTTCGGCCCGGTTTGCTGTTTCCTTGGCAGCCCGTGCCAGGGCGATGAGGACGGCGGCGATTCCCGCAGGACCTGCGCGCATGCATCGGTTTGCCGGTCCCAGGAGCGCTGCCGGCGGTGTGACGGCTGCTGACGTAGGAGCCGGCAACGACACCGAGCAGAGTGGTCAGCACGGCGCTGCCGGTGGTGATGAGAGTACTCAAGTCAGCGTTGACAGCGGACAGTTTCGTGACGTGCTGCCACGCTGTGGAAGCATGCGTCCTCGCGCCGGTCTTCGGCGGCTGTTTCGCAATGCGGCTGCTGCGAGTTCCGCTCTGGAGGTAGGACTCCGCTACTCCAGGACGGCTGCTGCCGTCGTTCGGCGTCGCTGCCTTGCCCCTCCTGCGCTGTCCGGGCCAGGCAACGAGAAGACCTCAACAGCCACCCCGCCCTCTGCAGCCGCAGCACCTCACAAAACCGACCACACCGCACCGCAGAGGGCCCCTTCCCCCCCCCGTATCCGGAACCCGGCCTGCGGCCGACCGCGAGCAGCCCGTTCGCTAAAAGCCGCAGCTGCGGCCCCGAGCCAGGCGCCCGCAAAAGGCCAGGGGGTACGGGGGCCGGGGGCGCTTTGAGCAGTGGGCCGGTGGTGGGGTTTTGCGCGGCGCAGTAGCGCGGCAATCCTGTTGCTGGCAGACTCCCTGCTTTCTCTTTGGTTTCGTACGCTGCCGTCGGCGTGGATGGTGGTTGGGCTGTGCGTCGCGCTGGAGTGGGCGGGTTGCCGGCCGGAGTGTGGGGAACCCGGCAGGGACGGGCGGGATGCCGTGTCGCGGGATCGTCGCTCCGGCAAATGGACTGTTATATTCCGCTTGTAACGTCGGATCTCTGGCGTTCCCAACGGGCCGCCGCGGGCGGTGCGGTGGAGGGATGGACTGAGGTCGCGTCCCCTATTTCCTGAATAGCTCTATGCAGCTGCGCCTTCTGGGCGGCACGCGGAGATGCTGGGCGGAGAGCGACTGTCCTCCTTTGTTCGGGGTCGGCGGTGCCGCTCGACCTGGTTGCCGCATTTTGTGTGGGTCTGCTGGGCGGGAGCCGTTCGCGAACGTGCCGCTTCTGTGGTCTTGATGGGCGATATGCCGGTGCCGGGTTTATCGGGTTATCGCGTGTGGGCGGAAGTATCGGGTGGCGGCGGACGGTTTCGGTGCTGGCGCACCCCCGGGTGCGGAGGGGCCGTGGCCGTGGCCGGCGGGTCCGTGCCGCCCGGCGGCTCGGGTTCGGGAAGCTCGCGGATGCTGCGGGGCTGCTGTCGGTCACCGACTTGTCCGGTACGGCGCTCGAGGGTGGTGTCGGCCGAGGCCGTGGCCGAGGGCGGAAGGCGTCCCCGGCCCGGAGCCGTAGTGCTTGCCGTGGTGGTGTTCGAGGGCGTGGTCGTGGCCGGGGTGATCTCAGCGGGCCGGGTGTACGCCGTCCGAGACCGGAAAGGGCCATGTTCGTCGCTCAGGCAGTCGTGTCTGGGGTGTTCGCGGGCGGTGGGCCTGTGCGGGGCAGGGGGCTGGCCTCGCCGATGGTCGTGACCGGTTCAGGGGTGGCGGTCGGCTTCTCCGTGGTGGCCGTGGTGGATCTCGGCGTCGGCTTCCTGGTGTTCGCGGCCGCCGTCGGGGTGCTGGAGAGAACCATGGGGGCGAGGCCAACAGGGCGAAGGAGCCGGACTCGTTGTGGTCGTGGCCGACGGGGAGATCGTCGCTGTTGATGTGTGCGGTCGGAAGGGGGGTGTTGACCGTCGGGGAGTTCGTCACGGTCATGGTGGGGAAGGTGTCGTGGTCTTCGTCGGCAGGATGTTCCCGCCGACCACGGGGGGTTGACCGTGGAGAGCGGGAAGACGGTGTCCGCCGTCCCCGAGGCGCTCCCGCGGTTTCGCTGGCTGTGACGGCCCTTCAGGGTGTTCTCGACGGCCTTGACCGGGGGCGGGCTGGGGTGCGAGGTATGTGGTCAGGACCGGGTGCAGGCGTTGGGTGTCGGTCATGGTGTTCGGTCCGCGGGTGAGGCCGCGGCAAGGGCGGCTGCTGCGCTTCGCTGATCGCGTCGGCCGAGCCCGGGCGCGCAGGGCCCGTTGGGTGGATGACACCTGCCGCGGCGGAACCTCGGCGCGCCGAACTGGCCGTGTGGAGCGCGGTGTTGGGGAGCTAGCTCGGGGAGCCCATCAGGTTCGTCCACGGCGCCCGAGGGCGGTGTCGTGGAGGGCGTGGCCGACGCGGAGGTGTTCTTGAAGGCGTCGTGGTGTCCGCTTGCCGGGAGGCTGGGGGTGATCGTCGTGCCGGCTGTGGCGGTGCAGGCCGCCGGGGTGCTCGCGGCGAGCTCGTCGTGGTCGTGCTGCTGGGCGTGGAGGGGTTCGGGCGGTCTGTGGTCGTGGAGAACGGGGTGGCGTCCGTTGGTGAGGACCTCGGCGGGCCGGGTGTACGCCGTCCGAGGCCGGAAAGGGCCGTGTTCGTCGTCCAGGAGGTCGACGGGCCGGTCAGGGTGGGCGTGAGCGTGGTCGTCACCCGGCGTGGACAGTGGGCCTGGGGCGGCGGGAGTTCGGGTACTGGCGGTGGCGGCCCCAGGGGACGTGGGCGGGTATCGGGGACCGGGGACCGCACGGTCCGCGGTTACCTGGGCGGAGGTGGTGGTGCGGGTTGTCGGCTTCCTGGTGTCCGTCGCCGAGTTCGCGGCGTCCGTGGCCTTGTTGGCCGCCGCGTCGGTGGTCGAGATGTCGATGCCGACAGCGAGCCGGGCTGGTCGTTGGTCTCGAGGTGTTTGTCGTCGAGGTCGTGATGCTCGCCGAGGAGTCCGCGGCGCCCTGGGGGGGGGTGTCCGTTGGCGGGGTGTTGCGGTGAGAACTCGGGGTCCGCCGTGAAAGACCGAGAAGACGGTGCCCGTGGTCCGTGAGGTGCTGCCTGCGTGTTCGTGGCCGTGGCGGCTGTTGTGCCGGCGGGCAGGCCGGGGCGGCCGTGGTGCTGGGCACCGTGCGGTGGAGCCTTCGGCGTGGTCTTCTCCTGCGCCTCGCTGATCGCGTCGGGGCTGCATGGGTGCGTCGGGTGGCGACGCTCATCGGAGGCCGGGGGCGCCTCGTTGCAGTACGGGGCCGAGCGCAGCACGGCTGCCGGCATAGGAGTTCGGGAGGTCCGGCCGGAGTGCGCCGGGCCGGCACGTGAGTCCGGGAGGGGCCGGGGGTGTTCGCCGCCGGCGTGCGGCGGTCGTGCTCGTGGCGGTGTACGTGGTCGAGGGGTTCTCGGTGAGCACGAGGTCGTTGGCGAGATCTGCGATAGTCGGCCGCTGCGTCCGTGGTGGTCGGTGTGCCGCCGGTGGGTGTGACAAGCCTGCAGGGGGCGGGAGCGCGCCCGGGCGGCGGCCGT
This sequence comes from Streptomyces longisporus, assembly GCF_039532765.1. Taxonomy (NCBI): domain Bacteria; kingdom Bacillati; phylum Actinomycetota; class Actinomycetes; order Kitasatosporales; family Streptomycetaceae; genus Streptomyces; species Streptomyces longisporus. The sequence continues at coordinate 15,061 of NZ_BAAASG010000036.1, forward strand.
GATGGTGGTCGAGGCCGTCCCGTCCCCTTCACCGTGGTGGTCGTGCTCTGCGCCGCGGGTCTTGCGGCGGTGTTCGTGCTGCGCGTTGTCGGCTTCGCGGTGCTCGCCATCGAGTTCGTGATGCTCGCCGGGAAGTCCGAGGCCGCCGTTCAGGGGCTTTCGGCGGCCTGGACGGTGTTCGGCGGTGTGGTCGCCTTCGCCGCGGTGACCGTGTCGTTCTTCGCCGGCTTCGCCGAGGAGGAGATTGTCGGGGCGGTGTCGGCCGCCGACGAGACCGCACCGCTCGCCCGGTGTGGGCCGTCGTGGGCGCGGGCGTGGGGGTGGCCGTGCTGTTCCTCGTCGGATTCGTTCTGCTGGTCGTCGGGTTCGGGGTGTTCGCCGAGGAATTCGAGGAGGGTGGTGCTGCTCATGGCCGTGGTGGTCGTCGATGTGTGGACGCTGATGGTCGGCGTCGTGGTCGGCCTGGGCGTGTCCCAGTCCTTGATCTGCGGCCAGGGGTGCTGCTCGTCGTCGGCTGCGGTGGTGGGCTGGGTGTCGCTGATGGGGAGCTGGCTGTCGACGATGTCGTGCTGGGCGCCGTTGTGTTTGCCCTTGAGGAGTCGGTACGTCCGTGGTCGAGGAGTGCAGGGCGGTGTCGGCGGCGGTGCTCCCGGCGGGTGCGGTGGAGAGGGAGACGGACGTTCGTCGTCCTCGAGGTCCTGTTCGCGGCGCTCGTCGACGAGGTCGTGACGGCGGTCGGCGGCATGCTCGTCTTCGTCGCGGTGGCCGTGTCGTTCTTCGCCGGGTCGGTGGAGGTCGTCGGGGGTCCGCGCCGAGGAGGAGATGGCCGAGGGGGTGTCGGCCGTGGGCGAGAGCGTGCCGCTCGCCTGGTGTTGGTCGTCGTGGGCTCGGGGCGGCCGTTCCCGTGGGTGGGGTTGGTGTCGCTCGTCGCCGAGGTCGTGACGTTCGTCGAGGCGGCGGGGTACGCCGAGGGGGGAAGCCCGTCCGCGTGGTGGGGTGCCTGAACGTGGGACGGGCACCGGGTTGGTGGCCCGGTGCCCGTGTGCCCTGCTGGTGGGGCGGGTTATGTGGTGGCGGTGAACTTCAGCGGGGCTGCGAGCTTGATGAGCTTGCGCATGGTGTCCGGCGAGACGCCGTACTGGCGGGCGGCGGCGAGGGCCCTGCTGATCACCCCATACGCCACGTCTTCACCATCGAAGATCTGGTTGATGGTGGCGCTGTCGGTGCCGGCCAGCGTGGCGTATCGCTTGATGATGACGTCCTCGCCGACGGCCTTCATGAGCGTTTCGCCGAACTGCTTGCGCTGGGCGGTGAGCGTCTCCGGGTCGGGCGGGAGGGCCCAGTACGTCTCGCCACGCTGGTCGGGATCGTGATTACGGAAGAAGTTCGACCAGCTGGCCCACGACTTGTAGGGCACCTGGTGGGCGATCAGCAGACCGCGCAGACGCGTCGGGTTGAGCCGGGCCTTGCCGTTGAAGATCTGCGCGAGGGTGGAGTGGGAGATCTTGCAGCCGGCCTTGGTGGTCATGGTGTCCGCGAGAGAGCGCAGGCTGACGCAGGAGCGGTCGCTCAGCGCGCTGAGGCAGAGCACTCCGTCCTCGAAGCTCTTCATGCCGGGGGGCATCCTGAGCTCGGAGCGGCGGTTCCAGTACGCGCGGGCCTCCTTCTTGATCGCGTCGTTGGTGATCGCGGAGCCGACCTGCTCCTCGGCCGTGGTGGCGCCGGAGCCGGTTTCTGCCGCGTCCGTCTCGATGAGACGCTTGATCGCCCTCAGCGCGGCGTTCATCTTGGCCTTGGTGCGGGTGCATGCCTCGACGTGTCCTTCGATCGTGCGCCAGGTGAGCCGGATGCCGTTCTCGGCCTGGGAGAGGGTGCCGATGCAGATCCCGGAGCGGGCGGCGACCTCGTTGAGGACGAGGGCCTTGCCGGCCTCTCCGGCATTGATGCGCAGGTTGTGCAGCACCGTCCCGATGGCCTTGCGGGTCTCGGGCCGGAGGCTGTCGTACTGGGGGAGGGTGTGCTGGGCCACGGTGGTCTCCTTCCGTACGGCCCGGTCGGGGGCGGGGCCGTGTATGGCTCCGCCCCAGAAGGGCGTGGGTCAGGAGAGGCTGCGGCGGATCTGGTCGGCGATGATGCCGACCAGGGCGAACAGGCCCAGGGCGGTGCCGGCTTCGACGCCGACGAACATGAACGCGAAGAGGGCACCCAGAAGCAGCGCGTAGATCGTCACGGCCTGCCAGGACGGCGCCGGGAGCTGCCCGGGCGTCGCGGTGGTGCTGGAAGGCGTGTTGGGCTGCGCCGGCAGCGTGCCGGGCGCCGTGGCCGTGGTGTCGGCGAAGTTGGTGCCGTCCGCCGCGGCGTACGTGCCGTCGGCGTTGATGTGCGGCAGGGCCGTCGGCGTGACGGGGGAGAAGGTGGTGCCGGCGGGCACCGCCGGGGCGGTCGGATCCGCCGGGGCCGGGGCGGCGGTGGTGGCCGTCTCCGGCTCGTCGGCGCCGTCCTGCGAGATGATGAGCTTGATGACCATGAAGGTCACCTCTTTCTTGGTCGTTTCTCGGCTTCGTGGTGGGTCGTGCTGTGTCTTGGTCCAGACGGGGTGTTGCCGTGGTGCTAGGTGGTGCCTTCCGCGGGAATCCGAGGAGCGTTGCAGTTGCTCTTCTTCGCCCTGCAGAAGTGGTTCGCCGTCGAGTCTCTCTCAGGTCGCCTTTCGACCGTGACCCTCGAATACAGCGGCTGTACACGCCTTGAAATCCGGCATGACCGGAAAGGGGCCTCCTAGCTCGGGGAATTCGCTCGCGGCGGGCGCATGGGCGGGTTGTTCAGAGGCTGTTGTTTCCGGTGGATTGCCTGGCGGCGTGTGACCGTGTCGAACTCGCCGCGGACCGGCGGGTGCTATGGCGCCGCGGCGGGGCGGGCCCGACGGCCCGAGGAGGTATACGAACGTGTCGGCGAGCCGGGCGATCGCCGAGATGTCGTTCCCACTGCCGTCGAACTCTGCCCACCCATGGATGCGTTGGAGTTTGGTCTGCGGGCCTCGGCGGTCGGTGAACAGGGCGCGGCCGTCGAGAGCCTGGGGCCAGGAGCTCGGCGAGCTCGTCGCCGTGGGGGAGTGCGTCGGCGAGGGCGCGTCCGTCAGGTGCAGGTCCGGGCTGCCGGCGGCGTTGGGGAGCGCGTCGAGGAGTCGGCGGACGGCGTCGGCCACCGCCTGGTGCTGCGCGTCGCCGAGTTGGAGGTTCTGGCGGTGTTGTACGACGGGGCGGGCGGCCGCGGTGAATCAGTGGGCGTCGAGCCGCGCGCGACGTCGGGTTCAGCCTCTTCACCGTTGTGTCTGGTCACCTGCTCTGCTCCTCCCGCTCGGTCGGCGCCCCGGCGCCGTCCTCGTCCGTGCTGCTCCCGGCAGGGCCCGTGTCCGTTCGTGCTCCTGTGGACGGCTGCGCCGCGGAGGCATCGGTGTCGCGGCCGTCGCCGGCCGCCTCCTCGTCCCGGGTGCGGCGTGCGCGTGCACGGTCGCCGAGTTGGTGGAGGTGGCCGATCCAGGCCTGCATGAACGCCTCCGCCCCGCCCTCCTCGTCGGCGGGCAGCCGCAGTAACCCTCCCGAGCTGTCGGCGTGTTCGGTGAGGAGCGACTCCAGCCAGGCTGCGAGGGCGGTGATTTCGGGGGAGAGGCACTTGGACAGGGCGTGGACGACGCCGCTCGGGTTGGTCATGAGGGGTGCCATCTGGGCCACGATCAGGGCGAACCCGGACTCCTCCAGCTGGGTGCGCAGGCGGGCGAGAGCGGGGGTGTCGGGCATCCCGAGTCCGTGCATCAGGTAGAGGCTGCCGATCCCGGCGAGCATCATGGCGGCGTGGCGTGCGGCGGCCATCTCCTCGGCGTCGGCCGCCTGGAGCCGGGCGAGCGGGTCGACGGTTCCGGCCTGGCTCCACCCGTCGAGTTCGCCGCTGTGTTCGGCCCGCCGCGCGCTGGCGGCGACGTCGCTCCAGTCGAGGCCGGGCGTGAGGGTGGCGAGCGCGTCGACGAGGGCCTCGCCGCCGACTTCACCGGCGCTCATGGCGGCGGCCGCGGCCAGGCGCACCGCCCCGCGACGCCGCCGGCGCTCCTCACCCCGGTCGAGCTCGGCGTCGGGATCCTCGAGTACCCGCCGCATCTCCCGCGGGTCGGGTGGCCCGGCCGGACCGTGTCCCAGTACCCGCCCGGCCCGGGCGTAGAAGGCGTCCTGCGCCGCCTCGGCACCGTCGGCCGCGGTTCGGGCGGCCACGGTCAGGCGCTGCGCCGAGGAGCGGCTCATGGCCCACACCAGGGCCTCGCGTACGGCCGGCCATGGCGGCTCGGGCACCGTCAACTGCCCAGGCAGCGCCGGGCGTCCGGCCTCGGCGTACCAGGCGATCACCGTCCAGCGCAGGTCCCGCCCCGGCCGCGCGTGCTCCGCGAGGGCCGCGGCGACGGCGACGGTGTCCTCGGCGAGCACGGAGACGGAGCCGCGCGCCCGCCCCAGCCACGCCCGTGCGTGCCCGGGCAGCAGATCCGCCCCCCCGCCACCGCTCCAGCTGCGCCGCCGACGCGTGCAGGCCGAGTGCCGCCAGGCGCTCAATCAGCTCCACATCCGCCGCACTTGGCACTCCTCTGGCCACCCGCACCACTTTAGAACCCCGCGAGGTATCCGGAAATCGTGCACGCCGAATCCGGTGAACTAACCCCCAACACCCGCCGCCGCGCAGGCCCGAACCGGGCTTGACCTGCCCAAAGGAGCCCCTCAGATGCACGGCCGCCGACGTCCCGCCACCCCCCGAAGCCGGCCCGCCCGCACTGCCACGGCCGCCGCCACGGTGCTTCTCCTCGCTCCCAGCCCCGCCGGCCGGACCGTCCTGACCTACGCCGGCGCCTGCCTCCTGCTGCTCCTGGCCCTCACAGCTGTCCTCGCCCTCGGCGCCGCCTACGCCCCCACCCCCGCCCACCGCGCCGCCGCGCGCCGCACCCTCCACCTCCTCCTGCGCCTCGCCCCCTGGTACCCCGATCACCCTTAAAACGACCCGGGTTGTGGGTGTTTGGGTGCTGCGCGCTTGTGGTGGGGCTGTGGGTGGGCGGCGTGGCGGTGTGGTGGGGTGTTCCGGTCTTTTTGGCGGGGTGTTGGGTGGGGCGCGGCGTGTGTCGGGCGCGATCGTGTACGCGGGTGTGATCGTGGGGGAGAACACGGCGGTCGGGCATCGGACGTCTCCCTTGCTCTCTGAGCAACCCTCGACCTACGAGCTGACCAGCTCGGTGGCCGTGTCCACCGAGTCGAGAAGTTGGGTGACGACGGCCTCGTCTTCCGGCCAGATTTGTGTTGCTCACCAGGGCAGGCCTCGGTGCGGCCACCCGGCTCGGTGGAGGACGCGGACCCCCGGTCGCCCGCCTCCGCTGGCCGACGGCGCGGTCACGGGTGAGCATCGAACGGTCGGAGCCGACGGAGCCCACCGGAAGGACGTTCATGAAGAGCGGTTCGCTCGCCGAGATCGATGCCCTGGTCGGCGACGGAAGGATCGTGATGTCGGGGGATGACAGCGCGGTCGTGGCGGCCGTGCAGGACGCGTTGAAGGCCGGCAGATCGGTGACGTTCTACCTCTCCCGCGGACAGGCCGAGGCATTCAAGGCGTGGTACTGGAGCCCTAGACGGATCAAGGACCGGGGCATGGAGCCAGTATCGCGCGAGGAGCGGGAGAGGATCACCTCGGAGCTGGGGATCAGGGACATCGGGCCGGCCTACTCCAACCGCATCGACTGCGAGTGCGGGGCTCAGTACGGCGCCTTCGAGTTCATCGGACAGGGCATCAAGGAGCATGGCAAGGAGTCCGTGGACGCCGTCCTGGCCCTGGAGAACGCCTATGTCCTGCGGGTGAACCCGGTGACGCCCGCGGTCTGCGCCGCTTGCGGCGCACGCATCCTGGTCGGCCACGAGTACGACATGACCAGCAGGTACGGATGCTGCCGCTCCGAGAATCCGGTGTGAACAGCCGTGGTGCACGGCCCTGTCGACCGGCGGATGTCCGGAGGGCGCACGCCACGCAAGAGTGCCCGTCCGAGGTGCAGAATCGAGAGTCAGTGAGCGGGCGAGTGAGCCCAATGTTCACGAGAACGGCAGGCGCCCCTCCCTACCCACGGTCGCGCCTGCCGGTCCATCTGCTCCTGGAGCCCCCTCGGGCAGTGCCTCGCAGGCCGCCTCGTCCCAGCCAGCGTGCAGAAGCGACCGCACTCCGTACTCGCGCGGCCGCTCACTCATCGGCAGGACCTCCGAAGCAAACGCCGAGATCACTGCCCGACTGGTGCCGGGGGGCGAGGGTTGGCGGTTGACGGGTGAGAAGTGTTGGGTGTCCCGGTTGGTGGAGGCGAGTGCGTTCGTGGCGTTCGCGAAGGATCCCGGTGGGCGTATCCAGGCGGCTGTGGTTCCGGCAGAGGCTCAGGGCGTCACCCGTTACCCGGAGACCCCTTCCGGCCTTGCCGGGTGGGCGTGGGGAACCCTCCAGCTCGACGACGTCCGGCTGTCCGGCGACGACGTCCTCACCCTGCCCGGCGGAGACGGCGAGACGATCTTCCGTGAGCACTTCGCCGCCTTCCGGCCGCAGGTGGCCGCGATCGCCCTGGGCACGGCGGCAGGGGTGCACACGCGTGTCCTGAGGACCCTTCAGGCCCGTATCCAGACGGGCCTGTTGCGCAGGCTGCGGGACACCACGCTCGTCACCCTCGGCAGCACCCATGCCGAGATCCACGCAGCGCTCCTGGCGGCCGTCACGGCCGCGCGGCTCACCGCACAGGAAAGCCCGCACGCGAACACCTGGGCGCGGGCGACGAAGGCACACGGAGTCGAGACCGCCCACGAGACGGTGCAGAAACTCGCACTCCTCGTCGGCGCCAGCGGATTCCGCGCGGACTCCCCAATTGGCAAGGCGCGGGCCGATCTTGGCGGGCTGCTCTACGCCGACGGAATCCATGACGCACTCCTCCGATCCGTCGGACGGACACTTATCGGCTAACAGCAACCGGCGAATTCGATAGAGGAGAAAGGAAAGCAGAAAGGTAGGGCCCCGAAAGGGGCCCTACCTTTTTTGAGGCGCCATCTAATGACTCATTATATTCCATGACGGTCCGTCAGATTCATGGGTTATGTGGCGGGTGCACGATGAGGCCGTCAGGCCTCTTCCGCACTCCAGGAAAACGCATCTACCGTACCCCTTCTCGGTGCATGAATTACCGCACTGCGTGAACGAGAAAATAATTTATCGCGCGAGCATCTCGGTTTCTGAAATACCATCATGGTAGGGATTGACGCTGCGCCCGGCAGGGCGTCCCCCAGTACGCGGCAAGGCGGCTGGGGGTGGGGTTCCCGGTAGTGCAGGGAACACCCCCGTACGGTCCTGCCCGGCCCTATGGCCGGGCCTGCCCCCGCACCTACGCCCGTACCCGTCCCGGCCCCGGCAGGGCCCCCCGGCCTCACGCCCAGTCAACTCCCCATCCTGCACAGGACACCAGCCCCCAACCCAGACTCTAGACACGCCCCCGCTTTGAAACACTCCACCCCGGCACCCGCACCCCCCACCCCCAACCTGACACCCCGTCAACT
>NZ_BAAASG010000038.1:0-943 GCF_039532765.1 Streptomyces longisporus
CGAAATTCCTTGTCGGGTAAGTTCCGACCTGCACGAATGGCGTAACGACTTCTCGACTGTCTCAACCATAGGCCCGGTGAAATTGCACTACGAGTAAAGATGCTCGTTTCGCGCAGCAGGACGGAAAGACCCCGGGACCTTTACTACAGTTTGATATTGGTGTTCGGTTCGGCTTGTGTAGGATAGCTGGGAGACTGTGAAGCTTGGACGCCAGTTCAGGTGGAGTCGTCGTTGAAATACCAGTCTGGTCGTGCTGGATGTCTAACCTGGGTCCGTGATCCGGATCAGGGACAGTGTCTGATGGGTAGTTTAACTGGGGCGGTTGCCTCCTAAAGGGTAACGGAGGCGCCCAAAGGTTCCCTCAGCCTGGTTGGCAATCAGGTGTTGAGTGTAAGTGCACAAGGGAGCTTGACTGTGAGACCGACGGGTCGAGCAGGGACGAAAGTCGGGACTAGTGATCCGGCGGTGGCTTGTGGAAGCGCCGTCGCTCAACGGATAAAAGGTACCCCGGGGATAACAGGCTGATCTTCCCCAAGAGTCCATATCGACGGGATGGTTTGGCACCTCGATGTCGGCTCGTCGCATCCTGGGGCTGGAGTCGGTCCCAAGGGTTGGGCTGTTCGCCCATTAAAGCGGTACGCGAGCTGGGTTTAGAACGTCGTGAGACAGTTCGGTCCCTATCCGCTGTGCGCGCAGGAGTCTTGAGAAGGGCTGTCCCTAGTACGAGAGGACCGGGACGGACGAACCTCTGGTGTGCCAGTTGTTCTGCCAAGGGCATGGCTGGTTGGCTACGTTCGGGAGGGATAACCGCTGAAAGCATCTAAGCGGGAAGCCTGCTTCGAGATGAGGACTCCCACCCACTTGATGGGGTAAGGCTCCCAGTAGACGACTGGGTTGATAGGCCGGATCTGGAAGCACCGTAAGGTGTGGAGGTGACCGGTAC
>NZ_BAAASG010000039.1:0-503 GCF_039532765.1 Streptomyces longisporus
CCGGGTGGGGTAGCCGTAGCGAAAGCGAGTCCGAACAGGGCGATCTGAGTAGCACGCTCAAGACCCGAAGCGGAGTGATCTAGCCATGGGCAGGTTGAAGCGGAGGTAAGACTTCGTGGAGGACCGAACCCACCAGGGTTGAAAACCTGGGGGATGACCTGTGGTTAGGGGTGAAAGGCCAATCAAACTCCGTGATAGCTGGTTCTCCCCGAAATGCATTTAGGTGCAGCGTCGTGTGTTTCTTGCCGGAGGTAGAGCACTGGATAGGCGATGGGCCCTACCGGGTTACTGACCTTAGCCAAACTCCGAATGCCGGTAAGTGAGAGCGCGGCAGTGAGACTGTGGGGGATAAGCTCCATGGTCGAGAGGGAAACAGCCCAGAGCATCGACTAAGGCCCCTAAGCGTACGCTAAGTGGGAAAGGATGTGGAGTCGCAGAGACAACCAGGAGGTTGGCTTAGAAGCAGCCACCCTTGAAAGAGTGCGTAATAGCTCACTGGTCTA
>NZ_BAAASG010000040.1:0-110451 GCF_039532765.1 Streptomyces longisporus
TCCATCTCGTGAACTACCAGCTCACAGGTGCCGAGAGGCATCAGAGATCGACATAACGTCGAAAACGAAGACGCCGTTGCACAGCAGGCTCCAGCCCTGCTCCGGATGACCGGCCACGACGCGGGCGGCCTCCCGGTTCGTACTGTCGGCCGCCGGGCACTTCGGGCTGTGCGTACACAGGTCATCGGGCTGCTGGCGGTGCAGGCCGGTGTCGTCCAGGGGCGTCTTGAGCGGGATGGTGCGCGCCATGGGTTCTCCTGCGGGGAGGAAGCGAATCCCGGGATGTGCCCGGGCTGAAGACGTGCGAGAGGCCGCCCGCCCGTACGGCGGGCGGCCGGCCTGGTTCAACAGCGGGGTGCGAGCAGGAAGTTGGGGTTGCGTCCCGCGCAGCGGTCAGCCCCGCTTCTGCTGGGAGAGGTAGGCGTCCTGGAGTCGTTCGAACGACTCGTACAGGCGTTGGCCTTCGGGACACCGCGCGTCCGGCGAGCACCTCGTGCAGGTCTCGCCGTGCGCGCGGTGGGCGGCGTCGGCCTTCATGTAGCGGTCGTGCAGGCTCTCAGCCACGGGCCCGCCGGTCGTCCGAGCTCTGCTTGTTGGCCTTGCGGAGTTCGGCCTGCATGCGCTGGCGCTCGGCGTCCGTCATGTCGTCGACGACTTCCTCGCCGCGGCCCGGCTCCGAGCCGCGCGGCGCTTCATCCGCCGCCGTTCCTCCTCGGACAGCCCACCCCAGACGCCGGAGTCCTGACCGGACTCCAACGCCCACTGCAGGCACTGCTCCATCACGGGGCAGCGGCGGCAGACGGCCTTGGCCTCCTCAATCTGCACGAGCGCAGGGCCCGTGTTGCCGATCGGGAAGAACAGCTCAGGGTCCTCTTCGCGGCACACCGCGTTGTGACGCCAGTCCATTACTTCACCCCTCCGGTCGCCGCAGCGTCGTGGACCAGGTGGTCCGACGTCGTCCACACGGAGCCGATCGCGAAGGGCTCGGCACCGGGCCGCAGTACGTCCTTCACGACGAGGGCCCACTGCGCGCTGCGACGGCCCAGCAGGGCACGAGCGCGCTCCGGGTTCCGGATCACCGCGAGGACCTCGAAGGCGCCGTCGATGTTCTGGTAGATGGAGCCCGGCGTGCGGGGGCCGATCTGGTCGTCGACGACCCTGCGGAGGGCTTCGCGGATCATCGGGTCGGGTTCGGCGGCGGGTGCCGTGAGTGTCATGCTGGTCTGCACAGGTCCTCCGAGTCAGGTCCTGGACAGCCCCGGGGGGTTCCAAGTCGCCGGGGCTGTCGTCGTGTTGGCTGGTCGTACGAGCAGCCAAGGCCCCGGCCGCCCCGATCTCTCGGGATGGCCGGGGCCGTGGTTGTTCGTGCGTAGTTGGGTCAGGCACCGATCCGGATCGGTTTCAGGGGGACCTGGGGGCCGCGGTAGTCGGAGACGGTGTCGGCCTTGCGGATCCGGCAGGAGTTGTTGGCCTCTTCGACCGTGGTGCCGCTGCGCTTGGCCGTCGTCTTCGCGTTGGCCGTGGCCTCGCTGTGCGCGGCCCACGCCCTGGTCGACCGGTGGCGAGCGAGCAGCGCGTCGACGCGGGCTTCACGCTGGCGGATGGGTTCGGCGCGCTTCAGCTGCTCGTACAGCTTGGCGAGCCGGGTGCCATCAGCGCAGCGGTGGGTGCCGCCGCAGTGGCCGGCCGCGTTGCTGTTCCGGCACTTCTTGAGGTGCTCGCGGTAGGCGGTGAGCGCATCGTCTGCGGTCTCGGGTTCCGGGGCCATCTTGGTGACGGGCTTGGCGGGCGCCGGGAGCGGCTTGTAATGCTGGCGGGCGGAACGGCGGCCGTTGGCCTCCGGGCCGCCAGTCTCCATCTGTCCCTGCCATTCCTTGACCAGGACGTCGACGCTGATCAGGCGGTTGCTGCCCTGGCAGCGGACTGCCGGGTCCTTCCCGGCGACGCCGGTGTCGTGCGGGACGAGCTTCTGCTTCTTGGCGTTGAGTCCGGTGATCGGCACCCACGTCTTGCAGTCGGGGCAGATCAGCGACGCGCAGTAGGGGTGCAGGTCGTACTGGTGGGGCTTGAGGCTGGAGAGGGCGAGTGCCGGGCGGGGGCTGATGTTCCGGGAGCGGGTCCGGCTCTTGCGGGGGCGGGCGGTGGACTTAAGCGTCGAAGCCGGCACGTGAACTCCTTACGGACGGAGGGGCGGGGGCGCGTCGCGATGCTCTCTCCGCCCTCCGGGCCGCACGGCAAGGCCGGCGTCCCGCAGGACAGACAGCGCACTGCGCTGCGACGTGCACACAGTCGTCGCGGCCGTCAGGCTCCGGGGGAGTTTGATGAAGCTCTCAACCCCGGCCGCCCCGAAGGGCGGACGACTACTGAGGTCTTGCGGTGGTGCTTACTCGGTGTTCCGAGAGGCTCACCGATGTCTTACCTGCATCAGGTTGCCTGAGGTACCCTCAGGTGTCAAGCGGTATAGTGAGGCACCTAGATGGGACTGAAGGAGGCGAAGGCACATGTCCGGGCCACCCCGAGCCGACAATCGGCCGCCGTACGCACGCATCGCGGGCCACTACCGCGACCTGATCAGCTCCGGGGAACTCGCGCCTGGCGACCTCCTGCCCAGCATCAAGACGCTGGCCACCGAGTGGAAGGTCAGCACAGCAACCGCGGATCGGGCGATGAGACTTCTGCGCGACGAGAGACTCGTGCAGGGCATCCCGGGCGTCGGCACCGAGGTGGTAGGAAGCCCCATCTCGCTGTCCTCCGGTTCGGAACGCCACGACCGCAGCGGCAAGACGCAGTCGTCGTGGGGTGATGGCGAGAAGTCGTCCGGCCACACCGCCGGCATAGTCGAGGCGCCAGAAGATGTCGCTCACGTACTTGGCATTTCGCCTGGTGAGGACGTGATTCGACGCAGCCGTGTCTACCGGGACGCTCATGGCATCGTCGCCCACTCAACGTCCTGGATCCCCGCCGAATTCGCCCAGGTCCTGCCAGAGCTGGCCCGGAGCCAGAGACTCAAAGGCGGACTGTCGCTGGACTTGATCGCTCGGGCTACCGGGCGGCGCGTCGCGAAGCGGGTGGATGAGGAGGCGGCTCGTATCGCAACGGCGCGCGACCTGGAGCTCCTAGAGCTGGAGGCCGGCACCGTCGCGGCGATCCTCGTGCTGACCGCCCGCTTCCTGGATGCCGACGGCGAGTTGTTGGAGTACGGCGTGGACCTCGGGGCCCCCGGCCGCACCCGGCGAGCCACCACGGAGGTCACGCGGTGATCGAGCTCGACACCGTTCTCCTGGACGACACCCTCGTCCATTGCCTTGAGCGACGCCTCGTGCTGCTCCTGCAGGCGGAGCGAAGCGACACCCTGACTGTGGAAGGACGATTCGCGATCAGCCGCATCTCCCAAGCCCTGGTCGGCGGACAAGCGACTGCACCGCGCGCCATTTTGATGACCGGGATGCCAGGCGCTGGCAAGACGACTTTGGCTCGCGCTCTTGAGCGGGCAGGGCTGGTGCGACTCTGCCCTGATGAGGAGATGTTCCGGCGCTACGGTCACTACGGCCGGGATTTCCCGCGTGGCCAGTTCCGCGTTCGGGAAGCGCCCGTGCTCAAGGACATCGCCTTGGAACTCCGGGCGCTCCTGACTGCGGGACGGGACGTCGTGGTCGACCACGGATTCTGGACCCCGGAAGAGCGCGCTCAATGGGCGGCGACGGCCATGGAGGCCGGCGGCGAGCCCGTCCTCATCTACCTGCCGGCTCCCCACGAGGTGCGCTGGGAGAGGATCCGGGAGCGCAATGCCCAGTCGCTGGTCGATCCGAATTCGATCGAGTTCAGCGAGGAAGACTTGCTGAGGTTTGCGGGCCGATTCCGCCCACCGACTGCCGATGAGCCGCACATCGTCTACGACGGTCACCCGGAGAGCGTGCTGGCGACCCTTGGCCGAGGGCTCTGAGATGCCGAACGCAACGATGACGTTCAGTCGACCAGGCCCTCGTTTAGGGTTCGGCATGAGGTCCTCCGACCGGAATGCTGGGCGCGTGGATCAACGTCAACCAGCTTCCGGTGCAGAGGCGTTGAGCGAGATGTCCCCGTGTAGCAGTGGTGTGGACTCAGCGTGGAAGTACGGCCTCGTGTGCCTGGTCATGGACCGCCCTGGGGGTGTGTAGTGATCGCCGTGGATCGGTGGACCGGTGAGGAGGCGCTGCTGTTGCGGTCGGTACGGCGCCAGTCTGTCCGTCAGTTCGCGGACGAACTCGGTATCAGTCCCCGGACGGTCTCTCACTGGCAGGAGAACAAGGGCCGGGTATGCCGTCCGGCGATGGCACAGATCCTGGATGCCGCGCTCGCTCAGTGCACTCCAGACGAGCAGGAGGCCTTCCGCCTCCGGCTGGCGGCGCTGCGAGGGGAACCCGTTGAGACTGCGGCGGCTGCGGGGGCGCGGCCCGCGCCGTGCACCGTGGTCTCGCACAAGTTTCTGCCGGTATACCTGGGCGAGCGGATCGCACCGCTGTATGCGGCGGCAACGCCCCAACCACCGGGTCCAGCTGGCCTTGACCAGCGAGTTCTGTCTGGTGAACATCGGACGGCCCGAGCCTCCACAGTGCACGTCTATGCCTGCGGAATCGCCATGATGCACCTGGAAGAGCATCTACGCGTGGGCTCACTCACGGAGTTGGCAGTGTGGCGCTACCGCTCATACCTGGCAGACAGGGCGTGGACGGGACAGCGCATGACGCGTCTGTTGGAAGAGCACTGCGCCGACGGGCTGACAGAGGCGTCGTTGGATCCGGAGTACGTGCTGTCCGTGTACGAGTTGCGGGAGCATGCCTGGTCGGGGGCCGGGCTCGATACCGCTCTCCAACTGCTGGCCACGCCGTCGGTGCTCGTCAACCGCCAGGATCCAGCGAACATCGTGACCCTCGGCGCAGGGGTCGAGGACGCCAAGTTCCGCGATGGCTGGTCGCACCCGGAGGCGCTCGCGTTCGACGGCGGCGCTTCTCGCGGGGTGGCTGGCTGGTCAGGGATTTCCTACCACCCGCAGCTGAATGAGCGCGCCCTGACGATGAGCCAGATCGTCGCCTTGGAATTGGATGTTCAGGCGCTGTGGGCGCTGTCGTCGCACATCCTGCACATGGTCGAGGACGGGCGGGATCCGGTGATGCCGACGGAGTACAGCTGGCGCTTCCTGCGCGGCGCGTACGTCCGGCTGACCACGGCCCGGCCCACGGAGACCGCCCAGCACCGCGTGATGCGCGAGGCCATTCTGGCGACCAGTGAACTTCCTGATCGGTTGCGTGCCGCTCAGGATGCTCTTCGAGACAGCAATCCGTGAACGGCCATGTGGAAGGCGGACGGGTGGATCCTCGCTCGACAGCACTGATCGTCATCGACGTGCAGCAGGGCTTCGTCAACCGGCATAGCCGAGGTGCGCTTTCGGGGATTGTGCGGTTGGTGGAAGGCTGGCGGGCCGTCGGCGCCCCTGTGGTTTTCACACGGTTCCACAACGAGCTCGGTTCGCCGTACGAGACGATCACCGGCTGGACGCGGCTGCGTACCCCAGAGGAGCAAGCCTTCGTTGAGGAGCTCGCCCCCTTCACCGACTCCGCGGTCACAGTCATTGACAAGGCGCAGTCGTCGGTTTTCACACCAGAGGGTGCGCAGCTGATCCGCGACCGGGGCTGGAGCGACCTGGTGCTGTGCGGCATCGACACGGACGCCTGTGTCTACGACTCAGCGATCGCCGCTTATCAGAGCGGCTACCGACCGTGGATCGTCACCGACGCGTGCGCCTCTACCGGTGGGCCTGAGTATCACGACGCCGCCTTGCTGCTTGCCGCTCGCAACCTCGGCGCCGACCAACTCGTCACCAGCGAGGCCGTCCTGACCCAAATCGGCGGACCACAGGGGGTAGACGCATGAGCTCACCTTCGTACGACGCGGACGTCCTGATCGTCGGGGCCGGCCCGGCCGGAGTGGCGGCCGCGGTGATGGCCGCCAGCCTCAAACTGCGCACCGTAGTGATTGAGGCCGGGCTGACCGGAGGCAAGCTGCATGTCGTCGGCGCCTTGGACAACATGCCGGGGAACTGGTCCACGGGCCCAGACCTTGCACAGGCTCTGGCGCAGGACCTGAAGCGTCTGCAAGAGAGCGGCTGGTGCACCCTGCTGCAGGCCCGAGCCGTGGCAGTGAGCGGTCACGATGACCGAGCCGAACTCACTCTGGACAGCGGCCAGGTGCTGATCGGGCAAGCCATCGTGGCCGCCACTGGCGTTGCCTCGCTTACACCCGTCGAAGCCGACTGGGTGACCGCTCCCAACGATCTTGCCGCGCCGCCGCTCTGGCGTGCCGCACCAGACAGCCTCACGGGCCGCACGTACGTGCTCGGAGCCGATCGCCCGCTTGGGACTTGGCTCCGGGCCCACCCGAAGGCGTCACGGACGCTGCATGTGCTCTGTCCTGCGGCAGATGAGTACAAGGTCGCTGAGGTTGCGGGCGATGGTCGTGTTCGCATAGTCCCTGTCTCCCACGTCACCATCACCCGTCCCGCTTACGGCGACGGCTGGACGGTTGAGGCCAAGGACCGGTACGGAGAACGGAAGGTTTATGCCGTCACCACCGTGCTGAACAACCTGGGTAACAAGCCGGCTGCCCTTGAGGGACTGGCTCAAGGCGAGGACGGCTACTGCCCGGCCGACCGCCAGCACCCGCGCATTCTGATCGCTGGGGACCTGCGGTCGGCGCGTTATCAGCGCATAGCCACCGCCCAGGGATCGGGTGCTGAGGCTGTGCTCACCTGCTACTACAACACCGCCCTCCAGCCCTTGTTCCTCAGCCCAGAGGGGCAGCCGTGACCGAACCGACTACGAGCGCGACCTGCGCTTTTTTGGTCAACAGCGGGTCGAAGACGTCATCGGGGAGGTGCGGCGAACGGATGAGACAGGTGCTGGGGAGGGTCGTCGTGCGTCTTCTCCGTGTCAGTACGCCGGGGCCGCAGTGCGCGGAGGGCGGCCTGGAGGGTCGGCTCGTAGTCCTTCGGGTCCCAACCATCGGGGACGGTGACCTTCGTGCGAAGTCGTTCCGGCGTGCCGACGCGGTGAATCTTGCAGTCGACGAACGGGATGAGACCGTATCGGCGGGCGTGCAGGAGGACCGGCTTGCCGGTCTTTACGATGTCGATGACCTCGAGGCGGGCGACTTCCCCGAGAAGGTAGACGTGGCCGTTCGCGCCGCGCTTGGTGGGGCCGACAACAACCAGACCGTCGAAGGTCGGCGCCAGCTCCGGCCACTTCTGCGCGTAGTTCTCCGGCGTGAAGACGTCGCCGAACTCCACCAGTTCCACGCCGGGCAGGCGGTGGCGGATCTTCGCCAGGCGTTGGTCCCACTGCGGACGTCGCGTGATGTGCGGCGAGGCGCAAATGTAGACGCGGACGGGCTCACCGGGCTTCCGGGCAGCGCGGATCTTCTCCATGGCGGCGATGTACGCGCGCTGCTGCGCGGCCGTCGCGTATGTGGCCGGGAGGATGTCCGCAGGGGAGTCAGGCATGGCATTCATCTTGCCCTGAGCCACCGTCAGTCCACCGTCCAGCACTGGCAGATGCCCCTTTCACACGAGCCTCGCCGACTCGCCCACGTCCCCCTCTACGCGAAGCGTGATCAGAGGGGTATGGTGGCTGCGATCAAGATCTATCTGAATATGGAAAACCCCGGCGCCTTGGTAAGCGCCGGGGGTGTAGAGAACCTGGCTTGGAGGTCCTCGGTGTTCATGGCACCACTGTACCCGTGGGCCTTCGCCCGCACACAAGATCCCCGCCGTCTTCGCGATCACTCGCGCTGCACGTCAGCGGGGTTTTCGCGCGTTTCCGCGTACCCCAACCAGCCCTCCGCAGAGGGGGTTGAGATGACCTAGGTCTGGGGGCGGCTTGGCCGCCCGGGACGCTCGGCTTGCTCAGGTGATTGGCGTCACCTTGAGCCGGCGTCCCATCTGCCTCCGGAGGGTTGGCGCCCTCTGAAGGGATTGTCCGTCCGGTTCGCACCCGGCCGAACAGTTCGATCTCTGGTTCTGGCTGAACCACAAAGCACCACGAGGGGCTTTGCCTTACCCACCTTCTTAGAAGGAGGACGTCGTCATTCTGCACGACCACGCGGGCTTTCGCCAGCCCGCTTATGCCTGTTTCATGCGCTTTTGCGCCCCCGTGGCGTCCCGTCTGGCGCAATCTCACAGCCCGATTCGCCCGGTACGTCCCGCCGCACGGGACAGCTTTCCGATCTCGCCCACGTCCGGGGCCACCCGGGACTCGATCTCGACACCCGCAGAAGGTGTATACCTCTCTGTCCCGGCCCCCGTCGCACTCGCGTCAGGAGCCGTCATCGACGGGGTTGCTGCTGCTCGCCGGAATCTGTCCACACGTGACCTGGTCCATGGCCGCCGGATGGATCATGCCCGGACGACTCTCCGGGCGGGCTGGTGAGTGCCGTCGCGGCGCCGGCCGCCGCGATGATTCCGGCTGCGCGTTCAGCGGTCGGCGTCGTCGAAGCCGCTGTGCTGCCCGCGATGTTGTACGTGCCGGAGGTGGAGCAGTGGTTGTCGACGTCGACGGGCCGGATCGCGCCGGAGGGCTACTCGTGGATGCAGGCGGTCCACTGGGTGGCTGGGGCCGGGCTGTACCGGCCGCGGCGGTACCGGTCGCACGGGCCACGCTCGTTCGGGCCGACAACGGTGCGCGTCGCCCAGGAGCTCGCGCAGCTGTCCCCGTGCCATCCGGGCATCGGCTACCTGGTGCGCCGCACCGGCCTGTCCGAGCGGTCGGTGGAATACCACCTGGGGATGCTGCGGGAGGCCGGGCTGCTCGCGTACGTCGTGCGCGGGACCCGGGTGTCCGGGGAGACGGCGCAGGCCTCGGAGTTCGCGCGGATGATCCCGGTGGAGTTCGACCGGGCGCTGGGGATCCGGACGGTGCTGCGGGATGAGGACGCGCCCGCGTACACGCGTGCGGTGACCGGGATCGCGGAGGCCGGCCGGGAATTGATGGCGAAGCTGGCCAAGAAGGCTGCGCGGAAGGTCCGCAAGCCGCGCTCGAAGACGGCGTCGAAGGCTCCAGTGAGGGGTGCCCGCAGGGGGGCTGAGCAGGGGGTTGCGGCGGCTGTTTCGGATGAGGTTCGTTGCACCCCAATGCAGGTCGGTACCTCAGGTCGTTCCACTGCGAGTGTTACTTCCCTCCCCCCTGAGAGCAAGCTCGCAAGCGGGGGCAGCAAGTCCCCCACCGCGAAGAAGTCCAAGTCCAAGGCCGCAGGTCGCCGCAAGCTGAACACCGTCGGCCGCCGCTTCCAGCTGGCGAAGGAGCTCACCCAGGAGCTGGACTGGCTGCGCGGCTGCTCGGTGCCCCGGATCGCGTGGGTAGCCCGCGCCGTTGCTGATGCCGGGTGGACCGTGACCGACGTGAAGGCCTGGCTGCATTTCCGCGGCGAGGCGGCCCACGTCCGTCGGGGCTCCGGCCTGCTCGCCGTGCTGCTCGCCGGCGCGGAGAACGTCCTGGACACCCCCGCCAAGCGCGCCGACGCGATCGAGCAGTGGCGCGGTGCCCAGGAAGCCGCCCGCCGTCACCGCATCCGGCAGGTCCGCGCCCGCACCGAGCGGTACGAGGGCGACTGGCAGGCCCCGTCCAGCCGCTCCGTCCAGCTCGAGGTGGAGGCCGCATTCGCTCAGGTCCGGGAGATCTCCAGCGGCGGCCGCCACCGGAACCAGGATCACGCCGCCGACGGCCAGGACGCGCCGCTGGAAATGGGCGAGCAGGAACGCAAGGACCTGGTCGCCGCTGCTGCGGGCGAGCTGATGCGCGGCGAGACGACGCTGATCACGTGCTTCAGCCCGGAGACGGCGGTGCGGATCTTCGGCGAGGACCTGGTGCTCCGTGCCCGCCAGATCGAGCGCCTCGCCCACAGCTCGCTGACGACCATCCGACACCGGTAGGAGGCCGACGTGCCCGAGACGATCAACCCCACCGAGCAGGCCAGCGGCGACACCCCGCAGGTGTCCGGCGTCGACCTCGCCCGGGTTGCCCTGCGTCAGGCCAGGGAGGCCGCCAAGAAGCGCGGCGACAGCGAGACCCGCACCCCGCGCCGCCGCCAGCAGACGGCCGTACGGCGCGACGGGCGGGAACCGAGCGGGTTCGCCGCCGTGCTCCAGGGCCTGATGGCCGACCGGGCCTGGGAGCTCCCGGCCGCCGGCGCCACCGTCCTGGACCGCTGGCCCGACATCGCGGCCGCCATCTCCCCCCAACTGCCCAGCCACGTCACGGCCGTCGCCTACAACCCGGCGACCCGGCAGCTGAACCTGCGCCCCGACTCACCCGCCTACGCCACCCAACTCCGGCTCATCACCGCCCGGATCATCGCCACGGCGAACCACACGGTCGGCACCGACGCCGTGCACACCATCCGCGTCCTGCCCGCCGGCGCCGCACCCGCACCCCCTGCGACGAAGCCCACTCCGGCACCCGCGGCCAGGCCGGAGGCGCTGGTGCAGACCCGGGAGACGAAGTCCGCGGGTTACCGCAAAGCCCTCGCCGCACACCAGTCGGCCGCGCCCCCCAGCCGCATCGACCCGGGCATCGCGGAGGCAGTCGACCGGCAGACCCGCGCGCTGCGTGAGCTCAGCCGACGCGCATTCCCCGACCCGCCGGACGACACACCGCCCGCCATCGAGACGGCTCGTTCCCAGCGCCGACGCCAGGCCGCTGCAACCGAGGCCGCCGCCCTGCGCCGGGCTCGGCAAGAACGCGCGGCCCGGAAGTCCGGGACGCCGGCCGACGGCCCGGAGACGGCGGCGCTGCAGACCACGGCCTGAGCCAACTCATAGATCAGCACCCCCTGTTACTGGTCGTGGTCCCGGCGTAGCGTGACGGGTACACGCCTGGTACACCGTGCGTCGCGGTGAGCGCCGAAAAGGGGGGAGTCGTGCAAGCAGGGGCCGTGCTGGACGCGCGCTACCGGCTGATCGAGCCTATTGGTGAGGGCGGGTATGGCGAAGTCTGGAAGGCGCACGACCCCAAGGTCGACCGGCTGGTGGCGGTCAAGGTCCTCAGCGAGGACGGCAGCACGGACCACGACCGGCAGGTGGCCCGGTTCGCCCGCGAGGCCGCCGTGGCCGGCGGCCTGTCCCATCCGCACATCGTCACCGTGCACGACTTCGGCTCCGCCCTGCAGGACGGGCGGCCGTACGCCTACCTGGTGATGGAGCTGCTGGACGGAAAACCCCTCACCAAGGTGCTGGAAGGCGGGCGGCTGCCCCTGCCCGAGGTAGTGCGCACGGCGGCCTGTGTCGCCGACGCCCTGGGGACCGCGCATCAGGCAGGCCTGACCCACCGGGACATCAAACCGTCGAACATCATCATCGGCCCCAACGCCACGGCGACGGTCGTCGACTTCGGCATCACCAAGAGCAGCGACGCCCGCCACGACATCACCACCAGCGGCGTCGTGATCGGCACCCCGGCCTACATGGCGCCCGAGTGCTTCAACGGCAGCTTCGACCACCGATCTGACCTGTACGCCCTCGGATGCGTGCTCTACGAGATGATCACCGGGCATCCGCCCTTCACAGGCACCTCCTGGCACCTGATCAACCAGCACCTCAACGAGCAGCCGGTTCCTTTGCTCAGGCTTCGGCTCTCCACCCCTTCGGAGCTGGCGGCGCTCGTCACCCGGCTCCTGGCCAAGGACCCTGCCGACCGATCGGCCAGCGCCTTTGAGGTCATGCTTGCTCTCCGAGAGATCGACCGGCGCTACTTCGACGAGAACTTGCCCACCCGCGGGCCTAACAGATACGCCCGGTGCGCGGTGAGCCCTGCGATTGCGGCCTTCGGCGCCGTCACACAGCTACGCCTCACCGACCGGATCCCCTGCCCGGCCTGTGCTTCCACAACCGGCGCGCGCGGCACGGAGGGCTGCAGATCCTGCCTAGGGACGGGCGAGGTTTCCGCAGAAACGACCCACCGGATCCGGATCCCCCCAGGAGTGAGAACCGGGCAGCGACTGCGACTCAAAGGATTGGGCTGGCCCGGGAGAAATGGCGGGGAGGCGGGTGACCTCTTCGTCGTCGTACGGATCTAGGGCGAAGCGCGATCGGCCTGACACCCCAGGCCCGCCCCGTCAACCTGGGACGGACTGGCTTCGTCCACCGTCGCCACCCTGTGGGACTTCCATGCCTCCGACGCGCCGTCAAAGCGCATGAGTTGATCGGCTCCCCGGCGACCGTAGCTCTCCCCTCGGAACACAGCGACCACAGTGCGCATACGTCGATCATCTGTGATGTCAACACCGTTGGTGGCACGATGAGTTGGGACGAAAGGCGGGGGGTTCGTGCAGGGTGACAAGCGGCAGATTCAGACGGCGGTCCTGGGCGATGCAGAGTCGGAGGAGCCGCTGATGCTGCCGCTGGAAGCAATCGAGCTGGACGCCTTCCGCCGCCGCCACGAGCACGACACGTTCTGGTGCGGGCTGCTCCTCGGAGGCTGTGGCCTGCAGCTGACCACCAAGCTGTACACCGACAGGGTTTGCCACTTCGCCCACCACCCGGGCCCGGACGGGCACCCTCACCTGTGCGGCCGTCGCGCCCGCGGCATCAGCAGCGCCGACCACCTGTATGTGAAGTCCGCGGCCGCGGCCTGGCTCCGCAGCCGGGACCTGCAAGCCGACGTCGAATTCGTCCAGCCGGAAGGTGCGCCGATCGGTTCCGTGGTGGACATCCACTTTCCCCGCGGCGGGCTGCGCGTACATCTGGACCAGGCGGTTGCGCCGACGTGGGACCAGGTCGGCCATGAGCCGGTGCTCGGGGTGTCGGTGCCGGTGGACCGGGACACTCTGATCGACCGCTGGTACGTCCATCGCATCCGGCTGGACAGCGACGGCACCGCCCGCAAGGTCAGAATCGGCACCGAGGCGTTCGCGCGCGAAACCGAGTGGTTCGCGCTGGACGACTGCGAAATGACGGAGCGCGGTCTGTCGACGCCGGCGGTGGAGCAGATCGTGCGTTCCCGCAGCACCCGGCCCGTCACCCAGTGGGGCGTGGCCAAGGCCAAGAAGGCCCCGGACGCACGCGCGCGGGCGCAGGTACTGCTGCGCAAGCTGGCCAAAGCCGTCAGGGTGGAATCCACCCTCGTAGTGGCCCAGGTGTGCCGCGAGATCGCGGACCTGGCCGGCGTTGAAGGGGAGATCCAGGCCGAGCTGGCGGCTGCCGTATCGGATGCGGAGAACTGGCTGGAGGGCCAAGCCGACGTGCGGCGTGAGCTGTTTGCGCGCCTGGAGGAAGCGGTCACGGCTCGGAATGCCCAGCAGGTCCGCGAGCTGCTCGCCCGCGCCAATGCGACCGCCGCGCACGACCGTACCGAGGACGAGGACCGGATCGCGGGCGCCGCCGCCGACTTCGTGGCCGCGCAGACCCGAGCGCAGGAGGCCGCGGACGCAGAGCGGGCCGTGGAACAAGCAGAAGAGAAGATGGCGGAGCTGACCTCGCGGGCCGCCTTCAGTACGGTGCGCCGGGTCCTGAGAGACCTGCGAAGCCGTCCGCGGCGTCACATGTCGCACGCGACGCTGCACAGCCAAGTGCAGTTGCTCGTCGAAGAAGCGGCCAAAGCAGGCAAGCACATCACCGAGTCCCAGCGGCAGGAGATCAACCGCTGGGTAGAGCGCGCAGAACGCGCCCAGGCCGGTGTGTTTCCTCAGACGGCCCCTACCGCACGGCCTGCGGGGAAGGACCCGGCGTCGACGAAGCTGAGCGCGACCCCGGGCGCCGCAACGGCAGAGCAGTCCAACACGATCACGGTGTGGGTGTGGAAGGACCACTACGGCGGCCTGCACGCCGCCGACACGCAAACCCACCCCGAAGCCTCCGTGCGGCATGTCCCGCTGCCCACCGAGGCCGGCCCGCTGCAGCGCCTCTACGGCAACCTCACCCGCATGATCGCCGAACGGGAAGCCTCCGACGCCCCCGTGCACACCGGCCGGGCCTGCCTGAGCGTGCGGGTATGGGAGGAGCACAGCGGTGAACTGGCCGCTACTCTCGCCCGCCGCAAGGGCTCTACGCCGGTGACGCTGGCGCTGCCAGCCGAGCTGGAACCGCTGCGCGAACTGCACGACAAGGTGGTGGCGCAGATGAAGGCCCACAAGGTCACTCGGAAAGCGCGGACAAAACGCAAGAACGGCTGAGGGGGCGAAGCGGCGATGCTGCCGGCTGACGCCGATTGAGACGGCCAGAGCTGTGCACGACGCGCAACTGAGGTCCTGATGCCGCATGCAGGCCCCGCGCCCAGCCGGCGATGAAGCCGAGCTAGCTGGACGCGGGGCCCGCCCCTGTCCCTACAGCAACCCGCCCAATGGCAGGACGCGCTCGGCGAGCTGCCCGCGCAGCCGTTCTCCGGCGATGTCGGCTTCGGTGAGCCAGTCGGCAGCGACCAGCAGTTCGGCGTGCTCGGCGACCTGGTCGGGCGGCAGGGCGGTGAACGCGGCGGCCTGGCCCAGGTGCAGCCCGCCGTCCTCGGCGCGGCCGAGCCGCCCGTCGGGGCGGGTGTGAGCGGCGGTGTACAGGGCCAGGAGACGGGTGGCGGCGCTCAGCTTCTTCTTACGGATCTTTCGGTCGCCCACAGCCTTCTGGGCCCAGCCGGAGACCCTTGAGCGGGCGGTCTTGCCGAGGGTGAACGGGCGGGGCTGTTCGGGGAGCAGTGAGGGGACGGTGATGGCGGTGGGGTCCTCGGGCCGGGAGGCCAGTACTTCGGTGATGGTGCCGGGAAGGTGCAGCCAGCCGGAGTCGACCAGCTGCTGGAGCACCTGCTCGGCATCCCCCTGCAGCCAGCCGGTGAGGTCTTGCCCGGTGATGTTTCCCGTGCCGGCGCGCGCTGCCCGCACGGTGAGCATGAGCACCGCGAGGTGCACCGTCGCCTCCGGGTGCGGGGCATGGGCCGGGACGTAGTCGAGCAGGGTACGGGCGTGCGCGGCCTGCCCTCGGGTCAGCAGCCGTTCCACGACCGGCCCGTCGCCGCCCGCCGTGTCGCCAGCTGGCCCGCCGCCACGGTTCTCGTGCATCTCGCGAGTGGTCTGCGCCGCCTTCTCGGCCCGGTGCGCCTCGTGGCTCAGGGAGCCGTCGCCACTCACATCAGCCCACAGGCGGAAGGCGCGGGCCTTGCGCATGTGGAGCTCGGCGAGGAGGACGAGGTCGGGTTCGGCGCGCTGCTGGTATGCACGGAACGCATCCCCGAGTTCGATGAGCTCCATCCTCAGGACGTCGGGCTCAAGGTCGTGTGGCACGGTCCGCTGCGCGATCTTCCCCCACCGCTTCGCCCGACGGGACGTCCCGGCCGGTGAGGCGGTGCGGGCACCAGGAACCGGCGCTGGTTCGGCGGCTGCGGAAGACGAAGCAGCGGCCGCGGGGGAGGAGTTGCGGTCGGAGAACACCGCCGCCACAGCACCGTTCCTCACCGTGCTGTCTGCGGGCTCCCGCTCCGCGGCTGGCTTCCCCTCCGCCTGGTCAGTCCTGGCCGGTGCGGTGCGAGCCGGGGGCGCGGCGGTGTCCAGGACACGGCAGCCGGGAGTGGCCGCCGCACACCGCGCGCACATCTCGGCGACCCGCCACAGCCTTCCGGCACGGTCCGCGTACACGGTCAGGACCACCGGGCCGCCGCACCGCACTGCCCCCGCCGTCGGCCGCGCCCCACCACGCCGTCCATCGAGGACGTCGGGGGTATGCCATGTGCAGTCTGCGGCTCGACAAGCGCACCACGCCTCGCCGCGCGGCCCGCCGCTCGCGCGGATGTGGGCCAGATGCTCGTTGATGTGGCCGATCGCGGCCTTGCGCCCCGCAGCGGCGCCGCTGGGAAAACGCTGTTCGGCGCAGGCCGGGCGGGAGCAGGAGAGCCGCACCGCGCCGGCAGAAGGGCTCCCGTAGGGGGCCAGGCGTACCGTCCACACCCGCCCTGCGACGCGCCCTTGCTGCGTGTCGGCCTGCACAGCCATGTGCGTACTCCCAGCCTTGCTTGATCCGTTGTTCCGGGCGGTCCCCATTTTCAGGCGACGGTGCCGGTGGACACCGCCGATGTCACGGCCGAGCTGTTTCGCGAGGGACGGGAGAGCTGGGTGAGGTAGGTCTCCAGACGCGCTGCGTCGGCGTGGGGGGAACGGGCGAGGCTGTTGAGGCAAAGCAGAGTTTCGGCTACAGACACCTCGTCCGGGTTGCTGGTCAGCCACGCAGCCAGCAGAGTGTCCGCGCGGCCCCAGTCTGCGAGCGCACAGCGGGCGACAAACAGCCCCGTGGTCTTCACGGTCGAGGACTCCGCTGACGTTTCGAGGAGGCGGTCGAACTCTTCCCACTGTTGTCTGGCTCGGTCTGTCTCCTCGGTCATGCTGAGCAGCATCGCCGCCTCAAACCGAGCCTGAAGACTTGACGGATCGGCTTCGAGCGCTTGCTCGATGTCTCTGCTGGCGTCGTCCCATCGCTCCATGAGCCGGTAGGTCTCTCCACGACTCGCCAGGTATTGGGGATCGAGTTCGGCGGCTCGGCTGAAATCAGCCAGGGCGTCGTCGTACCTCTCCATGAGGCGGTAGATGTCGCCGCGTTGGGCGGTGGCCCAGGCGTTGGCGGGGTTGAGCTCGATCGCGTGCGCGAGGTCGGTCAGGGCGTCCTCCTGCCGGCCCAGCAGCCGGTAGAGGTGTCCACGGGCAGCGAAGTGTCGATCGTTGGTGGGGTCGAGATCGACGGCGCGGGTGAAGTCGATCAGTGCGTCGTCGTATCGGCCCATGTCCCGGTATGTCGTTCCACGTTGGGTGATGGGCAACGTGTAGGTGGGGTTGAGCTCGATGGCGCGGGTGAGATCGGTGAGGGCGCCCTCGTGGCGGCCCATGAGTAGCTGAGTCGTTCCGCGGTTGGTGAGGGCCCAGACATAGGTGGAGTCAATCTCAAGGGCACGGGTGAGGTCGATGAGAGCGTCCTCGAAACGACTCATTAACCAGTAGGTGTATCCACGCTCGGCGAGGATCCAGGTGTCGTCGGGGTTGAGTTCGAGGGCGCGGGCGAAGTCCGTAAGGGCGTCGTCGTATCGGCCCGTCGACCGATAGATTTCACCGCGCCCGGTGAGCGCCCAGTCATATTGGGGGTTGAGCTCGATGGCGCGAGTGAGATCAGTGAGGGCTTCCTCGTACTGCCCCACATACCCGTAGGTCTGTCCGCGGAGAGCGATATCTCCACTGTCGTTGGGGTTGAGCTCGATGGCGCGGGTGAGGTCGACCAGAGCCTCCCCGTAGCGGCCCATCTCGAAATATGTTCTACCGCGGCCAGAGTGGGCGCGGGCGAGGTCTGCGTCCAGCGCCAGGGCCGTTGTGTAGTCGGTCAGCGCGGCATCAAAGTTGTCGGCGTTTCTGTGTTCGCGACCACGGATGGCGCGGGCGAAAGCCTGGCCAGCGGTGCTGAGTTCCGTGGCGGTGAGGAGCACGGTCAGAGCAGGAATGCTGCCTACGGTGTCATCCTCTGTGGCGGTCTCGAGGCGCTGACCCCATTCGGTGAGCTTGTCGGAGGCGGCGTCCAGTCCGGCTTGCGTGACTATCTGGGCCCATCGGCGGAGGGCCGCAGGGTGGTAGGCACAGGCGCGAACCAGCTCCAGGAGAGCGTCAGGCAGCGCTTGATTCGGGTTCGCGCACAAGCGGTGGTAGGTCTCTGCCAGCCGATGCTCCCGCCACTGGCCATCGTCCCAGCGGTCTTCCGGGGCGAGGGTTGCTTCCAGGCTGTGGCGCCACTGCTGGAAGGTGTCGGCGAGGCGGGTTTGCTGTGTCTGCCACTGGGCGGGGGACTGGGCGCGTTGCAGGCGGAGCATCGGGGCGCGGACGACGTCGTGGTAGCGGCACCGGCCACCCTGGCCGGTGACGAACGGCAGGGCCCGCAGCCACGGATACTGATCCGCTGCGGCTTCGGGGACGGCAGCGCGGTAGATGTCCTCGTCCAGCTGCAGGGGCAACGCGCAGGCCAAGGCGGCCGTGCGGCGGTGCGGGTCGGTCTCCCACTTCAGGAAGCGTTCCACCGCCGTGCCAGACGGGTCACCGACCGCATCGGGGCTGTGCGGGCGCCTTTGGGCAAGAGTGTCGACGAGCACCGGTAGCCGGCCCGACAGGCGTAGGACGACCTCGATCACCCGTTCGTCGGTGATGCCCTTCGCGGCCATCAGCTGCCGGGCCTCGGTATCGGTGAATACCTCCAGCGGCACCTCAGCGATCAGGTCGAGCCAGTCTCCCCAGCATCGGGCATCCAGCCGCCCTTGCCCGGACAGCACAACCTGGACATTGACTGGCAGCTCTCCGTACTCCGTAGTAACCAGAACGTCCCGTAGCCATGTATCCAGCACCGGTCCGGTCCGCTCGTAGACATCGAAGAACAGCACCACCCAGGGCCGGCGCCGCGCTACCTCGGCCAGGTCCTCCAGGAACAGCGGGGTCAGCACCTGCACCGGTGACATAACGAGCCGAACATCATCGTGGTTGCGGAGCCTGATGCTGAGCATCGCGCGGAGGCGGTCTGCGCCCTGGGCAATCTGCTGCGGGTTGACCGCTGCGGTAAACACCCCCACACCCGGCAACAGGCTCAGTCCGGCCAGCCCGACCTGCGCGGCCACTGTGCTGGACACCGACACCGCCTGCCCGGGGGTGGTCGTCTCTGCCGAAACCTGGCCGCCAGGGGCGGTCTCGGCTTCGTGAAGGCGTTGGCGGTACGTCGCCAGCGCCTTGTCGAACCCTTTCAACGCCAGACCCTGCTTGCCCAGCTGGGTGCTGACCGCCTCCATCGCCTCCAGCGCGCTGTGCACGTCATCATCCACATAAGTGCTCACCGCACCGAGCTCGCGAGCCACGGTTTCCCACTGCCGGATCAGCGACGTCTTGCCCACCCCGGCGTTTCCATGCACATGGAAAATGAACTGGTAGGTCTCCTCTTCCAGGTTCCGGGTGAAGTTGTCCCGGAATATCCCCAGCTCGTTGCGGCGCCCGACGAAACCGGTCCGTCGGCGCCGCCGGATCACCTCTTGCCGTGACGGTCGCTGCTCGGACATCCCACACCACCCCCTGGAGTACGAACATGATGCCGCGTCACAACCAGTGGAGTGACACGCCAGCGCAGACAACCTCGGCTTCCTGGTCTGGACTGTCCTCGATCGGACCTGCCGAGACTGAGCACGGGCTTGGCCATGCCCCTTTCGGCCCGCGCGCCTTGCGCGATCTCCGCCGAACCCAATCGGACTCCCGGCGCTCGTCGCGGGTGGGCCCGGGCCCGGTAGTACCGGTGATCGTCTCGGTCATAGGGAAGTCAGGAGGCGGTCAGGCGACGGCACCGGTCCTGCTGAAGGCGATGGCCTTGCGTGCGAGGTGGGAGAGATGGGCGACGCGGGGGTCACGGTGCCAGGGCGCCATGTCGCGTACGACGCCGGCGAGGTAGTCGGTGGCGCGGGTGGAGCGCACCTGGCTGAGGATCGTGACGGCGCGCTGGCCGTGGGCGAGGGCCTGGTCGAGGTCCCGGTGTTGGAGGTGGGCGGTGGCCAGGACGGTCATCCGCAGGCCGACGGAGCGGGTGAAGGCGCTTGCGGGCATGGGCTCCGCTCGGTTGTTCCAACGCAGGGCGGCGGCGGGCAGTCCCAGGTCCCGGTGGATTTCCACGGCGTCGGCTGCCATCCGTGCAGGCGTGTAGTAGCTGATCCATGTGGGCTCATCACCGGGTTCGGAGTCGGCGCGCTCCAGGAGGCGTTCGGAGGAGGCGAGCGCGCCGGCGGCGGACCGTGCGTCGCCGAGACGGGCGTGCGCGCGGGCCTCGATGAGTTTGGCGAAGGCCAGGACGCGGGGAGCTGCCTGGTGGCGAGCGCGATCGTAGGCGCCCTGCGCCATGTCCACGGCCTCGTCGGGATATCCGCGCAAGGTGCTCTGCAGGGCCATGTTGGTGAGGACGTGGCAGCCCACGGAGAGGCTTCCCCCGGCGCGCGCCATCCGCAGAGCCTGGATGAAATGCCGCTGAGCGAGGGAGTGATGGCCCATGTCGAGGGCACTCCAGCCTGCGACTCGCGCCAGTTCGGCGGTGCCTGCGTACAGTTCCTTGCCCACGGCGTCGGGGTAGTGGCCGCGCAAGAGCGGGAGCGCGCGCTCGTTGAGGAACGTGGTCACGTTGGAAGCCTTGCCCGTGCCGCCGCCGTACTTCGAGTCCGAGCGCTGCGCTTCGGCGGCGGCCGCCCACAGGGCATCAAGATCCTGGCGGCCCACGCGGTAGCGCCCAAGGTGAGCTGCATCCGGGTCTGCCGGCACCGCAAGCCACCGGGTGACCGGTGTGCTGTAGGCGCCGACGGCGAAGGGCGCAGTAAGGAAAGTACGGCGGTGCATGGTGCTCCAGAATCGCGTGGCGGTACGGACGGCCTCGTGAGCGTCCCGGGGGAAATCCAAACCGACCTGCCGGGGAGACTCGCGTATCTCGGGCATACCGATCTCGGCCGGGTCGACCGGCCGTCCTAAGCCCTCTGCCAGCGCCTGGGCAATGAATGCGGGGACCGGCGAGCGCGGGATCATGCCGCGACGAGTCCAGTTCGTGACACTCGTATGGGTGTAGGAGAAGACCAGCCCGGCCTGTTCGGCCAGGACGTTGACGCGGCGGGCCAGCGCGTGATGGCTCATCCCGGACGCCTCGATCAGCTGGGCCAACTCCTCGTTCGCGGTCCTGGCCGGATGGACGCTGACTCCCATGACAGACGCCTCCTCGGGAACAGTCCCTGCCGGATGTGCCGTCCCGCAGTGCCGGATGTGCCGTCCCGCAGGGCAGGCTGGCCTTTCGAGCGTAGGAGGCGCCCGCCTGCGGACGGGCCTTTTCCCCGTTGTGAGCCCCCTTCGTGAGCCTGTGCGAACGCAGGCGGCGGAGTTTCCTTCAGTTATCGCCATCACGTTCGGAGCGGCACGACCGGCGGCCGCCGGCGCGGGTGTTCGCGCACCGGTGGATTCGGCAGTGCCCCGGCTCCTGATCTGACCCCGTGGAAGGGAACCTGCCCATGAACACTGTGCTCGTGACCGGTGGCGCCGGATTCATCGGCTCCCACTATGTGAAGGAGCTCCTGCAGTCTGACGACGTCGCCCGGGTCACCGTGCTGGACGCCCTCACCTACGCGGGCCACGTCGAGAACCTCGGCGAGGCCTTCCTGGACCCGCGGCTGACGTTCGTCGAGGGCAGCATTCTGGATGCCGTGCTCGTCGACCAGCTCATGGACGGACACACCCACGTGGTGCACTTCGCGGCCGAATCCCACGTCGACCGCTCCCTGGCCGGCGAACCGCTGTTCGTCGAGACCAACGTGCTGGGCACCCAGATCCTGGTGAACGCCGCCTCCCGGCACCAGGTCGAACGGTTCGTGCACGTCTCCACCGACGAGGTCTACGGGCCGCTGCTGGAGGGGATGGCCACCGAGGATGCCCCGCTGCTGCCCACCGTGCCCTATGCGGCCTCCAAGGCCGCCAGCGACCTGATAGCGCTGAGCGCCCACCGCACCTACGGGCTGCCGGTGTGCGTGACCCGCTCCTCCAACAACTACGGGCCCAACCAGCACCCCGAGAAACTCATCCCGCGGTTCATCACCCGCCTGCTGCGCGGCAAGCCGGTCACCCTGCATGGCCGAGGCGAGCACCTGCGCAACTGGCTGCACGTGCAGGACAACTGCCAGGGCATCAGCGCCGTCATGCGCCACGGACGACCGGGCGAGATCTACAACATCGCCGGAGGAACGGACCTGACCACCGTGCAGCTGACCGAGCTGCTGCTGAAGATATGCGGCGCCGACCAGGACCTGATGACCTTCGTGCCCGACCGGCGGGCCAACGACCGCCGCTACGCCATGGACTGGTCGAAGATCCGCGCTGAGTGCGGCTACCGGCCGGAGCACGACCTGCTGGAAGAGCTTGCCGCAACCGCCGACTGGTACCGCGCCCACCCGGACCGGTGGGCGCCGCTGTCCGACCGGGCGGTTGTGATCCCGCAGCAGGCCACCACCCCGGCACTCGCGGGGGTGGCACGATGACCTTGATGGCCCTGCCCGCCGCGGTGCGGGTCAACGCACGCCCCTACCTGCACGGTTCGGAAGCCGACGCCTTCGTCGAGGCGCTCAACCAAGGCCAGTACGGGCACGGACCGATCACCGAGGCGTTCGAGCGGGAGGTCGCCGCCTACCTTCACGTGCCCGATGTGGTGGCGGTCGAGTCTGGCACTGCCGCGCTGCACCTGGCGCTGCTGGCTGCCGGGATCGGCGACGGCGACGAGGTCGTGGTGCCGTCGCTGACGTTCGCCGCGAGCATCCAAGCGATCGTGGCCGCCGGCGCCCGCCCCCGCTTCGCCGAGATCGACCCGGACACGCTGTGCCTGAGTGGCAGCAGTGTCCTTGAGGCCCTCACCCCCAACACCCGCGCGGTGATGCCCGTGCTGTACGGCGGCCGGGCCGTCGACCTGGCGGCCGCGGCGCCGGTGCTCGCCGAGCGCGGCATCGTCGTCATCGAGGACGCGGCGCAGGCCTTCGGCTCCTGGCACGGCGACCGCAAGGTCGGCGCGCACGCGGAGCACGGCACGCTGACCTGCTTCTCCTTCGGACCGATCAAGAACCTCACCTGCGGGCAGGGCGGCGCAGTCGTCCCCCGCAGCCCACAGGAGGCGGACAAGGTGCGGCTGCTGCGGATGCTGGGCATCGGCCAGTCGCAGGCCGACCGGATCCGCTCGACGACCTACGGCGTGGACAGCTTCGGCCTGCGCTACCCGATGTCGGCGCTGAATGCGGCCATCGGCCGGGCCCAGCTCGCCCGCTTCGACCAGATCGAGGTTGCGCGGCCGCAGTTGTGGCGCACCTACCGTGACGCGCTCGCGGGGATCGACGGTGTGGTCCTGGTCGACGTCGACATCGAGCGCACTGTGCCGTTCAACTGCGTCGTCCGTGTGCCGCACCGGGATCAGGTCTTCGCTGACCTGCAAGCTCAGGGCATCGGGGTCGGCGTGCACTACCCGCCCAACCACCTCCAGTCCGCGTTCGCGCCGTGGCACCGGCCGCTGCCGGTGACCGAGCAGACGGCTGCGGAGATTTTGAGCCTGCCGTTCCATCCGGAGATGACCGAGCGGGACGTGCGTGCGGTCGTGGACCTGCTGCGAGCGGCGGTCACCCGGTGACCGGCCAGCGCATGCAGCCGCGCCGTCTGCTCGTCACGGGCGTGGGCGGCGCCCCCGGCCTCGACCTGGCCCTGGAACTTCTCCGGCGCGGCCACGAGGTCATCGGCGTCGACGCGGACCCGCTCGCGCCCGGCTTGCTGGCGCCGGGCATCATCGCGCGCGTCACCACACGAGCCGACGACCCCCGCTACGGCGAGCACCTGCTCGCGCTGTGCCGCGAGCTGAAGCCGCACGGCATGATCCCCATCGTCGAGCACGAGCTGCCCGCGCTCATCCCACTCCAGGAGGACCTGGCCCGCCTCGGCGTACGAACCTGGCTCCCGGGCCTGGAGACCGCGCGGGCAGCCATCGACAAGGCGCTCTTCCACGAGGTGCTCCACGAGCACGGCATCCCCGTGCCGAAGACGTTCCTGCCCGAGACGCTCCACCAGGCCCCTGATGGGCCGCTGGTGGTCAAGCCGCGCCACGGCCAAGGCGCCAAGGGCATCGTGTTCTGCGACACCCGCCAGCAGGCGCGGATGCTGTGCGACCTCGTCGCCGACCCGATCATCCAGGAGACGGTCACCGGCCGGGAGTTCAGCGCCGACTGCCTCGTAGACCGTTCGGGCCGCCCCTCGGTGGTGCTGCGGGAGCGGCTGATCGTCAAGGGCGGTCTGTCGATGGTCGCCCGCACCTTCCACGACGACGAAGCCGTCCAGCTGGTCAGGGCCACACTCGCCGCGGTCGGCGCGGTCGGGCCCAACGACGTCCAGGGCTTCATCACGGACGCCAGCGGCGGCCCCCGCGTCGTGATCACCGAGATCAACGCCCGGTTCGCGGGCGGCTTCGCGCTCAGCGAGGCTGCCGGTGCCGACCTGGTGCAGCAGACCCTCAACGGCCTGTTCGACCTCCCTGTCGACCACGACCGCCTCGCCGCGAAACCGGACGTCTACCTGAGCAAATACGTCACGGTGCTGGCCCACGGCCCGGCTCCCTACCACCCCACCGGAGGCACCACGTGAGCGACCCGACCGAACAGAACCCACCCAGCACCACCGCCGCCCGGGAAGGCTTGGGACGTCATCCGCGCCGGCGGCGCATCCTGCTGGTCTGCGTCGGCAACCACATCCGCTCGCCGATCGCGGCCGCCGTCCTGGCCGCGCACGGCGGGGACGACGTAGTGGTCCGCTCCGCAGGCCTGCGCTACCGGCACGTGGGCAAGGGCCCGCACAGCAACGCGGTCCGGGCCGCCGCCGAGCGCGGCTACGACATCGAGGACCACATCGCGGTCAAGGTCAACTTCCGGCTGCTGGAGTGGGCCGACACCATCGTGGCCATGGACCACACCGTCCTCAACGAACTACAGGCCACCGCCGACGAACACGCCGCGCCGAAGCTGCGCCTGTACCTCGACGGCGAAGACGTCCACGACCCGTGGGAGGACGCCTACCCGGCGTTCCGCACCTGTGTGGAGGTCATCGAGCGCGGTGCTGCCCGGCACCTGCCCTAGCCCCCTCAGCGGCCTCCAGGATCACGTCCACGAGCCGGTCGGCTGCATCCGGGCGACCGTGCGCACGGGCCCGCTCCGCCATCGCCTGCCGCAGGTGGGCATCGGCCAGGAGCGGGCCCAACGCCTCCCGCATCCGCGCGCCGGTCACCTCGCCCTCCAGCGCGAGGGCCGCCCCGGCCTCCTGCAAATGGCGCGCGTTGTGCGCCTGCTCATTGCCCGCCGAGGTGGCCAGCGGGATGAAAACCGCCGCCTTGCCCAGAGCGGTCAGCTCGGCGAGCGTGCCCGCCCCGCTGCGCGAGACCACCACGTCCGCGAGCGCCAGGACATCAGGCAACTCCGCGCCGACGAACCCGCTCACGTAGTAGCGGCCCGCACTCTCCGCCGGAAGCGCCGCGGCCCGCTGGCGCAGGGCCTCAACGTGGTCGGGACCGCACTGATGGATCACGTTCGCCTGCTCCAGTAGCCACGGCAGGACCTCGGCCACGACCATATTGATCTGCTGGGATCCCTGTGCGCCCCCGGTGACGTACACCGTCGGCCGACTGCTGTCGAAGCCCCGCAGGCCCAGCGCCTCGATCGCCTTCAGCCCCTGCCCGGACAGCACCTGCGGCCGTACCGGGTTCCCGGTGACGACACCGATGGAGCGCGCCTCCGCGGGCAGCAGCGCCAACGTCGACTCCGAGGAGACAGCGATCCGCGTCGCCGACCCGGCAAGCTGCCGGTTGGCCAGCCCCAGCCGCACCGTCTGCTCGTGCAGCACCAGCGGCCGCCGGCACAGACGAGCCGCCAGCCCGGCCGGAACAGCCACATAGCCACCGGTCGCCAGGACCACGTCCGGCCGGAACTCCGCGATCACCTTGCGGGCCTGCACCACCCCCAGCGGCACCCGCGCCATGTCCCGCACGTTGGCGGCCGACAGCATCTTCAGCGGATTCGCCGACCGCCGGACCTTGCCCGTGGCGACCGTGGTGAACGCGATCCCCTCGGCGGGCGCGACCCGGGCCTCCAACCCGTCCTCCGTCCCGATCCACAGGGTGTCCAGCATCCGGCCGGACACGGCCAGCCGGTCCTGGAGCGTGCGGACAGCGGTCAGGGCGGGATAGGTGTGCCCCCCGGTCCCGCCGCCCGTCACAACCAACCGGAAGACATCAGGTGCGGCGCCGTGAGCACTGTTCACCAACGAGATCCCATCTGGCCCGGAATGCGAAGACTGGCTCGTACCGTAGCGGACCTGAGATCCGAAACCACGCCACGATAACGGGAGTTCGGAGTCACGATGGCGTGCCAGCAAGCAGCTCGCGCAGCCCAGCACGGACCACCGGGTGGGTGGGCGTGAGGTTCGTCAGGTCGAGCGGTACTTCCTCACGCCTGTTTCCCCCGGGCGACGTGAGTCCGGAGCGCCGATCGCCGACCTGGGCTCCCGTCGCGGCCTTGCCTGTAGTAGCTGGCGCCACCTTCGGGCTGAGATTGGCGCCGCCGCCCGCGAGCGGGCAGTGCCCGTGATTGAACTAGTCGCAATCGCTTCGATACTGACCGTAATTTTCTGGGGTGATCGACTGCACGCTTGGGCCTGCTGAAGCGCTCTATGGGTGGAGGCGGTTGGTGCCTCTGGTGCCGGGGTGGAGGGGTGGCGGCACCTGGAACAGAACAAGTACCAGGTACATGGGGAGGACCCGTGCAGCTCGACGCTGCGGCGTGGTTGGTTGAAACCGCGCTCGCCCTCAGGGTGTTCGGCCCGGACGTGATCCGCGGAGGCCGCCGGCTGCTCACAGCCGGTGTCCGCTTCGGCATCACCCAGCTGACCGGAGCCCGCACCCCGGCCCGCACCAACGAGCCGCAGCAGGAGGCATCGTGAGCGAGAGCGGCCCGGAGGAGACAGGCGGCGCCGTGGGGGCGCCGCGCGCGGTCCCGATCGACCAGTGGGACGTGCCTGCGCAGATGTCGTACTGGGCGTTCCACCAGCAGCGCCGCACCGACTACATGCACTACGCCTACCTGCAGCTCGGCTCGGACGCTGACGCGGAAGAGGCCGTCGACCTGACCTTCGACCAGGTGATGGACCGCTGGCCGCGCATGCTTCAGATGGAGAACCTGGAGGGCTACGCCTGGACAATCCTCAAGCGCCGCATCATCGACATGCACCGCAAGCGCCGGCGCCGCCCGGAGCTGATGGAGACGGCCGCCTTCGAGGCCGCCCTCGCCGAACACGTCGAGGACCCCTACGACGCGCTGACCGACGCCATCGCCTTGTACACCGCCGTCGCCTCGCTCAGCGAGCGACAACGCGACGCGATCCTGCTGCACTACGGCATGGGCTTCACCGCCGCCGAAGCCGCCGACGTGATGGGCAACGAAGAAGCCACCGTCCGGTCCCAGCTCCGCACCGGCCGCGAACGCCTCGCCCACACGCTCAAACTCCGCTGCCCGGAGACCCCCGACGGGAAGAACCGCTCATGACCCCGCTGCCGACCGAACCCCGCACCATCGACGACCTGCTCACCAAGGCCCGCACCCGCAACCGCTACGCCACCTACGACATGACCGCGGCCGAGGCCCGGCTGCGCGCCCGCCAGGTCACCCGCCACCGGCCGCCCCGCCAGCGCACCGCCGACGCCGCCCTCGCCTACACCGAGTGGACCGCACCCGAGGACGACCGCACCCCGGACGCCGACCGCGCCTGGTGGGACCTGAACGCCGTCTGCCTCCTGCTCCTCGGACCCGACGCCGACACCCACCTGGCCGACTTCATCGCCAGCCAGTACGCCGACAAGGCCGGTGCACTCGTCTTCGCCTGCCTGCTCCACCTCGCCGACGACAGCAGCGGCGCCCGCTTCTGGTGGCGCTTCGCCGCCGGCGTCGGCCACCACGTCGCCGAATACTGCCTCTTCCTCGAGCACGCCCACAGCGGCGAGTACCACGACGCCGACCACTGGCGCACCGAACTGGTACGCCACCGATTCGACCCCACCGCCCAGTGCGGCGACCGGTCCACCGCCCCCCTGCTCACCCCGCCCCACATGGACCAGGTCCACCCCCACATCACCCGCCAGCAACACCCGGAGATCGGCACCGTCCCCCTCCCCACACCCGCTCTGGTCGACCAGCTACGCCACCTCGCCTCACCACTGTGACCAGCTGAAAGTTCGTCGATTGCCGTCGCCGCCGGAACGGTCCCAGCGGCGACGGCCCCCGTTGGACCCAACGAGAGCAACCACTGCCAATCAGGCTGCGCGCAAGACGGGGCTCACGGATCTCGCCCCTGAGTCGATGGCTGATCTTCCTGGCCCGACCCCGCTGCGGTTCGTCGCTCACGAGATCGACCACCTCGACGG
This sequence comes from Streptomyces longisporus, assembly GCF_039532765.1. Taxonomy (NCBI): domain Bacteria; kingdom Bacillati; phylum Actinomycetota; class Actinomycetes; order Kitasatosporales; family Streptomycetaceae; genus Streptomyces; species Streptomyces longisporus. The sequence goes on from NZ_BAAASG010000040.1 coordinate 28,007, forward strand.
GCTGCTGTACCTGGACCGGGTGCGGCCCGGCGTTGACCCCCTGCCTGTCGAGGAGCACCGCCAGACGGGCCAGGCCTGGACATACGACTCCTGACCGGACTCCGGCTGTGGTCTCCTTAGGTTGTGCAGGCCATTGCCGCGAGCTTGATTGCCGTTCTGGGCACACTCATGGGATCTGGACTCACCTACGTCTTTCAACAGCGCAACACGAGCCGGCAGCAGCAGTACGCACGTGCTGAAAAGCTGCGTCAGGAGCGGCTGGACGCCTTTGCCGTCTGCGGAGGCGCCCTTGCGAACTACCGTCGCGGCCAGATGGATCTGTGGTTCGGGACCCACCGGCATCAAGGGCAGTCCGACATCGCGGAATTGAACCGGGAGAGTCAACGCCTCAGGGCGGTCGCACTCGAAACGATCTTTCGTGTTGATCTGCTTACCGATGACGGAAGCCTCGCCGCCACCGGGCGGCATGCCCTCAAGATGATCGACCAGCTCTACAAGGCCAGCAGTGAGCGGGAGCTCGACCTCCTTCGTGCGACCACCCGGGACGCCATCGATGCGTTTGTCAGTGCGTCGAGACCGCTGGTCACTGTCCACTCTTAGACCTGCAGACGAGGTCGAGCTCAACGAGAATCCGCTGAGGCTCGGTCGTTCTACTCGCGGTAGAGTGGAGCTATGGGAGACCAGGACACCAGCATCAAGACCACCAAGGACGTGCGCGACCGCCTGAAGACCCTGGCCAGCGAACGCGGCACCACCATGAACGAGCTCCTGGCAGAGCTGGTCACGCGTGAGCTGACCGAGGAGGAAAAGGAACACCGCGCACAGCAGGCCCTGGAAGAGGTCCGGCAGGCCACCGGCGTCACCGTCTCCGACGATGCCCGGGCCCGGGCCCGCACCTTCCTGCAGAACCTCGGACAGGAGCACTCCGCCGCGTGATCCGCGTCCTGCTCGACCACACCTGCATCCAGGCGCTCGCCGAGGGCGACGAATTCCTCAACGGCCTGTACGTCGAAGCTAGTTACGGCTATGCCGAGATCGTGATTCCCGCCCTGTCCGCCACGGTCGCCGAGCGTGCCAGGCCCGGATCGGGCCAGGACATCCTCAACCGTCGCTTCACCACGGTCACCGACTTCACGCGCGCCCATGCCCTGGCCGCGGTCGCATGGCGGCAGGCGGACTGGCGGATCCTCCACCCGGCCTCCTCCGTTGTCGTAGCGGAGCAGGCCGGAGACGACGCGACGCTGCTGTCTCTGGACCCCGAGCTGTACGCCGGAACCGGCATCAGCCCACTGAACCCCATGAGTCCCTGATCAGCGTTGTCGCGCCTTGTCCGTACCTTAAGGATGAAGCGGCGAACGCGGCGACGCATCGGTCAGACCGGGTAACCCCGGTTCGGCCCGTAACGGTGTCACTCCAGGTAAGCGGTCTATCGCGTGATGTTCAACGGCAACTTCGCGCGCTGCAGTAGCGGCAGCGCTGTCGCACACTGGAACTCGGAGATGATCGGGACGAGGCTGCCTATGACCTCTGACAAGACACGGAAGACCGGGTCAGGCAAGAGCGAGAAGATTGCCAAGATCGCCGAGAAGCCAGCAAAAGGCAAGACTGCGGCGCAGTACGACAAGCTCGGAGGGTCCGCTGGCGCAGGTGCCCGCAAGGCCCTGACGGGCAAGTCTGGACTGCAACAACCGTCCCGGGCTGGCCGGCGCGGGTCTCGCCCGGCTCTGAACGCGGGGCTGGTGAAGGCGAAGCCGAGCTCGTCCGGGAACGTTCGACAGTTGCGTCCTCGAAAACCTGCGCACGATGGGTGGGGCCCGTTCTACGACTCCTCTGGTGTTGCCGAACTGCTGGATATCTCACCCGCCGAGGCCGAGAAGCAAGGTGAGATGCGCGAATTGCTGATGGTTAACACGACCGACGGGCGGTTTCTGTTTCCGGTCTGGCAATTCACCGACGACCATCTGCACCGCCGCGTAGCCAAGGTATTGACGGTGTTCCGCGATCTGAGCATTAGCCCATGGATGGTGGTGCAGTGGGCAACCGCTCCCAACCCGGAGCTCGGCGACGTCACGCCGGTGGAGTGGCTGCGTGGCAACCAGCCAACCGGTCCTGTGCTTGAGGACGCCCGTGCGTACGCGGCAAGGTGGTCGCGGTGAGCCAGGCCTCAAGCGTACTCACGGACCGGCAACAGGCTTGGCCAGCGCCTCCGCCGAGCCTAGACGTGCAACGGTTTCCGGCGCGGACCCTGCCGGCGGGCCGTGCTTTGTACCGTGTGCATCCGATGGACAAGGGATGCTGGCACTTTCCTTGCATCAGCGACAGCAGGTCGGGGCGTTTCGACACCAGCGGGCCGGAGCGCGGTACGTGCTACACCGCGACCGACCCACTCACAGCGTTGGCCGAAAAGCTCGGCTACGTCATCCTGCGCGGTCCGGACATCGCTCCCAAGGCGCTGGACAGCATGTCTGTCTCCTGTATCACCACTGCCCGACCCTATCGGCTTGTCGATCTAACTCGTCGAACTTGCTCCATCCTGGGAGCCTTGGGAAGGGAGCTGTCCACCCTCACCCCGTACACCACGCCGCAGGGATGGGCCCGCCTTTGGGAACAGGGTGGGTTCGACGGGGTCCTGTATTACCCGCGGCATGACGCTAAGACCACGGCACGGTCCATCGCCCTGTTCGGTCCCGCCGAGGGGCCCGACGAGGACGACTGGCCGACCCCTCCCAAGACTCCAGCCGGGAAGTACTTGGACTCCTTCGCTCGCGCCTACGGCCTACAGGTCAAGGAGCCGGGTTCTGGCGACGTCGTGCGTCCTCCAGCGTAATCCCTGCAGCTCTTGCAAGGCTCATCGGGAGCTCAGCCGTGGCCTCCTCCAGAAGCCGGGCGTAGTCCTTGGGGTGCGCGAGTATCAGGCGCCGGATCGCGATGCCCTCTGCCTCGAAGAAGCTCGGCCTCGCCATGGTTCCACCGTATGTCCGCCGCGCAGGTCCGAGAACGCATGCCAGGGGCCGGCGACCTACGCTGAAGGCCCCGCAGGAGGTCCCGGTGCCGCCCTTCACCCTGCCCGCCCCGCTCGCTCTGGCCCGCGCAGTCACTGCCGTGCCCGAGTCGCAGGGATGGACGCTTGAGCCGAAATGGGACGGCTGGAGATGCCAGATCCACACTGCGACCCGACGAGTGTGGAGCCGGCACGGCACTGACTTGTCCCGCCAGTTCTCCGACATCGCCGACGCTGCCGCCGGCCTGCCGGACGCCGTCCTCGACGGCGAGCTCGTCGCTGTCCTCAATGACGGCTCCGGCGTAGCCTTCGACCGCCTGCAGACCCGGACCGGCCGCCGCGGCCCGCAACGCGGCGCCGACTTCACCGTCCACGTCGCCCTCTTCGACGTCCTTGCCGTCGGCGACACCGACTGGAGGCCCCGCCTGTACGCCGAGCGCCGCACCGAGCTGCTGCGACTCCTCGAGGACGGCCCGCCTGCCCTGCGCGCGGTGCCAAGTACCGAGGACCGCGCACAAGCCCTGAAGTGGGTCGGAGCACTCGCCGGCGTGGAAGGTCTCGTGGGCAAGCGGACCGACGCCCCGTACGCAGCCGGCCTTGCCTCGGGCTGGGTGAAGTGGCGCGAACGCCACACCGCGGAGGCAGTGATCATCGGGGTGACCGGCAGGACACCGGCGGCGCAGGCCCTCGTGCTGGGCCAGCCAACGGGCGGCAAAATGCGGGCAGTTGGCGTAAGTCTGCCGCTCACTCAACAGGTCCGCCTGGCCGTGGCGCCGCTCCTGCACGCGGCTGGCGACGAGATGCGCGAGCTGCCGGGCACGGTGGGCGGGCTGCCCGGCGCAGATCCGGTGCACTTCCGGCCGGTCACGCCGGAGGTCGTCGTCGAGATCGAGGTCGACCAGCCACGGCTGGAGTTCGGCCGGTATCGCCACCGCCCGCGTGTTCGACGAGTGCGCGGCGACCTGACACCCGAGATGCTCGACGAAGGGCACCGACCGGAAAGTGGCCGCTTCCCGCGATAGGTATTCGCAAAGGTACCCACGGGTGCATACTCGGGGTATGGCTGACACCACCGTAAAGGTCGACTCCGAGACCAGGGACCGCTTCGCTGCAGTCGCCGCAGCCCGCGGACAGAGCGTGCGCGCCTACCTGGCCGAGCTGGCCATAGAGGAAGAGAACCAGATCAAGCTGAGCAAGGCGACCTCCGTGTTCCGCGAGATCATCGCGCAGCCCGGGCTGGCCGAGGCGTTCGACGCGGCCTTCCCGAATGACGCTCCGCCCCGCCGGGACGCCGCGGGCCGGGCGGCCTGACCCTTGGACCTGCACATCGACATCCGGTGGCTCCTGGACCGCCAGGAGGAGCTACTCGGCAAGGAACTCGGGGTACGGGACTACTCGGGGCTGGTAGCCGCCGTGGCCCGGCACCGGGTGAACACCCCGCAGCTGGACATGGGAGAGCCCGACGCCTACTGGCGGGCCGCCGCACTGCTGGAACAGCTGGTGCTGCTGCGCCCGCTGCCGGCACGCAACGCGTACTTCGCGTACGGCGTCGCGGTGGCGTACATCCGGGCCTCCGGGAAGGAGATCGACGACTCCTTCGAGCTGTGGCGGGACCTGATCACCGACATCCGCGCGCTACGGCTCACCGTCTACGACGTCGCCGACCGCATGCGCTCCTGGAGCGGTAACGGCTGATCCGGGCGGAGGGACCGGCCAGGACACGCGCGCCCGAGGCGGTGCTGCTCAGTTCTGGCCGGACGGCGTCTCTTCCCAGACCCAGCCATGGGCGGCCATCCCCTCCCGCGCCCAGTCCCACAGCAGCCGTGCACCTTCCTCGGCCCGAGAGACGTCCCGGCCGCCACCTTCGGTGAAGAACCGGATCATTGCGGCGGCCGCCGGCTTGTCCGCGTCGCAGACCGCGCACAGCTCCAGGTGGATCGGGCGCCCCTCGTCGTCGTCCTTCGGCATCACCGCGCTGGTAATCAGCTTCCCCTGACACCGTGAGCACTGCGGCAGCCGCTCGGATCGCACAACTCGGTGCATATGGAGCCCCCTTGCCTAAAACGTGAGCCTCCACCCAAGACCCGCTGATCTACTACGTCAACCCCTCGGGCAGCAGAGACACCACCTGAAGACGACGCCTTTGACGCGGAGGGGAAGCACGTCAGCGGAATCCGCCGGCACCTGGTTGCATATCTGCCTGACGACAGCAGCGAAGGAGGACGGTGGACGACACCGAAGTGCACTGCGCACGGTGCGGAAGCGCCGACACCCTGATCGAAGCGGGCGACGGCGACGGCGACGTGAAGCACGGCCGGTGCCTGCGATGCGACAAGGACTTCCAGGCCACGCCCTGCCCCGTCTGCGGCAGCTACCGAATCGACGGCTCCTACGGCATCTCCGGGATCCGCTTCACAACGCTGCCCCAGACCGTCGAATGCAAAGACTGCCGAAGCACCATTCCAGCGCGCGATCCCGGCCCGGAAGGGCCCGCCGACCACTAGCGAGGCGACCTCCGAGCCGGGATCGAAATTCCTGCCTGCCGCGCCGTACGGCGCCGGCTCAAGCGCTGGCCTTCTCCTCCAGACGTTCCAGCACCCACTCCGGGGCCGAGGCGAGGGAGGTGAGCATCTCCAGCGCGGCGCACGTATCGCCAAGGGCACGGTGCCCGCCGCCCAGCGGCAGGAAGTCCCGCACGCCTTCCCAGTCGGAGCGCCGGCGCATGATGCATCCCCACTGATCCTTCGCCTGCAGGTGCTGCGGATCCGCCTCCACCCGCCGGCAGTCGCCCACCATGACCGTCTTGTCGTACTCCGCGTTGTAGGCGAGGATCTTCCGCCCGGCGGTGACCCGCAGCAACTGCGGCAGCACCTCATCCCAGGTCGGCGCGCCCGCGACCATCGCGTCACTGATCCCGTGAACTTCGAAGGCATCCTCGGTCACTGGGGTCTGCGGGTTGACCAGGCTCTTGAGCAGCACCTCGCCGGTGGCCGCGTCGACCACGGCGACCTCCATGACCCGGCCCCAAAGGGCGTGCGTCTCGGTGTCCAGCACGACCGCGACGCCGGGCTGCAGCATCCGCCGCGCCCAGTGGATCGCCTTGCCCTGCGCGCTGAGCAGCTGGATGCCGTCCGTGAAGCGGGACGCGACCGGGTTGCCGGCGAGCAGGGCTGCGATGTCGTCCCGTGACGGGGTGCCGTCCGGGCCCGGCTCCCAGTCGATCAGCCAGCGGTTGTCGAGGTTGGCGAAGCGGGCCCAGACCGGCAGGCCGAACCTCTCGCGCAGCTCGTCGACGAAGGCGTGGACGACGGCGGCCCGCTGCGGCGCCAGCTGGGCGAAGGCCCGCAGCGGGGACGGCCGGCCGGCCTTGGTCGCCCGCACCGCCTCCCAGTCCACGCCAGGGATGTCTTTGAGCGCGTCCAGGTCCCCGACCCGGTACATCGGCACCTCGACCACCTTGCGGTAGCCGCGGCCGCCCGACCACACCGTTCGCCGCACCTGGCTGACCGGGGCCAGCCATCCGGCCTGGACGCAGTAGTCCAGGTCCCGGCGCCGGATCTCCAGGTGCTGCGCCGCCAGCTCCGGCCCCAGCATCCGCGCGGCCAGGATGTCCGCCCCCAGGTCCTCGTTGCCGGCGAGCCGCTCGACGTCCTCAAGCGCCCACCGGCCGAACTGACCCGGCGTGATGCCCTGCTCCTGGGCGGCCTTCTCGAACTCGGCGGCCTCCCAGCCGCACCGGCCGGCCGCCTCGTCCGTCCGGGCCGAGGCCTGAAGCCACGCGACCCGCTCGGCCACGATCTGCTCAAGCGCCGCGCACATCTGCGCGGTGGGGGCGGTCAGCTGCCGCTCGTCGTACAGCGTGTGGCCCTCGTAGGCGCCGACGGGATCGAGCAAGCCCTGCTCGGCGAGCTGTTCGACGTCGCACGCCCACACATCGAGCTCCTTGCCGGCGAGATCCGGCGCCTGCGTCAGCAACTGCGCGCTGCGGCTCGCGCCGTAGCCGGGGTGCGTGCCGAGCACCTCGACGATCTGGTCGCGGCGCGCTTTGACGTCGTCGGCCTGCTCGTCCGCCCACCGGCCCGAGTCCAGGGCTGGAGCGGGGATGAGCTTCTCGAGCTGTCCCCGTTCGATCTGCCATCGGGCCAGGCCCGCGTGAGTGGCCAGCTGGACCGGACCGAATCCCTTGCGTCGTCCCACTGCTCGTCGTCCTTTCTCGTGGTCGCTCCACCGTCGCGGAACAGAACGTGACAGAACATCTGAAAACTTGTCAAGAGCCTTTGAAATTAAGCAAGTTGGGACAATGCGCTTAGAACTGCGCACGCGTACGCGAGGAAAAAAAATCACCCACCCGGAGCCGTTCCCGGCTCCCCGTGGCGGCGCCCTCGCCCCGGCGGGCGGGCCCCTGCGGCCGCCCGGGGAGGGGCGGCGCGTGTCCCGCGTGCGGGTGACGCTCACCCGCCCCACTCGTGACCTGGGATCTCACGCGCTACGATGTTCGAACAAGCATTCGAACGAAGGGGCGGTGCACCACGCAGCCGACCGAAGGAGGCAGACGATGGGAGGCGCGCCATGGGCGGATTTACCCACCTCAACGCCGTCTCCGGGTTCTCCACCCGCTTCGGCGCCGCCCACCCCGAGCAGCTCGTCCAGCGCGCCGCCGAACGCGGCATGACCGCGCTGGCACTGACCGACCGCGACGCCGTCACCGGCGCCGTACGGTTCGCGCAGGCGGCCCTCGAACACGGTGTACGGCCGATCTTCGGCATCAATCTCGCCGTCGCCCCGCTCGCCCCCGCCCCCGCACAGCGCCGCCGTACCCCGGTCCGCGGCGGCGCCCACGTCGACGAGCCGCCCCACCGGATCGTCCTGCTCGCCCAGTCCGCCGCCGGCTGGGCGCGGCTGTGCCGGCTGACCTCCGCCGCCCACGCCCACGGCGACGGCCCGCCCCTTCTCACCTGGGACGACCTGCACCAGCACGCGGGGGAGGGGCTGACCGTGCTGCTCGGCCCCGCCGCCGAACCCGTCCGCGCCCTGGCCGCCGGCCGACCCGATCTGGCCGAACACCTCCTCGCGCCCTGGCAGCAGCTACCCGGCATCCAGCTGTGCCTGGAAAGCTGCTGGCTCGGGCATGCCGGCACCGGGCCCGGCTCACTGCGCCTGGCCGCCCGCACCCTCACCCTCGCCGACCAGCTGCGCATCCCGGCCGTGCTGACCAACGCCGTCCGCTACGCCGACGCCGACCAGCACCGCCTCGCCGACGTCCTGGACGCCGCCCGCCTGCTGCGCCCCATCGACCGCCGCCACCTCGACTCCGGCGAGCGCTGGCTGAAGGGCCCGGCCGCCATGGGGGATACCGCCCGCCGGATCGCCGCGGCCGCCGGCCACGGCGACGACCGCGCCGCCCGCCTGTTGGCCGACACCGCCGCCACGGCCGAGGCCTGCACCGTCGATCCTGTCGAGGATCTCGGTCTGGGCCGCCCGCACTTCCCGGAGCCCGCCGTCGTCGGCGCACCCGGCGGCCCCGCCCACGCAGCGCGGCTGCTGCGCGAGAAGGCCGAGGCCGGCCTCATCCGCCGCGGCCTCGACCGCGACCCCCACGCCCGCCAACGCCTCGAGGAAGAGCTCGAAGTCATTCGCACGCTGCAGTACGACAGCTACTTCCTCACCGTCGCCCAAGTCGTCGAAGACGTTCGCGAGCTCGGGATCCGGGTTGCCGCCCGCGGATCCGGCGCCGGCAGCATGGTCAACCACACCCTCGGCATCGCCACCGCCAATCCGCTCGACTTCAACCTGCTCATGGAGCGGTTCCTGTCGGTGCGCCGCGCGAGCCTGCCGGACATCGACATCGACGTGGAATCCGCCCGCCGGCTCGAGGTCTACGACCGCATCATCGAACGCTTCGGCACCGAACGCGTCGCCGTCACCGGCATGCCGGAGACCTACCGCGCCCGCCACGCTCTTCGCTTCCCTGTCAAGTTCAGCGTGTTGAAGCGGACAGCCGCCATCCGGTGCATGTCCAGCACGCCCTGCATCAGCAGCGTGGCCACCACCGCGGCTAGGGCTGCCACGACCGCTGTGGCAGCGCCGATCGCCCAAAACCGTCCCGCCGCACCCGGCGACCCTGCGGGCGCGGCCACTCCGGGTATCCGGCCTGACCATGTTTTTCTCGATGCAGAGCTCAGGTGCTGGCCTTCACCAGCATCGCCTGCAGACTCGTCTGCTACCGCCGACTCACCGCATGAGATGACGTCCTAGTCGGCGGAACCTGCGTGGTCGGTGCTCGCCAACACTGGGGGTCGCGGCGTGCGTCGTTCTATGACGGTGTGAGCGGCCGCAGTGAGACGTGACGCGGCCGGGCGTGCGTCGGGGAGCCAGGCCAGCACGAGTTGGGTGACGGGGTACCCGTACACGGGCACGGCTCGTACGGATCTGCCGAGGCGGTCGCTGACGCTGTCGCCTACGACGACCGCGAGCCGGCCGAGGGCAACGCGGTCGACCATGGTGTCCAGCGGCTCGTTGGGCAGTTGCGCCTCATACCCCGGCAGCGCCTCCACCTCGGTGAGCGTCAAGAACGGGCGGTCGGCCAGGGGGTGGCCCGCCGGGAGCAGGACGACCGGTTCCTCCGGGCCGAGTTCCATCAGTTCGAGACCGGAGTCGGGGTTGGCTACCGACTGGCACATGAGGGCGACGTCGGCGGTGCCGTCCCGGAGGGCGCCGATCTCGTCGTAGGTGAAGACGACGTCGGTGAGCACGCCCTCGGGGCCCTGTGCGCCGGCGGCGAGCAGGTCGGGCAGGACGCCGGGAGCGGCGGCAGGGCGTGTCGCGATCGTGACCCGTTGTTGCCCTGCGGCTTTGCGTGCCTTGCGTACGGCGGCGTCCATCGCCGCCAGGATCATGCGGCACTCGGCCAGGAAGACCTCACCCGCGCCCGTCAGCCTCACCTGCCTGGTAGTGCGTTCCAGCAGGGGGACACCCACGCGCCTCTCCAACTGGGCGATGGCTCGGGACAGAGGCGGCTGCGTGATGCCGAGGTTCTCCGCCGCCTGTCCGAAGTGCAGCGTCTCGGCCACCGCCACGAAGTAGGCGAGCTCCCGGGCCTCCAGCTGATTCATGCATCCAGGGTATTACCGGTTGCCCAGACAGTCATTGCTCCCCCGCTCAGCCCCTGGTCAGCTAGGTGGTGCGCCCCCGGTTCCGGCCGGATGAGGCCCCTACGCCGTGAACCCGCACACATCACGAAAGGCAGAGCTGTGAAAGCCGTTCAGTACCAGAGTTTCGGCGGACCCGAGGTCCTTGAAGTCGTCGATGTTCCGGATCCGAAGATGTTCGCCGATCTCGTTATGGTGAGGATCCAGGCGGCGGCGCTCAACCCGGCGGATCTGGCGTTCCAGGGCGGACACGCGGATCCTGTCATGGACTCCCTTTTTCCGGTGACGCCCGGGTGGGATCTGGCCGGGGTCGTCGAGCAGGTAGGACCCGCTGTGACGGGACTCCGGCCGGGCGACGAGGTGATCGGCTACGTACGCGGCCAGGCCATGCACTACGGCACCTACGCGGAGAAGATCGCGGCCGAGCCGCGCCAGCTGGTGCGCAAGCCGAGGAACGTGAGCTGGGCCCAGGCCGCCGGGCTGCCGGTCGCCGGGCTCACCGCCTACCAGGCGATCGTGCACAGCCTCGAGGTGACCGCCGGTGACCTCGTGCTCGTGCATGGAGCGGCGGGCGGCGTGGGACACCTCGCCGTCCAGATCGCTTTGGCACGGGGTGCTCAGGTGATCGGGACGGGCTCCGAAGCCAGCCAGGCGTTCATCGAGTCCCTGGGGGCCACGCCGGTGCGCTACGGAGACGAACTGGTCGAGCAGGTGCGCAAGATCGCTCCGGACGGGGTCGACGCGGTCCTCGACACCGCGGGGCGTGGCTCCCTTGCCACCACGCAGGAGGTCGCCGCCCTCGGGGTGCGGGTCGCTTCGATCACGCAGTCCGCCGCCGAGTACCCGGGGGCCGTCGACGTCTACCTCTACCTCGACAGCGACGACCTGACCCGCCTGGTGGAGCTCGCCGAAGAGGGCAAGCTCACCGTCCACATCGACCGGGTCTATCCCCTCGACCAGGCCGCGCAGGCCCAGCAGCACCTGGCCGGCGGCCACACCCGCGGCAAGATCGTCCTCGAAAACCGCAAGGAGGCGTGACAAGCATGGGCAACAATCCCGTCATCACCGCGGTCACCGACATCGCCGCTGCCCCGGAAGACGTGTGGAAGGAACTGACCGACTTCGCCTCATACGCACAGTGGCACCCCTCATTGAGTTTCGTCGATGTCCCCACCGATATCCGTCCCGGAACCCAGCTGCGGGCCCAGGTGTCGCTGAGGAGCGAGATCGACGGGGAATACAGCTTCACGGTCCTCCACTTCGAGGCGCCGAGACGGCTTGCCTGGGAAGGCGGCATTCCCGACGTCCTCATGGGGCAGCACTCCTTCCTCCTCGAGGCGCGTGAGGGCGGAACGCGCTTCACGGAATCCGAGGAGTTCTCCGGCCCGGCAGCCGTGGAGACCGTGGAGCCCGCCCGGGCCGAGATGGAGGAGCGTTACGCGAGCTACGGCACCGCCCTGAAGGAACGACTCCTTTCCCGGCACTGATCCCCCTGCGCAATCCGCACTGCGGACACCCCGTCCACGGCCAGAGCACGTCCACGCCCGCAGACCGCCCTCACCCAGCCGCCTCGGTCTGCGGGCGCCGGCGAGTTCGTCCAGAGACGAAGCCCATCTCACAAGGAACAGCAATGAACGACACGCTCGGCATCATCGGGAGCGGCAACATCGGCGGCGCGGTCGCGCGCCTGGCCGTCAACGCGGGGATCGACGTGGTGCTCAGCAACTCGCGTGGTCCCCAGACCCTGCGGGGCCTCACCGACATCCTCGGCCCCCGGGCGCATGCGGCCACTCCGGCAGAGGCCGCCGCGGCCGGCGACTGGACGGTCGTCGCCGTGCCCTTCAGCGCCGTACCTCACCTGCCCGCGGACGCCCTCGCTGGAAAGACCGTCATCGACACGAACAACTACTACCGCCTGCGGGACGGCGTCATCGCCGAACTGGAGACGGGCAGCCTGACCGCAGGAGAACTGTTCCAGCGGTACGTACCGGGCGCGCGGACGGTGAAGACGTTCAACACCATCTACTTCGAACACCTCATCTCCCTCGCCCGTCCCGCCGGATCCCCGGACCGCAGCGCCTTGCCCATCGCCGGCGATGACGACGCGGCCAAGGAGTCCGTCACCGCCCTGCTCGACCGTCTCGGCTACGACTCCGTCGACGTCGGTGCCACGGCGGAGAGCTGGCGCATCCAGGAGGGCAGCCCCGCCTACGTTCTCCCCTACCTGTCCGACTCTCGACTGCCCTTCTTCCGGGACCCGGGGAAGTCGGCCGACACCAAGGCGATTTGTACGGCCCTGGAACAGGCACGTCGCAAGCACTGAAAAGGGGTCCACCCCACGAACCGAGACCGGTTGCTGGGCGGCAAGAGATGCCGACGATCAGCCAATCCATGGAGTCGCCTGTCAGGCTGCGGCCTCCGGGAGGATCGGAACAGCCGGTAGCGACTTCGGGGCGGTCGTGGTTTCGGTTTGGTGAACCAGTCGCTCCCCGCTGAGCCGGGTGATGATTAGCTGCCCTTGCTCGGCTCCGGCGCGGTGTCGCCGGTCGGGTTGGCGCGTCCGGCGCGGTGTCGCCGGTCGGGTTGGCGCGGAGCAGGGCCCGGTAGAGAGCGTCGTGCTGGGCGAGGCGGGTAGGGAGCCGCGAGCTGGGGCTTCGCAGTGGTGCGGCGGGGTCTGTTGGTTGTCACGTGGACGGACCCCGCCGCTGTTCGGCTGTCTTTTCGGCCTCTCTTCGGGTCAGTTGACGCGGACGATCTTCCAGAGCTGGTCGTCGACGCTGACGTTGTTCCACTGGATGACGGAGGCGCCGTTGGCGGTGGAGGACTGCGCCACGCCGGCCACCAGACCGCTGCCCACGTTGACGAGCTTGTAGTAGCCGCCGCCCGCGCTGGTCAGGGTCCATTTCTGGGAGTTGCCGCCAGAGGCGGTGTTCTGGTCGATGGCGGCGCCCGCGGCGGTGGAGGCGCCGCTGACGTCGAGCTTCAGGCCGCTGTGGACGTTCTGGAGTGTCCACGCCCCGCCGCTCTGGGACTGGAAGGTCCACAGCTGGCAGTCGCACGCGGTGTTCTGCCACTGGTCGGCTGCCGTGCCGGCGGTGGTGGAGGCGTTGAGGATTTCCAGGTACTTGCCGCTGTTCTTGTTCACCAGCACGTACTGGCCGCTGGACAGGTTCGGCAGTGCGGTCTGGGTGAGGTTCCAGCGCTGGCAGGCGCAGCCGGTGCTGTCCCACTGGCCGGCGGTGGTGCCGGCGGTGGTGGAGCCGCCCGGGATCTCGAGGTACTTGCCGGTGACTCGGTTGAGGGCGGTGAAGCCGCCGGACGGGCTGGGGGCGACGGCCCATTCGTGGTCGAGGGTGCCGTTGTCGTCCCACTGCAGGATCTTGGCGCCGTTGACGGTGGACTGGTTCTCCACCCCCAGCACCTTGCCGCTGGCCATGTTGAAGATCTTGAAGTAGCCGGACGGCTGGAGGACGAACTTCCACTGCTGGTCGGTGACGTTGTCGGTGTTCTGCTGGGTGGCGTAGGTGCCGTTGGTGGTGGAGCCGCCGACGATGGTCAGCATGAGGTTGCTGCCCGCGTTGGACGCCGTGTAGGTGGCGCCGTCGGAGATGCCGCCGCCGAGGTCGATGGTGCCGTAGCTGACGGGGTTGAGGGTGGAGACGCCGCCGTAGCCGCCGCTGAGGACCAGCAGGCTGTGGCCGTCGGCCAGCGGGAGCATGCCGCGGCTGTAGCCACCGGGGACGGTGGACTGGATCCGGGTCCAGGCGTTCGCGGCGCCGTTCTGGGTGTTGAGGAACAGATCGGTGCTGCTCTGGGCGCTCACCGCCAGAGTGCCGTTGGGGCCGCCGGTGGGCAGCCAGGTGACGTACGGCGCGCTGGAGGGGACGTAACCGTCGGTGGCCCTGAGCACCTGGCCGGTGACGGAGCCGAACGCCTCCGGATCGGCGGAGATCTTGTAGTAGACGGCGAAGTTCTTCTCCGGGGCGCCGCCGTACTCGTACGTCATCACGTAGTTGCCGTTGGGCAGTTGGGCGACGGAGGCCATGCCGGGGCGGTTGCTGTAGGTCGGCATCGCCACGTCGTCCACCACGGGGCCCCAGTTGGCGCCGTCGGTGGTGGTCTGGTGCACGAGCTTCTGGCCGTGGGCGGGGTCGCGCTGGTCGGAGTAGTAACAGATCAGCTTGTTGCCGGAGACGAGGAAGAACGGCTCCCACACGGGCGTGTTGCCGTTGGTGTCGAAGGCCGCGCCGCCCGTGGCGATGTCGCTGACGAAGGTCCAGGTGACGCCGTGGTCGGTGCTGGCGTACATGTCGATCTTCGTGGCGGACCGGTCGCTGGGAACGGAGTCACCCGCGATGAGCAGGGTCCCGGCGGGGAAGTTGCCGATCGCGGTGGGCAGCTCGAACAGCTGCGGCTCCCAGCGCATGCCCCAGCCGTTCTGGGTGTCGGCGACGTCCGAGATATGGGTCCAGGAGTTGCCGTTGTCGGTGCTGCGGTAGATCGGGAAGACGGGAGTGCCGGACGTGTACTGCTCGAACGAGGCGAGCATGGTGCCGTTGGACGAGCCGCTGTGCTCCAGCCGGATCGCCCTGGGGTAGAGCGATCCCGGGGCGGGGGCGCCGGAGGGCGGGGTGTACATGGTCTGCGAAGGGCGGGAGAGGGCATGGGCCTTGCCAGCGGCTGGGAGGAGGACCGTGCCGACCGCTGCGATCAGGGCGAGCAGCAGGGGAAGCAGGGGGACGGGGCGGGAACGTGGAGTGGCGCCGGGTCTGGCGCCGGCCTGGGCAGGGGACATGTGCGGCTCCGTAGCGGGGAATGCGCGGGTGTTTCGATTGCCGCCGTTCCCCTGGGCAGTGGGGGGGGGCGGGGAACGGCGGAGTTCAGGGGAGGCGGGCGTGCTGTCGGGGCGGGGAGCTTTGGCGGGTGCTCACCTGCTGTGGGGTAGCAGCCGGTCTCGGTGGGACGGCGGGGGCGCGGTCGAGCCGCGGACGACGAGTTCGACCGGGGGTTCGTCCGCCTGCGGCAGCTCGTCGTCGGGTTTCTCGATGGCGTGTACGAGAAGCCTGATTCCTTCCCGTGCGGCGGCGGCGAAGGGCTGACGCACGGTGGTCAGGGGCGGGGAGACATAGGCGAAGACCGGGTTGCCGTCGAATCCGACGACACTGATGTCCTCCGGCACGCGTCGTCCGGCTTCTCTCAGGGCGTGGATCAGGCCGATGGCCATCTCGTCGCCCGCGGCGAACACCGCGGTCACGGAGGTGTCCGAGGCAAGGGCGCGACCCGCCGCGTACCCGGAGGCGGCCGACCAGTCACCGTTGAGCAGAGGCGGCTCGTGTGCGCCTCGCGCGGCCAGTGCCGCCTGCCATCCCTGGATACGGTCCTTGGTGGCGTACCAGTGGCGCGGGCCGGCGAGGTGGTGGACGGTGTGGTGCCCCAGATCCAGCAGGTGTTCGGTGGCCGCCCGCGCCAGTTCGTGGGCGGCCACACTCGCGGTCAGTGTGCGAGTGGCGGTGAAGGAAGGGGGCGCGCCGAGGAACAGGACCGGTACGTCGACGCGCAGCGGGACTTCTCCCTGCACGACGGGTTCGGAGACGACGACGCCGTCCACGCCCTGTTCCAGGAGCGCCGCCAGAGCGCCTGCGATGCCCTCGGGGTCACCGTCCGGTGTGTTGATCACGCGGAGCGCGTAACCGGCGTCCCGTACGGCCTGCTCGATGTGCACGAGCAGAGACGCGGTCCCGTATCCCGCAGTCCCCAGGGCGACCACGCCGAGGGAGCGGGTGCGCCCGGAGGCCAGGGCCCTGGCCGCGTGGTTCAGCCGATAGCCCAGTTCCCCGGCGGCCGCGAGGACTCGGCGACGCGCCTCATCCGAGACATACGGTTCGTCGTTCAGCACCCGGGAGACCGTCTTGCGCGACACTCCGGCCAGCCGTGCGACGTCCGCACTGCGCGGCGCGGAGGACGCCACGTCGCGCCCCACTCCTGGTGTCATTCAGTCTCCCGAAGGCTGTGTATGTGCGGTGACCTGCGAACTGACGAGGTCAGTATGTATGATCGCGCGGTCTGACCGCGTGGTCATGTCTACGCAGCCGAGCAGGCGGAGTCAAGAGTCCGGACGGCTGCTTTCGCGCGTTCCTCTCGGGGCGCGGCGGCCATGAACACAGCTGGCAGGCGAGCAGCATGAGGTGTCAGCGCAGGTCAGAAGCGAATTGGTTGAGCGGCTTCAACCGTTCGCGTAAGCGGGCGGAGCAGCTACGAGCGCGGCGACCATCATCACTCGGCCTTGACAGTGAGCCCACGCAGAGCTCACTCTTCCTGGCAGCCGCCGATCGGGTTTGTGTGATCACGTTTGATTGTGGTCGATTGGTGAGCCGCTTCCTCCTCCATCCCTTCGGGCCGAAGTGCCACAGCTTGGTACAGCCGCCCTGTCTGGAGCCGTACATGGACCTCTCCCTCTCGGGTCTCTCCCTCCCCGCGCCGAGCCGTCGCAGTCTGCTGCGCGGTGTGGGTGGCGCCACCCTGCTCGCGGGTGCGGGCATACCTCTGCTGAGCGCATGCGGCAGCAGCGGAAGTGGCTCGGACAGCAAGACCGTCACCGTCGGCTCCAACCAGTCGGACGCCGTGCCGAAGAAGGCCTACGGTGAGATCTACACGGCGTTCACCAAGCAGTCCGGCATCTCCGTCAAGGTGAACACCAAGGACCACAACACGTTCCAGGAGCAGATCAACTCCTATCTGCAGGGCACGCCGGACGACGTGTTCAACTGGTTCGCCGGCTACCGCATGCAGTTCTTCGCGGCCAAGGGGCTGGCCTCGCCGATCGACGACGTGTGGGAGAAGATCGGGGACAACTTCCCCGACGCGATGAAGAAGCTCAGCAAGGGCGCGGACGGCAAGTACTACTTCGTGCCGCTGACCACGTACCCGTGGGCAGTCTTCTACCGCAAGAGCGTCTTCCAGAAGCACGGCTACGAAGTCCCCACCACCTGGGACCAGTTGGTCAAGCTGTGCAAGAAGATGAAGAAGGACGGCCTGGTCCCGATCGCGTTCGGTGACAAGGACGCCTGGCCGGCGATGGGCACCTTCGACCAGATCAACTTCCGCCTCAACGGCTACGACTTCCACGTCGAGCTGATGGGCGGCAAGGCGTCCTGGACCGACGCGAAGGTGAAGGCCACCTTCGACCACTGGGCCGAGCTGCTGCCCTACCACCAGGACGGCTTCATGGGCCGCACCTGGCAGGACGCCGCCCAGACGCTGGTGTCGAAGAAGGCGGGGATGTATCTGCTGGGCACCTTCGTGGCGCAGCAGTTCACCAACAAGGCCGACCTGGACGACCTGGACTTCTTCGCCTTCCCGGAGATCAACCCCGCGTACGGGCAGGACACGGTGGAGGCCCCGACGGACGGTTTCATGGTGTCAAAGTCCCCGAAGAACCACGACGGTGTCGTGAAACTGCTGGAGTTCCTGGGTACCGCGGACGCGGAGGAGATCTACCTCAAGGCCGACCCGAGCGTGGTGGCCGCCTCCGACAAGGCTTCCACCGCCTCGTATTCGGTGCTGCAGAAGAAGGCGTTCGAGATGATCTCAAACGCCAAGAGCCTGACGCAGTTCATGGACCGTGACTCGCGCCCGGACTTCACCTCGACGGTGATGCAGCCGTCGCTCCAGAAGTTCCTGCAGAACCCGAAGGGCGTCGATGGCTTGCTGTCCTCCATCGAGCGCCAGAAGAAGACGATCTTCGCGTCCTCCTGAACCGAGCGGCTGAATGACCATCGACATCACCTCGAAGAGCCCGGAGGCGGCTGCCGTGCCGCCTCCGGGCCACGCGCCTGAGAAGAAGCGGGTCAAGCAGGGGCACAGTCGCCTGCTGACCCGCCGTGACCGCGTCACGCTCGCCCTCATGGCGGGCGTGCCGACGGTTCTGCACGTCGCCCTCGTCTGGGTCACCGCCCTCGCCTCCATCGCCCTGGCCTTCACCAGCTGGGACGGCATCGGCTTCGACTCGATCAAGTGGGTGGGGCTGGACAACTTCAAGCAGTTGTTCACCGACAACCCGCAGTTCTGGCCGGCCGTCGAGCACAACATCATCTGGTTCGTCGTGCTCATCCTGATCCCGACGCCGATGGGCCTGTTCCTCGCCGTACAGCTGGACAAGAAGATCCGCTTCACTCGCGTCTACCAGACCGCGTACTTCCTCCCGGTCGTGGTGTCGCTGGCGGTCACCGGCTTCGTCTGGCAACTCGTCTACAACCCCGACACCGGCCTGATCAACAGCCTCATCGGGGCCAACAAGCCCGGCCACTACATCGACTGGATCGGCGACCCGCACCTGAACCTGTGGGCCATCCTGGTCGCCGCCTCCTGGCGGCACACCGGCTACATGATGATCCTCTACCTGGCCGGTCTGAAGGGCGTCGACCCGTCGCTGCGCGAGGCCTCCTCCCTGGACGGCGCCAACGAGTGGCAGACGTTCAAGAACGTCATCTTCCCCACCCTGCGGCCCACCAACACGGTCGTCCTGGTCGTCACCATCATCGAGGCCCTGCGCGCCTTCGACCTGGTGTTCGTCTTCAACAAGGGCGCCCAGGGCACCGAGCTGCTGTCGATCCTGATCACCAACAACATCATCGGCGAGTCCAGCCGGATCGGATACGGGTCGGCGATCGCGGGGGTCCTGCTGGTCATCTCCCTCGCGGTCATCATCCCGTACCTGATCGCGACCTTCCGGAAGGAGCGGCGCGCATGAGCACCATCGCCTTGAAGAAGCGCACTCCGGTCCGCCCCGCCCGCATCCTGCTGCACACCTTCCTGGTCGTCACCTCGCTCGCCTGGCTAGCCCCGCTGCTGTGGGCGATCTTCGCGGCGCTGCGCCCGTACTCGGAGACCAGCACCAAGGGCTACGTCTCCTGGCCGGACAAGCTGAACTTCGACAACTTCAAGAACGCGTTCGGGCAGTCGGACATGATGCACTACTTCGGCAACACGCTGATCATCGCGGTCCCGGCCGTGCTGCTCACGCTGCTGCTGTCGTCGATGGTCGCGTTCTACGTCAGCCGGTTCGACTTCCGGCTCAACGTGTTCCTGCTGCTGGTGTTCACGGCCGGTAACCTGCTGCCGCAGCAGGTCATCATCACCCCGCTGTACCGGATGTACCTGCTCATCGACCTGCCCGGCATCACCGTCAGCGGCAAGCTGTACGACTCCGCGCTCGGCCTGGTGCTGATCCACGTGGCGTTCCAGTCCGGCTTCTGCGCGTTCGTGCTGAGCAACTACATGCGGATGCTGCCGCACGAGCTGACCGAGGCCGCCCTCGTCGACGGCGCGTCGGTGTGGCGGATGTACTGGCAGATCGTGCTGCCGCTGTGCAAGCCCGCGATGGCCGCCCTGGCGACGTTGCTGTCCATCTGGATCTACAACGACTTCTTCTGGGCCATCGTGCTGATCTCCACCGGCGAGAACATGCCGATCACCTCGGCGCTGAACAACCTCTCCGGCCAGTACTTCACCGACCCCAACCTGGTCGCCGCCGGCGCCCTGCTCACCGCGATCCCCACCCTGATCGTGTACTTCGTGCTGCAGCGGCAGTTCGTCAGCGGCCTCACCCTGGGCGCCAACAAGGGCTGACCCCCCTCAAGCCATCTGTTTCCTGCTACCTCCCGGAGCACCCACCAGTGAGCACTGAACGCCGCCTCCGCCTGCCTGGCATCGCCTACGGTGGCGACTACAACCCCGAGCAGTGGCCCGAGGAGGTCTGGGCCGAGGACATGCGCCTCATGCGCGAGGCCGGGGTGACCATGGTGAACGTCGGTATCTTCTCGTGGGCGCTTCTGGAGCCCGCCGAGGGGCAGTTCGACTTCTCCCGCACGGACCGCTTGCTGAAGCTGCTGCACGACAACGGCATCGCCGCCGACCTGGCCACTCCGACGGCCGCGCCACCGGCATGGTTCTTCCGGGCCCACCCGCAGGCCCTGCCCGTCGACCGCGACGGCCGCACGCTGTCGTACGGCAGCCGCCAGACCTTCTGTCCATCCAGCCCGGCCTACCGCACCGCCGCGCTGCGCATCGCACGCGCCCTGGCCGAGCGTTACGCCGACCACCCGGCCGTCGCCATGTGGCACATCCACAATGAGTACGGCTGCCACAACGCGGCCTGCTACTGCGATACCAGCGCGGAGGCGTTCCGCAGGTGGCTGCAGGCGAAGTACGGCGACGACCTGGATGCCCTCAATCACGCATGGGGCACCACCTTCTGGAGCCAGTGGTACTACAACTGGGACGAGGTACTGCCGCCCCGCGCCACCGGCGCCGACCCCAACCCGGCCCATCTGCTGGACTGGCGCCGCTTCTGCTCCGACGAACTGCTGTCACTGTACACGGCAGAACGCGACGTGCTGCGGGCGGCGGACCCGTCGACCCCTGCCACCACCAACTTCATGGTGAACTTCAGCATCGAGGCGCTGGACTACTGGCGCTGGGCACCGGAGTTGGACATCGTCTCCAACGACCACTATCTGAGGTCCAGCGACCCCGAGTCCGAGATCGACCTGGCCCTGAGCGGTGATCTGGTTCGTTCCATGGCCGGCGGCCCCTGGCTGTTGATGGAGCACTCCACCGGAGCCGTCAACTGGCAGCCCGTCAACCGAGCCAAGAGGCCCGGCGAGATGCGGCGCAACGCTCTGGCGCACGTCGCCCACGGAGCCGACGGCATCGCCTTCTTCCAGTGGCGGGCCGCCAAGGCGGGCGCCGAACAGTGGCACTCGGCGATGCTGCCGCACGCCGGCACCGACAGCCAGATCTGGCGGGACGTCGTACAACTCGGCGCTGATCTCAAGGCGTTGGCAGAGGTGCGGGGCAGCACGACGACCGCCCAGGTCGCGGTGGTGTGGGACTGGAACGCCCGCTGGGCTATGGAACAGCCGTCCCAGCCCAACGGTGAGCTCCGCTTCGTGGACCTCGTACGGGACTGGTACCGGCCTCTGTGGCAGGCCCGCGTGGCCGTGGACTTCGTACGACCCGACTCCGACCTGTCCTCCTACCGCCTGGTTCTCGTTCCCAGCCTCTACCTGGTCGACGACACCGGCGCCGCCAATCTCGCAGGCTTCGCCGAGCGCGGCGGCACGCTGACCGTCGGCTTCCACAGCGGTGCCGTCGACGAGAACTGCCATGTGCAGCTCGGCGGCTACCCCGGCGCCTTCCGGGACGTCCTCGGCGTACACACCGACGAGCTCTTCCCGCTGCTGCCCGGCGAGACGCTCTCCCTCACCGGGGCGATTCCGGCGGACGCCACCGCCACCGCCTGGTCCGAGCGCGTCCGGCTCGAGGGCGCCGAAGCGGTCGCCTCCTATGCCGACGGGCCGCTGCAGGGCGTACCGGCCGTCACCCGGCACTCTCCCGGTGACGGGACCGCCTGGTACGTGGCCACTCGCCCCGACTCCGAAACGCTGGCCGCCCTGCTGGCCCGCATCTGTGACGAGGCCGGTGTCGAGCCGGTCGTCGCCACCCCGGTGAAGGGCATCGAAGCCGTCCGGCGCACTGGTCCCGATGCCGACTACCTGTTCCTGATCGACCATGGCGGGATCGGTGGCGAAGTACCCACCGACGGCGTCGAACTCCTCACCGGCAAGGACGTCAGCGGATGGGTCACCGTTCCGGCGGGAGGTGTCGCGGTCGTGCGCGAGACGCGCTGACCGGAGAGGAGCAGGATTCTTCGCTCCACACAAGCGGCGCCCTCAAACCGTGTGGTCCCTGGCCCAGCCGGGCCGCCGCCGCAGCCAGGTCACCGCTCAACTGCGCGGAGACCGCTGTCACGGGCCCGGCTGCACGACCCCGCTTCAGGAGCCCGGCTGGGCGTGCCCGTGCTGCCAGGCCCAGGCCGCGATCATGACCGTCGAGAGGGAGACATACAGCTCGGCGGCGATCTCGGCGTTCGTCCGGCCGAGGGCGACCAAGCGGACGACGTCGAGTTCGCGGTCGGTGAGGGGCTCCACCGGCGGGGCAGCCTTCGCGGGAACAGGGGGCTGCGCGGCGGCCTGCCCAGGAGGGCAGCCCCGCCTACGTACTCCCCTACCTGTCCGACCCTCGACTGCCCTTCTTCCGGGACCCAGGGAAGTCGGCCGACAGCATGGCGATTCGTACAGCCCTGGGACAGGCGCACAACAGACCCTGAGGAAAGGCGGGCTCTGGGCGGAACCGGCTGGTCGAGGAAGTGCACACGATGGTGTGCAAGCAGTGTTTCGCGGTGAGAACGCGACAGCACCCGCCGCGCTCCCACACAGCCGACTGGACCGGGATACACCCGCGGGCGCAGATCACAGGGAGCTCAGCGAGGGATCGAGCGCCACGAGAAGGCTGCTCCAGCCTCAGGTCAGCCGTCCCCCGCATCCAGCTCCGGCGCCGCATCAGCCGGCGGACTGGCGCGCAGCATGGCCTTGTACAGGTCGTCGTGTCCGGGTGAGGCGGGCAGGGGGCCGCGGGCCGGGGCTTCGAAGGACTGGATCAGCAGGGCGACGACGCGGCGCCAGGCGTCGGGGGCGGCGGCGCCGGTGGCGTTGACGACACCGGCGTTGGCCATGTGCAGCAGCACCAGGTCCGAGGAGTCGAAGTCCTCGCGTAGCCGGCCCGTCGCCTTGGCCCGGTTGATAAGTTCGACCATCCCCTCGTAGGCCTCGTTGCGGCGCCGCTCCAGGGCCTTGGCGGTGGGGAAGGTCGTGGTCAGGACGTCGGCGAAGCCGCTGTCGGCGGCCTGCATCGCGCAGGCGGTTTCGATGTAGCCGACGAACCCGTGCCAGGGGTCGGGGTCGTCCAGGGCGACGGCGACCGCCTGGGCGTAGGCGTCCATGCGGTCGAGGAAGACGGCGTCGACCAGCTCCTCCTTCGTGGGGAAGCGGCGGAACATGGTGGCGATCCCCACGCCGGCCTCACGGGCCACGGAGGCCATCGAGGCACCCAGACCGTCACGCGCGAACACCTTGCGCGCGGCGACGGTGATCCGCTCCCGGTTGCGCTCGGCGTCGCTGCGCAGCGGCTGGGTGGCGGGGCCGTCGGGATGCTGGGGGGCAGGGGTCATACCGGGAGTCTAGCAATCGGATTGCCCTATCCATTTTTGGTGGTACGGTGACACCAGTGAAACGGAGTGGCCTATCCGGATCTCGATTTGGATAGGTCTATCCGGATGACTTTCTTCCTGACTGGCTTTTGGAAAGGATCGCTGTGACCAGCATCGCCATCGTTGGAGCCGGCCCGCAGATGGGCCTGGCCATCGCCCGCACCTTCGGTTCCCAGGGCTTCGACGTCGCCCTGATCTCCCGTAACCGCGAGAAGCTCGACGGTCTTGTCGGCACGCTCGCCACCGAGGGCATCACCGCCGCCGCGTTCCCCGCGGACGTGCTCGACCGCGACGCGCTCACCCAGGCGCTCAAGGACGCCGCCGCCCGGTTCGGCGGGATCGATGTCCTGGAGTACTCCCCGGTGGGGTCGTTCGGTGCCATCAAGCTGACCGCCCCGACCGAGACCGAGCCGTCTCATGTGGAGTTCGAGATGAACTTCCAGCTCTACGGAGCCATCACTGCCACCAAGGCGGTACTGCCGGCGATGCGGGAGGCCGGTGCGGGCACCCTGCTCTACACCACCGGCGCCGGCTCGATCTGGCCCGATCCGCGGGTCGCCAACGTCAACGCCGCCGCCGCGGCGCTGCGCAACTGGGTGATGAACCTGCACAAGGAGCTGGACCGTACCGGTGTCCAGGCTGCCCACGTCGGTATCGACTCGTCGATCGGCGTCTCTGTCATCCCTGGCGTGGAGGCGGCCAAGCCCGAGCAGATCGCCCCGCTCTACTGGGAGTTGCACACCACCAAGCGCGACGAGGCCGAGCTCGTCTTCCGCCTCGATGCCGAGGGCTTCCCCCGCGCCTGACGCTGCGCCGGCTCTGCTGACTCGGCCCCCCTTGTCGAAACCTGATCGCGTCGCGGCGTTCCAGCTTCGCGCCGCGACGCGGCTGTGAGCCCAGCTTCTCGGGGGAAGGTCCGTGGCCTCGAGGGTTCGCCGCCAGACGGCCGGGACCATGGCCGAGTTGGTCGACAGCGGCGTCGAACAGGGCGCGCACCTACCGCTCGTCGGCACGGTCGAACTCGGCGGCGAGGGCAGTTCCGCCGCCGACGGCCGCATTCCCGGGGCTCGTTGCGGGATCCTTGTCACGAAGACGAGTTGTGGGCAGTGGGCAAGGCGAGCAGCGGTGCTCCCTCCGCCGGTCGAGCGGCCGGTTTCATGACCGCAAGGGCATCTGCTTGAGCCACGCTGCGGAGCATGGCGCTGCCGCCATGTGGAAGGGGTACCGCTCGGCCGTCGCGGACTTGGACCGGGACGAGACGGGTCATCGTCGGGTGGGACGTGATCCCGCCGTTGCCCACCCGTGGGAGTGGCGGCAGAGGCAGCCCGCGGGCGCCTTGTATGGCGGGGACTACCAGGGTGAGAAACCCGACGAGCGCGGCGAGCGGATTGCCGGGAAGGCCGGCGATCAGGCGGCCATCCGGCAGTTGGTGCAGGCTCTGGGGATGGCCCGGCCGGCAGGCGACGGACGTCACCAGCGGCTCGGCGCCCAGGCGTCGCAGGGCTGCCTGGAGGTGATCGACCGGCCCGACGGACGACGAGCCGGAGACGATCACCAGTTCCTCTGTGGCCCGGTCGAACTCGCCGACAAGGGCGTCGAGACTGTCGGAAACGTGCCGCACGCTCGTGAGCCGGCCGCCTGCCCAGGCGACGAGCCCGGGAAGCTGTGGGCCGGTGGCATCGCGGACTCGGCCGCGGCCGGGGAGGCCCGAGGTGATCAGCTCGTCGCCAGTGACCAGGGCTCGCACGCAGGGGCGCCCCATCACTTCCAGGGTGTCGTGGCCGGCAGCAGCGGCCAGTCCGAGTGCCATGGCGGTCAGCTCTGTCCGCACCGGAAGCAGGACGTCCCCCGCTTCGTACTCCTCGCCCCTGTGACGGATGTGCTGTCGGGGCTCCAGTGCACGCCTCGTCGCCCCGACGGTGATGACCGAATTCGCCTCCCTTTGCGTGTGCTCGTAGGGCAGCACTGCGCTGGCACCTCGGGGCAGGGCGGCACCGGTGGCGATCTCGACGGCCTGTCCTGGGGCGAGGTCCATGTCCTGGTCGGCGGCATCGGCGCGGAGCCTGCCGACGATGGTCCAGCGTTGGGTGTCGAGGCCGCAGACGGCAAAGCCGTCCATGGCTGCGGTGTCGAAGGCCGGCATGGCGCTCAGCGCGGTGAGAGGTCGAGCGAGGCGCTCTCCCAGCGCGTCCGCAAGCGCCACACGGACAGCGGGGCACGGCAAGGCCGCGGAGTATGCGTAGGCGCGCGCCTGGTCCCAGGTCACGGCGGACGACTGGTGGGGAGTTTTGCGGTGCTCGCGGTGGTGGGGGGCATCGGGCACGCTGGCATCGGCGGACGGGGAACGGTGAGTCCCGACCGGGTGGGTGTGATCAGTCCGGTCCCGGCGGACGCCCTTGGTCATCTGCTCAGCCCCCGATGGCCGACATCGTGCGGGCGGGTTGCTCGAAGGTGTCTGTGCCGATGGCGCCACCTGCTTGCTTGCCCCACATGGCGGTCCGCCACCGGGTGGCGATCTCCTCGTCCGTGGCGCCTGAGCGCAGCAGGCCGCGCAGGTCGGACTCCGTGCGGGAGAAGAGGCAGGCCCGCACCTGCCCGTCTGCGGTCAGTCGCGTACGGTCGCACGCCTGGCAGAACGGCGCGGTGACGCTGGCGATGACACCGACACGGGCAGGGCCGCCGTCGACCAGCCACGTCTGGGCGGGGGCGCTGCCTCGGACGTCTTGCGGTTGCGGCGTCAGCCTGAAGTCATGGCGGAGGTTCTCGAGGATCTCGTCTGCGGTGATCATGCCGTCCCGGGTCCAGGCGCGGTCGCCGTCCAGCGGCATCTGCTCGATGAACCGAAGCTCGTACCCTCGGGCCAGGCACCAGCGCAGCAGTTCGGGTCCTTCGTGATCGTTGATTCCGCGCATGAGCACAGAGTTGATCTTGATCGGGGTCATGCCTGCGGCGTCGGCGGCCGCCAGACCTGCCAGAACGTCGGCATGCCGGTGCCGTCGCGTCAGCCGGTGAAAGACGTCTGCGTCCAATGTGTCGAGGGATACGTTGATCCGGTCGAGGCCGGCACGACGAAGCGGGTCGGCCAGGGTTTCGAGGCCGACGGCGTTGGTGGTGAGGGCGATCTCCGGGCGGGGCCGCAGGTCGGCGACGGCCTCGATGATGCCCGGCAGTCCGGGGCGCAGCAGGGGTTCGCCGCCGGTGAAGCGGACCTCGCGTACGCCCAGGTGCTCGACGGCGATGCTCACCAGTCGCACCACCTCTTCGTCGGTCAGTACCGACTCGGACCCAAGCCATGCCAGACCGTCGGCCGGCATGCAGTAGGTGCAGCGAAGGTTGCAGCGGTCGGTCAGTGAGACACGCAGATCGGTCGCCACCCGTCCGTGACTGTCCCGGAGCATCGTTCAGGCTCCCGTCTTGCCGCGCTGGGCGATCAGGGGGTGGTCGCGGTCGAGGGGACCATGCTGCGCGGCTCCGCCGGGCGCGGTGTCGAACACCTCGGCGTTGGCCTTCGCGAAAGCCGTCCATTCGTATGGCAGGTCCTCCTCGAGGAAGATCGCTTCGACCGGGCAGACGGGTTCGCAGGCGCCGCAGTCGACGCATTCGTCCGGGTTGATGTACAGCGACCGGGGGCCTTCATAGATGCAGTCGACGGGGCATTCTTCGATGCACGCCTTGTCTTTGACGTCGATGCACGGTTCGGCGATGACATAGGTCATGGGTGTCTCCTGAGGCGAGGGAAATGGGCGGAGCGGGGCTTGGGGTCAGGTGGTGGTCCACGTGTCGCTGCCGGCCAGCAGTGCGCCGAGGTGGCCGCGCCCCTGTTCGGCCTCGGCGCGCTCCAGTTGTTCTGCCATCAGCGCGTCGTAGACCGGTCGTCGTACGGAGCGCAGAACGCCGATCGGGGTGTGGTGGAGCGTCGCGGCGTTCGTGAGGCGGGTGAGCGCGAAGGCCGTTGCCGGGTTGGGGTCACAGGCGTCATGGACGATGACGTCGTCTTCGTTGGCGGCGGTGACCGCTTCCACGTACAACGCACCGTTCGAGCCGCGGAATACGCCCTGGTCAGTACCGAAGCGGATCGGCCGGCCGTGTTCCAGAGGGATCAGCGCGTTGTCGCGGGTGCCCGGTTCCTTCAGCACATCGAAGGCGCCGTCGTTGAAGATGTTGCAGTTCTGGTAGATCTCGACCAGTGCCGCGCCCTCGTGTTCGGCAGCCGCGCGGAGTACGGACTGCAGATGCCTGCGGTCGGAGTCGATGGTCCGGGCCACGAACGTGGCCTCGGCACCGAGCGCCAGGGACAGCGGGTTGAACGGGGCGTCCAGCGAACCCATCGGCGTCGACTTGGTGATCTTGCCGATCTCGCTCGTCGGCGAGTACTGGCCCTTGGTCAGCCCGTAGATCTGGTTGTTGAACAGCAGGATCTTCAGATTGGTGTTGCGGCGTAGCGCGTGGATGAGGTGGTTGCCGCCGATGGACAGGGCATCGCCGTCGCCGGTGACGACCCAGACCGACAGGTCGCGGCGTGATGCCGCCAGGCCGGTGGCGATGGCGGGGGCACGACCGTGGATGGAGTGCATCCCGTAGGTGTTCATGTAGTACGGGAAGCGGGACGAACAGCCGATGCCGGAGATGAAGACGGTGTTCTCGCGCCTGATGCCGAGTTCCGGCATGAAGGACTGGACGGCGGAGAGGATCGCGTAGTCCCCGCACCCCGGGCACCAGCGGACCTCTTGGTCGGTCTTGAAATCCTTGGCGCTCTGCGGGCCGTCGGCTTTGGGCACCAGCTGGAGTGAGGGGTACCGGTTGGACTCGGTCATCGCTGGTCCTCCGAAGTGAGGGTGCTGAGCGCCGCTGCCAGGACGCCGGACAGCTCTGCGGCCTTGAACGGCAGGCCGCGCACCTGGTTGCAGGACTGGACGTCCACCAGGTAGCGGGCGCGCAGGAGGAGGGCGAGCTGGCCGAGGTTCATCTCCGGCACGATCACCCTGCGGAAGCTCCGCAATATCGCGCCGAGATTGGCAGGGAAGGGGTTGAGGGTGCGCAGGTGTGCCTGCGCGACGCGTCCGCCGTCAGCACGCACACGGCGCACGGCGGCGGTGATCGGACCGTAGGTGGAGCCCCAGCCCAGTATCAGTACCCGCGCGTCGCCGGTGGGGTCGTCGACAGTGAGGTCGGGGACGTCGATGCCGTCCACCTTGGCCTGGCGGGTGCGGACCATGAGGTCGTGGTTGGCCGGGTCGTAGGAGATGTTGCCGGTGCCGTCCTCCTTCTCGATGCCGCCGATCCGGTGTTCCAGTCCTGGCGTGCCGGGAACCGCCCACGGCCGGGCGAGGGTGAGCGGGTCTCGCTTGTACGGCCAGAAGGCCGGCGTCCCGTCCGGTAGGACATGGTTGGGTCCGGAGGGGAACTCCACCGTCAAATCCGGCAGTTCGCCGACGTCCGGGATCCGCCAGGGCTCGGAGCCGTTGGCGAGGTAGCCGTCGGAGAGCAGGAAGACCGGCGTGCGGTAGGTGAGCGCGATCCTGGCCGCCTGCAGGGCCGCGTCGAAGCACTCCGCAGGTGTGGCGGGCGCGACGATCGGGACCGGCGCCTCACCGTTGCGTCCGAACATCGCCTGGAGCAGGTCCGCCTGTTCGGTCTTGGTCGGCAGACCGGTCGACGGGCCACCCCGCTGTATGTCGACGATCACCAGGGGAAGTTCGAGCGAGACAGCGAGTCCGATGGTCTCCGACTTGAGCGCCACGCCAGGTCCCGAGGTCGTGGTGACCCCCAGTGCGCCGCCGAACGCGGCACCCAGGGCGGCACCGATCCCGGCAATCTCGTCCTCGGCCTGGAAAGTGCGCACCCCGAAGTTCTTGTGCCTGCTCAGCTCATGGAGGATGTCCGAGGCCGGGGTGATGGGGTACGAGCCCAGGAACAGCGGAATCTGCGCGCGTTCGGCGGCTGCGATCAGCCCGTACGACAGCGCCAGGTTGCCGGCGATGTTCCGGTAGGTGCCTACCGGCAGCCGGGCAGGGGCAACCTCGTAAGAGACGGCGAAGGTCTCGGTCGTCTCT
Organism: Streptomyces longisporus; assembly: GCF_039532765.1. Lineage (NCBI taxonomy): Bacteria > Bacillati > Actinomycetota > Actinomycetes > Kitasatosporales > Streptomycetaceae > Streptomyces > Streptomyces longisporus. The sequence goes on from NZ_BAAASG010000040.1 coordinate 57,317, forward strand.
CCGTAGTTCCAGCCGGCCCGGAAGGCGGTCACGTTCGCCTCGGCGATCTGCGGCTTCTTCGCGAACTTGCGGCGAAGGAAAGTCTCGGTGCCCTCGGTCGGCCGGTGGTACATCCAGGACAGCAGCCCCAACGCGAACATGTTCTTGCTGCGCTCGGCCTCCTTCCGGGAAAGACCGAAGTCCTTCAAGGCCCCCACGGTGAGCGTGGTCAGCGGTACACCGTGGAGCCGGTACCGTTCCAGCGAGCCGTCGGCCAGGGGGTCGCTCGCGTAGCCGGCCTTGGCAAGGGCTCGCGGGGTGAACTCGTCCGTGTCGACGATGATTTCGGCCGCGCCCGCCAGGTCGGGCAGGTTCGCCTTCAGCGCGGCAGGGTTCATCGCCACCAGCACGTTCGGAGCGTCGCCGGGGGTGAGGATGTCGTGATCGGCGAAGTGCAGCTGGAAGCTGGAGACGCCCGGCAAGGTGCCGGCGGGGGCACGGATCTCGGCCGGGTAGTTCGGCAGGGTGGAGAGGTCATTGCCGAACGACGCCGTCTCCGAGGTGAACCGGTCCCCCGTGAGCTGCATGCCGTCACCGGAGTCTCCCGCGAAACGGATGATCACCCGGTCCAGCTGCCGGACCGGCTTGAGCCGGCCCTCACCCGATAGAGCCTCAGTGGTCATGGTGCCGCTACCTCTCGATCCGGAAGGGGTGTGGCCGACGGCGCTGGCCGTGGGTTCGCTGCACTTGGCGGGCGGCAAGGGCCGAGTCGATCCCGTCAGTGCGGTGACGTGCGCCGGGCCGGAGAGACGGCCCTGAGTGCGGGCCTCGTCCTACTGAACGGTGCTAGCAGGAGCCGACCCACTCCTGGGTCCCGTCGGAGAACCTTTGGTGTTTCCAGATCGGCACCTCGTGCTTGAGGTCGTCGATCAGCTGCCGGCACGCGGTGAAGGCTTCGCCCCGATGGGCACACGAGACGGCGACGACGACCGCGAGGTCGCCAACTATCAGGTCTCCCACGCGGTGGATCGCCGCCAGAGCGCGCACGGGGTGGTCGGCGGTAATCCTTTCGGCGATCCGTCGCATCGCGGCCTCGGCGCTGGGGTGGCACGAGTACCCCAGGGCATCGACATCCGAGCCGCCATCGTGATTCCGTACCGTTCCTACGAAGAGGGCGATCCCGCCGGCGGCGGCATCCCCGACCGCCCGGAAGACCTCGTCGACGCAGAGCGGTGTCTCACGTATGGCAAGCAGCTTGATCGGGTCGTCGGCCGCGCGTGAGCCGGGGTGCTCAAGGGGCACGGTCGTTCTCCTCGGATGTGCCGCACATCTGCGAACCCGTGCAGCGGGGCCCGCGGACATGTTGGCCTGTCGTGGGTGGAGGGTCAGGCGGAGAGAGCCTCGATGCGCGCGGGCACGTGCTTGTGCCACGGGACACCGGCGATGGGGTCGCGCCTGCGCAAGTCGGTGAGGGTGTTGAGGGCGACACCGGTGCGTTCCGTCCCCCCGTCCCCGGTGGGCAGATCGAGACCGAACCCGTTGGGCAGGGCGGCGTGCCCGGCCTGCATGCGGTCGTCGATCTCGACGGTGGCGTCGGCGGTGCCGCGCTCGGTGGTGATCCGGGCGGGCGCCCCGTTGTCGAGTCCGAGCTGCTCGGCGTCGTGCGGGCTGATGCGCAGCGTGCCGCCCTTGTCACGAAGGCGCCAGGTGGTGTCGCGGATGATGGTGTTCGCGGTGAACGCACGCCGCTGGCCGGCGGCCAGGACGATCGGGAACTCCTCGGTGGTGTGCACCGCCGGGGTGGTGTCCAGGTCGGCGTGCAGGTCGAGCAGTTCGGGGATGGGAAGCGGGATGCGGTGGCCGGGATGAGGCACGTAGCCCCAGGCGTCGTCGTACTCGTCCTCGGTGAAGATGACCCCGGAACGGCCCTTGAGGATCGCTTCGAACAGGGCTTCCGCGTCGGCGTGCCCGGCGCGGCGCATGGCCTTGGGGTACTCCTTGGCGATGCGCTGGCACAGCGCCCACAGCACAGCGGCGGAGCGGGCACCGTCGGGCAAGGTGGGGCCGAGGGTTTCGTACAGCAGATACGGGGCCAGCTTCACGGTGCTCTTGTCGAGTACAGCCAGGGCGGCGAACGCGAGCTTGTACGGGGTGCGGCCCAGGCGGGCCGCGGCACGCAGCAGGGAGAGGCGACTGCGGGGGACGGCACCGAGTTCCCGGACCAGGCGGGCGTAGATCTCGGGTTCGGTCAGCGTGCCGGGCAGCGGGTCGAGAACGGGGGCACGCAGGTGGAAGGTGTTGTGCGGGAACTCGAAGGTGAAGAAGGTCGCTTCCCACTTCTCGTACTGGGACGCGGCCGGCAGCACGTAGTCGGCCCGGCGCCCGGTCTCGGTCAGCGCGATGTCGATGACGACGACCAGGTCGAGCTTGTCGAGGGCCTTGGCGAAGGCAGCGGAGTCGGCAAGGGAGTGCGCCGGGTTGGACGACTCGATGACCATCGCCCTAAACCGGTCGGGATGGTCGTTGAGGATCTCCTCGGCGATGACGTTGCAGGGCACCAGGCCGCCGGGCATCCGCGCGCCGGTGACGGGGGTGCGCCGCGGGCGGGTGCTGTAGCGGGCGAGCGGTACCACCCACGAGTGCGGCTGCATCGCGCCCGGCTTGGCGAAGTTGCCGGTCAGCAGCCAGATCAGCTTGTTGAGGTAGGAGACGAGGGTGCTGTTGGGGCCCTGCTGCACACCCAGGTCCTCGTAGGTCGAGACGCTGGAGGCGGCTGCGATCCGGCGGGCCGTCGTGCGCAGCAGTTCCTCGTCCAGTCCGCACGTTGCAGCGCAGTGAGCGACGTCCACCGCTTTCAGCTGCTCGAGCACGGTTGCTGCCCCGGTCGTGTGGGCGTCGAGGAAGGCGTGGTCGACGAGGTCCTCCTGGACCAGGACGCCGAGGATCCCGGACAGGCACCAGGCGTCGGTTCCCGGCCTGAGCTGCAGGTGGATGTCGGCGAGGTCGGCGGTCTCGGTCCGCACCGGATCAATGACGATCATGGTTCGGGCGGGGTCCTTGGCGATGTCCTTGAGCACGGTGCGGGCCCGGGCAACCCCGTGGGTCTGCCAGGGGTTCTTCCCGATGAAGATCGAGACCTCGGCGTTCTCGAAGTCCCCGACGGTGTGACTGCCCGTCAGGTGGGCGTCGACGAAGCCTTCGCCGGTCTTCTCCTGGGCCAGGGGGTTGGAGCGGTAGCGGGCGCCCAGGGCGCCCATCAGGGCGCCGCTGTAGGCGCCGCCGAGGTGATTGCCCTGGCCTCCACCGCCGTAGAAGAAGATCGACTTACCGCCGTGAGTGTCGCGCACCGACTTCAGGCGGGCGGAGATCTCGCGCACGGCGGTGTCCCAGTCGATGGGGGTGAAGCTGCCGTCCGCCTCGCGGCGCAGTGGCGTGGTCAGGCGTTCCACACCGTTCTGGTAATGGTCAAGACGCAGGGCCTTGTTGCAGGTGTAGCCGCCGGTGGCGACGTGTTCCTTGTCGCCGCGGATCTTTGCGAAGCGCCGGCCGTCGGTCTGGATCTGGATGCCGCAGTTGTTCTCGCACAGAATGCAGGCGGTCTTGTGCCAACTGGCAGCGTCGGCCTGGTCATTCATACGTTTTCTCCTTGTCAACACCGCCAACCGTTTGGCGTGGGAGCTCGCGGCCGGGGGCAGGGCCGCGGCGGGCAGGGACGTTGTGGACCGTGAGGTCAGCCCATGGGGTTGGTGGTGTCGCGCAGTGTGGCCAGTGCGGGGGCGTACATGCGGGCCTTGATGGTGCCGAGGGTGTCGCCGGCCTTGTTCACCTGAGCCTGGGCGATCTCGATCGCGGTGGAGCGCACGGCGTCCTCGCTGACCGCCTGGTCGACGATGCCGGCGGCCGCGGCGTCGGCGCCGCCGTAGCGGCGGGCGGTGAGCATGGCCGCGTGGGCGGTCTGCGGCGACAGCCGGGACTGGATGAGCGCGGCCATGCCGGGGGTGAAGGGGATGTTGATGTCCGCCTCGGGCAGGCACCAGTAGCCGCGGTCGGCGCGCATCACACGGAAGTCGTGGGCGAGGGAGAACATCGCGCCGGCGGCGAAGGTGTGCCCCTGCAGTGCGGCCACCGTGATGACCGGCAGCGACAGCATCCGCGCGAACAGTTCGTGGACCGAGACGACGTAGTCCTGGTGCTGGTCGGCGTGGGCGAACAGCCAGTCCAGGTCGAGGCCGTTGGAGTAGAACTTGCCGGTGGCCGCGGTGACCAGGGCGCGGGGGCCCTCCGTCTTCTCGACCTCGTCGAGTGCGGCACTGACGGCGGTGAGCCAGTCGGGGTGGAAGCGGTTCTCGCCGTCTCCGAGGTCGAGGATGAAGACGTTGTCGTGGCGGTCGAGCGAGGGCATGGCGACTCCTTCGAGCTGAACTGACTGGGTCAAGGGGCTGCGCGCCTATGGCCGAGGTCCGGGTCCCGGACCGGGGCGGTCGCGCAAGGTGTAGAGGAGCAGGTCGTGGATCTCGGTGGCGGCCGCTTCGATCGGGGCGGTGCTCTGCTCGGCCCGGCACATGATCACCGCGCCTTCGACCGCGGCGATGATGAAGGCGCCCAGCCGGCGGCTGCGTTCCTCGGTCAGGCCGTGCCGGACGAACAGGGCCGCGAGGGCCTCCTGCCAGCGGGCGAAGACGGCGGCCGCTGACAGGACGAGCTGGGGTGCGTCGTCGTTGGTCTCGACGGCCACGGCCACGATGGGGCAGCCGGCCCGGAAGCCGCTTTCGACGAGCCGGTCGCGCCATAGCGCGAAGAACGCGTCGATGGCCTCCACCGGGTCGTCCGCCTGCATGGCGGCGTCGATCAGGCCCGCGATGAAGTCCCCGGCCAGTGCCACCGCCTCGTCGATGAGCTGTGTCCGCCCGCCGGGGAAGTGGTGGTACACCGAGCCCCGAGGGGCTCCGCTGTGCGCGAGCACACGGTCGATGCTGGTCGCGCTCGCCCCGTACTCACGCAGCAGAGCGGCAGCACTGAGGATCATCCGGTCACGGCTGTCACTCCTGCGCGGGCTCATCCGCCCACCACCCTTCCGACGGCGACGTGGCCCGCCAGGCGGGCTACCTGTCGGTAACTTATGGGGTATGGCATAGAACATGCAAGAGGGATCTGGCGGCGGGTCGGTCGCTTCCGTCACAGTCGCGCGCGCCTGTCGGGGTATCACGCCAGTCGTCTCGAACACGGGCGTGCCCATCTCGGGGTTGGTCCAGTTCCGCAGTCTGGGGATCGCCGGCCGCCTGCGAGGTCATAGACCCGGCTCCAGTCCGGCGCCGTCGCGGCCCGCCACCGAGGCCGCAGTGGGGCAGAGATGCCTGTCTCCTGCGGAGCCTCACCCGCAAGGACTTGCACCTGACGTTAGCGTGAGGTTTTAGCGTGGGCGATGTAAAGGCTCTCCCGGGCGTCCGACGACGCCTTCCCATGCGAAGGACTTTCCCCCACATGCAAATCGCCAATTCCGTTGCCCTCGTCACCGGTGCGAACCGCGGCCTCGGCCATCAATTCGCCACGCAGCTGCTGGAGCGGGGGGCTGCCAAGGTGTACGCCACCGCACGCAACCCCGAGAGCGTCGATCTGCCGGGAGCCGAAGTGCTCGGGCTCGACGTCACCGACCCGGCCTCTGTGGCGGCTGCAGCGGTAGCCGCCTCGGACGTGACGCTGCTGGTGAACAATGCCGGCATCAACACCGAGACCGATCTGGTCACCGGGGATCTGGACCAGATCGAACGGGAGATGAGCACGGCCTTCTACGGGCCATTGCGCATGATCCGGGCCTTCGCTCCGAGCCTGAAGGCAGGTGGTGGCGGGGCGATCGTCAATGTCCTGTCGGCGGCCTCCTGGTCCCCTTCGGAGCACTGGGGTGCCTATCACGCGGCCAAGGCCGCTGCCTGGAGCCTGACCAACAGCGTCCGCCTCGAACTGGCCAGGCAGAGCGCCTTGGTCACCGGGGTGTATCTGGGGCCGACCGACACCGACCTGGTGCGGGGGCTGTCGTTCCCGTTCGAGCTGAACGACCCCGCCGACGTCGTCAGGGCCGCGCTCGACGGAGTCGAGGCAGGGCAATCCGAAGTCCTGGCCGACGCCCTCTCCGCCCAGTTCAAGGCGAACCTCGCCCTCGACCCCGCCACGATCTTCACGCCGACCACGACCTCTGCCTGACCACCCACTGGCGAACCGTGGGGGCGACGCCACCAAACGGTGCCCCCTGCCCATGTAACGAAAGAAGACATGCCATGAACACCCCCACGGCGTCCAAGCCCAAGGCGCTGATCGTCATCCCGTCGGCCGCTGTCCTGCCGCTCACGGAACCGGCAGGCCACCCCGGCGTCTCCACCGGGTTCTACCTGGTCGAGATGGCGCAGGTCCTCAAGGAGTTCGGCGACGAGTACGAGTTCACCTTCGCCACCCCCGGCGGAATCGTCCCGCAACTCGAGATCAACGGTCTGGGCCTGCCGATGCACGCCGGCGCCAAGTCCGGCGCCGCAATGGTCTCGGCCACCGCGGCCCAGGCGTTCCGCTTCGACGTCGACACCTTCCGCGCCAAGCGGCCAGAGCTCGTCTCCCGCCGGGACAGCGAACTCGCCCTGGCCCACCACTACCTGGGCCGCCTGCCCGTCTCCGAGTCGCTGCCCAACAGCGACAAGGAGGTCGTGGTACTGCGTGACGACCTCATCAAGTCGATGCAGGACCTGCCTGAGCACACCTACCTCTCCATCGAGCAGCTCGTGCACAGACACCGCGACCCCGAGGACACCTTCGACCTGGGCGCGTTCGACTTCGTGCACATGCCCGGCGGCCACGCCCCCATGGTCGACTTCGTCGACAACCCCTGGCTCGGCGAACTCCTGCACACCCTGCGGGAGAACCAGGTCCTGATCTCTCTGATCTGCCACGCCCCCATCGCCATGGCCTCTGCCAAGTACCGGGTGGACCCCCACGGCGCCGTCGTCACCGACCCCGAGCACGCCTTCAAGGGCGCTCGCGTGACCACGGTCGCCAAATCCGCCGAGCTCTTCGTCCTCAGCAGCGGCTACCTCAAGATCCCCGGCAAGAAGGTACGCATGGGCTACTTCATCGACGAAGCCCTCAAGGACGCCGGCTACCACGTGCAGACCACCGCCAACCCAGCCGCCGTCAAGATCGTCTGGGAGGAAGGCGTCCGCCTGCTCACCAGCAACGGCCCCCACGCCATCGACGAGCACACCGCGCGCCTGCGCACCCTCCTGGCCCGCCGCTGACCCTCCCGCTCCGGTCCCGGAGCGTCGGCATCAGCTACGCTCAAACCTCACGCTGACGTCAGATGCAGCTCTGGTGGGACACGAGGACAGCAAGGAGCCGCCATGCGGATCGGAGAGGTCGCCGAACAGGCCGGAGTGAGCGTCCGGGCGCTGCGCTACTACGAGGAGCAGCGGCTGCTCAGCCCCACACGCACCGCCGGGGGGCAACGCGAATACCAGGACGGCTCGGTCGAGCGGGTCAAGATGATCCAGCTGCTGTACGCCGCCGGCCTGTCGAGCAGGCTCGTCCGCCAGGTTTTGCCGCGATGCATGAACGAGGGCCCCTCGCCCGTCGGGTTCACCGACAGCCTGATCACCGAACGGGCCCGCATCGACCGTCAGATCAACGATCTGACGGAAGTACGCACCCGCCTCGACGAGATCATCGCTGTGGCAACCGACCCGAGCCACCCGCATCACCGCCACCCCATCCGCGCCGCCGGTAACGCCTGAATCGATACCCAGGACCGCACCGTGGCGGCAGGGTCGTACGTGCGGGCGTCTCGTCGGCCGCCGCACGGTCCCGCCATGGACGGCGCGGCCGACCGGTGCGAACTGCGCCCCGGTCGGCCGCGACACAGGAGCATCGGAGGGTGCGTGCTCACTCCATGGTGAGGACGACACGTCCCTTGAGCCCGCCCTTGACCATGCGCGCGTGAGCCTGCGCGGCTTCCTGCAGCGGGTAGGTCTCGGCCACGCGCAGCGCCAGGTCTCCCGCTGCGGCCAGATCGGACAACGTCGTGAGCATCGCTGCGTCCGGGCCGACCTGCGTCAGCAGCACCCGGATGCCCCGCTCGGTCTGGGGCATGGCGTCGCGCCGCGTGGTGACGAACCTGCCGCCGTCCGCCACCGCGCCGATGACGGCCTGCCCCAGCCTGGCCGTGTCCAGCACGCCGTCAACCCCTTCGGGACGTACCTTGCGGACGTCCTCGGCCGGTGTCTGCGACGCCGGCACGTACACGTCGGCGCCAGCCACCTCGGTCGCGAACTCCCCGCCTGGCGAGCGGTCGATCGCGATGACCACGGCTCCCCGGCGCTTGGCCAACTGCACCGCGTAGCCGCCGACCGCCCCCTCCGCGCCGGTGATGAGCACGGTCTGGCCCGCCTGGACGCCGAGCAGCTCGACGGACTGGGCCGCGGTCAGACCGTTGAGAGGGATGGTGGCAGCGTGCACAGGGTCGATGCCCGCGGGCGCCTCGGCGATCGCCTGGGAAGGAACCACGACGTACTCGGCCTGCCCCCGGTTCAGCCCCAGCGGCAAGCCATGACTGAACGCGATGACGCTCTGCCCGGGCGTCCAGTGACTACCCGGCCCGACGGCGTCGACAACGCCGGCGACATCCCAGCCCAGACCATAGGCGGCACCCTCCGGCGGAGCGGGGAAGACCCCTCTCCACGCCGACGCATCCGCCGGATTCAGTGCGGCCGCCTGTACTTTGATGCGAATCTCACTCACGCCCGGAACGGGCATGTCGACCTCAGCGACCTCCACAACCTCCGGGCCGCCGATCGAACTGTAGACAGCTGCGCGCATGAGAACTCCACTTATCGGCCGCACCTGCTCACAGCAGACACGGAAGATCATTGGCATAGGGGGGGGCGATGTCCGCAGCGCGCTGCGGAGCGCCAACAGCAGCCACGCTAAAACCTGACGCCAACGTCAGGTGCAAGTCGGGCAGCGGTCGGCATAAGGCCGAACACGCCGAGCTGGCTCTCCGGTCCAAGCCATCGGTCATCGAGCGGGGCGCAGGGACGAGACACGCAGGACTTGCAGAGAATAGGCGGCAGACGTCGCGCCGGATTCCGGGTGAGGCGGCGGATCACAGAAACGGGCACTGAGCAAGGACGCCGGAGCCCCGCATATAGCCTCAGCGGGCCTGGTTCAGTGCCCGGGTCAGTTCCCGGTTGGCCGCTCGCGCCGCATCGAGTTCCTCAGTCCGCTCATCGAGCTGGCCCCTTATGTCGGCCAGGTCTTGCTCGAGCAACGTGATGCGGCGTTGAAGCTGGTCGATGTCGGCGGACGCTCCAAGGCCGGATTCCTTCCAGGCGTTTTCACCGAGGCTCTCGGACAGACGCCTCTCCAGCTGCCGGACCCGGACCGTCAGCCTCCTGTTCCGCTCCAGCGCGTTGGTCAGGTCTGCCCGCAGCGAGGCCCGGCTGACGGCCGCGATCCGGCCTCCTTCCGGTGGGGCGGCTGCGGCGGCGTGGACGCGTTCGAGGAGGTCGCGGTGCCGGTAGAGGTAGGTGCGGTCCACTCGTGCCGCGCGGGCCTGCCGCCTGCGGGAGGAGGGGTGCGGGGCCCCGAGACTTCGAGGCCATGACGTCCCGGGGCCGCACTTCCCGGCCGGTTCACCGGACAGGCGGACGCGCGCCCTGGCCCGTCTGCCGGGGGACGCGGTCGCCGGGGTGCGCATCGCATGCACCGGGCTCAACGAACAGGTGGCAAAGGGGTCACGGCAGGGTGCCCGGCAGCGTGCGGCGGGGCGCCGACCCACCCCATGCTCATGGGACGTCAGTCGGGGCGACGCGGTGTGGGCCGCATGGGAAAGACATGGACGACTGGATCGGGGTTGGACAGCCGCTCACGCAACTGCAGGTTCTCCAGGGTCAGTTCGTTGACGATCCGGACCAGCCCTTCAACGTCGGCGCGGAGCCGTTCGAGTTCGGCTTTGTCCTTCTCGCGGAGCTCCTTGAGCCGCACGACCTGTTTGCGGAGCCGGGTCTCGGCATCGGTGGGCTGCCCGCGCTCTTTGACCTTGGTGTAGAACTCGTTCTTCAGGTCGAGGTGGCGCTGGGTGAGGGCGTTGCGGGGAACGTCGGCTTCGATGGCGAGGGCCACCACGGTCAGGGCCCCATTGGAGCGCTTCGGGTGGCCCGACAGGATGCGGTCCATGGCGGCCCGGATGCGGTCGCGTTCGTCTGGTGCTCCGCTCATGGGGTGGTGTCCTTGAGGGTGATCCGGGTGCGGTCGTGGGCATCGGCGGTGCCGCGCAGGCGTTCGGCGTGGTCGCGCAGCCGTTCGCTGATCGGCTGGGGCACGTGAACGGCCTGTTTGTCGAGTGCATTGGCGCGGTCGCGAAGCCGGGTGGCGTGTTCGTCGGTGCGGACGATGTTGCCGCAGCCGGGCACGCAGTGATCGAGCCGCGGGGTGTCGCGGACTGGCGTGCGGTGGCACAGGGCGTGCTCGCGCTTGTAGTGGCACAGCAGCAGCGCTTGCGGGTTGTCGTAGATGAGGGCGTCGTCGTTGGCGAGCAGGCGGCGGGCGGTGGTGGCGTTGATGACGGCGCCCTCGAAGCGCGGGGCGCGGGCGGCGGCCTTGATGGCTCGCCGGGCGGCCGGACCGGAGATGCCGCCGCCAGCCTCCAGATTGTCGTTGAGGTCGGCGACGGTGTCGGCCACGGCGCGGACGGTTTCGATGTCGATCAGTTCGTGGATGCCGTCGCGGCTGCGCGCGGCGTATGCCTCGGAGACCAGTGCGGTGCGCAGGTGGCCGTACTGGATGGCCAGGGCGACCAGCCCGCCCGGGCGGCGGGCGATATGCCAGGCCAGGGTGCGGCGGAAGCGTCTTGTGCCGACCGCTCCGTGCGGGTCGGGCGGGATCACCTCGCCGGGCAGGCCATGTCGGGCGGCTTCGGCGTTGGCCCAGGTGACGAAGTCCTCGATCCGGGTCCGCAGGGCGGGTGAGCGCAGGGAGCCAGTGCTGGGGCCGGCCATGGCACCGTGCACGGCGTGGCTGAACAGCAGCTCGCCGGGCTCGGCCATGCGCTCCAGCACGCGGATGGCGTTGATGACGGGGGTGATGGCCACCCAGGGGACGTCGCGTTCGCGTCCGGCGGAGTGGTGGTTGCCGTGCTCATCGGTGGCGTTCTTGTATTCGTGGCCGTAGATCACGTGGCGGCCGGTGCGGCCGGTGCGGCCGGTGCGGCCGGAGGCGTCGGGCTCGGGATCCGGGCAGCAGCCGTGGTGCAGCCCGAGCACCTCGCCCGGGCGCATCCCGGTGAGGTAGGCGATGACGATGAAGCACGCGGTGACCAGCAGTCGGACCAGTCCCGGCGTCTCGGCGAAGTCGAGGGCCTCGCGCCACGGGCGCCCGGCGATGCGGCCGGTGACGGGGGTGGGCAGTGTGCAGGGGCCGGGCCGCTGTGCGGCCGCGGCCACCAGGCCGTGGCGCTCGACGTACAGGGCGACTTGGTGGCGGGATGCGCCGGTGAGCCCGCCGACGTAGTAGCGGGCGAAGCCGTACCCCTCGCGGCCCTTGAGCCGGACGGCGGGCAGCGGCGCCTGGGCGGCGATGAGCGGATCCAGATATGCCTTGAGGGCGTCCTGCCCGGCCGGGGTGCTGGGGATGGTCCGGCCAACCTCCGCCAGCCGCCGGGTCTCGGCGTACCCGGCGAGGATGTCGTCGGCGAGGTCGTCGACCATGCGCAGGGCCCAGACCAGCAGCGGCCCCATGGTCTCTTCCGCGATCGGCTCGCTGGCGTTCTCCCCACCGGTGGCGGAGGATGCGGCCGGCAGGTAGTCGTCGGCACCGAGTTCGTCCCACGGCGGCCGGGCGATACCGACGGGGCGGGCGGAGAGCTGGTCGAACGCCCACAGGCGGGTGAGCGTGCCGAGGATCTCCAGCACGCGCTTCCGGCTGGAGCCGGCGGCGAGCAGGTGCTGGTCGTAGGCGGTCCAGACGGCGGTGGTGCATTGGGCGAGCGAGGTCAGTCCGCGCTCTTGGAGCCAGGCTGCCAGGTACATCCACTGCCGTACCGCCTCGGTCAGGTCGCTCAGGCTGACGCGGGCCCGCAGGGATCCCGCGCGCTTGGCCAGGAAGGTGGGCCGTAGCTCGCCGTTGATCATGGTCCAGGCAATGAGTCGGAGTTCGTCCCGGAAGGCCGCGGGGCATTTACGCCAGCGGATGCTGGCCTTGTTGCTGCTGGGGTTCTCCGTCAGCGCCGCCAGCGGCCATATCCAGTCCACGTAGCGGCCGTTGATGTGCGCGTGCATGGGCAGGACACGGTACGGCAGCACGACGGGCGTGTCCGGTGTGGGCATCGGCAGGATGTAGGGATCGTGGTGGGCTGCGGTGGTCACGCGTCGAGCACTCCGGTCAGCAGGCAGTCGATGAGATCACGGTCGGTGTCGGTGACGCGGGCCAGGGCCTGAGCCCAGACCGGCTCGCCGAGTCGGCGCTTGAGGTCTTCAAGCCGGGCGTGGGCCTCTCCCCAGTCGGCCTCCCACACCGGCGGTGACTGGGCCGTACGCAGGTGGGTCAGCGCCCGGTGCAGATGGGCCAGGCGCGGATGGTGGCCGGGGTGGATGCGGGCGTTGGTGCAGCCCAGGCACGTCAGGAACGAGGCACGGCAGCCCTTGCCCGGCCCGGTGAAGGGACTGTGCTCGTAGTCGTGGCAGTCCACCGTCGCGGTCTCCCGGTCGTCGGGATCGGGGTCTGCGCGGAGTTCGGCGACCAGGACCGCCTGGCGGGCGCGCGCGGCAGCGTCCTCGGCACCGGCCGCGATGATGTCCGCGGCCTCCTGCTGCACCCGCTGGTCGACCAGCACATAGTCACGGTCATGGGTGGCTTGACTGTTCTGCCCCGGCTCCCGCCTCACCAGCGCATTGACCGTGCGCCGCCCCCGGCGGAAAGGCGAACCGTCCAGTCCTTCGGCCTGGGCCCAGTCACGGCCAGCGCTCTCGACCACACCGAAGCGGAAGAGCCCGACCGGTGGGTGGTGATCAGAGGTGGTGATGGGGTGCCCGCCCTGCGCCCAGCGCCACACGATCAGCAGGTCGGTGCCGGGCGCGAGGTCCTCGACGACGGCCCGCGCGAAGCGGGTGGCCTGCAGTGCGTCGGTGATCAGCCTGCCTGGGGACCTCGCGCCGTCGTCGGTGACGTTGCGGGTTTCGAAGTAGCGGCCGCCGCCGCGCCGGTACTTCACCACCGGGATGCGGTAGGTCGGGTGTCCGTCCTCTCCGGGGTCGGGGCTGGCCTTGGGTACCTTGGCCTGGTGGATCACGGACAAGTTCCAGCCGAACTCGACCATCAGCAGCACCCCCAGGGCAGCCGCCTCCAGCCGGGACAGGAACAAACGCTGCCAGGTCGCGGCCGGGCTGGTGTTGCCCAGGACGCGATGGAATCGCCAGATCGGATTCCGTGCCCCCTTTGCGCTGACCCGGCGCGGGATGTCGCCCGTGCGGGCCAGGGAATCCAGCGCCTCGCCGAGGATGAAGTCGTGGCTGCCCGGCGCGAAGGCACCCGCCCGCCACCGCTCCAGGTGCGCCGCGTTGTCGTTGATACGCAGCAACGCGGCACGGAAGGTACGCCTCGCCGCCCGCTTGATGCGGTCGAACTCATCCTCGCTGTAGGACTGCGTCTTACTCTTCGGCCGTTGGGTGCGCACGGCCAACTCGTCCGCAACGGGCCCGCTCGCCAGCCGGGCGTCCTGCCGCAGCAGGCTGCCGACCCGGGTGATGGCGTTGTGGCCGCCCGCCGTGCCCGCCTGGCTCAGCCGCCACTGCTTGACCTGCGCTGTGGTCAGCTCCTCCACATCCCTGGGCGTCCGCTCGAGCCCGGACAGAAACACGGTGAACTTCTCCAGGAGCTGGAACGCCAGTCTCGACGAGCGGTGGCTGCCCCACCGGTTGGGATGACAGCGTGCGGCGAACAGCACGGCGAGGGAGCGCTGCATCGGCTCGGCGACCGGCAGCGTCGCGAAGTCGTACGCCCGCACCCGGCCACTGCGGTCGACGTGCCGTACGACGAGCCCGCCCAGATCCAGGGGTTCGGGGCGGGTGTGGTCGCCTGGGGGCAGGGATGCCCGGCGTCCGCGTCGACTCACGCCACACCCCCGAAGGGGTCGAGGCGGTCGTCGAGGTCCTGGATGCCTTCCGACTCCCGGGCAATGCGCGTGAAGACCTCATCCAGCTCCGGCATCGGCGCCTGTTGCGGATCGTCGTCGGCCGTGGCCAGCATCGCCCGCAACTGCAGGTCGGCGACCGGCGCGAGGTAGATGTCGACGGTGGTCTGCCGGGAGGCGTGCCCCAGCAGGTTCTGCACCATGAACCACGGATCCCCGTACAGCAGACGGAAGTCCCGCCGCTCGGCCGGACTCAGCCCGAACCGCCGGTCCATCAAATGATTCAGCACCACGAGCATGTACAGGGCGAACGAGTGCCGCGCTGAGTGCGGCGTCGCATACGGCGCAAAGACCTGATGCGGATCCATCCCCAGGTACTTTGGCGGCGTCAGCACCTTCGCGCACCGCTGGTTCGCCGTACGGAACACACCGTCCCAGGAGTGCGGCCGAAACGGCATCCCCTGCTCGTTCAGCCACAGCCACAACGGCTCCGGACCATGCGGCCCCTCGGTGAACAGCATCATCCGCTCGCGCACGGACAGCAGATTCAACTCCCGCTCCCCGGCAAGGCCATGCCGATCGCGCCACCGCACCTTCGGCTTCAGCCCACGCGTCACCTCCGTAACCAGCCACAGCTGAGCAAGCCGCTCGTACCGGCCGACTTGCTGGGCCTTGCGAACCACCCATGCCCGCGAGGAATCGACGTACGCCTCGACGTCGCCGAGCGCATCGGCGGCCACATAGAACGTCCGCGGCCTCTTCGACCGGGTCACCGCCGCGGCCGCCTTCCCCCGGTAGTACCGACCGCCGCCGATCCGCCGCACGGGCAGCTCGAACGTCAGCAGCGACCCGCCTTCGCCTCGCCGAAGCCCGGACGACGTCAGCAATCGCACGAAGGCCACGTTCCGGTCCTCCAGTCGACCCGCCCAGCCCGGCCGCGGCACGCCGCCGCGCGTGTGGCCGCGCAGGCCGACATCGATCCACTTCCGCCACGTCCGCGGCGTCAGCCAGTGCACGTTGCTCGGCCGGACGTCCTTCGGTGCCGCCTCCGGCACCGAGATCACCTCGCCGTTCCGCCCCATAACCTGCCGTACGACCAGCGGACCGCGCACCAAGTGTCCCTCACGGACAGCCCACCGGAACAGACTGGCAAACGCGGCCAGTTCACGCCCCCACTTCGACCCGCCCACCCGGCTAGGGTTCCCCTCCGCCCTCCGCCGCCAGTGCTCGTAGTCCTCCAGATCCCGCGGCGTCGCCTCCAGCCAGCCCCGCCCGCGCTTCCACAAGAACGTCAGCAGCAGAGCGATGTCCGTGGCGTAGTTACGGCGGGTCTCCTCCTCGTAGCGGCGGAAGGTACCGGACTGGCCGTACAGGCTCAGCAGAGGGTCCACCCGGTGGTCTGGTGACAGGAAGATGGGGTCGCCGGCCATCACGCCCATCGCGTCCTCGCGAGACGGCAGGTTGTTCCATCCCTCGACGACACTGCCCCGAACTCCGCCCCGTACCGCGTCCGGCGGCACCCAGAACACACGCCAACTCACCACGAGCGCACCCTTCTTGATCGGCTTCAACACGCCAATTCAATAGGGAAGTGAGGGATACCGGACTTGCCTTGGGGATCGCCCCGTACGACGTCGACCGGATCGCCAAGAGCTTCCCGCACATCCGGGCCGCCGACATCACCGCTGCGCTCGCCGAACTGCCCGAACTGCGCCAGCTCGCCGCGGAGGCCGGCCGCTATCGGCTGCTGTTCGAACTCGCCGAAGGCCTCGACGCCCTCCCGCGGGGCCTGGCTATGCACCCCTGCGGCGTCATCGTCTCCGACGCCACCCTCCTTGACCGGCTGCCCGTCCAGCCCACACCTGGCAGTTATCCCATGGTTCAGATGCCGAAAGAGGGGGTCGAAGATCTGGGGTTGATCAAGCTGGATGTGCTCGGCGTACGGATGCAGTCCGCGATGGCGCACGCCGTCTCCGAGATCGAACGCGTCACCGGCAAGCACATCGACCTCGACGATCCGCAACAGGTCCCGTTGGACGACCACTTCGCCTTCAAGCTCATCCAGGACGCCCAGACCCTGGGAGTCTTCCAACTCGAATCAAGTGGGCAGCAGGATTTGCTCTCGAGGCTGCAACCGCGGAATGTCGCCGACGTCATCGCCGACATCAGCCTCTTTCGTCCAGGACCTGTGGCGTCCGGGATGCCCGAGCAGTACATCGCCGCACGTCACGGTGCCACCCCCACCTACCCGCACCCCGACCTCGAGCCGGTCCTCGCCGATACCTACGGGGTCGTCATCTGGCACGAACAGATCATCGAGATCATCGCCACGCTCACCGGCTGCGACCGCGCCCTCGCCGAAATCGCCCGCCGCGCCCTCGCCGACTCCGCCCGGCTACCCCGCCTGCGGGACTGGTTCCACCAGACGGCCGCCGCCCGCGGCTACCCCGCCGACGTCCTCACCCACGTCTGGAAGATCATCGAAGCGTTCGGGGCGTATGGCTTCTGCAGGGCGCATGCCGTTGCCTTCGCCGTCCCAGCCCTGCAATCGGCCTGGCTTAAAGCGCACCACCCAGCGTTTTTGCTCGCTGGCCTGCTCGAACACGACCCCGGCATGTGGCCCAAGCGCGTCCTGATCCAGGACGCTCGCCGCCGCGGCGTCACGGTCCTGCCCGTCGACGTCAACCGCTCCCAGACCAGCCACACCGTCGAACGCGCCCCCGACAGCACCTGGGCCGTCCGCCTCGCCCTCTCCGCCGTCCGCGGCATCCACACCGACGAGGCCGAACGCCTCGTCGCCGGCCAGCCCTACGCCTCGCTGTCCGACCTGTGGCAGCGCGCCCGCCCCAACCGGCCCACGGCCGAACGCCTCGCCCAGGCCGGCGTCCTCGACAGCCTCCGCGGCCCCCTCACCCGCCGCGACCTGCTGCTGCAGATCACCGAACTGCACCGCCAGTACCGCGGCCGCCCCCTCGGCGACGGCCAACTCCCCATGGCCCTCGACGACCAGCACACCGCCCCGCCGTCCGGCCTACCGGAGATGACCAGCCGCGAAGCCCTCAACGCGGAACTGCACATCCTCGGCGCCGACGTCAGCCGCCACCTCATGGACCACCACCATCAGCTGCTGCGCGAACTCGGCGCCACCGACGCCGCCCACCTGCAGCGACTGCGCCCCGGCCAGCAGGTCCTCGTCGCCGGCGTCCGAGCCTCCACCCAGACGCCGCCCATCCGCTCCGGGAAAAGGATCATCTTCGTCACGCTCGAAGACGGCTCCGGCCTGGTCGACCTGGCCTTCTTCGAAGACTCCCACGAAGCGTGCGCGCACACGATCTTCCACAGCGGACTGCTCCTCGTCCGCGGCAACGTCCAGCGCCGCGGCGAACGCAACACCGTCACCGGTTCGATGGTCTGGGACCTCGAGCAACTCGCCGCCGCCCGCCGCGACCACGGACCCGAAGCCGTCCAGCGTCTCCTCGGCGCCGAAGCGAACGTTCCTGCGGCCCCGCGCACCGAACCGCACCGAACCATCACCCACGAAACCGGCGCCGCCCTTCACCCCTGGGCCGACCTCCAGCCTCCAGGGCAGCGCGCCGCCGACCTCACCAAACTCGGCCACACCTCTCCCGGAAGCGCGGGGTGAGCCATGGCCCACCAACGCGCCATTCTGCGCATCCACTTCCACCACGGCGGCAACGAGGACCTCTACCACCAGCTGCTGACCGTCCTCGACGGAATCTCCCCCCGCTGGCAGGCCCAACCCCCCACCGCCGCCGACCACGACGTCACCGGCGCGTTGAAGTACTTCGACCGCCACCCGCGCGACCTCGGCCTCCTCATCGCGCTCCGTACCGCCGCGCTGTACGGCGTCCAGACCACCATCGGAGGCGGCAACTCGATCCTGATCGCCGCCATGGCAGCCGACGCCACCCCGCCCGGCCGGATCACCATCGTCGACCCCACCCCGGACGCGATCGCCGCGTTCCTCAACCCCCGCCCCGTCCACGCCCTGCCCGGCATCGGCCCCGCCACCGCCACCCTCCTGACCCGGCACGGCCTGCACACCATCGGCGCCCTCGCCGACACCCCGCTGCTCACCCTGCAGCGCCTCCTCGGAAAAGCCACCGGCCGGGAGATCGCCGACCGAGCCCGCGGCCACGACCCCCGCCCCGTCACCCCCGGCTCCGCACCCGCCTCCCGCAGTGCCCGCCACGACTTCCCGTACGACGAACTCGACCCGCTACAGCACCGCCGCGCCCTCCTCGCCCTGGCCGAACAACTCGGCGCCGACCTCCGAGCAACCCGCGACGTCGCCGGCACCCTCACCCTCGACGTCCGGTACGCCGACCGCTCCCACACCACCCGCACCCGCTCCCTGCCCGAAGCCACCAACCACTCCGCCGCCCTCACCCACGCCGCCTTCCGCATCTACGACCAGCTCGGCCTCCAGCGCGCACGCGTCCGCTCCATCACCTTGCGCGCCTCCGCCCTGCGTCCCGCAGCCGCCGCCCACCATCAGCTCCTCCTCGACGCGAGCGACGACAAGGCCCGCAGGCTCGAGAAGGCCGCCGACACCGCCCGTGCCCGCTTCGGACCCGACGCCGTCTTCCCGGCCTCCCTGGCCCCCTCACCCTGAACCGCTGCCTGCGTCCTGCGACCACCGCTTCTCGGCACGCGGGCAAGCCCCTCGCCCCTACGATGCGGTGGTGCGGAACACCAAAGCGTTCAAAGAAGCCGTCGCCGAGACCCTCGCCGAACTGGCTCGCCGGGGTGTGACCCTCACCCCCGCGACGGTGGAGGACACCATCGAACGCAACGTCCAGGCGGTGGCCGACCAGCTCCGGATCCAGGTGCGATCCGCCTGGCGGTACTTCGACGCTGCCGCCCTCGCCGACACCATCGCCCAGAGCGTGAGGGAGTTCGAGGACGGCGGCTCCGACGACAGGGCTGCTGGGCAGGCGCCGATGCCGCCACGGGACAACCCCGAGCTGGCGCTCATCCTCGCCGGCGTGCCGGACGCCCTCGCCCAGACCGGCGGCGACCTGTACGCCGTCATCCTCAACGTCGCCGTCAACGCGTGGATGGCCGGTCACATCCACGGAGAAGACGGCTGCGAGGGATGCGCCGGCAGCCGCGGGCCCACCGGCCACGACTGGCACGCCCGCATGCGCACCCTCACCGAGATGCAGCCGGACATCGCCAAGTGGTTCGACCGCGACGTGTGGACCCGCGCCCTCAACAGCGCAGGCTTCACCGTCATCCGCACCTGACCAGCCGGTCTGCCGCCCCTGCCGAGCCCGTACGGTGCGGGCTTGCCCACCCCTACGCAGCAGTGCTTGCCCAGGCCGAGCGGGTGGCTTGCCCACCGGAGGAACACGTCATGGAGTTGAAGTACCTCGTCCGGCTCAGATTCGTGGCTGACGGCCCACGAGTGGAGGGGGAATGGAGCGTCCTCGACACCGCCCAGGACCGGTACACGGAGTGGGTCGGCCTCTACAGCAAGGACCCGGCCGTGGTCGTTGAGCTCCTCGAGGAGACGGACGGCCGCGAACGCGTCTTGCGAAGGTGGACGGCTCAAGGGGAGACCACGCCCGAGGACGAGTGAGCGGGAGGCTTGCCGGTCAGCGGGCGAGGGGCTGCCCGACGCGAGCGTCATAGGATCCATGGACGTGGCACACACATTCGATGATCTCGTGGAGATGCAGCAGGCAGCCGACGAGGCGCACGCTCAGGTACTGGAACTGCGGGACCGCTACGGTCGGCCCACGGAAACACCGTGGTCGCAGGAGCAGACTGAGACCTACGAGAAGGCCTGGCAGCACTGGTGGAAGGCGGCCGACGAGGTCCAGGCCGCCGTCACCAAGCACGCCAAGGACGAGGACAAGTCCCGCTTCGACGTCGAGGCTGCCGTACGGACCAAGGCCCGGCACCCGGAACCCGAGCCGGCGGAAGCCGCAGCCAGCTGAACCAACGTGTGGGGCCCGCACCGTGCCGGTGCGGGCCCCACACGCATGACCGTCAGCTCAGATCAGGTGGTCGGCGACCAAGGCGGCGAACTCGTCGGGGGTAGCGAGGCGGACGCCGAGCTGTTCGGCCTTGGCACGCTTGGAGCCCGCACCCTCGCCCGCGACGACGAGCGTCGTCTTCTTGGACACGCTGGACGAGGAGCGCCCGCCGGCCCGCTCGATGAGCTCGTTCATCTCGTTGCGGGACAGCTTCTCCAGGGCCCCGGTCATCGCGCCGGTGACGACCACCGTCATCCCGGCCAGCGGGCCGCCGTCCGCCGCGGCCGCGGGTGCCTCCTCGCCGGGAGCAGCATCGGCCGCCGCCGGCGGGATGGCGCCCGGCTCGGTCATGGTGACGCCCGTGGCGGCGAGCTTGTCGATCAGAGGGGCGAGCTCGGCGAGTTCCGCGACGATTGAGGGCGCCTTCTCCGCACCGATGCCCTCGACCTGCTGCATCGCCTCGACGTCGGCGGCACGGATGGCGTCCATGGTGGCGAAGTGGCGGGCGATCCGCCGGGACATGGACCGGCCGGTGCCGCGCACCCCGAGCGCGCACAACACCCGCGACAGCGGCTGCTGCTTGGCCTTCTCGATCGCGGCGAGCAGGTTGTCGGTGCTGACCTCGCCCATCCGCTCCAGGCCGAGCAGCTGCTCGCGGGTGAGGGTGAACACATCTGCGAGATCGGCGACCAGGCCGGCGTCGACCAGCTGGACGATCCGGGTGGCGCCGAGGCCCTCGATGTCGAGCTGATCGCGGCCGGCGGCATACGAGAGGGAGGCAACCAGGTGGCAGTTGCGGCCCTGCGCGCACCGCCAGCGCTCCTCGCTCTTGTCGATGTCCGATCCACAGCGCGGGCAGAACTCCGGGAAGACGATGGGCTGTTCGTCGCCGGTGCGCAGGTGGGCGACCGGAGCCTCGATGCGGGGGATGACGTCACCGGCCCGGTGGACCATGACCTGGTCGCCCAGACGCAGATCGCGACGGGTGATGTCGGCCGGATTGTGCAACGTGGCATAAGTGATCGTCGAGCCCTCGATGACGACCGGCTCGAGCACGCCGCGCGGCGCGATGATCCCGGTCCGGCCGACGTTCCACTCCACCTCCAGCAGCCGCGTGATCTTCTCCACGGCCGGCAGCTTGTAGGCGATCGCCCACCGCGGCGCGCGCGACCCGGATCCCGCGGCCTGCTGGTCGGCAGCCAGGTCGGCCTTGATGACGATGCCGTCGATGCCGAACGGCAGCTCGGCGCGGACCGCGGCGATCTTCTGCACCCGGGCCAGGACCTGCTCCACGTTCTCCGCGAGCGTGTCCGGGACCGCGCCGCCGGTGCTGGTGTGCACGCCGAGCTCGGCCACCAGGCCCATCAGGTCACTGTGCGCGGACGCGATCAGCCGCTCGGCCAGGGCGTGCTCGGTGTCGGGCAGGGGCAACAGGCCGTACCCGAAGAACGTCATCGGCACCGTGTAGAGGCGTTCCTTGGCCCGCAGAGTGCCCGCCGCCGCATTGCGCGGGTTCGCGAACGGCTGCCCGCCGTGACCGGTGCGCACCTCGTTGGCGTACTCGAACTGGGCCGTCGTCATCAGAACTTCGCCGCGCACCTCCACGGTGACCGGCTTGCCCAGTTGCTCAGGCAGCCCCTCGATGGTGCCGATCGCATGCGAGACGTCCTCCCCGGCTGTCCCGTCCCCACGGGTGATCAGCCGCGTGAGGCGGCCACCGGTGTAGCGGGCGGCGACCGCGAGCCCGTCCAGCTTCGGCCCCACGTGGAAGCGGGTGACTTCATGGCCGATCCGGCGGGCCAGGGACTCCGTCCAGGCGGTGAACTCCTCCGGCGAGAACACGTTGTCCAGGCTCAGCATCGGCACCGTGTGCGGCACATCGCCTTCCACCGCGCCGCCGGCCACCTTCCCGCTGGGGGAATCGGGCAGCACCTGCTCGGGGTGTTCGGCCTCGTATGCGGCGATTCCGCGCACCAGCCGGTCGTAGGTGTCGTCGTCGAGAGGCGAGGTGCCGCCCTCGTAATACGCGGCCGCCGCCCGTACGGCGTCCTCGACCGCCTGCGCGTAGGCGGCGGCATCCACGATCAGTGCTGCAGGTGTTGTCATGACCAGCATCCTGCCGCCCGCCACTGACAGTGGGCCCAAGCCCTGCGGCACCGCTGCTCAGGAACAAGCTCCTTCGGGGAGGGGGTTGCTGAAGCGGGCCGTGGACCGGCACCAGTCGTAGTGGCCGCGTATCCATGCCCGCAGGAGGCGGGCCGGCGAACTGGTCTGCGCAGTTGCTTCCTTAGTGGGCTCCACCGTTGGCTGGACGGTTGGCTCCACCGTTGCACCGTGAGGTGCACCGAGAGGTGCAGCGCCCCTCCGTGTGCTCTCGGCGTTCGCCCAGCTCACCCCCCATGGGCAAGCCCCTCACCCTCAACGACACCTCTTTCTCCGCGTAAGTCGGAGGAAGAGGACCCAGTTCAGCACAGGCCAGCCCAGCCCAGAGTCCAGTCCATCCCGGCCCGTCCGGCCGTCCCGCCGGCACTCGGCCGACCGGGGCCCCGCTGGGCCGACGCCGGCCCCGCCCAGGGTGCCGCCGGACGGGTGCGCGCGCTCACGCGCGTGACGCCGAGCGAGCCGCTGACCAGCGCAGATTCCTGGAAAACAGCGCCGGAACCCCTTCCATTCGATGATGAAAGTGCGGTATATTTCTCTTGTTGGTCGGCGGTGGCAGCCGACCGAATCCGAAGACACCCCCCAGAGAACGGGAGACATCCATGGGTCACACGCCCGACGCCCTGCTCATCACCCCCGAGGCGGACATCGTTCCGATCGACCTTCCGGACGGTGACAACCGGCTGATCGTCATGCGAGCCGTACTCCGCTGCGACCGCGTTGACGTCGTCGCGCTCACTGACCAACTCGACATGTGGCTCGACGACGAGGGTCTCTACAACCACCCGGTCAACAAGCTCGCGACGCTCCTCGCGATCCGATTCGGATTTACCCACCAGCAGTACCACGGACCCGTCCTGCTGACCGGTGGCGCCGACACGGACGGAGACACGGTTCCGCTCACCAAGGACAAGGCAGTAGCGCTCCTCACGAGCATCGCAGACCTGATCTAGGCCTCCCCCGGGGAGCGGCGCACGCCGCTCCCCACCCCCCCCGGCGGCGGGGGAGTGGCACCCCCGCCGCGCCGAAGATCCACACAGACTCTGGAGAGCTCCGCATGTCGAACGCCATCATGATCACCACTCCCGCCCGCAACGCCATGGAAGGGCACGGTCTTACGGACGCGCAGACGATCCTCGCCTCGGATGCCGACCTGTACCCGAACCTGCAGGGGCGGAGCATGATGCGTCGCGCGGTTGCGTACTCCGTGTACTGCCCCGCGACGGAGCGGTACAGCCTGGTGACGCTTGACGGACGCTGGATCATCCCAGGGCGGGAGGGCTACAAGACGAGGGGGCCGGTGTCGACGTACGCGCGGAAGAACATCGCGGACGTGCGCCCCGACGGGCTTGTGATCCTGGAACCCGTGCGGCACAACGGCCGGTACGCGGTAGCGCGGTTCGGGGGGCGTAAGGCGGGCATCTGCCGTCAGCAGATTCGCTATGCAACGCGCGGAGGGTACGGCTTCGAGTGTTCGTGTGGCGCCGTTCTGAACCCGGACGCCGTGAGCCGTGAGGGATTCACGATCGTTTCCGACGGCCGTTCGGGAACTCACAATGTGGCGTACGCGGTGCGCTCTGAGCACGGGATTGAATGGTCGGCGGACGTGGCCATGACCGCGAACGCACCCGTAGTCGTGGCCACGCCGTTCCCTCCGGCTGCTGAGGTCATCGCGGAAGACCACGCCCGTAAGGCAGCGGACAATGCCGCCGTGACGGAGAATGCGTCCGCTCCGGCGCCTGTCGCGGACGTCGCCACCCCGGACGCTCCGACGGAGACTGAGGCGCCGTTCTGCGCCCCATACAGCGTGGCCGAGTACAACGTCACCCCGGACGTGTCAGCGGTCGGCCGTATCGCCTACGGCGCACCGAAGCCCGTCAAGCGCTGGAAGGTCGTCGACGCGAACGGGCGTGTTGCCTCCAAGGGACATCTGTCGCGGCTCGCAGCGGACACCCGCGCCGACTTCCTGAACGGCGAGTCGGACCACGCGCAGACTCCGGACACGTGCCCGGAAGGCACCCCGGACAATGTCCGTCCCCTGGTCAGTGCGGGGGCGCACAGTCGCGCTTACGTCACGGGTGGGGGCGCGCGACTGAACATCGAGTCGGCGGACGGGCGCGCCAGGTTCACGCTGCACACCGTGCCGGACGAGGCACACCAGGAAGCCCGCGACGGGTTCCACAAGCGCGCACGGGAACTCTCCGTGGAGATCGTCAAGCGTGCCGACGGGCGCCCCATGTTCAAGCCCGCGAAGGTTCAGATGTGGTCGGGCAAGCCCGCACCGCGTAAGGCGTTCGAGCCGAAGGACTACGCCCCGGGGTCCATGCTCGCGTGGATGGTTGACGGGGTGCGGTTTACGGGACAGGTGTGGGCGACCCGTGTGCAGGGTGGCGCCTGGAACGCTGACCAGGGGGAGGCTACGGCCGTCATCGTGGCGACCGTTGACGGCCGTCGGGCACGTCGTGATGAGGCGGTGGCGGTGCCGCTCTACGCGGGGTCGCGTAGGAAGCGGGCATACGCGCACGTGTCCATGCCGTACGGGGTGGCGGACAACGGGGCGGTTCAGCGGTACCTCGCGGACGTGACCGTGATCGCCCCGGAGTGCGCGGCTGACGGATTGTTCGATGTGGTCACCCCGCGCGTGGACGACATGGACGTGTGGGAGAACGAGGGCGGGGCGTTCGTGCGCGAGTACGACGACACCCCGGCGGAAGTTCCGGCGGAGGCTGACACGGCGACCGTGGCACCCGTGGCCGACACCCCGGCGGAGGCTGAGCGGGTAGTAGGCGAGTACTGCCACCGTTGCCAGGAAAAGGGTTTGGTGATCGCTGGCACGTGCCGCCGTTGCGGGCGGGTGGACATCGTGGCCGCGATGACGGCGAACGGTCCGCGCATGTGCCCGGCGGAGGAGAAGGCACGTGCTACCGGGCGCCTGTACTGCCACCGGTGCTTCCGCACCGGGGTGGCGCTGTACGCCTCGACGTACTGGACTGCGGACGGGGAGGGGCACCGGTTCCACATCTGCGCCGACTGCTACACGGCCCACGGGCGCCGTCTGCCCGAGGCGGGCCCGGCGCCGGTCGAGGCTCCGGCCGGTGCCGTCGTCCGGGCCGCGCGGGCAGCGCGCAAGGAGGCGGAGGAGTCGGGCGCGGGTGTCGGCGAGATGCACCGCGCCGCGGAGGCTGCGCGCAAGGCGGTCGCCGTGGCGTACGGGGCGCGTCCGGCGGACGTGCTCAGCGACCCGGGCAGCGTGGACGTGTGGGAGGACGAGGGCGGGGTGTGCGTCGGCGTCGACCGGCCCAGCGCACCGGACGCCGGACGGGGTGCTGTGCCCGCCGGCACCGACCCCTCACCGGAAATGGGTACATGTACCGCTCCGGCCGTCGACGTCACCCCGGTACGCCCCGACGTCGTGAGCGACCCGGGAACCGTCGACACCTGGGATGGCGAGGGCGGCGCCGTCCCCGGCGTGGCCGTACCGGCTGTGCGGCTGACCCGGGGGGAGCGGGTGATCTATGACGGGCCGTCGGGCATCCCCGCGCGCGGCGTCTTCGCGCGTTACTCCACCTACGGGCGGGCGTACATCCTGTGCGACGGCGACCACACTCCCGTGCTCGTCCAAGCCTCGGACCTCACCACCGACCCGGAGCCGCCCACGCACATCGTGCGCGTCTCCGTCTTCTCGGGCGGAGGAACGCCCCGGGCAGGCTATGACCCGCGGCTGGAGGACACGGCCGTTGCCCAGTGCTCGTGCGGCTGGTCTGCATCGGCGACGGGCGGAAACTGGGCTGCCGTCCAGATGTGGGGCCGCGGGCACGTCGAGTCAGCGGACGCGAGCGAGGCTGACCGCCCGGTGGCGGCGGACACCGTGAGCGATCCGGGCATGGTCGACGCGTGGGAGGGGGAGGGAGGCGCCGTGCCCGGGGTCGAGCAGCCGCGTGTCCACCCTTGCCATGGCCAACAGGCGGCAGACGGCGACCCCTACGCCGTCCGTCCGGCTGCGCCCGAGTGGACGCCCGGACCGGACGCGAACAGCCGCATCACTGAACTGACCTGCGCGGGGCGCCAGTACCGCGTCTATCACGCGCCGGAC
This sequence comes from Streptomyces longisporus, assembly GCF_039532765.1. Classification (NCBI taxonomy): domain Bacteria; kingdom Bacillati; phylum Actinomycetota; class Actinomycetes; order Kitasatosporales; family Streptomycetaceae; genus Streptomyces; species Streptomyces longisporus. The sequence continues at coordinate 83,712 of NZ_BAAASG010000040.1, forward strand.
GCGGTACTGCCCTACACCGTGCGCTACACCCTCGGCGGCGCCGACGTCGACCTGGGCGGGTGGGTCGGCCTGGACGACGTGTACGCGATCGTCCGGGCCGACCGGCGTCGCAGCGCCGCCCTGGAAGCGGAGCGGCGCCGAGTGGAGCAGCGACGGCGGCGCGCGGCCTACCGGTTGCAGGGCGAGCGGCGGCAGGCCCCTGTCCGGCTGACCGAGGAAGACCGCCTGGGCATTGCCCGTCGTGCGGAGGAGAAGCACCGTCCCGTGGCCGCGGAACTCTACGTCTCGCCGGTCACGGGGAACGCGGTGCTGGCCTTCGTATGCGGGACGTGCGCCACCACACACGAGAACCCCGGCTGGCGGCCGCAGACCATCGGCGGGAGTTACCGCACCCCGCTGTCCGTCGAACGGGCCACCCTCACCGCCCTGGTGGAAAAGCGCGGCTGGACGGTCACCGGAGCCTGGACGGGCCGCGGCACCCGCGGGGACACCATGCGCGCCCGAATCGCCCCGACCGAGGCCTACCTCGCATGGGTGGAGGCGGCCCACGGCCCGGGCCCGGCCACGCCCGAGGTGGAGGCGGGGGAGCGCATCACCCGCGCCCAGCGGGGATGGTGGGACGTGATCAGCAAGGAAGGCCACCGCTACGAACTCACCTGGCGGCCGACCCTGACCGGCCCGGTGTGGAGCGTGCGCCACCGCACCGCCGACGGATTTCAAACGGTTGCCAGGACCGGCCTGGCCGGCACCGTCTTGATGGGGATGCGCGTGGACTCCGCCGAGCCCGGCGCCCAGGCCTCGGACGAAGGCCTCCCCGAACCGGTACATGTACCGCTCGCGAGCTGACAGGCCGGTCCTCCTGGCCCCGCCCCAGGCGGGGGCCAGGGCTCGCCGGCCGACGCCCGGGCCATGGGCCCCGCATACGGCCGGGCCGGAGGCGGCAGACCGTTGGGGATGCGGAACGAGCACCCGGAGAAACGGAGTTGACCACGGGGCGGCGTTGATTGGTACATGTACCGGATGAGTGCGCGCATCAAGTGGCAGGACATCATCGACCGGGCCCGCGACATCGTCGACGGCTACGACGGCGGCGTCACCGTACGACAGGTCATGTACCGGCTGGTCGCCGAAGGACTCTTGCCGAACACCGCACCGACCTACCGCAGGTTGTCCTCCCGGCTCGCCCAGGCCCGCCGCGACGGGCTGTTCCCGGACCTCGTCGACACGATCCGCGAAGTCCACGTCCCGCCAGCCTGGCCGGACGCGGCCGCGTTCATGGCGGACATGCCCGAGTGGTTCCGCCTGGACCGCACCCGCGGGCAGGAGTGGGCGCTGTACGTGGCGGCCGAGAAAGACACGCTGCGCCAGCTGCTGACCGGGTGGCTCGCCGAGTACGGCATCCCCGTCCTGGTGGTGAGAGGCTTCGGCAGCCAGAGCTATGCCGATGTCGTGCGTGACCGTGCGCGCAGCGATCCCCGGCCGGCGGCACTGATCTACCTCGGTGACTTCGACGCCAGCGGGTCCGACATCGAACGCGACTGGGTGGAGCGCACCGACTGCTGGGAACGGGTGGAGCGGGTGCTGCTGACGGACGGCCAGGTCCGCGAGTACCAGCTGCCGCCGGCGGAAGGGAAGAGGGACGATCCTCGCTGGCCCGGGTTCGCCCGCCGCTACGGCTTCGACCTCGACCGTCCCGTCCAGTGGGAGGTCGAGGCACTGGAACCGGCCGAACTCAAGCGCCTGGTGATGGAGGCCGTCGACGGCTACATCGACCGAGAGATCCTCGCCGAGGTCATGGCCGAGGAAGAGCAGCAGCGCACCCAGCTCGCCACCCTCCTCGGCCGGCAGTAGAACGGCTGAACGAGCGCACGGACTCGGCCACCTGGAAGAGTCGGTGCGGCGAAAACCGCGCCGGACGGGGCCCGGGCTGCGACACTGGTCCTGCCCCGTCGTTCCCCCGTCGGCGGGGCACCCACGCTGCAGGGACAGTCGGCCGGCCGCGGACAAAGAAAGCGGCCGGCGCCCAATCCGCCGAAGCGGGTGGCAAGGGCACCGGCCAACCGAAGACACACACCGCTCAGGACAGGAAGTGACCCGCACGGGTTGCGCCGTCCTTCGAGTGTAGCGGCGCGACAGGCCCAAGGAACGCCTCCTTGCCCGCCATGACGTAAGTCCGGTAACTTTCTTTCGTTGGGTGTGTTGTGGCAAGCGCACCCGGCCCGAAGTCATCAGCGTCGTCAAGGAGTTCCTCCATGCTGCACCCCGCGCGATCGCGTGCCGCGTTATGCGGCGCGCGGAGACAACCGGCTCTGTGCCCATGGAGTCCCTGCTCCGTGTCGCTCGTCCCGTCATCTGCGTGGTCGGGGCCTTCGTCCTGCTGGTCCGTGCGAAGGCGTACCTCGAGGCCGGCGCTGCCGCGCCGGCCTCGAGGTACGCCACGATCGAGTCCTGGAGGACCTCGGCGCGAGCCTTGCTGGCGACCCGGTCTGCCGACTCCTGGATGAGCCCGTGCTGTTCGAGGCCCGGCAGGAAGCCCAGGACGCGCGGACCAACACCGCCCAGGACCGATACCGCACCGCCGTCCGCACTCTCGAAACCCAGTGGCGTGCCACCGCCGCCGGCACCCCCGCCCCCACGGCCTAACCCGCCTCGCAACGCCGACGCCGGCGCCCTGCACAACCGACCAGGAGAGAGCGATGATCCGCGCCGGACGCCGGAAGTACGCCCAGAACAGCGAAGAGCTCGCGGCCGCCATGGGCGTGACGATCGGCACCTTCCGCAACAAGCAGCCCTACGCCGACGAGGACTTCCCGCCCCTGATCAGCTCCGACGGGGCGCGGGTGAAACTGTGGGACAGCGAGCAGACCGCCGCCTACCTGGCCGGCCGTCCCGTCCCCGAACTGCCGCAGGAGGATGACGAGCAGGACCTCCTCGACCGTAACGAGGCCGCCGCCGAGCTGGGCGTCAGCCCCAAGACCTGGGACAAGAACTACAAGACGCACCCGCAGATCGCCCCCCACCTCGTCACGGTCAAGGGCGTGGAGCACTGCCCCCGCGGCATCGTGCAGGCCTTCCGCACCGGCAAGGACGCTGGCGCAGACGCCGGACCCAAGGGCCGCCCCAAGGGCAGCGGGGACATGGTGCCGCGCGACGAGATCGCCGCCAGGGTCGGCGACTTGCTCGACGAGGACCCGGCGGTGACCCTCGCAACGGTCCAGGAGCGCGTCGGCCTGTCCTACGCCGCGGCCGCGCGTGCCCTGCCCCGGCTGCGCGGGGAGCGGATCGCCGACCTGCTGCAGATCGAACCGGACCTGACCCCCGAGGAGGCCGCCACCCGTCTCGGCTACCCGACCTCGGTGCAGCGCACCGCCGTTGCCAGCGCCGCCACGGAGCTGCGCGCCCGGCAGGTCCAGCCTTACCTGCAGCGCGTCGCTGACGTCCTGGTCGGCGCGGGCCTGGCTGCGGCACAGGACGTTCAGGTGCAGCGCCTGGAGGGCGATGTGCTCGCCGCGGCCGTGGCGCTGAGCGGATCCGGCGCGCCCGCCCTCGTGTGGGACGAGCGCTACGGCTGGCGCACTGCTGTCAGCAAGCGGCACCCGATCGGCAAGGAGACCGGTACCCCGCCGGAGGGGGACGGCATCCGCTACCTCAGCGAGCACCAGCAGCCCGAACCCGCCGAGCTGCTGGCCGCGCTCACCGACGGCCGGCGCGGCACCAGGCATCCCAAGACCGTCCACCTGGCCGGAGGCACCCTGCAGGGCTGAACTCCGTCGGCGAGGAAACGCGCGACACAACCTTGGCCAGCGGCCCGGACACCGTCTCGGTGTTCGGGCCGCTTCGCGTCGCCGGTGTCGGTTGACATGCCAATTCGCCTGGAAAACAGGCGTGTTCCCCTCCCGTGTGTGATGTTAATGCGGTATCTTTGTCTTGTGGGTTTCGTGGCAGAGCCCACCACCGAAGGCAGACATATCCCCAGGGAGACTTTCGTGCTGGACACGATGAAGAACACCGCCCACCAGTCGCTCACCGACACCCTCACTGACCTCGGGCGTGCCTTGGACGAGCAGCGTGCCGTCGCCATCGCGTACGCCGATGCGGACGAGGCCCCCTCCATCCGCACCATCGAGATCCAGGACATCGTCACCGGCGGCGACGACGGCGCCGTCTTCGTGCAGTCCATGGACCGCCTGAGCGGGGGCTTCCGAGGCTTCCGGGCCGACCGCATCCAGATCTACATCACCCTCGACGAGGCGTACGTCCTCGACGCCCCTGCCCTCCCGGTCTCGGTGCGCTTCACCGCCCGCACCGAAGAGGAGTTCGTGGCCCTGGAGCTGGAGCGCGACTGACCGCACGCGGCACGCCGCCCGATGCCGGGCCCGCCGTTCGGGCCCGGCACCGCGGCCGCCGCCACGGTCTCCGTCACTCGCGCACCACGACTCCCCTTCTAGCTAGACCATGGGCCAGTCGTCCCCGGACGGCTGCAGCATCGTCAGGGTGTAAGAGACATCACCGCTGAGCGCAATGTCAGGTTGCTCGCAATAGCTCTTGCTGTTGATCGTCCTGCGCTGTCGGAACATTTCAGGGTTCACCGGGACCCGAACTGTCAACTTGTGGCCAGAGATGTCGAGTTGCTCCTCAAAACCATTTTCGAACGGGTTGGAGCCGAAGTCCCTGGTCCATGTCTTTTTGAGGTTGCCTCTAATCCCGATCTCCATGCCCAATGCGATAGTCCGGCCTTCGAAGCTGGTGGCATCGAGCTGGAACGTGAAGGCGAGGGGCGAGCGGCTGACCTTGGTGAACTGGGTCGTCTCCGACATACTGGCGATGGACGCGTCGGCCAGGGACTTGAGGGTGTAGGAGATCGGCACACACTGGTTCATCTTCAGGTCACCGCTGAAATAGGACTTCAGCGAATTATCCCTGATCAGGGCCATGATGTCCTTGTTCGGACCGCCGCGTGCGATGATGCTGACCTCGGACGTATCCAGGATCTGCTGCAACTTCGCTTTCAGCTCGGCCGACCCGCTGAACGCGCCCCCGTCGTATCCCATACGAAGCGCGGCCTTGGCGTCCAGGGTGCTGGAGTTGCTGTGAAACGCGAAGATCAGACTCCGTCCGTAGGACACGCCGGAGATCCACAGCGGCGGGTTTCCCTGATCGATGTACTGCGGCTGGTATTCGCTGAGTCTCTTGTTCGTCAGTGCCGGCGTGAACCACTGGTCCGGCAGGCCGTTATTGTCGCAGGTGACCGTGAAAGCCCGCTGGATGAAGAGCGCGTAGATTGTTGTGCTCTTGTCTTCCTTCTTGAACTCTCCACTGGCTTCGCTCTTGAACCCCATGTAGCTCGCTGAGGCGTTCATCTCCAGCAACGCCGAGCGGGCGGAGGACGCTTCACTCATACGGTAAAACGTTGTCTCCGGGGTGGCGTCCCTATCCCCTGTCATGGCGCGGATCGCGTCGCCGACAAGTGAGCCGCTCGGGTTTTCCACCAGCTGGGACTTGATGTTTCCTCCCAGTGAGGTGATTCCGATGCGGATAGGTTTGCGTTCCTTGATCGCACATTCGGTGAGGCCGCCCTCCACGGCTGCGGCCCCCTGGACCAGAGCGCCGGGCCACAGGATGTCCGCGTTCGGGTCGCGCGTCATGATGATCTCAGGGGTTTTGGTCATGTCGTAGCGCTGCGTTTTTGTGACCACGTAGCCGGACTCGGCCTTCTCGGTCGACTTCGCTTCAGGGCCATGCGGTTCAATCTTGTCCGGGTCATGAGGGGCGATGGAGCGCCAGCCGGCAAGCTGCTTGACGTACGCGTTCATGTCTGCGGGCTCACTGTCGGGAGCCATGGGAGAAGGGCTGATTTCGAGTTGTGTGATCTCCTCACCGCCGGAGACAGCGACGACGCGGTAGCTCGTCGCGCCGTTCACCGACTCCGGCGGGATCACGAAGGTGATGTCCTCGGTGATTCCCAGGGGCGTTGCCGCCCCGTCGCCGTCGAGTGCGGTGACCTCGTAACGGTCCGCTCCAGGGACGAGCCACCACGACAGACCCACCTCACCGTCATCGAGAAGGCGGTAGGGTGCGAGTTCGGTCTGTTCGCTGAGTGCGTGCTTGCGGTGCGTGCCGCGCTCGTCCGGTCCGCTAGTCATTGAGAGGCGCTCCCGTCTGATCGCGCTGCTGTCAGGAGCCCGAAGCAGCAGCGACGGTCATCCTTCTTGCTACGGATCCCTGATCGTTTTGGTGGCTTCCACCCTGTGCCAGGCAGTAGATGTGGATCTAGGGCCGTCCGGGGGATCCACGAGGGCGTTGGACGGATGCCGCGGCATCGGCGAGCAGCGCTCTCGCCTCGCCCGTCTGGCCACAGCCGCAGACCCACTCCACCTCGCCCGGGCCTTCGTACCTGGCCCGGCACCGGCATAGCCCGGTCAGCTGCCGGGCGTCCTGATCTCTGCCACTCCCCCCGGAGAGCGGGTGTCCCGGCGCTGCCCGCTCTCGTGACGGGCCTGGATCGGTTCGTGACTTCGCTCGAGCACGGCTCGTTTGACGAGTGGTGCCGCCTTCATTGCGCTGTGACGGTGCCCGGTCGAGTGTCGCGTCAGCCCACGTCTGGTGCGAACGGGTAGGCCCTAGACGCGCGGCGTCATTCGCAGCGCCTCGGCCACACAGAAGTGCCGGGTCGTGGGACCGGCCGGAGACGGATCCATCATGACCGACTCGTATCCGCGCAGGCGTTCCCAGCGGCGTAGCGAGCTCCCCCGCGGACCCCAACAGACGGAAGGCCTACAGCAGATCCGCGATGCTCTGCTGCCTGCCTCCGCGGCACGCACCGTGCCGCCTGCTCCTCGGCCTGCGATGCAAGGAGTGCCGCCGGAACTGCTGGCACTCGTCACCTACCACTGCCGGCAGATCAACGCCTACCTCGCCCGCGCCCAGAGCCTGGGCACCCTGCATGAGGACGGTATGGGCGAGTGGCAGCGCCTGGTCCTGTACGCCCTGACCGACGCCCTCGCCCACAACCATCTTCTGGTCGGCACGATCGCCGCCTACCTCCAGCGCCAGGACCTCGACGGCGACCTTCTGCGCCGCTACCTGCAGTCCCCCCATCCCGACCGCTACGTCACCCGCGAGGCCGTCGATCATCTCGACGGTCTGACGGGCGCCGTACCCGAGAGAGGCGCCGAGCCGACCTGGACCGCGGTCGGCCGATGGATCGCCAGGGACGCTCACTGACATCCGGCGGAGGAGTGAAGCCAGCCGCGAGCCCCCGCTGGGCGCGCCGGCTGGGCGGCTCACCCTTCGGGCACATGCGGGCAGGTATCACGTTGCTGGTAGTTGCCTGGCACACCCGTGCCCACCGCCGCCCAGGGACGGGAGTCCCGGAAATGGCCGCCCAGGGTGTGCCAGGACAGACCGGGGTGCTCAAGGCGCAGCGCCTCCAGGCCTGCGGCGCCAAGCCCGCACCGCTGGTACTTCTCCATCGTGTACGGCTGCTCGACCCACCCGAGCCCGCAGGCGGCGCAGACGGTGTAGTCGACGGCGAAGGCGACATCGCCGGAGAGGTTCGCCGCCCGCTCCCTCCAGCCGGGCCGCTCCGAGGAGGGAGTATCCTGCCAGGGCGCATCGAGTCGGGTGACCGTCCAGCCGGTGGGCTGCCGGCCCCATCTGCCGCCGCTGATCGCGCGTAAGAACCGTTGCCAGGGCGTGCCGTCCGCCGCCCACGCCACGTTCCGGGCCTGCGCGGCCAGTGCCCGCGCAGCGTCCCGCTCCTCAACCTCTGTCATGCCGTCCACCCTGCGCAGACTGCCCACACCCTCAACTCCCGCCCGGTGGCTCGGAGTCCATGTCCGTCGACCGGGCCAGCGCCGTGACGCCCCTTGCCCTGGCGGGCTACTTGGAGTGTCTAACCATGCCTCCTCGGGCGGGTGATTGTGGAGGGGCGTTTTGGCCCGGGGCGGCCCCGCACCCGGGCTTACCATGGCCCGGCAGCCCCGAAGGACCCGCCCCCGCCGCCCCCGGCTCCTCCAGGCTTCGGCCTCGCCCCCGGTCATCTCCCTGGCCTGCGGTGCGCGGCGGCTCACAGATCTAGGCGATCAGCAAGACCTCATCGCCGGTGGCCACAGCAAGCACGGAAGAATCCGGCGAGAATGCCGGCGAATGGGCAGGGCTGCTTTTGCTGCGAAGTGTGGCGAGCCGTACACGGGTCGCCGGGTCCCACAGCTGGATGCCGTCTTCGCCGTTGGTGGCGAGGAGCCGGCCGTCCGGTGAGAAAACGGCTGACTGAAACGGCCCATCCTCGTCTGGCAGTTGGCCTCCCAGCCAGGCACGAGCGGCATCCCATACATGGATGCCCATTTCGCCGGCGGCGACGAGGAGCCGGCCGTCCGGGGAGAAGGCCACCGCCTCGACCAATCCGATGTCGCTGCGAAGCGATGCGTGCGGGAAACGGCTCACAGGGTCCCACAGCTGGACACCGTCTTGCCCGCATGTGGCGAGCTGCTGCCCGTCGGGCGAGAAGGCCACCAGTTCGTGAGGAAACCCGAATGCACCGAAGGATTGCCGAGCGGGGCGCTGGCTCGTACATCCCACATTTGCACGTGGTTGTCGTCGCCGATGGCGAGGTGCTGTCCATCCGGTGAGAAGGCCACCGCTCGGACGAGTCCATGATTGCCATTGAGGTACGGGCCACGGTCGGTGTCGCCGGCCGAGGGCGAGAGGCGGACGCCGTAGTCGTCAGCGATGGCGAGGTGTTTTCCGTCCGGTGAGAAGGCCACCACGCGAGCGGGTCCGTGATGATGAAGCCGGGGGGACAGCGCGGCTCGGGTGACTGGGTCCCACAGCTGCACAGTTCCGTCCGATGCGCCTGTGGCGAGACGCCCGTCCGGCGCGAACGCAGTGGCAAGGACGGGGCTGTCGTGTTTTAGCCGGGCTCCGAGCTCGACGGGTTGACCGCGGTGCATGCCGTACAGCGCCGCCCGGGCAGCAAGAGGCAGAGCAACGCTCGGCACCGGAGGGGCCGCTGGCTGCGTCCAGAGCCGGATGCTTCCGTCCCTGTGACCGGTGGCGAGTAGCCCATCCGGTGAGAACACCGATGCAGTGACGGGTGGGACGGCGGCGCCGGGGAACGGGTCGTCCAATGCCTTGCCGGTTTCCAAGTCCCACACCCGTCCGAGCCCGTTTTCGTCTCTTGTGACAAGCAGTACCCCGTCCGGCGAAAACGCCAGGCCGCGGACGGGTTCGTCTGGCGTGAGACCGACGACCAGGCGTTCCCCGTGTTGGGTACGGGTCTCCAGATCCCATTGCCGGATGCTTCCGTCTCTATGGCCGGTGGCGAGCAGTCCGTCCGGTGAGAACGCCACCGCGGTGACGGACGGGAAGGAGAATGACACGTCGAGCGCCTCACGGGTTTCCAAGTCCCACACCCGTGCGAGCCCGCGGTAGCCCTCAGCTGTGGCGAGGAGCCGGCCGTCCGGTGAGAACGCACCGCATGTAGCCCCGCCGTCCTTGTCGCCGATGAGGAATGCGGTGACTTGGAAGTGGGTTTCGGGATCCCATTCCCGGAGGACTCTTCCGTCGCACAGGGTGCGAAGCTGTCCTTCCGGTGAGAACGCTATCGCTACGGCTCCGTCACGAGCTCCTTCAAGAGGCCTGCCTGGACCGGTGGCGGTTTTCGGGGCCCACAGCTGTATGACCTGGTCCGGGCCTACAGCAGCAACCCAGCCGTCCGGCGAGAGTGCCAGCGCCGCAACATCCTTACGGCCATCGGTAGAGAGGGCGTCGAGATTGAACGGGCGCCTGATGGAGACGAAGGGGGTATCGCGGGACTGCCGCCGTCCCGCTGGCGGTTCTGCCTCTTTTCCCACCGAGGAGGGTGACGGGTTTCGAGCTTGTTCCTCGCTGTTGGGCAACGTGGATGCGGAGGCCTCGCCGTCCTCCGCTGGTCCTGCTGATGGCGCCGCGGCGAGTTGCCTGCGGGCGGCGGTACGCAGGGCGTCGATGTTGTACCAGCGCGTACGCCATGGTTCCAGGATCGGGTTATCGCGCGTCGGTGCGCTGCTTTCCTCGCCGTCCTGGTAGGACAGCATGGTTCGGACCAACCACATGAGCTTGTCCAGGGCGAGGTACTGGCGTCCGCCGAACACATTGCTCATGGTCGCCTTGGAACTTGAGCACTGTTCGCCGAACAGTTTCGTGCCTCGGGCGCGCAGGCGGTCGTAAGAAGGAACACCGCGGCGTCGCTTCAGGTCTGTGAGGGCCTCTCCCATCTCACGGAGTGCCGTCTGGTAACTGGCGTTGCTGTCCGCCTTGTTCTGGGTCATGCCCACCCCCGCCTCGCGTCATCGGCAGCAGATTACGTGCGCGGGCAGTGAACGGCACCGAACTCCTCCGAACAGCACCGAACACGGTGGATGCAGTCCCGCGCCGTTCAGTGTTTGGTCGGAGTTCGCCAGACCTGTTTGACCCGTGCTGGTCAGGGCCACGACTGGCGACAGTCTGGGGCCGTGAACCTGATGCCGCCGGTGAATCCCGGCTCCACAGGCGACTCCCCAACCGAGCCGCCCTTCTTGTCATTGCACGCCGCTGTTGTCCTGCTGACGGCTCTCGTCATCGGGCTCGTCATCGGCGGGTTGACTGCGCTCACGGGTGTCCCCGTGGCAACCGCGGTGCTTGCTGGCGTGACAGGCGCCGGCTCGAGCGTTCCAGTCCTGCGCTCGCTCATTAGCCGGGGGCTGTAGCGGGCTGTTGGTAGCACGCCCCCGTCACCCACGGCGAGCACCAGCGCGCCCCAGGTGGTGACCGTCGATCTCGACCTCGATGCCGAAGGACTCGACCCCCCTGGCAGCGGGGCGCCCGAGGTCGAGCTGACCGGCTGATCCGCGCACGCCGTGCCGGGCGCGACTTCTCCCATACCCGGGGGTGGCGGGGAGCCTCGCAGCGCCTGGTAGAGGGTGCTGGTGCCGGCCTTGCGGGGTTCAGCGGGGCAATGGGGGTGCAGCAGTTGTGCGGGTGCGTGAGAGCGGGCGTAGCGTCTGCTCTCTCCCGGCCGGGGCGCGCCGATGTGCGTGTCGGCCAGTGGTGGGGTCCGTTCCGCGCGCCGTACCGCCGCCCCGCGCGTCCGGCTGGCTGCTCCGTGCCAGCCCGGAGCTAGAGGTAGTCGTCCCACCAGCCGTGCCGGGGACAGCGTGATCCCCCAGTGCAGGACGCGGCTCGGTCACCGCCAGTCGTGCGTGGGCGTACCATCCGGGTCCAGGCCATGAGGCCATAGTCTTTTCAGGAGGTCGAACTCTCTAAGGCCACCCTGGTCGGCGGCCTGCCGGGCGAGGGTTTCGGCGCCCTTTCGGTCTCCGGCCTCCTCCCGCATCACGGCCAGGCGGTAGAGGACGAGGGGGTTGCCGCGGTCGGCGGCCTGCCGGGCGAGGGTTTCGGCGCCCTTTCGGTCTCCGGCCTCCTCCCGCATCACGGCCAAGCGGTGCAGGGCGCGGGTGTTGCTGCGGTCGGCGGCCTGTTGGGCGAAGGTTTCGGCGCCCTGCCGGTCCCCAGCCCTTTCCCGGCGCAAGGCTCCTCTGTAGAGCTCGGAGGGGCGGTCGCTGCTGCCGGCCTGTGAGATCACGGCGTCGACGCCTTCCGTGTCCCAAGGATTGAGCCAGATGAAGTCCTGGCCGACGTAGAAACCGTTGCCGACCCACTCGTCCCACATGACATACGACGAGCTGGTATTTCCGTAGTCGGCGGCGCGGTATCGGAGGTGGTGGGCCCATTGGAGGCGGTGGCGCCTGCCAGCGGCATCTGCGACAGCCACCAGTTCGTCGGGGTGTGTGAGGTGGGTGTGTGCGGCGTGCCAGAAGCTGGTGGGTGGGCAGAGCAGTCGCCGTTGGTGGCGGCCGTGTTGGTCGAGGTAGTCGACGAGTCGGTAGGCCGGTTGTGGGGGTGTGGCCGGTGATGAGCCTGGGGTTGTGGGGGTGATGCGGTGGCGGACGCGGCGGAGGGGAGCGAGGTTTCCGTGGACCGGTCTGCTGAGCTCTTCGAGGGCCTGGTCGAGCCAATCGTCGGAAAGGGCGTCGTGGTCGTTGTTATCGAGGTAGCTCTCGACGGCCTGTTTGAGGAATGGAAGGGGCAGGTGGGGGCCTACGCCGAGGCGGCGGGCGTCCATGGCTGCGTCCAGTAACGCGCGTGCGGCCGGCGAGCTGATTTCGTAACGGTGCAGCAGTTCCGGTGCTCCCGCCAGATACTGCGTCAGGCGTCCGTCATGGGCGCGTTTCAGAGCCTGTGCGAGCTGGCGGTCGCCCGCGGCCGCCAGAGTCCGAGTGGCTGCAGTGGCTGCCGCGTCGAAGCTGTCAGGCAGGGAAATTCGGCATCCGGCCAGGAGCTTCCGTGCCTGCGGGTGGCGGTCCTCCGTGCCCGGCTGGGGGAGGGCGCTATAGCCCCGGGCATATACGGGCCACAGGGTGCCCAGGACCAGAACCGGACCTCGTACCGGGTCAGTGAGCAGAGAGCGCAGTGCAGCGGCGATGCGCTCGCCGATTCCTTGGCCGGCGCCGAGGTAGAGCTGGGTCTCGTCCAGCCATACCACCGTGCGGGGAGGAACGTGGGCGAGGGCAGTGAGGGCTGCCTCAGAGTATGTGGGATCGACGGGATGCCACAGTCGCCACCTCGCGGGTGCAAGTGGCTGCACTGCCTCCCAGCAGGCGCGGGTCTTGCCTGTTGAGGAGGAGCCCACCAGGACTGCCATGCTGCTGTGCCCCCGTACGGCAGCAGTAACGAGAGCGGCTAGCTCTGCATCATGAGCACGGCACACGTACCCCGGCAGTGGCGCCGCTGGGGCATGCGATCTGCCCTGTCGGCCGTCTCCTGCGCGGCTGGGGACATCGACGGCAGGGTGGACTCCAAGTACCAGTGGGTCCCAGTCCTCGATCGATTGCCCGAATGACCGTGATGCGGTGGTGGGCGGCTTGGTAGCGGGCGTTGGTCGGCGGGCTTGTTCCCAGAGTTGTTTCCACCAGGCTTGTTGCGCGGCGCGTTTTGGGCCGGCGGCTGGAAGACCCGCCCAGTCGAGGAGTATCTCGACGAGGTGCCACAGGCACAGGAACTCGCGTGGGGGGCGGCCTTTGGTGAACCAGTCGCTCACGGTGGAGGTTGTCAGGATAGGGAGTTGGCGCTGGGTGCAGGTGTGGTTGGCCTGCAGTGTGGCTTGCCTGCGGGAGCGTTTCGGGTCGCCGGTGCCGTAGCCTGCCCGTGCTTCTAGGTCTTGCAACTCCTGGGCGAGTGCGGCCCGGCCTGGGTGGTCGATGGGTGTTTCGGCATTCATGCGCCCTGCTTCCCCCCTCGGGACGCTGTCCGGTCGGTCCGGTTGCCGCGCTTCCGGACGTGCCCCTCACCAGCAGGATGCCTCAGAGGCGTCCGGCGTGTCCGGATAGTGCGGACACCTGCGGAGCTGGCGCGCTGTGGTGGGGCTGGTCCTGCTGCTGGAGCGGGCGCGGCTGATAGGGAGAACGCCGATGGATTCCGTACTTGTCTGGCCGCTGGCGGTTGTGGCCAGCATGACCGTCGTCGCGGTGGCCGCAGTGCTTCTCGCCCGGTTTGCGCTGCGGGGTACTGCGTCGGAGCATCGTGCGGCGGTGTTGGGTGCGGTCGCCGACGTCGTACGCGCCGTCCGCGGCCGACGCTGACGGGCTGATTCCCGCGTGCCGTTTCGGGCGTGACCTCGCACCCGGGGCGGCAGGGAAATCCTCGCGGCGCCCACGGGGAGGCCGCAGGTGCCGGCCTCGCGGCCTCCCAGGAGGCAGCCGGGCAAGGGCGCAGCAGTCGTCCAGGCGCGGTGGAGCGGGGTGCAGCATGAGTTCTCGCTCGGCCGGGGCGCGCCGCCTTGCCGTGTGTCCGGCTGGCCGCACAGCGCCCGCTCGGACCGCGCGCTGTGCGCGCTGACGCGCTGTGGGTTGCGGCAGGCGGTCCCAGTGCGCTCCGCGCCTTGCTCCCTCGCTTCGCGCTGCCGAATCCCTTGCCCGCGACGCTGCGCGCCACGGGCCCCGACACGCCCCGCGACGTGCCCCGGCCAGGCGCCTCAAAACCCGCTCTGGGCAGGCGAAATACCCCAAAGAAAGATCGTGCCACTCCTGCAAAGTCTGATGCTAGTGCGGTATATTTGTCTTGTTGGCCGGTCCTGTGGCAAGGCCCCAACACCGAAGACTCACACCCCAGTTCAGGAAGGCATCTATGTCTCTGATCACCACCACCGCCAGCGATGACCAGCGCTTCGCCCTGATCATCCAGCCCAGCGGCATCTTCCGCCTGCTGGCCTGGCTCCCCGTCAGCAACCCACGCCACGCGCTGTGCTGCGACACCGCCCGCCCGGTCGACCTCACCACCACCCTGACCCTGTGGGTCGACGAGGACGCCGCAGCGTACGGCGAGAAGCCCAACAAGGCGGCCCACGGCCTCATCGGGCTCTACCGGCCCACCCCGCTGCCGTACATCGGCGACGTCGTCCTCACCGGCACCCCCGACGCCGACGGCAACGCCGCCGGACTCAGCCACCCCCAGGCCCTCGCCCTGATCGACCTCTACCTGGACATGGCCACGGTCGGCCTCATGCCCCGTCCCTGCTCCTGATCACAGGTCACGCGCTGGCCCCCGCCCCTCGTCCGGGGGCCAGCCACCCCGAGCAATTCAGCAGAGAGGGAACAGCCAATGCAGAACCCAGCTGTTCAGACTTTCACCGTCATCGGCCTGCGCTCGGACGTCGACATGAGCGACCTATTCATCGCTGGAGTAATCCCCGGACCCGTCGCCGACGAAGTCGTAATTCTCAAAACCAGCGAAGAGGAATTCACCCGCTGGGCAATGGAATTCGACGCCCCCGACGCGGATTCCGCAGCCGATCAGGCCTACGCCTACTGCCAAGAAGAGGACCCATGTTCCTGGTGACCACTGACACCCGGCTCGGCGCCCTCGTCGTCGCCCCGGAGTGCGCCGACGACCTCGACGACGAGACCCGCGCCGCCATCGAGGGCGCGGCCTTCACCTGGCAGCCGGGCATCGAAGCCTTCACCCAGCCCGGCCAGGACCGACAGACGGCCGCCCGCATGGCCATGCGGCTGGCCCGCCTCGGACACGACGTGCTGGCCGTCTGACCAGCCGGCACCCATCCACCCCGGAAGCGGGGGAGTGGCATCCCCGCCTCCGGGACCGACCGAAGTCACACCGACGAAGTCCCAAGGAGTACACCGTGACCATCACCGACGTGAACACCGCCTTCGCCGACGAGAAGGCCCGACAGATCGACGCCGCGCGCAACCGTGAGCGCACCTTCCAGGCCCGCATCGACCGGGGCGAAATCCGCCTGCTCGGCAGCGACCAGTACGAGGTTCTGACCGGCTGGGACCGGGGCGAAGTGTTCACCCTCTCCCGCAACGCCGAAGGTGAGATCGACGCGATCCTCGCGAACCACGGCCTCGACGAGCGCGCGGACGGCACGATCGCCCTGTACGCATCGTCTCCGGCCTGGCACGGACTGGGCCAGATCATCCCCGGCGGAACCACAGACATCGACACCGTGCTCCGCGAAGGCGGGCTCGACTTCACCGTCACCACCGTCCCCGCCCTGTACCAGTGGGACGGCGAACTGCGCGAACACGCCGACCAGTTCCACACCATCCGCGAAGACACCGGCGCCGCGCTCGGCGCCGTCGGCCGCCGCTATCAGCCGATCCAGAACCGGCAGGGCTTCGAGTTCCTCCAGGAACTCGTGGGGCGCTTCGACGTGGTCTGGGAGTCCGCCGGTGTGATCCGGGGCGGGCGCCGCGTGTTCATCTCGATCAGGCTCCCCGAGTCCGTCACCGTCGACGCCGAGGGCATCAACGACGTCGTCGTCCCGTACGTCGCCGTGATGAACGACCACAGCGGGCAAGGGCAGTTCCAGTGCGTTGTAACGCCCTGGCGGCCGGTCTGCGCCAACACCGAGCGCTTCGCCGTGCGCGACGCGGTCTCACGCTGGGCGGTGCGCCACACGGCCGGAGCCACGAACCAGATCAAGGAAGCCCGCCGAACCCTCGGCCTGTCCGTCCAGTACTTCGACCACTTCGCCGCCGAGGAGACGGCACTGGCCCGCACGGACATCGCCATCGACGACTTCCACAAGGCCATCGCTGACCTGTGGCCCCTCGACGACGACGCTTCCAAGCGGACTCGCACCAACCACGCCGTACGACTCAGCGCCCTCGACGAGGTGTTCGCCACCGAGACCGAACGGGTCGGCCGCACCGCCTACGCCGCAGAGCGCGCCATCACCGGCTACCTCGACCACGTCGCCCCCCGCCGCCCCGGCCAGAGCATGACCGAGGAGATCGCCCGCGCAACCGCCGCCCTCGAAGGCTCCGACGACGACATGAAGTCCAAGGCCCACAAGCGGCTGATGCTGCTGCCCCGGGGCTGATCCAGAGCGGCCGGGCCTACCGAGGCCCGGCCATCCACCGCAGGACCCGCAGCGCGGGCGGCCCTGGTCGAGGCCGGCCGCGCAGCGGGGCTCGACGCAACGCGGGCGCGTCTGCGCTGGTGTCCAACGCCTCGATCGGTCGGCCCTACCCAAGCGGCCGGGCCCTCCGGCGCCCGTCCGTGCACTGCGCCGCCGCTGCTGGGCGGGGTGGTTAGGTGGGTGTGCTGTTTTCGAGGTAGGGGCGCCAGCCCATCGTGGGGTGCGTCATCGGCACGGTGCGTACTGCTGACATGCCGGAGTTGTCCCAGTCGATCTCCTGCCCCTTGTAGTCCTTTTCCGGCCACACGTCCTGTGGGATTACGGGCTCGGCTTCGCCGTCGCTCCTGATGATCCAGGCGACGACGGGGATTGACCACACTGCTTCCGGAGACTCTTTCTCTTGTGTCAGGCACCATTCTTGGACCCATTGGCCGCCAGGAATCACGTCTCTGGTGCGGGGGCACTGGGTGAGGCCTGCGAAGCCTTCGATGGTGTGCGCGTTGACGAGACGGTCCCCTTGGACAACCTGAGGATGCCCTTCCGGATCCCATGACTCCACGACTCGGCGTGCCTTATTCCGGTAGAGCGCTGCGTAGCCGGTCGGGCTGATGGCCTGCATACCCCTCCCTCTCTCGTGCTCCTGCCGTTCATCGGCAGGGAGTCGACAGACTCTCCATGCCCAGCCCGTCATGGTCGCCAACGCGCAGCGAGAACGCAGGTGGGCACGACGGCCGACGGCCTCGGTGTCGCACTGGCCCCGGAGGGCTTGGTCAGTGCCATTGAAGAAGCCTCTGATCACCGAGCTATCGGCGCGACGCTCTCACCGGCCAGTCGTTGAGCTTGCATGACTGACGCACTGGAGAACGTCGCCAACAACCTGCACTTGAGCTCCTCGCCACGAGCGTCACCCGGGACGCAGTGAATACCCTCCCCGCAACATGCCGATCTGGAGGCCGCGATGGCGCCAACTCCGGGCCGCTGGCATGAGGAGCGTCCCTTTTGTCGAGCCTTGAGGATGAGGTAAGCGGGGGCAGTCGCTGCTCTGGTCAGGAGACTCCAGCTCCGGGAGCATGGCCCTCATGGCGGACAGCGCGGCCCTCTACGGGCTGGTCGGGGCGCTCGGCGGAGCCTTGCTAGGAGCAGGTGCCGCAATCACGGCACCGCTCCTCCAACACAAGGACGAAAAACGCACACGCCGGCTTGCTCGGGACACGGCGGAGCTTGACCGCCTCATCGCCTTGCGCAGCACCACGCGCGCGGCTCTGACGCTCCGGTCGGAGGCCGTTCGCACGATGGAGAACGGGCAACCGCTCAACGTCGAAGAGCTCCTCACTGCTCTGGATTCGACATGGACGGATGCGACACGAGCGGCGGACGCCGCCGCAGCCGACGGGCTGTACTTTGCGATGTCACCGACCACAGTCGACGCCAGGTGGCCGCAGCGGCAGGACGGGCAACCTGAACGAAAGGCAGGCCGAAGGATGGACGGCCTGCGTGAGATCGACCGGGAAATCCGCTTCGTGGCACAGCAGTACGAGCAGCGCGAGACCCTGGAGCCCGACGCCATCGACTACTTGAACAACCAAATCGAAGACTTGACCCGCCAGATACGGGAGCTCGAGCAGTGGCGTGCCGAACTTCTGGGAGAGCTCCTGGACCGCATGGACGTTCTGAGGGATCGGGCGCGCCCAGACTGACGATTGCCGCGATCCAAGGTTTCCGCACAGGCATTCGGGGGCCCGGCCTGCACTGCGTTCGAAGCCCCCGGCAGGGGGCGTGCGGTTGGCGGTCATCCGCTGCGCCCCCGCTCCTGCTGAGCGGGGGTGTTCAGGTGGGGTTGCCGTTTTCGAGGTAGGCGGTGGTGCCCTGCGCGCGCGCCTGGGCGCTGGCGTGGACGCGGCGGGTGAGTAGGGGGATGAGCCGCCGGTCGATCTCG
Source organism: Streptomyces longisporus (assembly GCF_039532765.1). Lineage (NCBI taxonomy): Bacteria > Bacillati > Actinomycetota > Actinomycetes > Kitasatosporales > Streptomycetaceae > Streptomyces > Streptomyces longisporus. Next base: position 102,107 of record NZ_BAAASG010000040.1, read on the forward strand.
TCGAGGGGTACGTAGGCGTAGGCGCGGAGTTCGTCAGGCTGGAGCTGGATCGCGGCGTGTTGCTCGGCGGTGAGGTGGCCTCCGTTGAAGAAGAAGACGATGCCTTCGCTGCGGTCGGGGCGGGGCGGGGTCCAGTCGACGCCGAGGAGGCGGCCAGGCTCGAGATCGAGGCCGAGCTCTTCCTTCAGCTCACGGCGAGCGCCGGCGCGGGGTGCTTCATCGGGTTCGACGGCTCCGCCGGGGATTTCCCAGGGAGTTTTGTAGATGGGGTCGACGAGCAGGACGCGGTCGTGTTCGTCGAAGAAGAGGATGCCGGCGGCGACGCGTTTGCGCGGCAGGGCCAGGTCGTATTCGGCGGCAGTGGTGGTCACATGCGGAGGCTAGCGGGCGGCGCCGTTGATGCGACGCCGGAGCTGGCGGAGGGGCCGGCCAGGGCGTCCGCGTTCTTCGCAGAGTTCGGTACCTGGCTGGGGCATTGATCCCAGCGGTGTGAGCAGCAGTCGACAGGCGACGCGTACTGAGTGCGGACGGCGGTCGCCATGACCGGCGCGACGTCGTCGACGACACGGTACGTCAACCGCAGCGACCGGGTGGGGAGGGGCAGGCGGGTGCCGGGGCGACGGCGGGTGTCTGGGCGGGGCTGGGTGGTATGGAGGTGAGTCCGAGGCTTACGAGGACGGCTGCGACGGCCGCGGCTGCCGTGATCGCCATGTACAGGTCCCCGCGCGGGGGGATGTCGCTGCTGCGCCGTTTGGTGTCGAGGTAGACGGCGATAGCGGCGAGCGCCGACACCATGAGGGTGAGCAGAAGGCCGGGGGTGATGGCGAGCTCGGTCATCGCAGTCGTTCCTCACGGGGGTCGGTAGCGTGTGGGGGCAGGGGTGCCGGGCTTTGACCGGCGGCCTTCTGGTCGGGTGTGTGGCGGCAGGTCGGAGCGGCCCGGCCGCGTGGAACGCCGGGCTTGCGGAGGTGGCTCGCGGGCGCGGCAGGGCGCCGCGCCCGCCTTCTACATGGCCTGGTCGAAGATGGCGGTGAGGTCCTCGTCCTCGGTCGGCAGGCTTCCCGCGCCGCGCTCGTACTCCCCGCGCGCGGTCTCCAGCATCCGGCGCCAGGAGGTCACGGTCGGGCGGCGGCGCAGCAGTGCGCGCCGCTCGCGTTCGGTCATGCCTCCCCAGACGCCGAACTCGATCCGATTGTCCAGGGCGTCCCCCAGACATTCGGTCCGCACCGGGCACCCCTGGCAGACGGCCTTCGCCGTGTTCTGCGCGGCGCCCTGGACGAACCGCTCGTCCGGGTCAGTGGTGCGGCAGGCTGCCTGGCTGCTCCAGTCGGTGACCCACATCCAGACGGACAAACGCGTGGGCGGGGGCGCGGCGTCGGCCGGGGCCTGGGTGGCGCAGGCGTCGGCGGTGGCTGCTTCACCGCTGGCATCGTCCTCCAGCCGGGCACGGCCGGTGGCCGTGTCGTAGCCGGCGTACTCCTCGTTCAGGGCAGCACGGGCTGCCTGTGCCAGCTCGTCGATGTTCATGCGTGCTGCTCCTTTCCGCGGCGGGAGGGGGACGGGCGGTAGTTCGCCAGGTGTTCCGCCAGCCGCTGCCGTCCGGCGGCCAGGTGCGAGGACACCGTGGAACGCTTGATGCCGAGGTAGAAGCAGATCTGTGTGGGCGACAGGTCCAAGAAGAGGTGGAGGCGCAGGCAGTCGGCCTGCTGCGGCGCCAGCCGTTCCAGCGCCTTCTCCACATCGAGGCGGCAGATCAGTTCGCTGATGCCCCCGTCCGTGGCCGGCCGCTCGTCCATGGCCGTCAGCGGCAGGGCCCTGGGCCTGCGGTCCGCTGCCCGGAAGTGGTCCACCAGCACGTCCCGCAGGACCTTGAAGCCGAACGCCGGCCGGTTGTCCGCCGACAGAAACAACTCCCCGGCCCGGTACAGCTGCAGGAAGGTCCGGCTGACCACGTCTTCGGCCTCGTCACGGGTGATGCCGCGGCTGCGCGCGTACTTCAGGAACACCACGCGGTGAACGTCGTGGAAGTCCACCAGCCCCTGCGGAAGAAACCCCAGCCTCACGCCGGTGTCCATCGCGGGTATCACAGACAGCGCCCAGGGACAGGTGCGGCAGTCGGGCTCAGGATCCGTGCGACGGCAGACCGGCTGGGAGCAGACAGGCTCGGAGGTGATCGTCATCCTGTACCCCACCTCCCGCTCTGTACTTCTGCCCGTTGGTTGCGCATCCGGCCCCTCCCGCGATCCTTCGCCAGCGCACTGCTCTACACAAGGGATGCCGCCGGCGGGCCCCAAAGCGTCCAGTGGTCCGGCAAGATTTTTCCGGCGACTTCCGCAGCGCTCTGCAACGGGCCTTCGCAGACACCGAATTCGCGCCGCTCCTGCCCGACCCCACGGTGACCGGGCGGCCCGTTCCGGGGCCAACGGCCCCGGCTCCTGCACCCGACCGGGGAGGGTCCCGGAAGGGACCCGGCCCTCACCCCCACGCGGCCCCCGACAGGGGGCACGCCTCATCGCCGGTCAACGGCCGGGCCGCTCGAAGTGCTGCTCGTCGCCCGTCGCCCGCGTGCACGACGATCGCTGGGGAGGCGGTGCGGCGGGCCGGAGGCCGGTCCCGGCCCTTCACCTACGAGCAGCTGTACACCATGGCCGTCCAGCACTGCCTGAAGCACCACTCGGAAAACGGGTGAGCCGACCCGGGCCGCCCGGGCGCCGATGGTTGGCCGGGCGGTCCGGGCCGGACTTGCTGTCGGCCCCGAGGAGCTGGACGTGGTGCGGCCGTTGGGCGGCCCGCCGGGGCGGCCCCGTCGTGGGGTGCCGCCGGGCCGGCGCTCACGCTCGCACGGCGGCCCGGCCGCCCGCTGTGGCGGGGGAGGGGTGGTGTTACGGGTGTGGGTGCCGGCTGTCGGTCGTGGCGGGCCGGGTGGTGGCGGGGTGTGTGGTGTGGGCGCGGTGCCATGCTTCGCGCCAGGGGCCGAGGGCGCGGTGGGGGATGTTGCAGCCGGTGAGGAAGGCTTCGTACTGGCGTTGGTCGGTGGGCAGGCGTATGCGGTTGACGATGCGGGAGGCGTTGGCGAGGGGGAGGACGAACACGTCGTCGCCGGCGCGTCCGGCGCGGCGTTGGAGGGTCCGCAGGGGTGGGGCGCCGTCTTTTTCGTAGGCGGCGGCGAGCGCGGCCAGGAGGTCGGCCTCGTTGCGCACGTAGGCGGGCGCGGGGGCGGCGAGGGTGCGCAGCCGGCCGCGTTCCTCGATCCGTGCCCGGCGCCACAGCCGCATGACGTCGGTGACGGCCCGTGGGTCGTCGGTGATCCCTTGGACGTAGGCGATCACGTTCTCCTCGCGCGGTACCGGGCCGGTGCGGCGGGCGGTGCGCTGGAGGGTGGACACCGACAGGCCCGTACGCCGGGCCAGTTCGGCCCAGCCTGGGCCACCGTTGACCCAGCGCAGCGAGTGGAGGAAGACGCCGAGGGCGATCCGTTCCCGGGCGGGCGGCCTGCCGCTGCGTACGGTCACGGCCTCGGCTCACGTGCCACGCGGACGGCGGCCGCTGCGAGCGAGGCGGCGAGACGGCCGGCCACGGGCCTGCCGGCGAGGCGGCCGCATGCGGTGACGGACGCGGCGCCGATCACGCCGCAGCCGCTGACGAGGGCGAGGACGTCGCCGACTGGCATGCCGGTCACGGCGAGGACGCCGCCGATCACGGGAAACGCGACGACACCGGCGACCTGCGCTCCCGTGCGGGGGCGGCCGGGAACGCAGGGGGCCTCGGCGGGCACGGGCAGAGGGGTGAGCTGAGGCACGGGGGCACTCCTGGGACACGGGGCGGGCCCGCCCGCACACGGGGAGCGGGCCGCCGAAGACGGACGGGTCGCAAGTGACCGGCATCCGCGAGCAGTTGGCGCTGCCCGTGCGCGGGGCCGGTGCGCCAGAGCATGCCACGGTGCCGCGCCGTACCGCCTCCCCCGATTGTCCTGAATGTCCTGCAGATGGTCGGCGCTGTTCCAACAACGGACTTCGAGCCGTGAACGCCGGGCTTGGGCCCTGGAGGCCTGATACGGATCTGCCGCGTCACGACCGGCAATTCCAGCCCCGCTTTGGCTACGGTCAGCCACGATGGTGGTCATCCGTGTTCCAGACCTGCTTGCCCCGGGACGAGGGACTCCTTCATGATGCGTGGCATCCGCCGACCGGTTCCCCGCCGGCGGCGCTCCTGAGCCGTACGGGTCGCACCTTGGCGCATCAGGACACCCCGCAGGCCGTGTTGGCGCACGCCCTGCCCGCTGGGGCCCGGCACACCACGTTCCGGGCCCCAGCGCATGCTCACCCCTCCGCCTGCGCCGCCGTACGGCTCCGTCTCCCGCACCCGACCGGATCCGGCCCCGCATGGCTCCCGCACCGCAAGGACGGTGCTGGGGGCCCACCTGCTCCGGGGCCAGCGGGCCCCGGGCCCGCGCTCGTCCGGCGAGGGTCCCGGAAGGGAGCCGGCCCTCACCCCGCGTGCGGCCCCCGGCAGGGGGCACGCCCCTTCGTCGGCCAATGGCCGGCCCGCTCGTAGTGCTGCTCTCTGGCCGTCCTCGGCATCGAGGTATCCCCCTTCGAGGCTCTCGACGCGGTTATCGACATGATCGAGGAGAAGCACGGCGAGCGGTCCCGCCATGACGTGGACCTGCGGGTCGGGGACTGGATCAGGCTGGACGAGGTCTTCCTCTACGGCCGGGCATCCAGCGCGAGGGACCCCGCCATTGAGAGGTACAACCTTGTGTACTTTGCAGCCGCGGAGCTCCCACCCCTGGCACTGCTTGCCTCGGGCTACCACATCCTTGACCGAAGGCAGCCAGAACCGACCCCACAGCAGTGCTACGACCCCGGACACTTCTACATGGAGGCCTTGCGCGAGGAATTCCGGCACCTGCGCGAGCTTCCAGGAGGGGGAGCCGTGGGCACCTTGCCGGACCCGGACGACGTCGAGTACAGCAACGTGGGTACCTCGGTCGGCTGGCTGTGCGGCAGCGACGCGCGACAACACCGCAACATCATTCGCTGGATGCCGCCGACGAAACTCGCCGGTCACGCCCGTGTCCTGGCCGTTGGCAACGCTCCGGGCGGCAATCACGAACGCTGGCTACTGGCTACACCGCTATACCTCGAATACGCCCCCCGCTGACGCAGGTGGGCACACGTGCGTACGTGACCGCACGGGCCGGGACGGGGTGCCCCAGCCGCGGATGGTCGTTGCCGTGGACGCCGATGTGGGGCCGCGGTGCTGTAGGTGTGGTGGCTCGCTGCCGTCAGCTCTCATGTCCCGCCGCCTGGCTGGCCTCGCCGCCAGACGAAGGCGTTGCCGAGCACCCTCGCCGTTGCCTGGCGGTCAGGATGTTGCCGTCGCCGTTCGGAACGGCGACGGCAACGACGTCCAACCGAACGGCAAACCAGGTCTCCACCATCCTCCATGCCCTATGACCTGCAAAGATGAAGATGTGACACAGCTTCTGGCCGAGGCCGGCGACGTCGCCGAGCGGGTCGCCGGCCACCCGCGCAGCCCGACGCCCTGCTCCTGGCCGCGCGCCTGGTCATCCCTACCGCGCCCGGTCCCGGGTACGACACCGAGGTCCGCTGGCACGCCCGGGCCCTGCTGGAGGCCGCCGTGGCCCTGCCCGATCCGATGTTCAGCACGCCGCGCGTGCTCGGGGTCGACGATTTCGCCACGCGCAAGGGGCACTCGTACGCCACGCTGATCACAGACGTCGAACGCCATCACCCGATCGACGTGCTGCCCGGGCGCGAGGCCGCGCCGCTGGCCGGTTTGTACCGCGTCTCCGTCCCGGCCTGGCAGAACAGTGCTGACGGCCGTGTAGAGCCCGCCTGGTACACGGTGTGGGTGGAGGCGCCCGCCGCCCATGTCGAACCGGTCGCCGGCGTCTCGTACGACGACGTCCCCACCACGAGCCTCCCGAGACAGCCGATGGAGCGGAAGATCCTCGGACCGCGCCGACCTACAGGGTGGGTGCTGCAGACACTGGACCGCCGACACGGCCCGGACCGGGGTGTCCTACACGTCCCTGACTGCAATGAAGCCCCGCAGGGCGCCCCGGCCCTCACAGTCGACCAGGCGCTGAACGCCGCAGAGAAGGCCAGCGTGAGGCTGTGCAGCCTCTGCGGCGCTGACGCCGAACTGGAGCCGCTCCTATACAGGTTCGGACATGAAGGCTCCGACCCGGAACGATGACCGGACGCCCGGTCATCAGGGCGCTCAGAGGCGCAGCGGCCGCCGGAAGAGCATCGGCTCCTTGTCCAATGCCTCCAGGACCAGGTGGGGGAGCACGTCCAAGGCGATCTCCAACGCGTGCTGGACCACGGCCGCGTTGGGGGACTTGTCCAGGTCAAGGATCTCTGTCCACTTGCGGGGCTGGTACCGAGAGATCATCGAGAACGTGTACAGCAAGAGCCACCACGTCATCAGAGGGGACGGAGGAGGCGTCTGCTCTGGGCCGATCGGAGGGCGCAGGTACCGCTCGCCCTCGAACCGGTGCTGGGGGGCCAGCTTGTCGAAGAACGCCTCAATCTCCTCCTCGGAGACGTCTTGTGCTGGTTTTCCATGCGGCACGGGCACCCCGACGTCCACAAGGAAGCGGTCTTTCCGGGCCTCCCTGAATGCGGTGTCGCTGCCGCCCCAGAGCCGCGCGTTCGCCATGGCCGGGTAGTGGGCCATGGCGGTGCGGAACCAACTCTCCCTGTCGGCTTGTTCGGGCATGTCGGTGTTCACGGCGATCTCGGCGCGAAAGTGCGCTGGACCGTGCTCCGGGCCCTCGGCGTATCTCTCCCTGTAGAGCTCCAGGGCCACGGGTGAGGTCGCGCCCGCGAGCGGGAACTCGCACAGGCCTGGAAGCGATGCCCACAGCGCCCCGAAGCTCGCAGTGTCTGCCAACTGCTCGGATCCGGTGGCCCTGGCGACGAATTGGAAGGCACCGTCTCCGTCGGGACGGACCGTGATGTTAGGAAGGTCCGGCTGCATGTCCAGGACCTTCAAGCCATGCTTACTGAAGCTCCAGTTCCCCGGGGTGTGGGCCGCTGTGATAGCGAGGCCAGCCTGAACTAGCCCGTAGTAGAGGTTGATCGGCCTGGTCGCTGACGTAACGATCCTCGCCGCCTCTATCTGTTCTTCGAACTGCTGTAGAGCCGCGGAAAACGACTTCCGCCTGGCAGACGACTCTTTGAGTAGCGTCTTCTCGATGAGGCTGGTCCGGCGATAGCGCAGCGCGAATCGCAGGTCTGGTGCGTCGTCCACGGTGATTCTCCTAGTCTGTGATCCGCGTACACATGGTGGACTCCAACTCGATCCCGCGGCTAACGGCCGCCCGCCAGATCGCGCCGGTCGTCGTAACTTGATCCGCGGGCCGGTGGCGCAATACCCGGCCCGGGAGTGAGGCGCGTTCAGATGCCCGGAGCCCGGGCAGCGCGCAGGAGGCTGGCAGCGATCCCGATCAGTGCCTCGGCCTCACCGCGGCTGTACGAGAAGTCCTTGGTCACCTCGTCAGCATGCTCGGCCCCCGACGCCTGATCGAACGCGGCCTTGTAGATGGCGCGCCACCGCTGGTGTCGGGGGCGGTGCCGTTGCGGCGGGCGCGGCCCCGGGCGGCGTAGAGGTGGGTGAGGCCGGCGGTGAGGACCGTGTGCTGGTCGGTGGGGTCGAGGTCGGCGTAGAGGCGGCTGACGGCGGGAGCCGCCACGGCCTCCCGCTGCCCGGGCCGGTCTGCGAGGGCGTACGGCTCGTCCGCGGCCGACTTGTCCCATAGCTGCCATCCGGAACCGTCGGAGAGCGGCCTGACGAGCCCGGGCCGAGCCGCCCGTGTCCGCCAGGAGCTGCGGACGGCCTATCGGCCGGCGGGTGCGGGTTCGGGTTGCTCGGCGCGGGTGGTGGTGTGGATGCGCTGCCAGGCTTCCGGCCATGGGCCCATGCGGAGGGGGTGGATGCCGCAGCCGCGCAGGAAGGCCTCGCACTGATGCCAGGTCACGGGCCGGGCCTCGCGGCGGGTGATGCGCCACAGGGTGGTCAGCGGCAGCAGCAGGGCCCCCTCGGCGGTGTCGGTGGTGGCGCGCTCCTGCAGAACGCGCCGCGGCGGTGCGCCGGCGCGTTCGTAGGCGGCGGCGAGCGCGGCGTCGAAGTCGGCGGGGGTGCGGATGCTGTGCCCTGCCGGGGCCTCCCTCGGGCCCGGCAGGGCTCCAACCCCAACCCCCGCAATGATGGGGTGCTACTGGCCGCAAACCGACGCGACGCAGGGAGTGTGATGGCGCTTCTTGAAAACGGTCACCCGTGATCTGGTGGTTGGCCAAACCTGCTCGGTGGAT
>NZ_BAAASG010000041.1:0-15473 GCF_039532765.1 Streptomyces longisporus
GTGCGGCGTTTCTTCGCCGATGAGGGCGGCGAGCTCCGTGCTGAAGCACTGGCTGAGCGCGGCGAAGCTGTCGGTGTAACTCCGGGTCTGGGTGGCCATGGGCGCCGTCCTTCTTCCTGGTAGTCGAGAGGGATCGTGAGGGGTCGCCGCGCCGCCCCGGCCCGTGTGGTGACAGGCCGGAGTGGCGCCGGCGTCCGTCAGGCCGCGACCGGGGCGGGGGTGTCGAGGTCGACGCCGCGCAGCGTGTCGAGCACGTACGCGTCGAAGCGGGCCTGGTGCTGGGCGGCGGTCGCCAGGTCGGCGGCGCGCCTGCGGGCGTAGCTGACGGCCAGCTGGCTGACACCGGATCCAGCGAGGACCTTGTCGACGGTGTCGCCGGCCAGACGCTGGCTCCACCACTGGGCAGCGGATTCGCGCTGGGCGTAGGCAGTCGCATGGGCCACCGACCGCGCCCACGTGCCGCTGCCGCTGTTCCGGCCGCCGCACAGCTGCCAGTTCCAGCACCGCTCGCGCATGCCCTCGGAATCGGCATCCCAGTCGGCCGCCCACTGAAGGGCGCGTTCGGGAATCTGGTGCTCGATGACGTCCAGGACCTCGCGGCCGCCGGCGCCGAGGACCGGCCAGGCATCGGTCTCCGCCAGGACACGGATCTGGTGGGCGAGCAGCCGGTAGGGGTAGTGGCGCGGGCTCCAGTTGCCGGTGTCGCCGACTGGTTCGACGATCCACAGGCGGACCGGCCAGGTGACCGGCCAGATGCCGGTGTCCTGCAGTGCCTCACCGACCCGCTTGACCATGCGGAAGTAGGAGAAGCCGCTCTCGTCGAACCACTTGGTGCGGCACGGGGTGGGGTGATCGATGACTTGGCCGACGGCGTCGGCGAGGTTGACCGGCACTGCGGCCTGGCGGCTGAGCTCGATGACGCCGTCAGCCGGTGTGGCCATGTACCAGGTGACGGGCTTGGTGCGTGCCATGCAGTCCTCCAAGAAGGGGTTGCTCATAACTGGACGGAGATCGGGGTGCGCGGGCGCGAGCTGGTGTGAGCGGTGTGGCGGTGCGCGGGGAGGCCAGCGGCACCGCCCTGGACCGGGAGGCTCACGTGCGGACCGCGTCCGCGTGCTGCGCCTCGAGGTCTGCGCGGCCTTCGGGGTCGTCGTCGTGGTCGTGCTCGTCGGCCTCCTGGTCGACGTCGTCGAAGCCGCCGTGGACGCTGCAGACGACGTCCTCGTGGTTGTCCAACGGGCCGGTGAGCGCGCGGTGCAGGGAGGTGATGTTGTCGGCCGGCGCCCACGCGTAGCCGCGGCACTCGGGGTCGAACGGGCAGGGCACCATGACGTCGAACGCGTAGTCGCCCTCGCCGTCGACGTCCCTGCGCAGGGCGAGGGTGAGGTGCAGCTGTCCGAGGCGGATCTCCGCGACCCGGTCGCCTCCGGCGACGCCGGAGCGGTGCTTCCACTGCCACAGCGGCAGAATCTCGGGGCCGAAGACCCTGCGGACCAGAAGCAGGTCGCCCAGGCCGTTGCTGCCGTCCAGCCCGAGGTCTGCGTCGCGGGCCTCACCCAGGCGGCGCAGGAACGGCTCAAGCCGGTAGAGGTTCTCCGCGAAGTGGACCTCGTTGAAGCCCTCCGCCCGCAGCGACTGGTGGGAGTGGACCATCAGCTGGTGTTGCACGCGGACCGTGTCGGCGGGGACGGTCCGGTTGTCCGGGCGCGGGACCTGGCGGGCCAGGCACACGGCCTCCGGTGTCCCCAGGACCACCGCGATGGCGGGCATGTTGTGGCGCTTGGCGGCGGCGACCAGAGGGGCCCTGGCGTCGCGGGTCACGTTGGTCGCATCGACGACCGTGTTGCGTCGGCGGGCCATCCTGCGGTCCACGAGCAGGTGCAGGGCGTCGACAGCGTCGCCGCTGGCTTCCTGGCAGCCTTCGTCGTCGCTCACCCAGCCGCGCAGCGTGTCCAGCGAGAGGACCTGGAAGGCAGGCCAGGTGCGGGCCAGGGTCGTCTTCCCGGCCCCGGAGGCACCGATCAACACGATCAGCGCGTTCTCCGGCAGCTGCGGGTACAGCGGCGAAAGGTCGGTGGTCATACAGGATCTCCTTGCGGATGAAGGGAGTCGGCAGCCCAGATCAAGCGCTGGCCGACGTTGTCGGTGAGCAGGGCGGCGGCCTCGTGCATCGGGCAGGAGGCGTCGCCGTCCTGGTCGGGCTCGATCTGCTCAGCCCGCCGCGCGGCGGCGGTGACCAGCTGCGCGAGGGATGCCACGAGGCCGCCGGGCGGGTCGGTGTCCTCGCTCAGCTCGCGCAGGATCGCGGCGAGCTCCTCCTGGTCGACGTCGTCGGCGGTGAGGTCGTCCTCGATCTGCTGGAGGGCCAGGGAGGCGATGCCGACCGAGGCCCGGACACGTTCCAGGCGAGTCCGGCTCACCGACGAGTACCCGAACGCGTGGTGAGCCAGGTGGTGACGGCTGCAGCGCCGATCCCGATGGCGCGGTGCAGCGCGGAGTCCAGCTCCATCCACGCGCTGCCCGGCCCGGTCAGCTCCGAAGTGGCTTTGCCGTCGTCGTCGACGCGGGCCGCCTTGCAGTGTTCGATGTAGCCGGTCTTGCCCGTCTTCTTCGCCAGCCACAGCAGCAGGGCGCCGCGGTCGATGGCGGCGTGCGTGGAGGCGTTGACGGCCGCACCAGCAAGCAGCGCGCCGGGGGTGACGCGGTAACCGAACGCACGGGTGACCGCAACGGTCGCCCCGAGCTGCACGGCGGTGTAGGACGCGACATGGCAGACCACCGCGCGACGTCCGAGGGCGCTGGTCGTCATGGTCGGACGGGTGGAGTCCGGGGCGGCAGGGGTGCCATCGGCGTGGACCAGGTCCTCTCCGTACAGACGCTTCCGCGACGCCGTCTTCGATCCCTGCACCCAGTGGTCGCACAGCGGGTGCAGCTCACCGAAGGTGGCCAGCAGGGTGGCGAACAGGGCCAGGCGCTCGGTGGTGCGAGACACGTGGGGCATGCTGGGGTTCTCCTGATCTCGAAACGGGTGAAAGGGGAGGGGCGGCCGGCCCTTTGCCGATGCGCGGCCGCCCGACAGTTCCGCCCCGGCCTGCATGGCCGGGGCGGAACTGTTTTCAGAACGGGGGTTCGTCCGGGCAGGGGTCGCGGAACGGCAGGAGACGGACAGACAGCTGGCGCCGCTCTGCCCAGCACCAGCAGGCCTCCATGTCCGGGTAGGGGCCCTCGGTCCACCAGCCGCCGGCACCACGGCATTCGGAGCAGTTCGGGCGGGGACGCGGCTCCAGCCAGATGCCGTACCGGGAGTAGGTCAGCCGCCAGTGGCCGGCCTTGAGAGTGACGGCAGCCGCCGTGGCCGTGAGCGGTACGGCGGCCGCGAGCAGCAGAGCGGTTCGGGTGCGCATGGCTCAGGCGGCCGGGGACGGCGAGACAGCGGACCGGATGCTGCTGGCGACCGTGGCGTCGTCCGTCGCCAGCTCCATGCGGACCAGGCTGTCGGCGGTGCGCGGGATGCCCTGGCGGTCCTGCTCGCGGAGCGCGTCGTCCGGTGCGCTGAACGCGGCGTACGGCGCCCCGTTGCGCATGAGGATGTACACGCTGGCCAGCGGCTCTCGCGGGGTGGTCCACGGTGCGGCGGCGTCGACGGCGAGCGTGAAGGTGCTCCAGGTGGCGTCCAGCCAGTCGTCGCCGTCCTTGCGCTCCTCCCATCCGTCGGGTTGGGCGTCTAGGCGCTGTGCGGCCGCCTTGGCGTCGTCCACGGTGGCGTGGACGGAGTGCCGTCGCCCGTAGCGGTACAGGAGGGTCACCTGCTGCGGCTCGGTCAGCGCACGCATCGCTTCCAGCCCGGCGCGGCCTTCGGCGGTGTCGGCGATCCGGAACAGGTTGGCGTGGGCGAGCAGGACCCGGGCGGCGTGGTAGCCGGCGGCCGCGGGCGACTGGCCGGTGGCCATCAGCGCGGCGATCTCGTCACCGGCCCCGCGAAGCCTGTCGAGCTTGGTGCGGAGCTTCTCGATCGTCCCGTCGCGATCCTCCAGGAGCTGCTCCAGGCCGACGTTCTTCTGCTCGAAGTCGTCTGCCCTGCCACGCTCTTGGGCGAGCTCGTCTTCCAGGCCGGGGACTCGCTTCGCGGTCTTCACCGCTTCCTCGTACGTGCGGCGGGTGGATCGGCGAATGATGCTGATCACGGGTTTCCCCCTTGGGTGTTGGGTGACTGGGGTGTTCCGGCTCTGCTCACCACGGGCCCGCAAGCTGTGGGGTGGGCAGGTCGGTCAGCTGCCGGTGTTTGGGACACGGGCCGGTCACGCGGCCAGCCGGTGTGTGGCCGGGACCATGACGGTGTCGGGGCTGGGCTCGAAGCCCTGCTCGCAGGGGTCGCAGCGGCCTTGGGTGCGCAGCGGGAGGCACGCGTAGTAACGCCTCCGGCATTCCGGGCACGTTTGCCGTGCCGCCATGGCCCGGTCCAGGGCCATCTCCTGGGCGAGGGTGGGTGTCCGTTTGGGAACCGCCAGGTCGACGCGGTACAGCCACGCCCACCGGTTTCCGCCCCGGCAGATGAGCCGGGCGACGGGTTCGTGGCCGCCGGGGCTCAGACCGAGCGCCCGTAACTGGCGGCGGGTGGCGAGCCCTTCCGTTGGGACGGGCGCCTTCCCTCGTACGGCGGCGCGTATGGCCACGGCCCCGGGGGCTTGGTTGTTGCCGAACTCGGCGAAGCTGCCGTCGTCGTAGAGGTCGACGTCGACCAGATCGTTGGCGTCCGGGCTGTCCATCATGGCCTCCAGGAGCCGGGCAGCCGGTCGGGACGGCGCGGGTAGCGCGGGCCGGGACGCTGCGGGCGGGGCCGGCCGATCCGGCGGCGGGGGCGGGGGATGAGCACGAGCAGTTCCTCCAGGCGTCGAGGGATGGAACTGCGCCCCGCTGACGTCGTGCTGGTGTCGGCGGGGCGCAGCGGGAGCGGAGGTGGCTCAGCGCTGGAGCGGGTGGACGTTGTTGGGTTCGTCGGCCAGGTCGTCGTGGCCGGGCGTGGCCTGCGGCGGGACGTGGAACGCGGGGTAGATGTTGACCTGCGGCGCAGCAGGTTCCGGGGTGTTGATGACCGGGCGGAGGCTCAGGCCGCGCAGGGCGGCGACGCTGGCGAAGGCCCACATAAGGGCGGCGATGCCGGTGGCGAGGGTGCGGCTGCCGTCGGGGGAGGCGGCCCACACCATGGCGATGCTGGAGAGGCCCCACCCGGTCCAGAGGATGCGGGCGCCGCTGTTGCCGGCGAATCCGGCGATGAGGCCGAACAATCCGGTGAACTGCCAGAAGGCGTAGACGGCGGAGCCGGGGACGGTGAGGGTGGCGCTGTGCTGCCCGATGTACGAGCGGATCGGGTTGTCGATCACGCCCCACAGGCCGCTGGTGGTGTCGGCTCCGGGCGGCTCGATCATCGTGCCGGACAAGTGGTGCATCACGGTGCTGACGATGTCGCCGGCAGCGTCCAGCAGGACGATGAACGCGCAGATCCCGGCGACGCTGAGCACTGCCTTGATCCAGTTGGCCATCTGGTGCCATCCGGCGTGCCGGGCTTGGAACAGGTCCTCCCACCGGCGGTACAGGAAGCCGTCTTCCTCCCAAGCCGCGGTCCACCATGCGTGCAGCCGCGCGAAGCGGGGCTCCTTGCTGGTGTCGTCCGCGGGCGGGGGCTCGGGGACGTCGGTCGTGTCCTTGAGCGGGTGGTGCTGGCCGTTGATGGGGCTGTTGGGCTGCATGGTGAGGCGTCTCCTCGGTGGGTGGTCGGTGGTGATCGGTGGTGCGCTGGCCGGGTGGCCTGTCCCGTGCCCGGCCCGTGGACGGGTTCGGGCACCGGGCAGGGAGCCCGGACGGGCGGGGCTACAGGCCGCGGGCGTCAGCGAGAGCGGCCGCTTGGTCGACCATGCGGATCGGTGTGCGGGCGGAGCCGAACGCGTCGTTGAAGCCGGGCACGGAGTCGACGTCGTCACCGAACGTGCGGCGGATCGCGTCCAGGAGCACGGCGACGGCGTTGCTTTCCAGGCCGCGGTCGCCGCGGGCCTCGATGCGGATGGCTCCGAGCATGCAGCGGGCGCCGTCCGCGTCGACCAGGGCGTCCTTGCACCAGCCGCCGGTGAGCAGGCGGTGGTGAGCCCGCTGCAGAACGGCGGCAACCGGGGTCGGGTACAGGGCCGGAAGCGGGGCGAGCCCGGTGTCGATGGGAATGGTGACGACGTCGGCCAGGTCGACGGGTTCGGTGTCGATGTGGGCGGTGTTGACTTCGTAGGCGACCTTGGCTTCGTCCAGCCGCACGGTCATCGCGGCGTTGATGAATGCCAGGCGTTCCTCGAGGGACAGCTCCGTGGGCGGGGCGGCGGCCTGGGTGGTCGCGGCGGAGTGTTCAGCGGCGGGGGAGGTGTGGGTCTGGGGCATCGCGGCTCCCTGGGGGCGTCAAAGGTGCGGGATTGGGGGGCGGCCTTCGACGCCGGCGGCCGAGGCGTTGTCAGATGCTGGAGATCCAGCCGGTGACGGAGCTGATCGCGTGGTTGATGGTGGGCGCGGCGCCGGTGGAGGCGAGGAAGAAGCCGAACAGGGCGCAGGCCAGGGCGTGCGAGAGTCGTACGGAGCCGCCTCGGATCAGCACGAAGACGACGATGGCGAGCAGGACGACGGCGGAGATCGATACGGCCACGAGCGTGTGTGTCCTTCCAGGTGTGAGCAGGGCCCGGCCGGGTGCGGCCGGGCCCTGCGGTTGGGTGGAGTGGGTCGGGTCAGACGTTGGAGAAGTTCTTGATGGCTTCCAGCGCCTGGCGGGCGGAGGTGACCGTGTCGCGGCGCGCGGCGGAGGTGCCGCCGCCGCGGCGCTTGCCGCCGCTCTTCTTGGGCGCGTCGTCGTCCTCGTCGTCGCCGGGCTCGGGGCCGAACTCGCCGGGCCGGGGCGGCTCGGTCCAGTCGAACCACAGGTCGCGCGCTTCGAGCTCACGGATCTCGTGGTCGGTGAGCTGCGCGATCTCGTCAGGGAACAGTTCGCCGATGTCCTTGCTGAAGTCCATGAACAGGGTGCGCAGGACTTCCGGCTTGCGGGATTCGACGATCCAGCCGACGCCGCCGGTGTTGGAGTCGACGGCCGGTTCCGGCTCGCCCTTCACGATCCGGTCGATGCGTCCGGCTTCCGCCTTGGAGAAGGAGCGCGGCAGCGGGTCCGGGATGTCCTCCGGCGCGACGGCCAGGGTCTTGAACATCTCTCCGACCTTCTTCGGTGCGACCTTCAGCACGACGGGGATCGAGTTCTCGCGCAGGTTCTCGTTGAGGAGCTGGGTGAACCCGTCCTGCACGTAGATCGACTGACCGGCGACCTTGATGCCGATCGCGTACTTGCGGCCCTTGACGGAGATCTGCTCGGCAAGGTCCATGATCTCCACGCCGTAGTCGCCGTGGCGGGCTGCGGACAGGAATTCGTCCAGGTACTGGCTGAGCGGCTTGTACGGGCAGCCTTCGGCGCTGGGGCTCCAGTCGTGGACTTCCCCGTCAGCCCATGGCATTTCGGCCCGGATCTCCAGCAGGGCGAGCAGCGCGCGCAGGGACCGGATCATGTAGAGGGCGCCGGCGCCTTGGCGGTCGATGTGCTTGCCGAGCGCGGCGGTCTTCTCGTCACCGGTTTCGGTGGCCAGCCAGACCACCGAGCCGAACAGGGCGTCGGCGGCCACGGCGAGCGCCATCAGCTGGGTCTTGCCGCCGCCGGACGGCGCCACGTACAGGCCGTGCGCGGCGCCGCGGTCGGTGTAGACGCGGTTGCGGGCGGGCTGGCCGTTGGTCAGGTAGCCGACGACCCAGCGGCCTTCAGAGTCCGGGGTCAGCAGCTCGCGGGTGGCGGGGTAGACCTTGGCGAGCGGCGAGGTGTCCCACACCGACACCAGGATGTCGGGCCCGTCCAGGGTGACGAAGACCCGTCCGTCCTCGTAGCTGGCGTCCAGCGCCTTGCACAGGGCGGGCAGGTTGATGCGCGGCTCGCCCATGGAGTCGGGCATGTGCGCCGTCCAGTACGTCACCTTGCGGTCGTTGTTGCGGATCTTGCGGACGAACACCGAGCCGGGGATGGCGCCGCCGTCGGCGCCGACCGTGTCGGCCCACCACTCGTGGTCGGTGGGGTTCCTGCGGCGGCGCAGGGCCGCGTCGGGGGTCACGTCGACCTGCAGCCAGCCCGGGCCGCCCTGCCGTCCGGGCTGCTGCACCACCGGAGAGAAGGCGATGATGTCCGGGTCCGGGTTGACCCCGAACGCGGCCGCGACCGCGGCCTCCGACAGGCCCGCGATCGGGCGGCCCGGCTCCGAGGCGCGCAGCAGCACCGTCAGGTCGTTGCGGGTGCCCGGGTGCGGGTCGGCCTTGACCACGTAGGTACGGCCGGGCATCCCGGCGCGCTCCCACAGCAATTGCACGCCCTGAGTGAAGGCGTCCGTGTGACCGGAGGGCATCGCGGGCTGCAGCTGCGCGGGCGCCGGCTGCGGGGCGGGGATGTAGCCGAGAGCGGGCCGGTGGTGGCGCCGGACGGAACGGGTGAACGGCAGCACGAACCATCCGGCGGCCGCCCAGGCGGCCGCGGCCAGCAGGTCCCAGCCGATGCCGGGGGTGTGCTGGGCGGCCACGTCGATGGCGGCCGCGAGGGTGAGCGGGGACCAGCGGACGATCTTCCGGCCGGTGTCCTCACCGCTCTTGTAGGCCAGCACCGATCCGGCAACGCCGGCGGCGCCCGCGAGCGTCACGACGGTGTTGACCGGGCTGCCGGGGGCGATGTTGGGGGCCGCGGCGAGGACCGGCGCGGCCAGCGTGTAGGCGATGCGTTCCAGCACGACGCTGCGGGGAAGGGACACCGGACGTTTCTCCTTGTCAGGGGAAGACGCTGGGCGACCCCGCCACGGTTGGCGGGGCCGCCCAGCAGGGGGAAGCGGAAGAGGGTCAGCCGCCGCGGCGGACGAAGAAGCCGGGCTTGGGGGTCGTCTCGGGGCGCCCGGAGCGGACGTCGTCCAGGGCCTCGTACAGCTTCGAGTGGGTGCGCTTGGTCTGGTGGGCGAGGCCCGAGACGTCCTGTGCCGTCTCGTGCAGCTTGCGGACTTCGACGGCGGCGCCGCCCAGCGCGACCGAGACGCTGTTCGTCATGTGCACGAACTTCGGATCGAGTCCGGCGTCGGCGATGTCGACGGCCAGCCGCTCGGAGCGGCCGGCGTTCATGCGCATGTTCCGCAGCAGGCCCTCGAGTTCGACCGTGGCGTCGTCCATGGCCTTGCCCAGGGTTTTGAGTTTGTGCTGGACGGCCTTGTAGCGGTTGTCGCCGTCCGTCGAGGCGGCCGCCTTGCCCTGCTGCGGGGCCAGTTCGCTGCTCATCAGCAGGCCTTTCGTCTAGTCGTGGTGGGCTGCGGAGGAGGCGTAGGTCAGGCCCGAAGCGTCCATGGCATCAAGGTCCTCGCCGTAGGTGCGGGCGACGGCCATGGCCACGAGCTGGGCGGCCTCGCAGGCCACCCCGCACTCGTTCGCGCACCGTTCGGCCTGCAGCTTCATGCGGCCGGCGGCGTCGGCGAGGTTCGAGATCAGGTCGGTGACCTGGGTGGAGATGTTGTGGTCGCCGACCAGGTCGGTGGCCATGTCCCGCAGGGCGTCCGCGACCTTGCCCAGGGCCTCGGCCAGCGATTCGGCCCGCTCCTTGTCGACGCCGGCGGAGACAGCGATGTTCGCGATCTCCACCAGGAACTCGTCGAAGGTGATGTTGGTGCGGTGCTTGGCCGCCAGGCCGCCCTGGCCCGACGCGGTCTGGACTCCCGTCGTGCTCACGTTGCTCTCCTCGGGGGTGGGTCGGGTGGTGCCGGGCCGCTGGGTGTGGGGCTCGGGCGCGGGGGGAAGGCCCCTGGGCTCGACGATGACCGCGTCGTAGACCTCGTCGTCATCGTTCGAGTCGGGACGCCGCGGTGCCTGTTCGGACCGGTCAGGGCGGTCGAACGTGGCGCCGAAATCTTGCGGCTTTGCCCTGGTCCTGGGGGGCTCCTCCGGATCGGGGGTGTCCTTCGGGTCCTTTTCGCCGGGCCTGCCGAACCAGTCCTTGATCCGTTCGCCGAAGGAGCGCCCGCCTGCGCTGTCGTCGGCGCTGGGCGGGTCCTTGGCTGCGTCGGCCTTCGGCTTGTCGTCCGGTCCGGCGTCCTTCGGGTCCTTGTCGCCGGAGCCGTCAGACGGCTTCTCACCGTCCTTCTTGCCTTCGCCCGGGCCGGTGGTCGCGTCTTTCGGAGCGTCAGCAGACGGCTCGGTGCCGTCCTTGGCCTTGCCGTCCTTGGGCGTGTCCTTGTCCTTGGCGCCGGTGGTCTTCTTGGTCTCGCCGTCCCGGGCTTCGGGGCCGCGCTTGTCCTCCGGCTTCCCGGACTTGCCCTTGCCGTCTTTGTCCTTGGTCAGATCAACCTTCGGGCCGGCGGGCTCTCCCTCCTTCTCCTTCCGGGCCTTCTCTGCCTTCTCAGCCTTGTCTTCGGCCGCGCGACGCTTACGGTCCGCGGCGGCGGCCGCAGCCGCCTCCCGCTTCGCCTTCTTCGCAGCTGCGCGTTCGGCTTTCGCCGCGCGGCGTTCGTCCTGCGCGGCCTGCTTGTTGGCGCGGGCCAAATCGCGGTCCTTGCTGCGGTCGGCGAGGCTGGCCGTCTGGGCGGCGCCGCGCCGCTGGTCTCGTGCCGCCTGGCGGGCGGCGGCCCGCTCCTGGCGGCCGCGGGCCCGCTCCGCCGCCGGACTGGAGGCGGGCGAGTTCTTCCCCTTGTCGCCGTCGCTCTTCGTGCCGCCCTTGCCTGAACTGCCCGGGCCGCCAGAGCCGTTCTGGCGGCCTTTGGCGCCGCCGGGCGGCTCATTGCCCTTGGAGGGACCGTTGCGGCCGCCAGCGGAACGATCAGGCCCCTTCCCGGCTCCCTTGGGGGAGTTGGGGCCCCCGGCACCCCGGCCGGCTCCGGCTCCCGACCCCGACGGCTTGCCGCGGCCCTTGTCGGATCCCATCCCGGCGGCGGAGGGCTTCTGCGACTTCGCGACGGCGGCATCGGCTTTCCCTTTCGCCGCCGCCCGGTCCGCCTGCGCCTTCACCTGGGCTTCGCGCAGCTTTCCCTGCTGCTCCATCAGCCCGATTTCGCGCTCAGTCTGCGCCTGGAGCAGGGCAGTCTTCCGCGCTATTTCAGCTTCGCGGTAAGGCGCTTCCGCCTCCATTCGGCTCCGCCCGAGAGCAATCCGGTATTCGAGCCAGTCGCCGAGCCGGTCAGCAAGAGAACGCTGCGCAACATATTCGTCGTCCGTGTTTTCTTCGGATTCCCCGGAATCTGAATGCACGGCGATTGCCGGATTGCCGCCGGATGCCAATGCAGACTCGGGTGTCATCGGGCGAGGAACCGCCGGAATTTGCGGGGTCGTTTCTCCGTCGGGCTCTTCCGGGGTTTCGGGAGCGTCCGGGGAATCCGCTTCCGGCTCCGGAGTGGTGTCTCCGTAGAACGGGATCGGGGGCGGGACGTACGAGGGGTCACCGCCTCCGGGGAACGGGTAGACGGTCCCGCCGTCGCTCTCGTCGGACACGGCTCACCTCCTTCCAGGGGGACTTGACAGACAGTGGGGTCTCGTGTGCACGCGTGTGCACGTGCACGTGTGCACGCGTTACACGCGCGAGGGCCCCGCCGGGGTCCGGCGGGGCCTTTGGTGGTCACGCTCAGTCGCGTGGGGGGTGGGCCTTCACGACCTGCTCCGCGTACTGCAGGAGGTCGTTCCAGATCCTCGTGTCGCCTGCTGCCCGCCGCTGGATCGCGGTGCGGAACAGCTGCAGGACGAGGGCGAATCCGGCCCACGTGTCCGTGCGTCCGGCTTTCGCTTCCTTCGCGATTTCAGCGCGGGTGACACGGAGTCGGAATTCCATCGCGCCCTGCTCGCCGCGAGATTCGCGGGCTCTTACTTCCTCATCCCTGCGCCAGTTCAGCCGGGATTCCCGCTGGCGTTCGACGCTGGTGAGGGGCCGCGTCACGCCGACCGCCTGTCACCCAGGTCGTAAATCGACGCGGGATTAGCATAGCCGGGATTCTGGTTGCCGTGAACCTGCTGGCCGTTTTCCGTGCCGGGCTGGATGGCCGGGGGATTGTTCTTCTGCTCCTTGAGCTGGGCCTTTTCCTTTCGCTGCTTCACGACGTCCTTGACTTTTTCGTCGTGGGCGTGGCGCTTATGGGCGCTCTTTTCCAGTCCCGAAGTGACGTTCTTGAGGTTCTTGATGACGTTGTTCAGGGACTTTTCGACCGGGAAGGAGCGCAGGAAAGCCTGGCCCCTCATGTCGCCCTCCACGTGGGTGCCGCGGCAGTGGACGCGGGTCTCGCGCTGGAGGATCTCCAGCTTGGCCTGCATGTCGAGGACGACCCGGTGGAAATCGGCGAGGTAGTGCGCGTAGGCGGCGGGGTTCTGCGCGATCTCACGCAGCGCCGCGTCCGGGTCGTCGAAGAAGGACTGGGTTTCGTCGGTGCTCACGGGGTCCTCCGTGGGGGTTGGATCTGCTGTACTCGGGGGGCTGTTGACTGCTTCCGGCAGTCACGGCGAGGGCCAGCCCAATTGCCGTGGGCTGGCCCTCACTGATGTGTGCCGGACGTGCGCTCAGGTCAGGTACTTGTCCGCGTCCGACGGACGCAGCAGGCCGGCCAGCTTGAGCAGGCGCACCGCGCGGTCCTGGTTCACGCGGAGCTGGGTGCGCACGCGCGAGATGTTGACGAAGCCGTCGTCCTCGCGCGGGAGCTCCCGTACCAGGGGGAGCAGTTCGTCATCCGGACGCGGCGGAGTGGCCGTACCGGTACGCCCGGCGGAGGCCGTCGCGGTGGTACGCGAGCGGGTGCCCGCCGTACTGGTACGGGCGGCCGGGGCGCCGTCCAGGGGAGCCGTCCGCGCGGTGACCGTACTAGTACGGGTCTCGCTCGCGTACGTCGCCGCACTGGTACGCCCGGAGTGCTCAGCACTAGTACGCGCCCCGGCGTCCGGGGCGGCCGGTACGCCGCTTGTACGGCCGTTGTACGCGCTGGTCACGCCCGCATTCGCCGCCGCCGGGGCGGTGCCCCGCCCGGTGGCGTGTACAGGCTCCGCACGAGCCGCGCCGGAGACCGTACGAGCGGGCACCGTACTGGCTGCCGCGCCGTACAGGTCTGTCCCTGCCGTGCTTGTACGGGCGTGCTGCGTACCAGCGGAGCTGTCCGCACGGGCAGCCGTACTGGTACGCCCGCCTGTCCCGGCCGGCGTGCCAGTACCACTGTGGGCGTCCGTACCACCGTGTCCGTCCGTACCGGCGTCGTGCATGAGCGAGTGGACGCGCCAGATGACGGCCACGAAGATCAGCACGACGAAGGTGGTCAGCGGCCACGGCGCCGACTGGCCCGCCTTGACGATGTGGGCCTGCTCGGATAGGTGGTACGTGACATTCGCCGATGCCATCAGCAGCAGCGCCGCCGGGATGTCCCGCTTGGCGCGGAACGCGGTGACGCAGTACACGTCGATGCTGACGGGCAGCAGCGGGGCGACGTACGGGTTGATCCCGACCATGGTGGCCAGTTCGTACTCGCCGGAGGCGGCGAGCCCGACGCCGGCAGCCAGCGCGATCCACGGCGCGGTCTTCCACATCTTGCGACCGAACCGCTGCTGCCAGCCCCGGAACTTGGAGTTGGCCTTCTTGGCCTCCCGGGCCTCTTCCAGCATCCGGCGAGCGC
The DNA here is from genome assembly GCF_039532765.1 of Streptomyces longisporus. Classification (NCBI taxonomy): domain Bacteria; kingdom Bacillati; phylum Actinomycetota; class Actinomycetes; order Kitasatosporales; family Streptomycetaceae; genus Streptomyces; species Streptomyces longisporus. The sequence goes on from NZ_BAAASG010000041.1 coordinate 13,713, forward strand.
GGGCCTCATCGGCCTGTGCCCGGTCGGTGATGCCCTTGGCCTTCTTCTCCGCCTCGGCGGTGATGCGCGCGGCGTCCTTCTCCGCCGCCTCCCGCAGCTGGGCGGCGACGGACGTGGCCTCGCGTCGAAGCCGCTCGCGCTGTTCCTCCAACGCCTTGCGTAGAAGGGCGAGTTCGGCATCCAGGGCGGCGCGCTTGTCCGCCGCCTTCTTGTCCCACGCGTCGCCCATCGTGCGCAGCTGCTCGCGCAGTTCGGCACGCGCCCGCTCCGCCTCGGCATGAGCGTCGGCAACGGCCGTCTCCGCCTCACGCCGGCGGGAGTCGGCGGCGGCCACCGCGTCGGCGTAGAGCTTCTCGCCCTCCGCCCGGCGGGTGTCGTACGCGGTCGCCGCCGAAGCGGCCAGCTCGCTGTAGCGCTCGTGGGCCTGCTCGACCTCGCGCTGGGCGGTGGCGCGCAGCTGGTCGGCCTGCTCCTGAGCTCGGGCGATGATCGCGGCGGCCTCTTCGCGGCGTGCCGCCACCAGTTCACCAATCTCCGCCAGGTCGGCCTCCGCCGCACGGCGCATCTCAGCAACCGTCGCCCGGGCCGACTCATGATCCAAGGCCGCCTGCTCGGTCAGCTGCGCAACCTGGGCGCGGGCCTCGCCCAGGAGGCTCCCGGCACGGTCACGGGCCTCGGACAGGAGCCGGTCGGCCTCACCGCGCGCGGCCTGGACCGTCTCCTTGGCCTCCGCACGCTGGGCGGTGGCCTCCTGGCTGGCCGTCTCGGTGATGCCCTCGGCACGCGTGCGCGCCTCGGACAGCATGTCCGTGACCTGCTCGTGTGCGGCGGCGACGGTGCGCGCCGCCTGCCCTTCGGCCTCCGTCTGGAGGGCGGCGGCTTCCTCACGGGCGAGATCGACGATGTCGGCGGCCCGATCCCGCAGGTCCGCGGTGCGCGTCTCCCGCCCGGCCTGGTCCATCAGCTCGGTCGCGGCCGGAGCGGGAGCGGCGGGGACGGAGGCGGCAGTCGTCGGAGTCGGCTTCTTCCGGGCGGTGGGCCTCTTACGGGTTCGTGTGGCGGCCACGCCGCCTCCTTCCGGTCAAAGCCGCCCCATCAGGGGCGGCATGGGATGTTGGGGAACAGGTGCTGCATCCGCGCGTCAGCCCCGCCGGAGTTCTCGCTGCAGGCGCTGGAGATCGGCGGTGGACATGCCCTCCAAGGACTTGCGGAGAGCCGCTTCGTCGCCGGCGGCTGCGGTCGCCACGACGGCTCGGGTCTGCTGACGGGTGACGGCCTGGCGGGCCACCGACTGCGTGACCTGGTTCAGAGCTGCGGCGAACTCGTCGAGGTTGCGCATGTGTTCTCCTCGTGCGGTGTGGTCCGGGCTGTCCGGCTCCCCGTCACCGCCCGACCCGGCCCGCCGTGCTGCGGCGGTCGGTGCGGGCGGATCAGGCAACCGCCAGTGCGGATCATGTGGTGGCGAGGCCGCTCTTCTTCGTGGCCTCGTAGCGGTCCTGGAGCTGGGCGAACCGGTCGTGGATCGGCCCGCCGACCGCGCAGGGCCGGTCCTCCTGACAGGCCTGGCAAGCCGCCCAGTGCTTGTTGGAGGCCTCGAACGCCTCCATGTAGGCGACGAACAGGTTGTCCCCGCCGGTGGCGTCGGTCGGTCGGTGCGGGGCGATGACCTGCCCGTCGGGCAGCAGGTCGCCGGTGTCCTCGACTATGCCGATCAGTCTTCCGGGTGTCTTTGATGTCCAACTCGCTGTCATGGGAGGGCCT
>NZ_BAAASG010000042.1:0-4499 GCF_039532765.1 Streptomyces longisporus
TTTCGGTGCTACATGGACGGGTTCTGTTCGCCTGTCCATGTCGTCCTGGGGTGTGGTGTGTCGTTCGCTGTGCAGAGGCTGCGGCTGTCCGAGGAGGGTCCGGTCTCATACACCGTGGTGGGGGACGACGGCTTGCCCGTCGATGCCGTGGAGGAGTTCCTCGCGTACCTGGCGGCGAGGGGCGCGTCGCCGAACACGGTGCAGGGCTACGCGTACGACCTGCGGGACTTCTTCGTCTGGCTGGAGCAGACGGGCCTCGACTACCGGCGCGTGCGCCTGGAGGTCCTGGCCCAGTTCTTCGACTGGCTGCGTCGGCCGAAGCCGGCCCGTGCACCAGGGGTATTCGTGCTGCCCGGTGTCGGCCAGGCGCTGGAGAACACCACGTTGCAGCGGAAGCGCGCCGCGCTCGCGTCGTTCTACCGGTTCCACGCCCGGCGGGACGAGAGCGTACCCGCGCTGCTGGGGAACTTGCTGGGCAGGCAGCCGACCGGCTCCTACACGCCGATGCTGGCGCACACCCAGCGGGGCGGCGAAGTCGAGTACAGCCCGATCCGCATCGCCGCCCACCGCGAGCCGCCCCGAACGCTGACCGAGGACGAGGTCCAGCGCCTGATGAGCGCCTGCAACCGGCGCCGGGACCAGTTCCTGATCGCTCTCCTCGACGAGTCGGGGCTGCGGATCAGCGAGGCACTTGGCCTGCGGCATGCCGACCTGAACCTCCGCAAGGGCGAGGTGCACGTCGTTCCGCGCGAGAACAACGCCAACCGGGCCCGCGTCAAGGGCATGAAGGGCCGGATCGTCCCCGTGAGGCCGGAGCTGTTCGACCGCTACGCCGCTTACATGGAGAGCGAGTACGGCACGCTGGACTGCGACTTCGTGTTCGTCAACCTCTTCCGGGAGCCAATCGGCTCCCCGATGACCCGGGCGAACGTCAACGAGCTGGTGGAACGCCTGCAGCAGCGAACCGGCATCACGCACTTCTCGCCGCACGCCTGCCGGCACACCTACGCCACACGGCTGCTGCGGGCCAAGGTCCCGATCGAGGTCGTGGCGGAGCTCCTTGGCCATGCCAGCTCGCAGACCACGGCCGAGATCTACAGCCATCTCGATGTCGAGGATCATCGCCGGGTGCTCCTCTCGGCCGGGATCATCAAGGACGGGACATCGGCCCGGTGAACACGCCCCAGACACGCCGAAGCTCGGCGGGGCTGCTGGCGAAGCTGATGGAGACAGTGCGCCCGGAGTTCCGGACCGAAGTGTTCTGCCCGCCGCGTGACAGCCCGGTGTTCTTTCCTGGTGAGTGCCGCATCGCTTCCTGCCCGACGACGCTGACCATGGGCCTGCTGAAGCTGTGTCGCACCCACCATCACCGCTGGGTGGCCGCAGGACGCCCGGCCGACCTGGACAGCTGGGCCGCGGACGAGGACGCGCGACTGCGCCGCCGCCAGCAGGTGCCGGCCTGCCTGGTCTCCGGGTGCAACCGGGCCAGGGCCGCTCACGGGCTGTGTCACCGACACGCCTCGCGGTGGACCCATGCCGGACGGCCACCCCTTGAGAACTGGGTGGCACGAACCCTCTACCAACCGCCGCGCAGACCGTGGGCCGCCGAGCGGAACTGCGAGTTTCCCGGCTGCCCACGCTGGACCGACAGCACCGATGCCCCGCTGTGTCACACGCACCACACCCGGTGGCGCAAGCACGGCCGCCCTGACCTCACCACCTGGTACGACGACCTCGCCCACCGCGGCGACCCGAAGATCCGCCTGAGCCAGCTCGATCCCGCACTCCGCCTGGAGTTCCAGTTCGGCCTGCAACACCGTCTCGACGAGGGACTGCGCTTCACCCCCGCCCGCGACGTGCGCCGCGCGGTCACCTGGGCCTGCCAGGCGCCGGTCACCAGCCTCCTGGACTGGGATGAGACCAGCTGGCGCGACTACGTCGCACCCGTCGGGCCCGGCGGCAAGCGCCACACTCACAACGTGGTCGCTTTCCGCTTCATCGCGGACACCCGCTTCGCCCTGGAGCACCTGCTCATCGCCGATGATCCGTGGGCCGACCAGTATCCGCGGGACACCTGGGACCTGCGCCACTTCGCCCTGGCCGAAGGCGAGACGCGCTACCTGCGTTTCGGCGGCATAGCCCAGCCCTGGCTGCGCGAGCTGGCCAAACGATGGTGCCGCTGGCGCATCAGCACGAACATCAGCGTCAACACCGTCGCACAGAACCTGCGCTCCCTGACCCATCTCTCCCGGCATCTTCCGCCGAACGCCGAGCCGGCCGATCTGACCCGGGCCAGGATCGAGACGTGGATTGCCGCCTTGGCCGTCGACTACCCGGACGTGTTCACTCGCCGGGCGGCGGTCAACGCGCTGGGCCGGTTCCTCGCCGACGCCCGCGCTCACGACTGGCAGCCCGGCCTGCCCCGCGACGCCGTCGTCTACAACGACGCCCCGCCTCCGCCGCCGGCCAAACCGCGCTGGATCTCCGAGCACCTGATGCGGCAGATGGAGAACCCCGCCAGCCTGGCACTGATCGCCACCGACGATCTCCGCCTCATGGTCCCGCTGCTGATCTCCTGCGGTCTGCGCATGAAGGACGCCCGGCGACTGCGGTTCGACTGCGTCACTCACGACGACAGTGGCGCCCCCTACCTGACCTGGGTCAACCACAAGATCCACGGACGCATCGCGTTCTTCCCGATCAGCCAGGCCCTCGCCGACGAGATCGCCGCACAGCAAAAGCGTGTCCAGGCCCGCTTCCCCGCCGGAAGCCGCTTCCTGTTCCCCGGCTGGCTGGCCAACCTCAACGGCAGCAAGCCCGTCTCGGACAGCTGGTGCCGCGAACAGATGGAGAACTGGCTGGAGCGAATCCGCCTCATCGACGAGCACGGCCGCCCCGCCCGGGTGACCTTCCACCAGTTCCGCCACACGCTGGGCACCCGGCTCATCAACGCCAACGTCCCGCAGCACATCGTCCAGCAACTGCTCGATCACATGTCGCCGCAGATGACGGCCATCTACGCCCGGCTGCACCAGAAGACCTTGCGTGAGCACTGGGAGAAGTCCCTCAAGGTCAACGCTGAAGGCGAACCTGTCGCTCTGCCTGCTGACCACCCGCTCGCCGATGCCACCTGGATGCGGCTGTCCCTGGTCCGCGCCAAGGTCAGTCTCCCCAACGGCTACTGCGGAGCACCCATTCAGACCGACTGCGAGTACGCCAACCCGTGTCTGGACTGTCGTTTCTTCATCACCACCGGCGACTTTCTCGACCAGCACCGACGCCAGCGGGACGAGACCCGCAAGCTCATCGGCGACGCCGAGAAGGCCGGGCTGTCGCGCATCGTCGAGAAGAACACCCGCACACTCGGCAAGCTCGACACCATCATCGATGCCCTGGAACAGGCCGGCCCGCAGCAGATCGTGGCCGGTGGGGAGGTGACTGATCTCGATGCCACCGGCTGATAACGCCCGCTTCCTCGTCGAAGCGTCGAAGATGCGCAGCAGGCAGGCACGCGAGCGAGCCGAAGAGGCCGTCAAGGCTGCAGCTCGCCGCGGCGAACGGCCCACGGTCGTCGGCATCGCGAACGCCGCCGGTGTCTCCCGGTCCTGGCTATACACGCAGACCGACCTCATCACCGCGATCAACCAGCTCCAGCAGCGAGCCCCGGCTCCCCACCGCAGTCCTCAGCACGCGGCCAGCGAAGCCTCCCTGCAACGCAGGCTGGAGACCGCGCTCGAACGCAACCGGCAACTTCGCGACAAGGTCGCCGACCTCACCCGGAAACTGGAGACCGCGCACGGCGAGATCCGTCGTCTCCGCACCCTGACCGCCGCGCCATCGAACGGCGCTGCTGAGCGCCGCTGACTCTCGCGCCACGCAGGTGGGGATCCTCCGCCGACCGGTACTACTCGGGACCCTTACAGTGCCTCCGTCCCCGCGGATAGGGTCACCGGCATGATTATTTGGCTGAACGGGACCTTCGGCGTCGGCAAGACCACCACCTCGAAGGAACTTGCCGCGCTCCTTCCTGACGCAAGGGTCTTCGACTCCGAAACCGTCGGCTACATGCTGCGACACGTCCTCAATTCCGTTCCTGTCAGGGACTTTCAGGAGTGGCCGCCATGGCGTGGTCTGGTCGTGGAGACCGCTGCGCAGGTCCTCGACTTCGTTGGCGGAGTGCTCGTCATCCCTCAATCGGTGCTGGTCGAGCAGTACTGGGAAGAGATCCACGCCGGGTTGGCGAAGGCTGGCATTCCAGTGCGGCACTTCGTGCTGCACACCGATCCGGACACGCTGGCCCAGCGCATCGAGGGCGACACGGTCGAAACCGGTGCTCGACAATGGCGCCTGGATCACATCCCGCGCTACCAGGACGCTCTTCCCTGGCTGCGGCGAGAAGCTGAAGTCATCGACACCACTCACCTCTCGCCCACCCAAGTTGCGCAGACGATCGCGGCCAGCGTTCCCAGCTGAACGACCGGATCCACCGCTCGACATAG